>NZ_JBNDIU010000021.1:0-121330 GCF_050434565.1 Ensifer sp. 4252
GGACGAGAATGACTGTGGGCTTTGCGGGCTGGGCAATTGCACTGCCGGACAGGAGAGCTGCGGCAAAGGCAAGGGTGGCGGCGAGTTTGAACATGACGATATCCTTCATGGCTTGGGATCTAGGTTCAGGCGTGAGGCAGTTATTTATTTGCGTCCGATTTATTTGTGTACGATTTATTTGCGTACAATCTATATGTTTCTGAATTGACCATGTCAACCGCTGGCAAATAGATCGTGCGCGAATTACTTGTGCGGAAAGGAGATCGCCATGACGAAGCCAGACGACCATCGCGGCGTCGCCGGGATGCTCTGCTTTTCCCTCTATTCCGCGAGCCACGCATTCACCCAGCTTTACCGGCCATTACTGGACAAGCTGAGTTGGGCCATGGCGCGAACAGTTGACTTGGAGAATGACCGCTCTCGCTACGATTGTGCGAAGAGCACACGAGAATTGGGTCTGGAGTTCCGGCCGGTCACCGAAACGCTGCGTGATGAAGTGCCCCGGCTCCGTACACACGGCTTCTTGCCTAGCTGAAAGGTTCAGCGATACGGCGATAAAGGGCTACAGCCAAGACAGAGGTTTCAGCCAAAGACCTTGATAGGTGTAGCACCCAGTGCATATAAAACGATGTCAGAACGGACTTTCAGAACGGCGTGGTTTTCCAAGGCAGCGAAGAAAGCGCGGATCTCCGACAAGGCCCTTTGCAAGGCGATTTAGAAGTCGCAAGCGGACAGGCTGATGATCTCGGTGGCGGCGTGTTCAAGAAGCGGCTCAACGACGACATGCATCGTTCGATCGTCGTGGCGAAAGCCGGTGAGTTTTGGGTGTTTGCCTATCTGTTTGCGAAGAAGGACCGCGCAAACATCGATGACGACGAGCTCCTGGCTTTTCGGAAGCTCGCCGACTCTATCGGCACAAGACACAGGCCGAGCGTGATGCCGAAATGGTGACCGGCGCCCTATTGGAGATTTGCCATGGCGACTAAGCGCAGGGTTAAAAGCGATGCCTTTGAGGCGATCCACAGCGCCGTCGAAGATATGTATGCGGCGGGCACCATCGACAAGAAAACCATGAAGACCTTCGATGAGACTTGCCTGTCCATCCCTCAGGAGCTGAGGCCGGGTGAGATTAAGGCGCTGCGCGAGAACAATCACGTAAGCCAGCCAGTCTTCGCGCGCTTCCTCAATACCAGCGAGTCCACCGTGCAAAAATGGGAAACGGGCGCGAAGCGGCCGAGCGCACCAGCACTACAGCTACTTTCTATCGTACAAAAGCATGGCCTCGAGATGCTATCCTAGGACCATACTACCCGGAAAGATGGCGCGCAGTTACAGTCGATACATTACGCGATCTTAGAGGCACAATACCAGAACGGAGATCGCTCCCTTCGCCCAAAAGCGTCCCAGCTAACGCCGCGTCCTCCTCGCCCGCACACATCCACCGGTTCGCAGCTTGACGATGAAAGTATTCATCTCGCGTCCGAAATTCGACCACACCATGTCCCGGCGAACCCACCTCGATCACGCCGCCCTCTTCGAGCCCGGAGCGAGCGTGCGAGGGAATCTGCAACAGATTCGTGCCGGTAATTTTGCCCTATTCCCTGTTGGCGAGGTTTGAGCGTCCCATGGGCTGAGCTGCCGCGGCGCCAGTGGCGGCTCGGCCGCATCCTCGTCGTCGACCACCTTAACAGGTCTCAGGCGAGCTCGCTGAGGGCCCTGGCTTGGAGGGCGGTAAATCCAAACTGTACGCAGCGCTCGGATAAAGACCTCGGCGTAGTCGCTGAAACTCATCGACGGGCTTTTCGTCTCCAACAGCAAGTGCCGGCTGGAGGATTAGCGGAAGACGTTTCCTTCCACCATTCGCGAGCTTACGGGAGCCAGCATCTGCCCCTGCCAGAGACGCGCAACTCATCCCGCTTGATTGCGGCTAGGCCGTACAGCAGTCATCCAAACAGCAAGCCCTTATCCAAATCCCGAAATGCGCTGGAGGAACCAAAAAGCGGACAGCGTTCCAATCAGATATGCGAGCCCTAACCGCAAGCGCGAAAGGTCGAGGGCCAGCAATAGCCTCATGCTAGCCAGCGCCAGGAGCGCAATCGCGACAAACAAAAGTTGTCCCACCTCAACGCCGAGGTTGAAAGTGAGCAGCGCGAGCAGAACATCCTTCTGGGGCAAACCGATTTCGCGCAGCGCACCGCCGAAGCCGAAACCATGCAGAAGACCGAACAGAAAGCTGATCAACCAAGGATAGCGGCTGGAAAGATGAATGCCGCCGCGACCGGAACGGACGATTTCGGAAGCCACAAACATAATGCTGAGCGCTACCAGCGCCTCGACGGGCGGCTGCGGTGCGGACGCGATGCCCAAGGCGGCAAAGGCGAGCGTGATCGAATGCGCCACCGTGAACGAGGTGACGGTAACCAGGAGTGCCTGGGGTTTGCGGATCAACAACAGCAGCGCAAAGACGAACAATAGATGATCGATACCCAACAGGATGTGCTGGACGCCCAGAAGGAAGTACGTTCTTGCCGTATCCATGCTGGTAGGAGATGCCGCCACCGTCAAGTCCGGGAAGTCAGGCGAAACCCGGCTGGTTTGCGTGGTGCCATCGAGATTGACAATCCTCGCCAAGGCGTCGGTATAGGTCGATGACAGGCCGTCGATGGAGATCACCTGCCCCGCCAGCCCGCCGACACACTCCGTCTGCCAGCGGCTGACATAGGCGGTCTCTATGAAACCGCCAACAGGTTCGACCTCCTGCCTGCAAGTCTCGGGTAACCTGACATAGAGAGCCATCCTTGCATCGCCACGCGCTGGAACCTTCCATGTGACCGCATAGCGGGCCGGCGCGATCTCATTGATCTCGAGAAATGCGGGGCGCAGTTCATGTCCCCGTGCGGCCGACGCCAGCAGAAGGAAGCATGCGGCAACAAGATTCAGGAAACGGATCAATGTGCCTCCGTTATCTCGACTGGCGGTCTCTGCATGTCGGTCGGCCGGAGAACCCTGACCTCATACCGCCTCTTCATTTCATCATAGCGCCGCGCGGCGATTTCCCTCCGCCTCTCGCTTTCCCAATCCAACTGGACAGCGACCTTGACGCCTTCAAGCGATGGCGCACTCGCCTCGATTCTCTGCTCGATCAATACGAGATGAACGCCATATTGCGAGCGGACGGGGCCGAACCATTGCCCCGTCGGCGCGGATGACAGCACCTTGACGAACTGCTCGTCGAAGGTCGTTGCGATCATATCGGCGTCGGTCAGATCCACTCGGCCGGGCAAAAGCGTCGTGTCGCCGAGAGAAGTGCCACCCGTCTCAGGTGCACGCCGCAAGACTTTCAGAGCGGTGGTCGCCGACGTCTCACCTCCGTCGCCAGGACGATCGCTCTTGAAGAAGACCTGCCGGAAAGCAAGTTGCGGCAGACGCCGATATTTGTCCTCATGCGCCTTGAGATAGTCCTCAAGTTCGCCGGGCTTCGGCGTCAGTTGTTCGGCACTTGGTTCCAGCAGGAATTCCATTTTCTGCTGCATGCGCCTGCGAAAGACAGTGTCGTTCTGATCGAGGCCCATCTTCTGGCCCTCACGATAGAACACCTCCTCCTTTACAAAGCTGTCGATGAGACCTGTCAATTCCGCTTCGGTGGGCGGGCGCTGCCAGGTCTTGGAAAAGGTTTTGAACAACTGAGCGAGCTGGCCCTCGCCGACCTCGATCACCCCCTTGTCCCCGGCCGGAGGCGAACGGTCCATCACGGAATACAGACCGAACACGACCGCACCCAGAAAGAAAAACTGCGCCAGTGGTTCAGTGAGAATTTTGCGCAACGGGCTCATGTGACCGCTCCGGTCCTGGCATATTCGAAAACAAGGACGATAAGCGCGCAGGCGGACGTCCACGAGCCGAGGACGCGCACGGCGATTGCTTGCCACGACGGGAAACGGCTGAGCCAGGCTGAAAGTCCACCGCAGTAAAGGGTTGCGAGGCTTGCTCCTGACAACGTTCCGGCGAAAGCCAGCCACGCCTCCTCGGGCAGGACTCCCTCGGGGCCGCTGTTCGCTCCCAGGACTGCGCCAGCGACAATCGCTAACAGGACCGAAAGCAGGACGCCGGGAGCCACCGATCCAGCGACCATCAGGCCTGCGAATAGCGCGACCATAAGGAGAATTCTCTCGGGTGGAGCCTCGACCGGGAGCCACGACACCAAAGCTGCCGAACCAGCAAGCGCGACAACGAAAGACAGTAGCGAATACCTGCTGCTGGTCGGCGCATGCTGACCGATCATCAGTCCCAGCGCCAGGAGTACCAGCAGATGTCCGGGCACAAGATAGGGATGCAGCATCCCGGTGTAGAAGACGCCGATCCCCTTCACGGGACTATGCGCGGACGCAGGTCCGACGGTTGCGACGAACAGAAAAGCCGTGGCCAGACCGCGTTTCATGCCACACCTGCGAGGAATGCCACGCCCGCCGCCGCGATGCCTCCACCCAGTGCGCGAATTGCGAGCCTGCCGAAATCCCATTTCGTGAGCAGCCCGAGCGCGATCCCTGACAGATGGAGAAGACCGGTCGCCAGCACGAAGCCGCCTGCGAAGGCCACGCCGTCGGCCGCGGCGGGCAGTTCCGTGCCATGCGCGTGACCGTGGAAAATCGCGAATGCCCCGACGAAGAGTGCCGCGACCCATATTGGCGGACGCGCCGCCAGTGCCACCATCAGGCCCAGTACGATAGCCGACAGCGCGATACCCAGCTCGACGCCTGGAAGCGGCACGCCAACAATGCCGAGCGCACCACCAAACGCCATGACCATCGGAAACACGACGGGCAGTACCCAGATTGCGGGCGCACCGAGAAACGCCCCCCAGATGCCGACCGCCACCATCGCGGCGATGTGATCCCATCCCAGCAGCGGATGCATGAAGCCTGACGCGCCCCCCCCTGCGACGCCTGCAGCGTCGTGAGCGAATGCTGGGGGGCTGAGCAAGAGTGACGCAGCAGTTAGCGTGGCCGCCGCAATCGAATACAATCGCGGTTTGTCACCGTCCTTCATGACGGGTTGTACCAGATCGGCGACGTGAAGGCGCGTTCCTGCAGCGTCATCTTCGTCCCCGGCAAAGGGTTGACGCCGAAACGGACGGCATCGTAGGCGGTCCAGCGCGGTGTCGGAATCTCGATGACGCGGCCATAGTAGAATGCCCGCTGCGCCGGGTCGAATTCCGGATCTTTCCAGACCGCGATCAGCTCCGGGTCACCGATCGAATTCGTCCATGTTGCTGTCGCCAGGTCAACGGTATCGCCAACTGACGGCAGTTTTCCGTCTGACCCTGACTTTCGGTCATCGGACCACGCGACATCATAGACCTTCTCCTGCGCGTTGCCATCTTTGTCGAGCCATCCCTTGACGATCTGGTAGCGGTCAAGATTAGCTCCAATCGGGTCTTTGAGAGCCGCAACCAGGAACGTCGGAACCTTGCCTGCGGGTGCTGCGGCAAGGTCGCCGCCCATAGGGACGCCCTTCGCGTAGCCGACATCCGCTGGCATGCGGCTTTGCGCATCCTTAGGCTCGAAATCCCAACCGGCAAAGAAGCGAACAACCATGCGTGGGCCTGTCGTCGCGTAGGTTTCCTTTCGCTGCATCGCATCCCAGATTGAGGCACGGGTATTCTCCGAGGCCCACACGGCGGCGTAGCCTGCAGCCGATACTTCCCAGTCCATGATCCTGACGCCCGATTTCTTATTTTCAATGAAAGCGGCGGTCATGCGGTGCGGGCTTGGCTCCTGCGGTGTGGTTTTGCCGAAGAAGTTTTCTTCCTCCACGGCAGTGAGGCCGGTATGGGCGTCGGTACTGTTGATAAGCCCGAACTTGTATGGATTGGTGCCGAATTGCTCTTCGAGTTTCAGTCCGTTCTTATAGGCTGACCGCGCATATTCGAATTCGAGCATCTCCTTGGTCTTGGGCACGCTGCCATCCAGATTGCCCTTGTCCCATGTTTCGAAATCTGCGAACTCGTCGTTCGGAGACAGGAACGGATGGGACTCCCCTGCTCCCTTGGTCTGAGCCGCCTCGTAGAGGCGCTCCCATTTCGCGCGCGTCTGGACATAATCCGCGTCGATCTTCCTGCCGAACGCCTCAACGATTGGGAACATCGTGCCGTTGCTCAGATTGCCGTTGTGGGCGATCGCCAGCACCCGGCCCCCGGTCTTCTGCTCGTAGGCCGCCATCCATTTCCAGAGGTCCGCAGGGTTGTCGCTGCCCATCGGCGGATAGACGGTGAAGGGTTCGACCTGGCTTGCCTTGTCGCCGTTATCGCGGAAAATGACGTTGCGATGCAGGTTGTTGCCGTTTGTGTTCGACGTCCACTCGTAGCCGATGAACGCCGTGAAGCGGTTCGGCTCGTTATACTCCTCAGCCGCAGCGATCGTCTCCTGCCACGCGCTTCGATAGGCGTCCGTACCTGGAAAATACATGAGGTCCTTCGGGAACTTCCCATGGGAGAAGGCGACGATAATCTCCATCGCGGCATTGGCCCCTTGGCCTGATTGCAACATGTCGTACCATCGGCGACCTGTCGGGTCGGCAAGCATGTTCGGTTTGCCAGCAAACAGGTCCGGGAAGAAACCCATGTTGTCCGAGTGATCCGCGACCACAAGAAAGTCGAGAGGACGGGAGAGCTTGGCAGGCTGGCCCGACGAGGCGGTGATCTGTTCGCCTCGGGCGAAACGATAGGCGTCCCGGGGACCAATCCTTGCACCGAACGCTCCGGCGTCCATCGAGAAGGAGGTATGGAGGTGGGTGTCTCCGAAGAACGGCCGCGTCGGAAAGTTCCTGTCAGCGTAGGGCGAGTAGGCACGCTGCTTGGCGAAGACCCCCGCGGCCTTCTCCTTGTCGATGTCGCCGATGTCGGTGGGCACGGCCTCCTGGGACCAGGCCGGATGAGAGAAACAAGTTGCCAAGAGGCCGATGAGGAGACCCCTCCCAAAGCCGTGTTTTCTTCGACTACTGCTCAAATCCTGCATCGTCATTCCTCCTCAAGGAAAATACAGTTTCGGCTTTCACGTCTGTCAAGCAATCTGCGCGCCATTCCGGTGCCTGCCAAGTATGTTTCGGTTGCCGGATTGGAACGGCAGTTTCTTCGGCTAAGCAACTTCGCCGACTTTGCCCTTTCCGCCCGGCGGAATGGAAACGGTGATCTGGGCGTAGGTCGGCTTCCGGGCCCGCTCACCTGTGAACACCTGTCCGGGAACGGTCGACCGGGCGGGGGGGTGTGCTATGAGCATATCGACCTTGTTGGACTGCGGAGCCGTGTCAGCCACGGGCGTCAGCCCGAACATTCATACTTTTCTCTCGACACAGCTAATATCGGACTTCATCATCCGTCGATAGGCGATTCCCGGGACCAGAAATGGATGTATACGCAGATGACTGGCAAGAGCAGATATCTCGTACTTGCAGTGGCGCTCGCCGCGACCACTCCAGTGGCAGCCGCCGACGCGTCGGATATCTACGGTGCTCCTCCCACCGACAGCGGGTGGAAGTACCAGGTGGCGCTGGATGGTTGGTTCACCGCCTTGGACGGCAGTATCGGCGTCCGCGGGCTTCCAGCCGCCGACGTGAACTTGTCTGCACTCGATGCCATCGAGCACCTTGAGGGCGCGTTTGCGGGGTCTTTTCAGGCGACTGGCGATAGCTGGCTGCTCTACTCCGATGTCATGTGGTCGAAGATTTCCGCAGATGCGGATGTCGGGCCTTTCGGGGGCAACGTCGGGTTCGAACAGGAGCAAATCCTGTTCACGGCGCTGGTCGGCTACGAGCTGCCGGTGAATGTCCAAAACATGCAGCTCTACGCCACTGGCGGTCTGCGCTACCAGGACTACAAGGTCGACATTTCGATTGACCCCGTCTTCTTTCCCGGAACGAACCGCAGCGGCTCGCAAAGCTGGGTCGATCCCATCGTCGGCATGGCTTTGCACTACGACATCAACGACCGGTGGTTCGTCGATGTGATGGCCGATGTCGGCGGGTTCGGCATCGCTTCGGACATCACCCTGCAGGGGACGGCCACCGTGGGCTACAACTGGACCGACACGATCTCGTCGTCCTTCGGCTACCGGGCGCTCTACACCGACCATCAGGACGGCGGCTTCCGCTATGACGCCACGCAGCATGGCCTGTTCACCCGGCTGTCGTTCCACTTTTAGGACGCGGCAGTCATCCATGCCGAGGCCGCCGGCTGCGCGAGCACCTGCGGCGACTCCGCACGGCATCGGTCGTACACCTGGCGCAGCGCCGCACCATCAACCCCATCGCGCGCTCCGATGGCTACGATGCGGGTTCGCGGTTCCTCGTCATTCCATTCGTCCCCGACCGCAATATCCACCCGCTTGCCGACGACTTGAAGGACGATCCGGCGGCCTGGTTCTTCAGCGACATGGACGATGCCTTTGCATCGATAGACGTTGGCAGGAAGTTTTCGCGCCGCCTCACGCAGGGCTTTCAGTGAAAGCGGCTCTGTCGTCTCGTAGCTCCACGTGCGGAAAACCTGCGGGGGGTCATGCCTGCGATAATGGAGGCGATGCCCGCAATTGTGATCGCGACAGTCCGGGTAATGACCGGAATCCTCGACCGGGGGGATGGCGTCGAGCTGCATCGGATCAAACCGACCGACTGACAGCAGGATTTCCAGCGGTACGTTTCCATGGGACGCCTGCACGAGCCGATAGCGGTGGAACCGGTCGTCGAGCCATGTCTTGATCCGTTCAATCTCCTTCGGGGCGACAAGATCGACCTTCTTGAGAATGAGCATGTCCGCGAACGCCACTTGGCGAAGCTTCAGTTCCATCAGTTCGGGTGCCAGGAATACCTGCTCCGCATCGACGATGCACATGATGCTGTCCAACCGGATTCGATCGCGCATGTCCTCGTCCATGAAGGTGAGTGCGATGCCCGACGGGTCCGCCACTCCGCTGGCCTCGAGCAGTATAAATTCGGGCTGTTCGGGACGGGCCGTCACCTGTATTACCGCAGAGACAAGATCGTCGCGGATGTTGAAGCAGCGGCACATCGGATGGCCGCTTTGCGCCCGCATACTGGTCATGGAGCCACCGGCCGCCGTTGCTGCAAAACGGACATGACGCAGTGACAACGCGGGTTGCAGTTGCGCCAAGCCGCCATTCCGCCCCATGCGGGTGATTAGATCACGAATTCCTCCTCGTAGGTCTGTGGCTCGGGAACGACCGTAACCTCCACCGGAACGATCCAATTGGCCGCGTAGCTCTCGCAGTCGGAACGCTGGAGGTCGGGCTGCACGCACCCCGCCCCATCGGTCGCGCGACATCGCAGCTTATATCGCCCCACTTCCTCAGGAGTCCACATGTACTCCCACAAGCGCCATGCAAAGGGACGTTCTGGTTCGAGGAGCCTTCCCTCGCGCCAGCCCCTACCATCTCCGGTGCAGACCTGCACCTGCCGGATAACGGCCTCGCCGCTCCAGGCGGCTCCGAAAATCCGATACGGTTGGCCGGCGATGAGACGCGCCCCTTGCACGGGTCGCGCGATCTGTGCTTTGACCTCCATCTCCGCGAGGGGGACCAGCCTGGGTTCCCCGAGGCTGCGCTCCCAACGGAAATAGTCGCGCGCCTGCCAGTAGCCAAGGAACGGTTGTTCCACAACCGTGATATGCGTGATCCACTTGACCCAAGCCATGCCGAACCAGCCACCCACGACCGCGCGTAGCGGGTAGCCGTGATCGCGCGTCAACGGCTCCTCGTTCATCGAATAGGCAAGGATCGTGCTGTGAGCGATGGCCTTCTCAATCGGTAAACTGCGCGCAAAAGCGATGGGGCCGGGAGAAGCCGTTTTCCTGTTCGTGTCGACGACGCCGCTGTCTGCGCCCACGAGCAGAACCTCACGTGCGGTTCGCTTAACGCCCGCCATTTCCAAAATCTCGCGCAGAAGAACACCTGTCCACGCAGCATTGCCGACGGCTCCGTTCTGCCACTGCAACCCCTCCTTCGGGGGCACATAGTAGACGCGGCCGTTCCCTGCGCACTCGACGACGGCGGTGAAAGTCGTGCTCCGCATCGCCTTGATGCTGTCGAGGTCAAGTTCGATCGGCCGCTCCACCGCCCCGCCAACGCGCAATCTCCAGTCTCGCGCATCGAGGTCCGGCGAGGGGAAATGGTTTCGCACGAAGAACAGCTCGGTTGGGATCAACCAATCGGAGAGCGACGCAAACGGAAACTCGGTGTTCTGTGGGGAGTTCTGTCGAACTATTAGGCTGGGTTGCTCTGGTGTCGGCATAGTCCTCGTCTCCCCTTCCAAGAACACAACGTTGGCACTCGGTCGCGCGAATTCCGGTTCGATCACACCGCCCCTCGCAGTGCGTCTGTCGCGTTCCTCCTTCGGCGGCATTCTAGCACATGCCGCACGGTCCTCGGATCGACCTCGAACGGCAGCAAAGGGCGCGAATGCTGCTATGGGCCCACGTCTCTTTCGCGCCCGCTTGTCGTTCAGGCACTACCGCTAGAGAAGACCAGCAACATATTGTTGGTAGGCATCTCGATCGTCTCGCGGAGATTAAGTCCAGCGGCCTCACCCACTTGTTCAAGATCAGCGATATCACGCACACCCCAGGATGGGTTGCGCTCCTTTAGAGCCGCGTCGAAAGCAGCGTTCGAGGGGGCGTTGTGTGCCCCGTCGCGCATGAATGGGCCGTAGAGAAGAAGAAGCCCACCAGCGTGAAGCAAACGGCCAGCTCCTGCGAACAATCCTAAGCTTGCCGCCCATGGCGCGATATGGATCATATTGATCGACACGATGGCGTCAAAATGCCCCGTTTGTTCGACACTCCATTGTCCTGAACACACATCGATATCCCGCGGTGCCAGCACATTCTTCAGCCCGGCGAATTTGATCCAGCTAGATGTGCTGGTGCGGGCGTCGGCATCCGGATCGCTCGGCTGCCAGGTGAGGTTGGGCATTGCTCCCGCAAAACACACGGCGTGCTCGCCGGTCCCGCATCCAATCTCCAGCACGGCGCCACGTGTTGGAAGGACACGTTTTAGGACCGCGAGGATCGGCGCCGAATTTCGCGCAACGGAAGGTGAGAACATGCGCTGGTCGGTGCTTACGTCGCGCTGTTCCAGTGCAACAAGCGAACGGTCCTTCTTCTCTGGGGGCAATGGCCTTGAATCCCCTTTGGGCGATGTCTCCCACCTTATAGCTGAAATGATGGGACTGAAACCAAGGATTTCGGACTTACGAAGGGGGTCGTCGGCGCGTGCGTTCGGCCGAGGCGCGACCGAACGTCCACTTCGCGTCTTAGAACCACCTGAGCGAGATGATTGGATTCAGATTACAGACTGATATTTACCTCTGATTCACAGCCTACAGACTGGAATCTGAGTCGCCATATCATATCACGGTTAGAGTCAGCAACTTGAATATCAGACTGTATTCTGATATCTATCACGTCAGGATCAGCTCACAATCTGAGAGTTCTGGATGAAAAGCGACAGTCGAAAAAGGGGGCGCCTCCGGCTTGATGAGCGACTTTGGGCGCTTAAACCAATCGATCGGTTCAAAGCGCCGCCGAAAGGATGGGTGCGCGCCCTACGTGACGCGCTCGGGATGACGGGGGCACAGCTTGGCACGCGCATTGGCGTGCGGCCCCAAACCGTAGAAGCCATCGAGAAGTCGGAAGCCGCCGGCACGATTCAGCTGAACACCTTGCGTCGCGCAGCCGAGGCGCTCGATTGCACGCTCGTCTACGCACTCGTTCCCAACAGCTCGCTCGAGGCGGCCGTCGAGGCACGCGCACGGAAAATCGCAACACGCGAGCTTCACCGCGTCGCGCATACAATGCGGCTAGAAGCCCAGGGCACAGACGATGCAGCCTTCGAATCCCGCGTCCAGGCGTACATTCGCGACAGGCTCTCCGACCGCGACCTCTGGAACGACCCATGACAGACCTGTTTCAGGAGCCTGAAGACGCGACACCCCTTGAACCGCACGAGCGTGACGGACTCCTTCAGACATGGATTACGCACCGCCGGGATCTCAACGAAGCGGAGCAGGAGAATATCGTCGAGGGCGCGGCCTGGGCACGGGGTCGCCGACGTGCGCCGCTTGAGCGAATGCTCAGCGAGGAGTTCATGAGAACGCTGCACAAGCGGATGCTCGGCGACGTCTGGGAATGGGCCGGCGCCTTCCGAATGACGGAGCGCAACATCGGCGTCCAAGCCTACCGCATCGGAATGGAGCTCGCGAGCCTATTGAGCGACGTTCGCTATTGGATCGAGCACCAGACATTTCCGGCGGATGAGATTGCGATAAGGTTTCACCATCGTCTAGTCGCCATTCACCCTTTTCCAAACGGAAATGGCCGCCACGCCCGATTAGCAGCCGACCTTCTAATCGAACGCCTGGGTGGCGAACGTTTCAGTTGGGGCGGCGAAACTCTGGCTGATGTTGGCGAACTCCGTACCCGCTACGTCGCAGCCCTACGCGCAGCGGACAATCATGATATCGCGCCACTGTTGGAATTTGCGCGGACTTGAGAGGTGCGGCCTCCGCGCATTGCTT
This sequence comes from Ensifer sp. 4252, assembly GCF_050434565.1. Lineage (NCBI taxonomy): Bacteria > Pseudomonadati > Pseudomonadota > Alphaproteobacteria > Hyphomicrobiales > Rhizobiaceae > Ensifer > Ensifer sp. 4252. The sequence continues at coordinate 12,580 of NZ_JBNDIU010000021.1, forward strand.
TCCTTGATGGGAATCGAACTGTCGACCAAGCACTCCACAACAATACGACGTTCATCATATTTCGTTGTTCAACAGAGCGTTGAATGCACATTTTTAGTGAACTGATTTTGCGGCGTTCAGTAAAATCTGGTATTCAACGCGCCGATGAAAACCCACAAATTATTGAACGTAGAGAGGCAAGCGGCGCGATCAGGGTCACACCGGAATAGGCGCCGCCTGCAGATGAAGCTATCGGTCGCAATTCTTGAAAAGCTCGTCTGTGGATCGGCTCCGAGATTATCTCGATGGTTGGGTGAAGGGACACTTTCTGCGCGTCGGTGAGTTCGCTCGTACGGAAAGTTGCGGATTGAGGGCTCGGGCTCGGGCTCAACTACTTGCTACGGCGAGCTCGCGGCTGTCGAAGGGCAGAATGGTCGCGAGCGCGTTCCTTGGAGCCGTGGGAGGGGCTTGGAAGGTGTACATCTAACAGGTCCCGTTAATACATTATGCGATCTTCTGTAACGGGCATTGCGTCAATCCCTTGTGAGCTTAATCCCTCGCCGCGTGCTTGCTTCTGTCCGCAGTCGGCGCTGGTCCGCTGCTCTATGGGGTCTGCTGAGGACTGTCCCGCCTAAAGTGTCCACGTCGTGAAAGAGCCGACACTGATTTATTCCACGAAGCCTGGTTGTTGCCATCTTGGACACACTGTCCTACCCAAAGGTCGGCGCACGTGCTATTTTTCATTGGAAACGACCAAGGTGGAGCCATGCGCCGATTACTTGCATCGGTAGCGTTGTTTTTCGCGGCGACAATGGCGGCCGCGGGTCAACCCTTGTTCGATGCAGTTGCGGCGGGAGACACCGCCGCCGTCGAGCGGGTCCTGGCCGCGGGTGCCAATGTGGACAGCCGGGCACGCGATCAGGCAACGCCTCTCATCAACGCCGCCCTGGCAGGCCAGCTCGCCATAGCCGAATTGCTGATCGGCAAGGATGCCGATGTCATGGTGCGCAACGTCGGCGGCTTTACGCCCCTTCATGCCGCGGCCTTTTCCGGCAGCTTGCCGATCAGCAAGCTGTTGCTCGACCACGGAGCGACGCTCGATGACGCGGCCAACAAGGCGGGCGTGACGCCGCTGATGGTAGCAGGTGAGGAAAACCACGTAGAACTTGCCGAGTTTCTGATCTCCAAGGGTGCCGATGTCGGTCACGCCGAGGTTCATGGCTACACCCCGATCACGAGGGCGCTCTGGAAGGGCAACACGGACATCGTCCGGCTGTTCAAGCGGCATGGCGCGACCTGCCCTCCGGCCAGCCTCCTCGGCGACCAAGATTATGCGAAGTGCATGGAACTCCACGATTGAACAGGAGGCACAGATGGATGCAGTGACCAGAAGCGGTGAGCGACGGATCAGTCGCTCTGCGGCGGTATTCGCTCTCGCTATGGCAACGGTCGCCGCTGGGTCGCCTGCTTTCGCCGACGACTCGGTAAACACGGGCTACTTCGGCGGTGTGGCTATCATGGGATACGACACGGTCGCCTATTTTACCGAAGGCAAAGCGACGAAGGGTTCGGAGAAGTTCTCCTACGAATGGCTGGGGACGCCGTGGCATTTCGCCAATGCCAAGCACCGCGAGATGTTCATTAGCGAACCGCTCAAATACACGCCTCAGTATGGCGGCTACTGCGCGGGCGAGGTTATCTATGGGTCGGTCACGGTCAATATCGATCCGGAAGCTTTCAAGATCATCGACGGCAAGCTTTACCTGATCTACGACAAGAAGCATGCGGAGGGGTTCGCCGCCAACGCGGAAGACGCCGTGGCGAAGGCAGACGGCAATTGGCCGAAGGTGGCGGCCGATCTGGAAATGGATCAGTATCACTGACCGAAGATCGGCCGCATCTATTTCACGGGCGAGAAATAGAAGACCTTTGTAGAGTTCACGTAGGCGTAGACGGTCTCGTCGGGCGAGTTGGCACGTCTGTAGACCGGACCGCAATCAGCTTGACCGAATGCATTCTCGCTTTGCTCGCAGAGCATGTTTCCATTGATGGAAACCGTTTCGGTCATCAACTGCGTCGCCGAGCGGAACGCCGCGTTGCCATCGAGGCCGATTTGCATGATTGCCGGGCTTCCCGAGGGCTCGGTCTTACCCCGCAGCAGTTTGCCCATGACGGTGCGTGCAATTTGGTCACCGTTCAGCCGATCACGCTCGTCGGCCTTGAAACCGAACGGCCATTCCGGCAGGCCGGCCTCGCGAAGGCCATCGAGAATAAACATCAAATCCTGCTCGCGGAAGTGGGCATGGCCGAGCCGCCAGCCTGCAAGGCAATCGCGCCCGGCCTGAAGGCGGATTCCCTCGGCGACAGCCGCGCGGGCGTCATCGAGGCGGCCGGCACGGACATAGGCCATGGCGAGAGGAGTAACGAACTCGCCGTTCCCCGGCGAACCATTTCGGGCGTGTTCGAAATTGTCAATGGCCTTCGCGTAGTCGCGCTGCAGATAAAACACCAGGCCAGCAGTGTATCTGCCGATGGCGGAGAGGTTTGGATCGTGCTTGAGCGCCGCCTCGACGGCCGCAGCGGCTTCGGCATGATTACCGGAGACCAGTTGAACGTATGCGAAGGCCATATGAGCGTCGGCATCGGCGGGTCCAAGCGACACTGCCTTCCGCGCCGAGGTGATCGCCTGCTCGTAGCGGCGGTCCACGACCTGCATGACGGCGAGAACGGCGTACGGCGATGAAAGCTCGGGGTCGAGGGCCAGCGCGAGACTTGCCTTGTCGTAGGCCCTTTTTCGCGCCAGCGCGCTCTGGAGAACGTCGTCGTAGGCGCTTCGCCAAACATAGGCGGTAGCGTGCGCGTCGGCGGCGAAGGCCTCGGCAAAACCGGGGTCGAGCGCCTCCGCTTTGTCAAAGAGCGCCAGCCCCTCCAACATCCGGGAACGCCGGCCAGTCCGCGTCGCCTGCACGGCCCGCAGGTAGTAGTCGTATGCTTCGAGATTGGCGGTCGGCGGTCGCGCAATCCGCTCGGCCTCGGACGGAGTCAGCGTCAGGCCGAGCGCCTCGGCGATCTGCCTGCTGAGCTCGTCCTGCACGGCAAACACATCCGCCCCGCCTCGGCCAAATCGGTTGGCCCACAGATGGTCGCCGCTTGCCGCATCGATCAGTTGCGCGTTGACGCGGATTTGATCGCCGGTTCGCTGCGCGCTGCCCTCAACGACAAAGCGCACACCGAGATCGCGTTTGATTTCTGCCAAAACGACGGGCTTGCCTTTGTAGACAAAGACCGAATTCCGGGAGATGACGTCGAGGTGCGAAAGCCTGGCGAGATCGGTGATCAGGTTGTCGGTGATGCCATCGGTGAAATAGTCCTGGCCGGGGTCGCCACTCAAATTGACGAAAGGAAGCACCGCGATGGTTGGGCGTGGCGGCGCAAACGGCCATTGCCATAGGACGACAATCGTGGTGCTCGCGATCAACAGCGCTGCGAGCGTTGCCAGCATCATAGCCTGCCGTCCAGCCCGCGGGGCCGCGACGACCTTGCCCGCCTTTAAGGGGTCCAGCAGAACGCGATAGACGCGAATCGGATCGGCTATGTTCTTCAGTTTTTGCTCCCCGAGAGCTGAGAAGCCGACGTCGACCTTGTGCACTGCTTGGTCGAACGCGCTCCCGGATATGCAAATGCCGCCGGGATCAGCCAAAGCCTGCAGACGGGCGGCTATGTTGACGCCGTCGCCGTAGATGTCATCGCCTTCGACAATAACGTCACCGAGATTGATACCGATGCGGAACTGAATTCGCTGGGTCTCGGATACTCCCTGGTCGTTGCTGGCCACTTGCCGCTGGACCTCGGCGGCACACTGGACAGCATCGACAACGCTCGCGAACTCGACGAGTGCGCCATCTCCCATGAGCTTGATGATGCGGCCGTGGAACTCCTCGACGGCGGGATCGACCAGGTCCCGGCGGCAGGTCTTCAGCCGGGCCAGCGTGCCGACCTCATCCGCTCCCATGAGTCGGCTGTAGCCGACCACATCGGCGGCAAGGATCGCGGTGAGCCGCCTGTCCATAGCTCTGTCCACCTTTTCGATGCCGTGATGAGACCGCCGCCTTCATTCTACCACGTAGGGCTCGCGCAGGCACCGCAGCTTCTCGGTGTCGCGGAACACTTGAATTTTCGCAGTCACAATCCTGCTTGTCTGGGCAGGGGGAAGCCGATAAGTGAAGGAATGGTCGTTACGTTGCCCGCGTGTGTAGGCGAGTCGAACGGCAAAGTTCCACCCGACTGAGACGATCGGAATCCGGCAACATGCCGTCACTCCGGGACGTCTTCCGATCCCTCGTCTTGAGCGGATCTGAACCGTCGACCTCACAATTCGCGACGCATCTATTTGGCAGGGCCTGCCATGTAAACGGATGCGTAGACCCGCTGGGGGTTGGGTTACCCCGACGCCGACATCACCCAATATGCCGGCTGGGTAGACTACGGATTTTGTGGGTGCTCGGCTGCACCGCCGGCACCGGCATCCCGGGGCCCGGGAGACAGGCGCCTTCAATTAGGATTGCCTTGCAGATTGCCGATGTCGCCCCACCGAAGCGCCCGATGAACCGCCCTGATCGACTGATCGATTGCGAGGAAGCGATGGAGGCGGCATTCCAGATACTCATCGAGCGTGCTGCTGCCGCTGGCTGAAGCCAACAAGAGGCCACACTCGGATTGATCGACCTGATACAGGCACACGTTGATACAATGCGGGAGAATGAAAAGACGGGGGAAGCATTTTCCAGAGCGCGGAGGCGACGACTCCTGCATTGACTTGGAGGCGCAGGCTGGCGTCCCTGGCGCTTCAGACCAACAAGACGCAAAACTTAGCAATCGCTGAGATGGGGGTCGCGCGCGCCCTCGGTAAGTGGAAGTCAGCGGACCGTACACAAGGCCTATCGCGCATTAACAATCCCGCCCAGCGAAAGATAGGCGGGATTGTCCAGCTTCGGGCATGCAGGAGGGTCAGCAGCGACCTAGCCCGCGGTGACCTCGCCTTTGTGGGCGGCGAAGGCCGCCAGAACCTCGGCCTTCTCCGGTTCGGGGACCTTGAAGAAGTCCAGGGTCCGTCCGAGTTCCGCGGCGACCTCATCAAATTCGACGGGGGAGATGCGCAGGTCCCGATGGGCCGCCTCAAGGCCGAGCGGCGTCGCGCCAGGCTTGGTGGCCGTATACTGAAAGGGTCCACCTGAAACGTTGCAAACCCACAGCGTTCGCATGAACTTGAGGCCGGGCAGCCTTCCGAGGTTTTTGGTATGCCATTCGCGCAACTGCGGGTTTTCGGACTTCTGGCCGACAATAGGATTCTCGATGACGGCGTCGCTGAAATGATCCACCACCGCCGCGATGGCAAAGACTCCGCCGAGTCGCTCGTACAGGCTTTTTTCAGGTGTGGTTTGATTGGCCTGCGCGTTATCCGCGCCCGCCAAAACAGTCACAGAAGCAGCGGTCAGCGTTAGCCCTGCGACCACGCTTCGTCTTGTTATCGAAGTCGAAAAAGCCTGTGACATGGTCACCTCCATGGTCTACGCCGGGGGACAATGCTCGAGCCGAGTAGCAACTTTGTCAATGAGCATCGTCTAATATTACTTCCGCTTCGCATCACAACCGCTTGACAAGCAGCTCTTCTGTAATCACGTCATTACCAAAGCACTAAACACGGGAATTCATCATTGTCCGCCGCCTCTTGCAGCCCTTGAAGGATGGGCGGCGCAGCTTCTCGTCCGTGCCCCTAGGCCGTGCCCGATCTCGGCAATAGGCATGGCGGCCTTGGCGGAGCTTTTTGGCCTTGTCGCCGAGGAAGCCAAAGGCGGACTGCCCCTCAAATCCTTCCTCGACCGCGTCCCCCCCCCCACGACCGGCCACGTTTGGCAAAAAGATTACCGAGACAATTGTTGGCGGGCGGGCGCAACAATCTGCCTACCGCGTCAGGACGCGTGGTGGCCGCTACGTTTCAGTCGTTGCTTTCGGAAGGTGCTTCCGTGATCGCCAAGGCACACCGGTGCTCTACTCGGGCATTGTCGTCTTGGAAAGCGCCACCTCCACTAACGACAATCGACGACACTGAGTTGTTCATCACCCTGAACCACTCGTCCTACAAAGGTACGGCCGCCGCTCCAGTTCGGAAGATTTCTGTGCCTGCCTGAGCCGGAGAAGATCTTTTCGCGCGACGAGGCCGACCACTTGCCTGGATACCGGATCGATGACGGGAATTCGAGCGATGTCGTTCGCAATCATGATATCTGCGATATGTCCAACGGTGTCGTCTGCGTACCCGATCGGAAGCGATGTATCTGATATCTTGTCTTTCAACAATTCAGCCCTAACGTCGGGGTCCCGTTGCCACCGCAGCGCCTCGGCGCGGGATACTATGCCTATGAGCGCGCCGCCCTCGTCGACGACCGGGTAGGTTCGGTGGGCCTTGTCCGCCTTGGCAAAATGCGCGCAAACGTCCTCGACGCTCATGGTCGCCGGCAAAGTGTCGACGGCGTTGACCATGATGTCGCGGGCGCGGGTGAACTCGAACGGATCGACGCCATATTCGCGGGTGATGTGCTGTCCCCTGCGCGCAATTTTCTCAGTCAGTATCGAGCGCCGCAGCAACAGTACGGTCACGGCATAGGCGGCGATCGTTGCAGCCAGCAAGGGAACGAGTGCGCCGAGATCGCCGGTGATCTCAATGGCGAAAAACGTTCCGGTAAGCGGCGCACGCATCGTGCCGCCCATCATCGCTGCCATGCCAAGGAGCGCCCAGAACCCCGGATCTCCTGGGAGCGCCAAACCAATCAGCCATCCAAGGGCACCCCCAAGTATCAGTAGCGGTGCGAGCACACCGCCTGACGTGCCGGATGAGAATGGCGATCACCGTCGAAGCCGGTAGGTTGTTATGCAGCAATCCTTCGATGACATCGTAGCCGACACCGAGCGCATGAGGTTCGATCAGTCCGCCAAGTCCGACCGCAAGGCCTCCGAGCGCCGGCCACCACATCCAGTGGACTGGCAATCGCTCGAACAGATCCTCGACCTTCTAGAGCAGTGTCGTGAGCAGGCCTGATTGAAGACCGGAGACAATCCCCACCCCCGCACAAACCAGGATACCCCACCAAGGAAGACTTACCTGGAAATGCGTTGGAAACAGGGGACCGACGTCGAACAACAGCGGACGCCAGGTCACAGCGGCACAGACCGCGACGACGACAGGAATGAAACTGCGCGGTTTCCATTCAAACAGGAGCAACTCTACCGCAAGCATGACGGCGGCAACCGGTGAGCCGAAAATCGCCGTCATGCCAGCCGCCGCGCCGGCAACCAGCAAGGTCTTTCGCTCCGCCGCACTCATATGGAAAAACTGCGCAAACAGCGAACCGATCGCCCCACCGGTCATGATGATCGGCCCCTCCGCCCCGAACGGCCCGCCGGTTCCGATTGAAAGCGCCGACGACAGTGGTTTCAGGACGGCCACCTTCGCTGACCTGCGGCTGCCGCCAATGAGGATTGCCTCGATCGCTTCGGGTATGCCGTGTCCCCGGATCTTCTCCGAGCCGAAGCGTGCCATCAAGCCGATGACGAGCGCGCCAACGACGGGGATCGAGACCATCCATGGCGAGAAGACGACGTCGGCAATCCGCGCCTCCTCGGCGCTCACCCGCCCGAACCAGATAAAGTTGGTCGCAAGGGCGATGAGATTGACGAGAAGCCAGGCTGCAAAGGCCCCACCGGTACCGACGATCAGCGCCATTCCGATCAGCAGAAGTACGCGCCTGTCTGTCGTGAAATCGCCAGCCTCGCGGCGAGCAAGTCCGCCCATGAAATCGTGCTGGCGTGAGTGAGGAAGTTTCGTTTGCATCGAGAGACCTGTTGCAACGGTGGACCGAGGGCGCAATGCCCGCGGCCCTGTTATATCGTGATACGATATAAATCAAACCGGTGTTGGCAGACCGCACCTCAGCAGGTAAGCACGAGGCCAGCAAACCACTTTTGGTGCCAAAGCACGTGACGAAAAAGAGAGACGAAATCACTGACGCCGACTACGAGGCCCTTGCCAATCTGCGCTACATCTTGCGCCGGTTTTCGGAGTTTTCGACGTCGGCTGCCCAGCAGGAAGGGCTCCCCAGTCAGCAACACCAGGCGCTTCTGGCAATGAAAGGCTACCGCGGCGACACACCCCTGTCAGTTGGGGTCCTCGCAGATCGCCTGCTCATCGCGCCGCACACTGCATCCGAACTTGTCGAGCGACTGGTATCAGCCGGCTATGTCACGCGGGAGCCCGATCCTGCCGACAAGCGCCGCCAAACACTTGCACTTACCACCCGGGCCGCGGACATCCTGAAGCGATTGAGCACCATTCACCTGACTGAGATCCGAGATATGGCACCGCGCCTGATAGAGCTCCTCAGCGATCTCCGGAACGAAGATCCTTTCCCAAGCTCCTGACTGAAGGAAGTGCCTGGTGCGCTTGGGCGAATCATTGAGGTCGGCAAATGGTGCGGGCTCTTGCAAAGGTGAGAACGGCGGACAAAGGTGAAGGACCATCCTCGCCAGTTGTGCCCATGCAGTTTTCGATGTTGCAATGCGGAACAAATGACGTCATAAAAAATCACTCACCACGGACCCGGTGAAACTCCGGGTGGCTCTTCTGGCCGCCGATCCGCCAGACCACGCAAACCTGCATGCCATCTCCAAAACCGCGCGAAAGAGCGCGTTCGACATGCTTTGCGAGAACTCATCAAATGCGATTTTCCTCCATCCGTCGGGATTGGTCCGCCGCTCCTATGCGCGAAATGCTTGCGGGAGCGGTCGCGACATTCGCCTTGATCCCTGAGGTCATCGCCTTTTCCTTCGTCGCCGGGATCGATCCTCAGGTCGGTTTGTTCGCATCCTTTATCATCGGCATTGTCATAGCCTTCACCGGCGGGCGTCCTGCCATGATCTCGGCTGCAGCAGGATCAGTGGCACTCGTGGCGGCCCCCCTCGTCCACGCACACGGGCTACCTTATCTCTTTGCAGCCGGGTTGCTGGCGGGCGTGCTTCAGATCGTGTTTGGACTTCTCCGCCTCGGCGTACTCATGCGCTTCGTTTCCAAATCCGTTCGCACCGGCTTCGTCAACGCGCTTGCGGTCCTGATCTTTGGAGCCCAGCTGCCGCACATCATCGGCGGTGACTGGCTTGCCTACAGCATGCTGGCGGCGGGGCTTGCGGTCATCTACCTTGCCCCAAGGCTCACCAAGGCAATACCGTCACCGTTGATCTGTATTCTCGTATTGAGTCTGGTATCAATCTCGTTCAAACTTCCGGTGATGACCATTGCCGATCTCGGCAAATTGCCTGATTCTCTTCCGATCTTTGGTTGGCCCGCCGTTCCCCTGACACTGGAAACGCTGGGGATTATCGCAGCGCCGGCGCTCGCCATCGCGATGGTCGGCCTGCTTGAATCCATGATGACGGCCGGTGTCGTAGACGACCTTACGCAAACTGCGAGTTCGAAGAACAGGGAGTGCACGGGCCTCGGCATCGCCAATGCCGCGGCAAGTCTGTTCGGCGGGATCGCAGGCTGTGGCATGATCGGCCAGACCGTCAGCAACGTGAAGTATGGCGGACGCGGCCGCCTGTCCACGCTGTTTGCGGGGGCCTTTCTCCTGGTGCTGATGGTCTTGCTGAAGCCGTGGGTCTCGCAGGTTCCAGTCGCAGCCCTGGTCGCAATCATGGTGATGGTGTCAATAGACACATTCGACTGGCAGTCTTTGCGCAGCGTGATCGTTCATCCCAAGGTGTCGAGTGCGGTTATGGTTGCGACGGTCCTCGTCACGGTGTTCACTTCAAACCTGGCTCTCGGTGTCACGGTCGGCGTCCTTCTAAGCGGTGTTTTCTTCACCTTCAAAGTTGCACGCCTCTTGCGCATTGAAACTGTCGTCGACGCAGCTGCGGGACGCTTGACATATCGCGTTTCGGGTCAGGTGTTCTTCGCGTCGGCAGACATTTTTGTTGAAGCATTCGATATAGAAGAGGCAGGCGGCAAGGTCGTTCTTATCGACGTGTCACAGGCGCACTTCTGGGACATCACCGCCGTAGATGCTCTCGACAAGGTCGCTGAACGTTTCAAGGCGCATGGTATGGCCGTAGACATTCTGGGCCTGAACGAGGCGAGTGCGACGTTGATCGGAAGCCTGAATGGTTCGATGACGCTTAAAGAAGTTTGATCCAGATTTTCAGATCCCCGACAAAAGCGGGCGATGGACGCAAAGGCCCATGGCCCTCTCTCAACTGCTGGCTTGGACCGAAGGTGATCATTTCCATCGTTACACGGTTGCGTAGCCTCCAAGCTCCTGCGTCTGCCAAAACGTCATTTAGTGAGTTGAAGTGTTGCCACACTCCAACCGAGGCCATCCAAGGCAGGGCCGTCTTGTGCCGCGACAGGCAATCCCGTTGTGATGCAGTCGCCTGACAGGCGTGCCACCGGGGGCCCTTGGCTGCATCCACGGCCGCGCACCGGCCGTGACGTGCTCGACGCGGTTTGGATCCCGATTAGCCCAAGCTTAAGGTGCACCTGACGCCTTTTCAGGCGTTGACGCCTCTCGGGTCGTGCGCGAGCCGCTCACCATCGTTTACTTCAAGCCGGCTCTGAAGCTACCCCGGTCGCAGTGGTTCCCGGAGCCGCAGTCAATGAGGGTCCCAAGATGTCAACGATAATTCCAGGAGACTTCGATTCATTTTGACTTACGCGGTCGGATCGCATGCCGTTCCCTGTTCGAACCGTCCTGTGGCTGTAGCATCTTGCGAAATTCATCCCGCCGCTCATGAATGGATGCTATTACCGGACCCATCGGAATGCCGATGCCAACAAGCACCGCTTGGGACAACTGAAGGCTCGCTTCGATGGTCTCTGGGACCGCATCCGTCACTTGGAGCTCGTATAATTCAGTTGCATGCACCGCATCCCGTGCGCGGGCGACAATAGTGAGATCCGCCCGCTCGGATCTTGCAGAGGAGACGATAGACGCCACAGCCTCGGCATTGTCCAAAGTCACAACAAGCGCGCGAGCACTCTCGATACCGCAGCGTCGAAGCAACTCAATTCGGGTAGCATCGCCATAATAGATCGTAGAACCCCGCCCTCGCTCCTTTCCAACAAGCACGGGATCGGCGTCGATTGCCAGGAACCTCAACCCATGTCGCGTGAGCATCTCCGCCACCAGATGCCCGACACGCCCATATCCGACAACGATCACACGCTCCAAGCCGTCGTCATGCTGGGGCGTTAATCCTGCAAACGAAGGATCGGCCGTACCGCTAGGTGCCCGATCGCGGCCTAGCAGCCGCACGAGCAAGGGAACGCCGATCATTGTCAAGGTTGCCGCAACTGTGGCAGTGGCGGCAACGGCGCCAGGGACCACATTGCCTGCCACAGCAGCACCGATAAGGATCAACGCGAACTCGCCGCCAGGTCCTAGCACAAGTGCGACCTCGCCGGCATTGCGGGTCGTCAGTCCTGACAGGCAAGCGATGGGAAAGAGGGTGAGAGCCTTTATGGCAAACAGGCCAATCGCGACGCCGAGGGTGACGATCGGGTTGGCAATGATCTCGGACAGATCCAGACGAGCTCCAACGGAGACGAAGAAGAGCCCGAGCAAAAGCCCCTGGAACGGCTGGATCGTAACCTCGATCTGACGACGATACTCGGTTTCAGCGAGTAGGAGACCTGCGACGAAAGCACCCAGCGCCATGGACTGACCACTGAGGGCTGTGATTAGACCAGAACCGATTACGACCAAGAGGCATGCAGCGACGAACAACTCGTCACTCTTTGTCGTCGCGACCAGCTTGAACAAAGGCCGCAGAATGAGGCGACCGAGGCCGGCCATCGCGAAAAGCGCCACGGCGGCGGGCGCCAGGGCATACAACAGGCCGGCGCCGAGCCCCGCCCCCCCATTTGTGCCCAAAACTGTCACCATGAACAGGAGAGGCGCCACCGCGAGATCCTGGAAGAGCAGTACGGCGAAGCTTGCCCGTCCAACTGTCGTGTTCAGCAGTTTGCGCTCAACAAGCGACGGTATGATGATTGCCGTCGACGACATGGCGAGCGCACTGCCCAGCACTACTGCTGAAGCAGGAGTTTGACCCAGCAAGCCCGCGATGGCCGCGAGCATGGCTGTCGTAGTAAGTACTTGCAAGCCGCCCAATCCGAAAACCAGTCTGCGCATTAGCAGAAGACGGCTCCACGACAGCTCGAGCGCGATCATAAAAAGCAGGAATGCTACGCCGAATTCGGCAAGATGCGCTATCTGTCCGGCGTCAGTGATAGAGATTGCAGAGAGCCACGGCCAATCTCCTACCAGTGCTCCAAGACCGAAGGGACCAAGCAGGATGCCGGCTGCGAGAAACCCAAAAACGGGGCTCAGTTTCAATCGCCCAAACAGTGGTACTATGACGCCGGCCGTCGTCAGAAAAAGCAGAAGCTCTTTATAATTTTCTGGTCCTGGCGTCATCGATAGCTCACAACCCTTGGCTCAGAGTGACGGGCTCATAGTCTACTAGGCCGACTGGCATCTCTTCTCTCCCCTGAAGGATCCTACTCTCATTTTCAGAGGAATGCCGCGGAAGTGGTACCATCGCTTTCGTGGCTGGCGGCGACGACGGTTCCCTATTTTCACAAACGACGGATTCGCGCCGTTAGCAGGTTCGCACGCCTTCCCGAACCGTGGCGCAAACTAATGCCTAGATAGCTACCGGCGCTGAAAACGGGGGATCAGGCTTTTTGTCGTATGCCGAACCACCAACATTCGGCACGAAGCGACGGACGAACGCGCCAGTCACACGATTTAGGGCCTCGACTACCGCAATACCGGGCCATATGAGGCTGTGACAGAGCTTTGTGAACTTGGAGCAGTTGCGCAACCAGCCGCCGAAAGCACGTCTACCCACCGGATGAGGGCACGGCCGCGATCTTCAATGTGCTCGGCAACTCTGTCCAATGTGAAACCAAGGCGGAATACGACCTTCTCGCTACCGCGAGCGCCCTGATGGCGACCTATTTCGGCATCATGCACCGCACGACGGAATGGCTCGCAGAGAACGGTTTGCCGGAAGAAAAGAGCCGCGCCTATCTCGCCCCACTCTTTGCCGGTCTCGCAGAAACAGCAGCTCTTGCCGAAAACGATATCAAATTTATCGATATGAGCCGCGAGTTCGCCACCAAGGGTGGCCTCAACGAGCAAGTGTTTCAAGATTTCGACGGTGAGGGCGGGACGGATGCGCTGAGGCGAGCGCTCGATGGTGTCCTTAAGCGCATCACAAAGTGAGCCTGCGCTCAACGTTTGCCCGATTGCATCGTCAGCGTGATCGGAACTCTTGCTGCTCTTGAATGAGGGTACCAGGCGCGGGTAGCCCTGCTGCCAGAGCCCGTTCGCGCGCGGCTTGCCCGGTTAAAAGCCTCGCCTCGGAGGATCAGCATCGCGACGGCCGGGATCCGGGGAGCCTAGGCCCGGCAAGCCGCTCCGCGTGACCGAGAAATCGCAACGAAGGTAACCCTCGGCAGCTCGCCTCACCTGCCCGCCCTGACGAGTGATCTCGCGATATCGATGACGTCTTTGTTAGTCGAATTCAAACCAAGTTCCGTGTTGACCCTCCTCATATAAGCAAAGACCACGAGCGGGCCTTAACAAGCTAATATAATTCACAATTAGAGATCTATGGACGCATGAACCGTCCGGATCGTGGGATGACTTCAGAGGGGTAATGCTGGCCACGATACTTCCACGGGTATAGACTCATCCACCTATATTTGAGGGGCGCGAGATGGAGGTTCCCCCGCTCGAACGGAAGCTGCTGGCGATCCTGGCAGCAGATATTGTTGGCTATTCGAGTGCAATGGAGGCCGATGAGGCCGGCACCATTGCTCGACTAAGAACCCTGCGCGCCGATTTGATCGATCCCGCCATCGCCGGGCATCACGGTCGCACCGTCAAGCTGATGGGCGACGGCACGCTTGTAGTCTTCGACAGTGTCGTTGACGCGGTCGCCTGCGCCGCGGAAACCCAGAAAACCTTGACCTCGCGAAATGCCGGATTAACCGAATCTGAGCGCTTGGTGCTCCGCATCGGGATCAACCTCGGCGATGTGGCGCTGCTGGAGGGCGATGTGTATGGCGACGGCGTCAATGTGGCCGCGCGGCTTGAACAGTTGTGTGAGCCTGGCGGCGTGATGATATCGGGCACAGCCTTCGACCATCTTCAAGGCAAGGTCGATTGCACCTTCGATTTTGTCGGCGAGCAACATGTGAAAAATATCCTCCGGCCAGTTCGCGTCTATCGCATGAGACTTGATGGAAGGAAAGCGCGCTACGTTCGCGTCAAGATGCTCCCCCGTCGGGCGATGTTGGGTGCATTGACCGCAATCGTTGTCCTGATGCTCGCGGCAACGGCTTGGCAATTTTGGCCGACTGTTGTCGTCAGCGCCAAGCCGTCGATCGCGGTCCTACCTTTCGACGACTATGGCGGCGATGCCGGGACTGCACGGCTCGCCGATGGCTTGACCGAAGACGTCATCACCGATCTTTCCCGCATGCGCGAGTTCGACGTCATCGCGCGCAATTCAACGGAACTCTACCAAGGCAAATCCGCGGACATCCGGCAGATCGGACGCGATCTCAACGTCCGGTACGTGCTCGAAGGCTCGATCCAGCGCCAAGGCGAACGCCTCCGCGCCACAGCACAGCTCATCGATTCGACGACTGGAGCTCACGTTTGGTCAGACAATTGGGACCGCCCTGTGCAAGACTTTTTCGCAGTTCAAACCGAAATCGCCAATGAAATCACCAGCCAACTCGAAATGACCACGGGTCCAATCAAGAATGTCGATCTCGGCGTAGCGAGGCGAAAGCAGCCACAGAGCCTGACAGCGTACGAACTCACACTTCTGGGAATCGAAAAGCAGCTTAGCCCCACGAGCGACAGTCTCGCGGAGTCAACTGAAATTCTCAAGAAGGCAGTCGCAGCCGATCCAGGCTACGCGCGGGCTTGGGCCGGTCTCGCTGAGGCGTACAGTATGGCCGCGAATTATGGTGCCCACTGGGATGAATCGAACCGGGCAGCCATGGAAGCGGCCGAACGCGCCGTGGCGCTGGACCCGAACGATGATGCCACGCATGCCGCGCTCGGTGAGATACTTGCCCGTAACGGGGAGTTCGGCCGAGCCAAGACTGAACTCGACATCGCGCTGCGGCTCAATCCCGGCTCTTTTTCGGTTCTCACCTACTATCTTAGCTGGGCGAGCGCCTTCGGTGAGCCTGCGCTCGGGGCGGAACTGGCTGATCGCGCGGTTCGGCTCAACCCCAACTACAAACCATGGGCAAGCGGCGGACTGCGCTATGCATATTTCATGGCCGGCCGCTACGAGGACGCGCTGAAGGTGATGGAGCGCCAAACCCCCGACAACTACAGCAAATATGCGTGGGTCGAACGCGCGGGCAGCCTTGCCGTTCTCGGCCGAAAGGCTGAGGCGGAGGCCACGGTCAAGGAAGCACTCCGGCGTCACCCGGACCTCGCCATCGAGACTATCGCCAATGATAAGGCCTTCAGTGCTGCCGAGACTCAGAGGCATATCGAGACCATGCGGCTCGCGGGATTCCCGCCCTGCGCCACGCCCGAGGTGCTGGCGCAACTCGACAAGCCTTTGCGGCTGGATGAATGCAGCGCGGACCAGCATAAATCGTCGGAGAGACCGTAGATGAGCTCGGTGACGGCGTACCGATACTCTGCCGCCCGTTTGGGATAACTCTTGTTAGATTCCAATCTGGTGGTTTTTGCTACCCAATTTCGCATTGCCCGCTGCCTATGCGTTCGGGCCGCGACCGGAAAAACTGATAGCTAAATTGCCGACAGTTTCAGTCGATACATTATGCGATCTTCTGTAACGGGCTTTGCGTCAATCCCTTAAGGGGCCGGCCTCCAGATCAATTCGCTCCATCGCCACGCCGTGCTCGCCGAACCAGGCGATCAGCGCATCGGGTTCGCTGAGGATCTTTACTTCCCGCACAATGCGGCCATCCGCATCCAACACGCACACACTTCCAGTGACACGTCGATGCCGGCATACTGCTTCATGGTCGTCTCTCCGTGCTGCTAGGGAGCAGGCCACTCCTGACTCCGCGACACCATCATTGTGAGGAACGACCACCGGCCCTTCAAACCGGGCGGGCCGGCTTCCGCCCGTTACACCATCTTTTCAGCCCAAAACGTGAACATCCTTGCAACAAGCCGTTGTACAGGGCTCTAGAAGAGCGGCTCCCTTCGACCCTACGCCGCCAATCACCGAATTGCCTCAAAAGCGGACCTTCGCGCGCCGCCCTACTACTGCAAGACAGGCTGGCAGTAATCGCCAAATTCCGCCCCCACCGCCCGTGAACATTACGGCTCGATACCGTTATTCGCGCCGTCTGGAAAACCTGTGCCGCGTCTCGAGCGCGCGCCGGCACTCGAGCGAAATAACGGGGACATTCAAGCCGAGGACCAAAGTTTTTGCGAGGCTTGAACGCGTGTGATCTTGCCATTGCAGAAGCCGTAAAGGCTCAGCCAAGCGCGTGGCTTGCCAGCCCGTAGAGGTTCGGTCCTGGTACTACGACCGCGCCGCCTTTGCCCCGCCGGGACATTGCGAGCACTGTGTCGAAGACGGTCAGGCCGGATTGCGAGAGGAATGTGGCGAAAGTGCCGGTCTCGACTGGTGTGTCGAGGCGCAGAAATTGATTTTCGTGGGCGGAGACATGTTGCCGTATCACTGCGACGGCGTCAGCATCAGTTTCTGCCACGACCGGGCCAATGACATGCCCCCTGCCAAAAGGACGGCAAAGCGCGAAAGCGCACAGCCGGCCGCCACGAACCAAGCCGTAGCCTATGGATTGTGCGAAGAGCTTGCCAATCAGCGCCGCCCTCGAAACGCCGAATGCTCCTACATCCAGCTCGACGACAGCGGCAAGGTCCTTCCCTTCCAGTCGCCGGACCTCCGGTTGCTCCATTTGCCTAATCAAGTCGGTCGGCCGGCGGGCCATGCCCTGGCATTGGTATATGGTCCGTATAGGCTCAAAACCAAGCGAATGGTAAAGGCGGCGGGAGGCCCTCGTCGCATTGAGCCTCAGATCGCGTCCCCGGCAATCCGAAAGCACGTGGTCCATGAGCCATCGCCCGGCGCCGTTTGTCTGCAGCCGCGGCGAAGTAATCACCATGCCTATGGTCGCGAAATCATCACCGTGCGGAAACCACATGGCTGAACCTGTCAGCCTGCCGATTTCATCAAGCGCCACATAGCCGCGGCCGACCTCGCGCAGGAGCCGCAAGTCCTCGGAGCGAAGCGGCCACCCGACGGAAACCGACAGGGCGTGCAGTTGCTCGAGATCGGCGCTCTCGATCCCGGCTATGCGCATTTCGAAACTGTCAATGACTTTGGATTCGGATGTCGGTGCGTCCACTCCTTGCCTCCCGTCCCTGCCGGCGTCTTGTCTCGTCCCGCCTTCCAACCGGCCCGCGGCCAAAAACCTTTACCCGTTAGACTAGGACATTGCGATCGATACAATTCACTTGAGAGGCCGCCTGACGCAACACAATCCTCCAAATCCGACACGCTTTCGGCATGTAAAGCCTCGATAGGCTTCTAAAGTACTGGGCATGATCGACGGCGCTGACCCCAGCGAACCGGGATGCTGTGAGGACAAGAATGCAGGCAGTGGAAATCCTCGAAAAGCTCATCGGCTTCCCCTCCGTCGTCAGCACCCCCAATACTGACATCGTTGCCTGGATCCGCGGCTATCTGCAAAACCACGGCATCGCCGTCACCCTGCTTCCCGGCCCGGAGCGCGATCGGTCTAACCTGTTCGCCACGATCGGTCCGAAAGAGGTGCCGGGCTATATCCTGTCGGGTCACATGGACGTCGTTCCGGCGGCCGAAAGCGGTTGGACGGGCGATCCCTTCCGTCTGCGTCAAGAGGCGGGCCGACTTTATGGGCGGGGCGCCACCGACATGAAGGGTTTCTTGGCCGCCGCCCTCGCCGTCGCGCCAAAGCTCGCCAAGATGCACCTGCGCCGACCGCTGCACCTCGCCTTCTCCTATGACGAGGAGGCGGGCTGCCGCGGCGTGCCACATATGATCGCGCGCCTGCCGGAACTCTGCGCGATGCCGCTCGGCGCGATCATCGGCGAGCCGAGCAGCTTGCACGCGATCCGCGCCCACAAAGGCAAGGCCGCCGCCAGACTTACGGTCAAGGGGCGTTCCGGCCATTCGTCGAGGCCCGACATGGGACTGAATGCCATCCATGCCATTGCGGGCGTCTTCGCACGGGCGGTCGCCGAAGCCGACCGACTGGCCCGTGGTCCTTTCGAGCATGTTTTCGACCCGCCCTACTCCTCTCTGCAGATCGGCACGGTGAAGGGCGGCCAGGCGGTCAACATCATCCCGGACACCTGCGAGGCCGAGTTCGAGGCACGGGCGATTTCAGGCGTCGATCCGGCGGAACTGCTCGCGCCGATGCGAGAGGCGGCCGAGGCGCTGTCGGAACGCGGCTTCGAAGTGGAATGGCAGGAACTGAGCTCCTATCCGGCACTTTCGCTCGGCCCCGATGCGCCGCTTGCGCGGCTGCTGGAAGAATTGACCGGTCTCGAGTCTCTCCCGGCCGTCAGCTACGGCACCGAGGCGGGACTTTTCCAACGGGCTGGCATCAACGCGATCATCTGCGGCCCCGGCGAGATCGGCCGCGCCCACAAGCCCGACGAATTCATCCTGGTCGATGAGCTCCTGGCCTGCCAGGCGATGATCTTGCGGCTCGGCGAATGTTGCCGCGCCTGAGGCATCAAGAAGGAGACGCGCGATGACCTTCCTCTTCAATTCCGACGCAAAACGCGGTGCGATTTTCGCCGAAGCTTTTTCGCGTGAGCTTCCGGACGTTCCTTTCGCCACGGATCCGGCGGCGGTCGATCCGGATGCGGTGCGCTACCTGATCACCTGGACGGTTCCCGAAGATCTCTCGCGCTATCGCAACCTTGAAATTCTCTTCTCGATCGGCGCCGGCATCGACCAGTTCCGCATCGGGGCCGTGCCGCCGCATGTGAAGGTCGTGCGCATGGTCGAGGACGGCATCGTGCGGATGATGCAGGAATATGTGACACTTGCCGTGCTCGCGCTCCATCGCAACCTGCCGGCCTATCTGGACCAACAGCGCAGCGAACATTGGCGGACCATTTCACCGGTTCAGGCTTCGGAACGCCGTATCGGCGTGCTCGGCCTCGGCATGCTAGGCACCGCGGTGCTCGAACGATTGAAGCCCTTCGGCTTTCCGCTATCCGGCTGGAGCCGCAGCGCGCACGAGCACGAGGGTGTCAGGTGCCTGCACGGTGCTGACGGTCTCAACAGTCTGGTGGGCTATACCGACATCCTCATTTGTCTCCTGCCTTTAACCGACGTGACGCGCGGCTTTCTCAATGCCGCCCTCTTCGCCAAGCTCCCGGCCGGCGCGGCACTTGTTCATGTCGGCCGCGGGCCGCAGCTCGATCATGCAGCATTGATCGGGGCGCTCGATAGCGGCCATCTCTCCGGTGCTGTCATCGACGTCACCGATCCCGAACCGTTGCCAACGGGTCATCCCTTCTGGAGCCACCCGAAAATCCTGCTGACGCCGCACATAGCAAGCGTCACCCAACCGGAAACAGCCGCCGAGGCCGTGATCGAGAACATCAAGCGTCATCGGGCCGGACTTGATCCCATGGGGCTCATCGATCGCGGCCGCGGCTATTAAGCTCTCAATCCTAGGAAAGGAAACCCATGTCCCTCTTGAAGAACATCGACACCAATCCCTCTTTCCCGCCGCGCGAGTCCGGTCCGCTTCCGGAACGCCTGATCTCCGGCAGTCCCTCCTTCAAGACCTGGGCTCAAGACGTCGCGCGGGGGGAGATGATCCATACAGGCGTCTGGGAGGCAACCCCCGGAGAGACGCGCTCGATTAAGGGCGAGACATTCGAGTTCTGCCATATCCTCTCCGGTGTCGTCGAACTCACGCCGGAAGGCGGCAGGCCGGTCGTCTACAAAGCCGGTGACAGCTTCGTCATGAAGCCGGGGTTTGTCGGTGTCTGGAAGACGATCGAGACCGTACGTAAGATCTACGTAACGGTCATGTAGTGCCCGCCGCGCGATCCGATCGAGGCCTGTGATACAAGGCCTATCTCCCTCGGATCGCGCTCAAACTGGTTTCGGCGGAAACTTGCCGGTAACCGGCATCCTCGCCCACCACGGCACGCTCGCGGCTTTCTGGCGTGTCGTCCGCTGCTCCAGCCTGGCAATCGCTTTCTCGTGCCCCTGTCGGATTGCTCCGGCGCATCGCCGATACGTCACCGACCGGCCATCTCAGCCTCCGAAGATTTCGCTGTCTCGTCACTGAAAACGTAATTTTCCGCCGTCGCCGCATCGCCACTCGATGCATGCTGCTCGCGTTCTTCCGGTAGCCTCGCATGAGCTTATCCGAGGACCCGCTATGACTCTCAGCTTTGACCCCGACACTCTTCCCCTGCCCGTCGGGCACTTCATCGGCGACCGGCTGATCCCTGCCGAGGGCGTTATCGACATGCATCGTCCGTCCGACGGCAGGGCCTATGCGGGCTGCCCGCTCGCGGGCGAGGCACTCGTCGACCGCGCCGTCGAAACCGCCAAGAATGCGCTGAAGACGAGCAACTGGGGCGGCGTGCGTCCGCGCGAGCGCACAGTCGTGCTGCAACGCTGGGCCGACCTGATCGAAAGGGAGGCGAAAACCCTCGCCAAGCTCGAGGCGCTTTCCTCGACCCGCCCGGTCGGACACCTGATCGCCGGCGATATCGCCGTCAGCGCCGAGCAGATCCGCTTCTTCGCCGAATTCGCCGATAAGGAAGGCAGCGATCTCGTGCCGACCGACGACGGCAGTCTCGGCATGGTCATGACCGAGCCCTATGGCGTCGTCGGCGCCATCACTCCGTGGAATTTCCCCGTTTCGATGGCCGCCTGGAAGCTCGGCCCCGCGCTTGCAGCCGGCAATGCCGTAGTCCTGAAACCATCGGAAATGACGCCGTTTTCGACCGTCTACCTCGCCGAACTCGCGATCCGCTCCGGCCTGCCGGCCGGTCTCGTTAATATCGTGCTGGGCGACGGTCCGGTGACCGGCACTGCCCTCACCGGCCATCCGGACATCGCCAAGGTCAGCTTCACCGGCTCGACCGGCGCCGGCTCGGCCATCATGGCCAATATCGCCCGCACCGGGGTCAAGCCCATGACGCTTGAACTCGGCGGGAAGAGCCCGCAACTTGTCTTCGCCGATGCCGATCTCGACAAGGCGGCCGCGGTAATCGCCCAGAGCATGATGTCTAACGCTGGCCAAGCCTGCATCGCCGGCTCCCGCCTGATCGTCGAGGAAAGCGTTGCTGCGCCGCTCGCCGAGGCGATCGTCACGCGCATGAAGGCGGCGAAGCCGGGTCCGACCTGGGATGAGGCGAGCGAGTACTCGCCGATCATCTCGAAGCGCCAGTTGAACCGCATCCACGGCATCGTCGAGGCTGCCGTTGCGGCGGGCGGCGAATGCCTGTTCGGGGGCGCCCCAATGGATGGGCCGGGCTATTTCTATCAGCCGACGTTGATGGCCGTGCGCGACAGCTCCTCGCCAGCGATTACCGAAGAAATCTTCGGTCCGGTCCTGACCATGCAGACCTTCGCCGACGAAGAGGAGGCACTGGCTCTCGCCGATCACCCGACCTACGGCCTGGCGGCTGGCCTCTTCACCCGCGACTTGTCGCGCGCGCTGCGGCTGACGCGACTGCTGCAGGCCGGTACGATTTGGGTCAACCGCTATAGCCGCTCGCGCGACCACATCCTGCCGACCGGCGGCTACAAGCGCTCTGGCGTCGGCAAGGACCTCGGACGCGAGGCGTACCAAGCCAACCGCAAGAGCAAGAGCGTTCTCATCAGCCTCTAGGAGCCTCCATGAAATCCTATTCGATCGCACTCATCCCCGGCGACGGCATTGGCCAAGCCGTAACGGATGCGGCCTGGCAGGTTCTTTCGACCGTCGCCAGGCATTCCGGCTTCTCGCTCACCGGCACGCCCTTTCCATGGTCCTGCGCCTTTTACAGGGAAACGGGCGCGATGATGCCGACGGACAGCATAGAAATCTTGCGCCGCTTCGATGCAATCCTGCTCGGCGCCGTCGGCTGGCCCGCGGAAGTGCCCGATTCCGTCTCACTCCACGGCTTGCTCCTGCCGATCCGCAAGGCTTTCGTGCAATATGCCAATATCCGCCCGCACCGGCTGCTGCCGGGTGTCCAAGGTCCGTTGAAGGCGGAAAATTTCGACATCCTCTGCATCCGCGAGAATACCGAAGGCGAATATTCCGGCGCCGGCGGCCGCGTGCATCAGGGAACGGGCGATGAGGTCGCGGTGGAGACCTCGATCTTCACGCGCACGGGCATCGAACGGATCCTGCGCTTCGGCTTTGAGCAGGCCCGCCAACGCCGCGGCAAACTCGCTTCGGTGACAAAATCCAACGCCCAGAGATACTCCATGGTGTTCTGGGACGAGATTACGCGAGAGCTCGCTGCCGACTACGCGGATGTCGAGGTGACGAGCTACCACATCGACGCGATGGCCGCGCGCATGGTGATGGCGCCCGAGAGCCTCGATGTCGTGGTCGCCTCGAACCTCTTCGGCGACATCCTGACTGATCTCGGTGCCGCCATTCAGGGCGGGCTCGGCTTTGCGGCTTCCGCCAACATCAACCCCGATCGAAGCGCCCCGTCGATGTTCGAGCCGGTACACGGCTCCGCACCCGACATCGCCCATCTCGGGATCGCCAACCCCGTCGCCGCCATATGGTCCGGCGCGATGATGCTGGAGCACCTCGGAGAAAGCGAAGCCGCGCGCATTGTCATGACCGCGCTCGAAAGAACGACCGCCCGCGGGATCGGCACCGTGGCGGGCAAAGACAAAACCGAAACGATTAAGGCGGCGGTACTTGCCGCGCTCAACTGATTTTTAGAGGAGAGAAATCATGAAGTTGAACGATAGGGAACTTTTCCGGCAAGAGGGCCTCATCGACGGAGCCTGGCTGGCAGCAGCCTCGGGTAAGACCGTCGACGTTTTCGACCCCGCTAGCCGGACGCGTCTCGGCACCATTCCGGACATGGACAAAGAGGAAACGCGCGCCGCCATCGAAGCCGCCGCTGCCGCCTTCGGACCGTGGAAGAAGAAGACGCATGCCGAACGGGCCGCGCTGCTTGAGCGCTGGTATGCGCTGATGATCGAAAACCTTGAGGATTTGGCGCTGCTCTTGACGATGGAACAGGGCAAGCCGCTCGACGAGGCGCGCGTCGAGATCCGTTACGGCGCTTCGTTCGTCAAATGGTTTGCCGAGGAGGCTCGTCGCATCGGCGGCCACACCATTCCCTCTCCGACGGCCGATCGGCGCATCGTCGTTCTGAAAGAGGCGGTCGGCGTCTGCGCAATCGTGACGCCGTGGAACTTCCCGAACGCAATGATTACCCGCAAAGTGGCACCTGCCTTGGCGGCCGGCTGCACGGTGGTGATCAAGCCCTCGGAGTTCACGCCCTTTTCAGCGCTCGCCCTCGGAATTCTGGCAGAGCGCGCCGGCATTCCCGCAGGCGTGATCAACATCGTCACCGGCATGCCGACCGCAATCGGCAACGAGTTCATGGCGAACGAAACAGTGCGCAAGATCTCCTTTACGGGCTCGACGCGCGTCGGCTCTCTCTTGATGAGAGGCGCAGCCGACAGCGTCAAGCGCCTCTCGCTCGAACTGGGCGGGAATGCCCCCTTCATCGTCTTCGACGACGCCGACCTTGATCTGGCGGTCGAAGGCGCGATCGCGTCCAAGTTCCGCAATGGCGGCCAGACCTGCGTCTGTGCAAACCGCATCCTGGTGCAGGCCGGCGTCTATGACGCCTTTGCAGAGAAGCTCGGCGCACGCGTTAACGCAATGAAGGTCGGCCCCGGTACGGAACCCGGCATCGCGATCGGACCGATGATCAATGACGCGGCGATCGACAAGATCGACCGCCATGTCGAGGACGCGCTTGCCAAGGGCGCGAAGCTTGCGGCGCGCGGCAGGTCGGTGCCGGAGGGGAGACAATATAAGGCCCCGATCGTGCTCACGGGTGCCACCACCGAGATGCTGCTTGCCAGCGAAGAGACCTTCGGTCCCGTCGCACCGCTCTTCCGCTTCGAGACGGAGGAGGAGGCAATCGCCATCGCCAACGGCACGCCCTTCGGCTTGGCTGCCTATTTCTACACTGAGAGCCTGAAACGCTCGTGGCGTGTGGCGGAAGCGCTCGAATTCGGCATGGTCGGCCTCAACACCGGCGCCATCTCCACCGAAGTCGCCCCCTTCGGCGGCGTCAAGCAATCCGGCCTTGGCCGCGAGGGCGCCCAGGTCGGTATCGAGGAATATCTCGAGATGAAGAGCTTCCACATCGGCGGACTGGATTAATGCATGGCGCGTCGCGTGATTCGATTGAACGCGACGCGCCGTAGGTCACGACGATCTTGGGTCGAATCGAACCGAAGCCTAAAACATGATCGGTGCTGGGAGTAGAGCGGGATGCGCGCGAAAAGCCGCTGTATTTCTTCATCCCGCTCTCAAGCGCGCGCCAGGCGCTTCAGCTCTTTCGCAAGACCGCTGCACACTTGACGCGGCACGCCAGACTAGGTCATCCAAACAAATAAGGGCGCGGACCCGTCCGGTCCGCGCCCTTATTCCTACCCCCGCGTTGTCTACTGGATCCTGTCCAGCATCTTGTAATACATGCCGACGAGCGGCAGGAACCAGGGTTTGCCGAAGTGCCCGGGCACGGCCGGCCATTCGAGACCCTTCAGCGGGTTGCGGTCCGGCCGGTCGAGGATCGCATCCGCCAGGATCATGCCGAGATGCGTCGAAAGCTGCGCTCCATGGCCGGAATAGCCCATGGCGTACCAAACGCCATCCTGATAACCGGCGCGGGGGAATCGATCCTTGGTCATGTCGACAAGACCGCCCCAGCAATAGTCGATCTCGACATTGCCAAGCTGCGGGAAGATCTCGGCAAGGCTCGCCTTGAGGATCGCGCCGCTCTTGCCGTCCGAATTCTGATCGGAGGTTGCCGAGAAACGTGCGCGGCCGCCGAAAATCAGCCGGTTGTCGGGCGAGAGCCTGAAATAATTGCCGATGTTCATCGACGTGACGCAGGTGCGGTTGCCCGGCATTGTCGCCTTCACCTCAGCCTCGGTCAGCGGCCGGGTGGCGATGATGAAGCTGCCGACGGCGATGATGCGGCGGCGGAAATAACCGAAGATCGAAGGCGTGTAGGCTCCGGTGGCGACAAGAACCGCATCCGCGGTGACGCTGCCGCGGGGGGTCTTCAATGTGTGCCGGCCGCCCCCCCGCCGATGCTCGGTGACCGCCGCGCTCTCGAAAACCATGGCGCCATGGCGCGTAGCCGCTTCGGCGAGGCCGACGACATACCGCCCCATATGCAACATCGCGCTCTTCTTCGAGAGCATTGCTCCGAAGAAGGGTGAGCCGACCTCCTGCTTCAGATCCTCGGCGCTGAGAAGCGCCGTATCGGGATCGACCTCCGCGTTGACCGCCTCGAAGTTGCGGGCGATCGCCTCGAAATGCTGGGGCTTTGAGGCAAGCTTCACTTTGCCGGCGCGGCGGAAGTTGCAGTCGATACCTTCTTCGGAGATCAGTGCCTCGATCGTGTCGACTGAATCGTCGAACGCCTTGTAGAGCGCAATCGCCCGCTCCCTGCCGAGTTCCGCCTTGGCCGCGAGATAGCTATGGGCGAGCCCGTTATTCAAGTGTCCGCCATTGCGCCCGGAGGCGCCCCAACCGACCTTCTCCGCCTCCAGCACGACGACCTTCGCCCCCGCCCTGGCAAGCTGCCGGGCCGCACTGAGGCCGGTGAAGCCGCCGCCAATCACGGCGACGTCGTAATGGCCATCGACCGGGCCTTGCGCAGCTCCGGCAAAGGCCGGGGCCGTATCATGCCAGTAGGACAGGAACTTCATGGTGCACCGCCTTTTCTAAAGACCGACGACGCCCGGCAGCCCGGAGATATCGGCGATCTCGACATAGCCGTAGTAGGGATTGCCCGGCTCATGACCGCGATTGACCCAGACTTTGTTCTTGATGCCGAGGTCGTGCGCCGACATCAGGTCGTAGCGGAAGGAGGACGAGCAGTGGAGGATGTCCTCGGGGCCGCAGCCCAGCATGTCGAGCATGTATTCGAAGCCCTTGAAGCGCGGTTTGTAGGACTGCGCCTGTTCGGCGGTGTAGACCGCATGGAAGGGTGCGCCAAGCTTTTCGACATTCGACATGATCTGCGAATTCATTGCATTCGACAGGATCACCAGTGGGATCTCCTTGGCGACCTTGGCAAGCCCCGCCGGCACGTCCGCATGCGGCCCCCACGTCGGCACGCGCTCGTAGACCACCTTCGCGGCTTCATCGCGGAACTTAATACCGTTGCGCTTGCAGGTCCGTTCCAGCGAATTGTGCACCACCTCGGCATAGGGCTTCCAGGCGCCCAGGATCTCGTCCAGGCGGTAGGCCGCGAAATTCTTGATGAATTCAGCCATGCGCGCCTCGTTGAGCTGCTCCTGATAGAGGTCGCGGGCCGCTTCCGCCATCTGGAAGTTCGTCAGCGTGCCGTAGCAGTCGAAGGTGATGTATTTCGGACGGAACGTCGTCATGTGCGTATCCTTGAAAGAACGGGACCAAGTATTCTGTGAGGATCATAGGCGTTGCGCCTCCCATCGCCTCGCCTGATTTGGCGGCGTTCGAAGCAGAATCTATCGTATCGAGCACCGGCTTTGGCAGAAGGTTGTGTGGCCTGCTGGTGGTCAACGGCGTCTTCCGCCCCGGCGCCCTCCCAGCGCTCTTCCCTGCCAGCATAAGATGCGGCGACCGGTATGTGCAAAGCTATAAGATACCGCGCGAGCCAAAGTCTTCAGACGATCTGCTGGCCGGCACTCCTTCAGACTTGCGGGCAGAAAATGAAGGAAATGCCATGCAGACAAGTCAGATCGATATTGCCGCCTTCGGGCCTGAGCATCTGGAAGCCGCCGTCAAGCTCTCCCGGCAGGCCGGCTGGCCACATCGCCTTGAAGATTGGCAGATGGCACTGACCCTGAGCGAAGGCGTCGTCGCGATTGAGGGCGACCGGGTCGTCGGCACTGTACTCGTCACCCCTTACAAGTCGGACTGTGCGGCGATCAACATGGTCATCGTCGACGAGGCGATGCGCGGCCGCGGCCTCGGTCGCAAGCTGATGGACGCCGCGTTGCGGCTAGCGGCCGATCGTCCGCTCAGACTCGTGGCAACGACTGAGGGCCTGCCGCTATACGAAAAGCTCGGCTTCCGCGAGACGGGTCGCGTGTTGCAGCATCAGGGCATCGTCGGAGCAATCGCCGAACCTGGGCAAACGGAACAGGCGGCCGCGGCCGACATCGAAGCGATCGTCGCGCTCGACCGCCTCGCCTTCGGCGCCGACCGGGAAGGGATGATTGCCTATCTCGGCAAGGTCGGCAACTTTGCGGTGATCCGCCGGGACGGGCGCGTTTGCGGGTTCTGCGCCATCCGCCCCTTCGGCCGCGGCGAGGCCATCGGCCCTGTCGTCGCCGAAGGTCTCGAAGACGCCAAGGCGCTCGTGGCCCACTTCATTTCCACGCGAACCGGCCGGTTCATCAGGCTCGATACCACTGCCGAGACCGGCCTTACTCTCTGGCTTGCCGAGCAGGGACTCGCCCATGTCGGCGGGGGTATCGCCATGATGAAGCCCCCGATCCACCGCGCCGCCGATCCGGCCGCTACCACCTTCGCCCTCGCCAATCAGGCGCTCGGCTGATCCGGAGATCGTCATGTACAGCAATTCCCTCATCGAACTCGATCGCGCCCACCTCATTCATCCGGTCGCCTCCTATCGCGGCCATGAAAAACTCGGCGTGCGCGTGCTCGCCTCGGCGAAAGGCGCGACGGTCACCGACGCTTCGGGCAAGCAACTGATCGACGGCTTTGCCGGCCTTTGGTGCGTCAATGCCGGCTATGGCCACGAGTCAATCGTCGAAGCGGCCGCCCGCCAGATGCGCGAGCTTCCCTATGCGACGGCCTATTTCGGGCTCGGCTGCGAGCCCGCGATCCGCCTCGCCTCGGAACTCGCCGAGCGCGCGCCGGGCGATCTCAACCACGTCTATTTCACGCTCGGCGGCTCCGACGCCGTCGACAGCACGATCCGCTTCATCCGCTATTATTGGATTGCCCGCGGCCAGCCGCAACGCGATCAGTTCATTTCAGTGGAGCAAGGCTATCACGGATCATCGACGGTCGGCGCCGGCCTGACCGCGCTGCCGGCCTTCCATGCCGGCTTCGGCATTCCCTACGACTGGCAGCACAAAATTCCGTCTCACTATGCCTACCGCAATCCGGTGGGATCGAGCCCGCAGGCGATCATCGAGGCCTCGCTGGCCGCTCTCCGCCGCAAGGTCAGGGAAATCGGCCCCGAGCGTGTCGCCGCCTTCTATGCAGAGCCGATTCAGGGTTCGGGCGGCGTGCTGGTGCCACCCAAGGGCTGGATGAAGGCGATGCGCGAACTCTGCCGCGAGCTCGGCATACTCTTCGTTGCGGACGAGGTGATCACCGGCTTCGGTCGCACCGGACCGCTCTTTGCCTCTACCGAGGACGAGATCGTGCCGGACTTCATCACCACGGCCAAAGGTCTCACGTCCGGCTATGTGCCGATGGGGGCCGTGCTCATGGCCGACCACGTCTATCAGACGATTGCCGACGGCGCCGGCGCTTCCGCCGTCGGCCACGGTTACACCTATTCAGCGCATCCGGTCAGCGCCGCTGTCGGCCTCGAGGTGCTGAGGCTCTACGAGAACGGCCTCTTGGAAAACGGCGTCACGGCCGGTGCACGGCTGATGGAAGGTCTCGAAAGCCTGAGGGACCATCCCCTTGTCGGCGATGTGCGCGGCCGCGGCATGCTAGCCGCCGTCGAGCTCGTCGTCGACAAGTCGAGGAAGACCCCTTTGCCGGCGGCCGCAGAGCCGGCGCGCCGCATCTTCGATCGTGCCTGGGAAAACGGTCTCGTCATCCGCGCCTTCGCCAATGGCGTGCTGGGCTATGCGCCGCCGCTGTGCTGCACCGCGGCGGAGATCGACGCGATTGTCGAGCGCACCCGCCAAACATTGGACGAGACCTTGGAAGACCCGGATGTTCGCCAGGCTTTAAGAGCCTGATGGACGACTGACGCGATATATCGCGGAACCGCCATATTCGAAATTTTGTGCCGCGCCACGGCGCCCTTTCGGAGACTCCGGCGCCGCACAACTGCCAAACTCAAATCAAGGAAGCGGCCGGATCCCAGCATATGCGGCCTTTCCACCAAGAGCGGGGAAAACATCCCGCCGACGGGAACAGAATATTCTTCTTCATGAAGTCGGCGTTCGGACCTAGGACGCGAAAAAACTGGGGAATCGATGTGCACAAGAGCCTTCCCGAATTCAAATACATGACCTTCGACGTCGTCGGCACGCTGATCGACTTCGAGGGCGGCCTCAAGGATTGCCTCGCCGGCATCGCCTCCGAGGCCAGTGTCGCCATCGATGGCGAGGAGGCGCTCAGCTTCTACCGCGCGGCGCGCTACTCCAAGGACGCCGACCTCTTCCCGGACGATCTGGTGCGCGTCTATCTCGAAATCGCGCCGAAGCTCGGCCTTCCGACTGAGCGGAAATATGGCGAGCGTCTCAGGGATTCCGCCGGGAACTGGAGGGCCTTCGGAGACAGCACCGAAGCGCTGGCGCGCCTTGCGAAGAATTACCGGCTTGTCGCTATGACCAATGCGCGCCGCTGGGCCTTCGATTTCTTCGCCAAGGAACTGGGCGATCCCTTCTACGCCGCCTTCACCGCTGACGATACCGGTACCGAAAAACCTGACCCCGCCTTCTTTCAGAAGGTTTTCGACTTCGTCGGCTCGGAAGGCAATTCGAAGGACGACGTCCTGCATGTCGCCCAGAGCCAGTACCACGACATCGGCATTTCGCGGAAGCTTGGGCTGACCAACTGCTGGATCGAGCGGCGCCACGCGCAGAAAGGTTACGGCGTCACCATAGAGCCGGCCGAGGACACCGAACCCGACTACCACTTCACCTCCATGGCCGGCCTTGCCGATGCCGTGGCCGTCGCACGTAGCTGACCAGTTCACCGGATTGGGTCTAAGCCCACGGAAGACGGGCGGCCCGCCAACAGACGAAAAGGGGAATGACATGAACGACAAGATCACCAATTGGACCAGATCCGACGACACCATGGTCGAAAACGCCATCCGCCGCGGAGCAACACGCCGTGAACTGCTACAGATGATGGTCGCCGGTGGCGTTGCCCTCTCCGCCGGTAGTCTCATGCTCGGCCGCGCCTCCAACGCGGTTGCTGCAACGCCGGTCTCCGGCGGCGCGCTCAAGGCGGCCGGCTGGTCGTCCTCGACCGCCGACACGCTCGACCCGGCCAAGGCATCGCTCTCCACCGACTATGTGCGCTCTTGCTCCTTCTACAACCGTCTCACCTTCCTCGATAAGGGCGGGACCCCGCAGATGGAGCTCGCCGAGGCGATCGAGACCAAGGATGCCAAGACCTGGACGGTCAAACTGAGGAACGGCGTCACCTTCCACGACGGCAAGCCGTTGACCGCCGACGACGTGGTCTTCTCGTTGAAACGCCATCTCGATCCATCCGTCGGTTCGAAGGTCGCGAAGATCGCCGCGCAGATGACAGGCTTCAAGGCCGTTGACAAGCAGACGGTCGAGATCACGCTCACAAATCCGAACGCCGATCTGCCTACCATTCTCTCGATGCACCACTTCATGATTGTCGCCGATGGCACGACCGATTTTTCCAAGGGCAACGGCACCGGCGCATTCGCGAGAGAAGTTTTCGAGCCCGGCGTGCGCTCGGTCGGCATCAAGAACAAGAACTATTGGAAGTCCGGCCCGAACGTCGATTCCTTCGAGTACTTCGCGATTAGCGACGATAGCTCGCGCGTCAATGCACTGCTCTCGGGCGACATCCATCTCGCCGCTACAATCAATCCGCGCTCGATGCGCCTGGTCGAGGCCCAAGGCGACGCCTTCGCGCTCTCGAAAACCACCTCGGGCAACTACACCAATCTCAACATACGCATGGACTTGGAGCCCGGCAGCAAACGGGACTTCGTCGAGGGAATGAAGTATCTCGTCAACCGCGAGCAGATCGTCAAGTCGGCGCTCCGCGGCCTCGGAGAAGTCGGCAACGATCAGCCGGTTTCGCCGGCAAATTTCTACCATAATGGTGACCTGAAGCCGCGGGCGTTCGATCCGGAAAAGGCGAAATTCCATTTCGAGAAGGCCGGCGTTTTCGGTCAGTCGATCCCGGTGATCGCATCCGAGGCGGCAAACTCGTCGATCGATATGGCAATGATCATCCAGGCTTCCGCTGCCGAGATCGGACTGAAGCTCGACGTTCAGCGCGTACCGGCCGACGGATATTGGGACAATTATTGGCTCAAGGCGCCGGTCCATTTCGGCAACATCAACCCGCGTCCGACACCGGACATCCTGTTCTCGCTGCTCTATACTTCGGAAGCGCCGTGGAACGAAAGCCAGTACAAGTCGGAGAAATTCGACAAGATGCTGATCGAGGCGCGCGGCTCACTCGACCAGGAGAAGCGCAAAGCGATCTACAACGAGATGCAGGTGATGGTCGCAAACGAAGCCGGCACCATCGTTCCGGCCTATATCTCCAATGTCGACGCGATCACCGCCAAGCTAAAGGGCTTGGAATCCAACCCGCTTGGTGGCCAGATGGGTTATGCCTTCGCGGAGTATGTCTGGCTCGAAGCCTGATGAAGCGAACGGTCGGGGTTGCAGCCGCACCGCTGCAGCCCTGATTCTTTTGGTTTGAAATCTCGAATACCGAAAGGGAACGCGCGTGAACAACCGTGTCCTATCGCTCGTGTTGAGCAGATTGCTCATCGCCTTGATCACGCTGGTGATCGTCTCCTTGGCTGTGTTCTTCGCGACGACGCTCTTGCCGGGAGACACTGCGACGATCCTGCTTGGCCAGGCCGCCACACCGGAGGCAGTCGAAGGTCTGCGCAAGGCCATGCATCTCGACGACCCGGCGATCTTCCGTTTCCTGCGCTGGATCGCTGGTTTGCTGCAGGGCGACCTCGGTACCTCCTATGCCAATGAGATGCCGGTCGCGGATCTAATTGGCGGGCGCTTCATCAACACGCTGCAGCTCGCGGGCGTCACCGCGCTCTTTTCGGTGCCGATCGCGCTGACGCTCGGCATCACCGCGGCGATGCTACGCGGCTCGCTGTACGACCGCGCGGTGACCGTGCTGACGATCGGCGTCATCTCAGTGCCGGAATTCATGATAGCGACCTCCGCGGTCTTGATCTTCGCCGTCTACCTGAAATGGCTGCCGGCGCTCTCCTTCGCGAACGAAGTCACGTCGCTGACAGAGCTCCTGCGCATCTATGCCATGCCGGTGATCACCCTTACCTTCGTCATCTCGGCGCAAATGATCCGCATGACCCGGGCAGCGGTGATCGAGACGCTCAACACGCCCTATGTGGAGATGGCGTTGCTCAAGGGCGCCTCGCGGCCGCGCATCGTGTTTCGGCATGCGCTGCCGAACGCTCTGGGCCCGATTGTCAACGCGGTCGCGCTTTCGCTCTCATACCTGCTCGGCGGCGTCATCATTGTCGAGACGATCTTCAACTATCCAGGTATTGCCAAGCTGATGGTCGACGCCGTCGCCACTCGCGACCTGCCGCTGATCCAGAGTTGCGCGATGATCTTCTGCCTCGGCTACCTGCTCCTGATCACGGCCGCCGATATCATAGCCATCCTTTCCAATCCGAGGCTCCGATGACAATGACCAGTTCTGAGACTAAGTCTGACCGGATTTCCGGAACCCGGCTCGGCTATCGCTTCAACATCATCGGCATGGTCGGTCTCTCGGTCATCCTTTTCTGGGTGTTGATCGCGATCTTCGCGCCGCTGATCATCCCCTACCCTGTCGGCGAGATTGTCGACCTCGATTACTTCGGCCCGATGAGCCGCGACTTCTGGCTCGGCTCCGATTATCTCGGCCGCGACATGCTCTCGCGAATCCTGATGGGCGCCCGCTACACGGTCGGCATCTCGCTTGCGGCAGTTACGATCGCCTGCTTCAGCGGCGTGATGCTCGGCATGATCGCAGCGGTCGCCGGCGGCTGGCTCGACACGGTGCTGAGCCGCTTCCTCGACGCCCTCAACTCGATCCCGAGCAAGCTGTTCGGCCTTGTGGTCGTCGCTGCCGTCGGCTCCTCCATTCCCGTGCTGATCCTGACGCTGTCGGTGATCTATATCCCCGGCGCGTACCGTTTCGCCCGCGCGCTTGCCGTCAACATCAACGCGATGGATTTCATCACCGTCGCCCGCATCCGAGGCGAAAGCACCCTCTATCTGATCCGCTCGGAAATCCTGCCGAACATCGTCGGACCGGTACTTGCCGACCTCGGCATCCGCTTCGTCTTCATCGTTCTCCTTCTCTCCGGCCTCTCCTTCCTCGGCCTTGGCGTCCAGCCGCCCTATGCCGACTGGGGGGCTCTCGTGCGCGAGAACATCGGCGGCCTGCCCTTTGGCGCACCGGCGGTGATGGCTCCCTCCTTTGCGATCGCCAGCCTCACCATCAGCGTCAACCTGCTGATCGACAACCTGCCAAAGAAGATCCGCGATCGGAGCGAATGATGGTCAATCTCGTAGAAATCCGCGGCCTGAAGGTCGAAGCCACCACCGATTCCGGCCGGCGCGTCGAGATCATCAACGGCGTCAGCTTCGACATTGCCGAGGGCGAGATCGTGGCGTTGATCGGCGAAAGCGGCTCCGGCAAGACGACGATCGCGCTCACGCTGATGGGCCATGCCCGCCCCGGCTGTCGCATCTCCGGCGGCAGCGTCTCCGTCGCCGGAAAGGACATGGTGACGCTGAGCGAAAAGCAGCGCGCCAGGGTGCGCGGCACCGAGGTCACCTATGTTCCGCAATCAGCCGCCGCCGCATTCAACCCGGCCGCCACGATCATGGACCAGGTAATCGAGGTCACCCGAATTCATGGGCTCATGTCGGCCGACGAGGCGCGCCTCCGCGCCGTCGAGCTTTTCAGGGCGTTGTCGCTGCCTGAGCCGGAAACGATCGGCAGCCGCTATCCGCACCAGGTTTCCGGCGGCCAGTTGCAGCGTCTTTCGGCCGCCATGGCGCTGATCGGCGACCCGAAGCTCGTCATCTTCGACGAGCCGACGACGGCGCTCGACGTGACGACGCAGATCGAGGTGCTGCGCGCCTTCAAGTCGGTCATGAAGAAAGGCGGAATCGCCGGCGTTTACGTCTCGCACGACCTCGCCGTGGTCGCCCAGATCGCCGACCGTATCGTCGTCTTGAAGGGCGGAGAGACCAAGGAGATCGGCACCACCAAAGAGATCCTCGACGGCGCGAAGCACCCCTACACGCGGGAGCTGCTCGCCGCCTTCGAGCCGAAATCCCGTGGCGCTGCGGGCGCGGCAGAGAATGGTCCGGCCCCGTTGCTCGAAATCGAAAATCTTGTCGCAGGCTACGGCCAGGTCCAGGCCGACGGCCTGCCCCTCGTGCGCGCCGTCGAGCATGTCAGTCTCAAGGTGGAGAAGGGGCGCAACCTCGGTATCATCGGCGAGTCCGGTTGCGGCAAGTCGACACTCGCGCGCACCATCGCCGGCATATTGCCGGCCGCTGTCGGCAAGATCGTCTTCGACGGCAAGGAACTCGGTCGCAGCGCCCGCGCGCGCTCGCGCGATGAACTGCGCGAAATGCAGATCGTCTTCCAATATGCCGATACGGCGCTTAATCCGGCGAAATCCGTCGAGGACATCTTAGCCCGGCCGCTTACCTTCTATCACGGCATGAATGCCAAGGCGCGCAGCGCACGCATCGACGAGCTGCTCGACATGGTGCGCCTGCCGCGCAACCTGCGTCATCGCCGCCCGGGGGAGCTCTCGGGCGGCCAGAAGCAGCGCGTCAACTTCGCCCGCGCACTTGCCGCCGAGCCGAAGCTGATCCTGTGCGACGAGATCACCTCTGCACTGGACACGGTTGTCGCGGCCGCCGTCATCGATCTCCTCAAGGAATTGCAGCGCGAGCTCGGTCTTTCCTACATCTTCATCAGCCATGACCTCTCCGTGGTGGAGGCGATCTGCGACGAGATTGTCGTGATGTATGGCGGCAGAAAGGTAGAGGAAATCACGCCGGCGAAGGTCAAGACACCGCAACACCCCTATTCGCAACTGCTCTTCTCGTCGGTGCCGAGGCTCGATCCCACGTGGCTCGATGGGCTCGAACAGGATCCGGAGCTCGTGCGAGCCTATTGCCGGCGCTGAGGCGCCGGCTCATCCCAACCTGCTGTCATCGCCTGAGCCCGAAGGCGGACAGAAGGAGACGGGGACGACATCATGCTTTGTCGGGTGAGGCTCCGGAGGAGCGGGCCAAATCGCAAGTAAACCGCTCCGAAGATCCTACATCCGAAACAGGCTGGTCAGTGGCATGTGCACCTTGACGATCGGCGACTTCAAGACGACGAAACTGAAATACTTGTCGATGCCGACGTCCATGTCGGTGAGGCGCTCCATGATCGTCTGGTATTCGCCGATCCCGGCCGTGATGAATTTCAGAAGATAGTCGTAGCCGCCGGACACCAGATGGCATTCCATCACCTGGTCGACCTTGTCTATCGCCGCCAGGAACCGGGCAAAGTCGATCTGCCGGTGGTTCTTCAGCGTGATCTCGGTGAATACCGTCAGGGTCTGCCCGAGCTTGCCGACGTTGATCTGCGCCGAATAGCCCTCAATGTAACCCTCCGACTGCAGCTTCTTGACCCGCATGAGGCAGGGGCTCGGCGACAGGTTGACCAGTTCGGCGAGTTCCACATTGGTGATGCGGCCATTCTTCTGGAGTTCGTACAGAATCTTGATGTCGATCCGGTCGAGTTTCATGGCGCGCCTTCCCCCTTGCTAAGTGGCCAACGGAACAGCAGATCGTGCTGCGACGTTCCCAGCTATGACCTTAACACACTGGAGAGACGTGTCGATTTCGTTTGGCACAACGAGCCAAAGCAGAAAGGGCGGCATTGCTCCCGCAAGACGGAATCTTCTGCTGCGCGCCAGCCGCAGTCCGGCAACGCCATCGCGTAATAGCCGCTAGACTGTGGTCGTAACGGAGGTCACCCCATGCCAGCACCGCTGAAACTCATCGACACAACGCCGCAGTTGCCCGAAGACGCCGATACCGTTGTGATCGGCGGCGGCATCGTCGGCGTGTTCGCGGCCTACTATCTTGCCCGTCGCGGATTGAAGGTAGCTGTCGTCGAGAAGGGCCGGATCGGCGCGGAGCAGTCCAGCCGCAACTGGGGCTGGTGCCGGCAGCAGAACCGGGACGCCCGCGAATTGCCGATGGCGACGAAGAGCCTCGATCTTTGGGATCGTTTCGCCGCCGAGAGCGACGAAGACACCGGCTTCCGACGCTGCGGGTTGTTCTACCTCAGCAACAGCGAAGAGGAATTGGCCGGCTGGGCCCGATGGCGCGACTTTGCCCGTACGCTCGACGTCACGACGCATCTGCTCGGCAGTGCCGAGGCAACCGAACGCGGCCGCGCCACCGGAAAGCCTTGGAAGGGGGGCGTTTTTTCGCCGACCGACGGCACCGCCGATCCGGCAAGTGCAGCACCCGCGGTCGCACGTGCGATCCTCAAGCTTGGCGGCACCGTGCATCAGTCCTGCGCCGCCCGCGGCATAGAAACAGAAGGCGGTCGTCTTTCCGGTGTCGTGACCGAGCATGGCACCATCCGCACGAAGACGGCGATCCTTGCCGGCGGCGCCTGGGCCTCCGCCTTCTGCCGGCAGCTCGGCATCTTCTTTCCCCAGGCGTCGGTCCGCTCGTCGATTCTTGCCGTCTCGCCAGGCGCCATCGGTCTTCCGGATGCGCTGCATACGGCCGCCGTTTCGGTGACGCGGCGTGGGGACGGCGGCTACACGCTCGCCATCAGCGGCCGCGGCCGTGTCGATCCGACTCCGCAGCAATTACGTTTCGCGCCGCAGTTTCTGCCGATGTTCGCCCGGCGCTGGCGCAGCCTTGCACCTGGCGGCCTTGAAGGCTTCCGCTCCGGTCACGAGAGCCTGACTCACTGGCGCCTCGATGCCCCGACGCCAATGGAGCGCATGCGCATCCTTGATCCTGCAGTCGACAAGGCCACCATTCGCCTCACCCATTCGCGCGCGCTCGACCTCCTGCCCGACCTGAAGAACACCAGCATCACCGCCGCATGGGCGGGTTATATCGACAGTACGCCGGACGGTGTGCCGGGCATTGGGGAAATCGCCGCCGTACCGGGGTTCATCCTCGCCGCCGGCTTCAGCGGGCACGGCTTCGGCATTGGTCCCGGCGCCGGTCACCTGATCGCCGACATCGTCACTGGTAACGAGCCAATCGTCGACCCCCGCGCGTACCATCCGGACCGTTTCCGAAAATCTGCCTGGGGTAAGGTCGCCGATTTCTAGGGAGGCGAGTGAGGTGCCACATCTGGGATCTTACCTAGTGGGAATTGGTCGCGCGCGACCAGTCAGCCGGGCAGACGTCTACCATCTTGATTGGTTGATTATTGGGGTCCGGGAGCAGCTTCCGACCTCCCAGAGCGGTATTCGGCCCGGCTAGTGCAAGGAATGGCTACTATGCGGTTGGTGCATGAGGCATAATCGCACCGACGCCGGTCCATTGTCCGATTGTCGCAGTGCCGCCGTTAGGCACCGTGGTAATTAATGCCCGCTCTCCACCCGCTCGCGACGAACGGATCTGAACCGTCGAGCTCATAATTGGCGACGCATCTATTTGGCGGGGCCTGCCATATAAACGGATGCGAATCGTAGAACCGCTGAGGGTTGGGCTACTAGACGCCGTCATCGCCCAATATGCCGGCTGGGTAGACGACGGATTTTGTGGGTGCCGGCTGCACCGGCATCCCGGGGCCTGGTCAACGCGCTGCCTGCTCGGCCGTGAGTGCCCGTTCGCGGGTGCCGGAAACAATGATCTCCAGAATCTCGTGTTCGTCAGTGTGCTTGATATAGCGGTCGCCGACATACTCGCCGCGCTTCAGCACCATCACGCGATCGCCCACGGCAAAGATATCGACCAGCCGATGGGAGATGATAATCTGGGCTACACCCTGTCTCTTCAGTTCCAGCATCGTTTCAAGCAAGCGTTCGGTCGCCATCACCGAAAGATTGGCGGTCGGCTCATCGAGGATTACGACCTTGGGCTCGAACGAGATGGCGCGGGCGATCGCCACAGATTGCTGACGGCCGCCCGACAGGCTTTCGACCTTCTGATAGACGGAGTTGACGTCGACCTTGAGCCGTTTCAACACCTTGTCGGCTTCCGCATACATCCTCCGCCGATTGACGAACGGGCCTGTGAGCGGCCAGCGGCCTAGAAAGATGTTCTGCCCGACGTCCATGTTCCCGCACAGCGCGAAATCCTGGTAGATCATCTCGATACCGACGTCGCGGCTCTCATGCGGGCTCCTGAAATGCGCCGGCTGTCCGGCGACGAAAATCTCGCCAGCATCGCGCTGGTAGGCGCCGGTCAGGATTTTCATTAGGGTCGATTTGCCGGCGGAATTGTCGCCGACGAGACCGAGGATCTCGCCGGGATAGAGCACGAGGTCGACCGAGCGTAGCGCCTGGACGGCACCGAATGCCTTTTCGATGCCCCGCATTTCCACGATCGGTGTGCCTTGGGTATCAGCGGGCATCAGTGGTCTCCGATGCTTGTCCGCGTCGCGCCAAATAGGAGCGCATGCGTCCGAAAATATTGGCCTGGCGCACCCAAATGTCGACGAGCACGGCCACGATAAGGATGACGCCGATGAAGACATTGATCCAGTGCTGCGGCATGGTGAACCCCTGAACGTTCAATTGCAGCAGCGCCCGCACGAGCGTAATCGCCGCAGCGCCGGCAAGCGAGCCGATGATGGTGCCGTAGCCACCGAAGATTGATCCGCCGCCGATTATGACCGAGGCGATGGCGTCCAGTTCGCGGAACTGGCCGGCGACGGGGTTGAAACTGCGGAAGTAGGCGACGTTGATGATCCCGGCCATCGAGGCGCAGAGCGCCGACAACAGGAGCGCGAGGAAGCGCACGCGGTTCGTGTTGATCCCCGCGTAAGCCGCGGCGCGGAGGTTGCCGCCGGTGGACAGGACCTTCAGTCCGAACGGAAAGTAAGCGAGCACGAGGCCAGCCGCCACGGCGACAAAGAACATCCAGATCGTCTGCACGCTGACGACTTCTGCGACGGTCCGAAGAAAGCCAGACGGCAGCGAAAAGCCGAAATACAGGAGGACGTCGTTCGCCTTGCGGCCGAGCAGGTTGTAGCTTTCGGGCCAGCCCGTCAGTTGCTGGCCGGCAACGAACCAGGCGGCAAGGCCGCGGGCGATGTAGAACATGCCCAGCGTAGCGATGAAGGCCGGCAGCTTAAAGCCGACCGTGATGGTGGCGTTGACCAGACCGGCTGCCATTCCGACAAGAAGGCCCATCGCCACGGCTGTCATCGGGTCGGCGCCCAACACCTTCAGAAAATAGGCCGCGGTGCTGCCGGAGAGCGCAAGCACCGCCCCGACGGAGAGATCGATATCGCCGGCAGCGATGACATAGGTGAGCCCGACCGCGATGAGGGCAAGTTCTGTGTAGTTGAGCAGGATCGCGAACGTATTGGAGAGGTTCCACCAGTAGTCGGGCCTGAGGCCGAGCCCCGTCAGCCACAACAGGACGGTCAGGATGATGGCAAGCGCGTCGCGGCGGGCGAGAAATTTGCCGAACCCGGTAGCCGTCAGCGCCAGGTCGCTCGCCATCGCTCCCTTGGTCTGGACGCCCTCGAGGGCCACGCCGCCCATCTCATAGGCGGGTGGCGGCGGGCGGCCGCGCAGCCACGCCCAGAAGCGGCCCGCGACCTGGCGGCGGATGAGGTAGGGCTCTATCAGCACGGCAGTGACGAGAAGGAGGCCGAGGAAAACCAGCACCGCGCCCGCGGGTAGGGTGAACCTGGCGTTGACCGCAATATTCTCGCCGTCGATGACGACAATGCGCGTGATCGGCCATCCTTCGCGCAAGACCTTGTCGATCAGCACGACGACCGCGGCCCCGAGGCAAGAGCCTAACACGCGACCGCGACCGCCGAGGATCGACGCGCCGCCGATTACCACGGATGCGATGACGGTGAGCTCCCAGCTGACGCCATAAAGGGGGGTTACGCCCTTATCCTGTGCCGTCGACAGGAGGGCCGCAAGGGTCGCGCAGAGCGACGAGATCAAGTAGGCGCGGATGCGCACCCAGCGCGCGGGAATACCGGCATAGACTGCCGCCTGTTCGTTGCCACCGGTGGCGAGTGTCTCGTAGCCCCAGCGGGTCTTGGCAAGCACAAAGGCTCCGAGCGCGACGACGGAGGCGAAGACGAGGATCTGGTTGTTGAAGCCGAGGATATTGGTTTCACCCAAGTGGAAGAAGAGCGGAAATTCACCCGCCTTGCCGGAGTAATAGATCGCCTGGCCGTGCGTCAGCGCCAGCACGAAACCGCGGCCGATGAAGAGGATTGTCAGCGTCGCTATGAATGCCGGCGCCTTCAGGATGGTCACGAGCACGCCGTTGAGCAGCCCGATCGCCGTCCCCAGCAGCAGGCAAAGAATGACTGAGGCCGTGATGTCGAGATCGAGAAAGCTCGGTGAAAAAAGCCGGGCGAACACCACCGCGACGAGACCGTAGGTGGAACCTACCGACAGATCGAGGTCCTTGTTGACGATGACGAAGGTCATCCCCACGGCGATAATCCCCACGCGGGAGGTGTCGCGAAGCAGGGCGTGAAGCGCGTCCGTCGAGGCGAAGAAGGTCGGATTGGCGAACACGCCGCCGACATAGAGCAGAACAAGGAACAGTAGGAGACCGGCCTCCCAGCCACCGGCGAGCTGCGGAGGCGCGCGGCCGAGCGATGTCGTCTCCAAGGGCGCCATGGGTTTGTCCGGTCGATCTCTGCACTTGTGCCGGCGGCAGGACTGTTCAGCCCTCCCGCCCGTGTGTCAGGCGGCTCGAGCGAAATCAGTTCTCGAAGCGCTTGCCGACATTGGCGACAGTTGCCTTCGTCACCAGTTGGGCCCGCGTGTCGAGATTGGCGGCCGAGATGCCGCGGTCGATCTGCAGGTAGAGCTGCATGACCGGCCAGAAGCCTTGCAGGAATGGCTGTTGTCCCAGCGAGCCTGTAAGGTTCCCCGCGGTGATGCCCTCTTGCTGCGCCGGCCCCAGGTCGAAGCCGAAGGCGCAGAACTTGCCGGTCCATCCCATTTGCGCGACTGCCTTGACGAGGGGCGGCGTGAAGACGTTGTTTGCGGTGAAGGCCCCGACGACGTCACCACGCGACTCGAAGAGCGACACGAGCGCGTTCACGGGATCGTTCGGGTTCGTGTCGATGCCGACATTCTCCGGCCCGGCGTCCACCTTGAAGTTTTCAAGCTTTCCGGCATCCTTCAGTGTCTTGACGATGGCATTAAAGGCCGAGGTCACCCGATTGTTCACTTCGATATTGCCCATCGCGGTCGAGGACGGCAGCAGGATCGAGCCGCTGGTCTTGCCGCTGTCGAGCACGCATTTGGCAAGTGCTTCGCCGCCGATCGCGGCCGCCGATGCGTCCTGGCCGGTATGACTGATGCGGCTGCGGTTGAGCAGCGTCCCGTCAAACGAGTTCGTCGTGGCGACCGGAATGCCCTTTGCCTCGGCGGCCTTTACGATGTCGTTGTAGGCGCCGACCTGCGGCGTCGTCATGATGATGCCGTCGATCGTCGGATCCTGAACGATCTGATTAAGGATTTCGATCTCGCGGGCCGGATCGTCCACCGGCGACTCCGAGCCAAGCAGCAGGATCTTGGCGCCGATCATGTTGCCGGCCACCGTGGCGCCGACATAGACGGGATCGAAAAACCCGTTCCCAGCCGTGTGTGTCACGATACCAAAGGTGAGGTGGCCGTCGGCCGAATGGAAGTCCTTGGTACCGGGCGCCTCTTTTGCGGCGTCCTCGAACCTGTAGCCGCCGACCGCCTTCTCGACACTGCCTGATTGCGCGGATGCATACGAGACGCCAAGCGAGAGCGCCGCGACCGATGCTGCCGCGTGCAATAAAATACGCCTCATAACTGGTCCTCCCTTGAAAGGGGCAGAAGCCGTTCGGGCGCGCTAGTCGTGAGGGCCGAATGCTTCCTCCCACGACGCCAATTTTCCGCGTAATTCCATCGTAAGTAAATGGTGAACGCGTGGTGCTCGCGAATTTGTTTGGCGGCGTCATTAAGTTGTTATCCACCGAAGATGAACCTGGAATGCGAAGGTGCAAAGAAGCGGACTCGGCGCGCATTCGACCGCGCAGTTGGTTTTTCGACCCCAGCGCACCGTGGCAGAAAGGTGCCGTGGAAAACACCAACAAGCGCATCGGCCGCTTTCTCGCGGTCATACCGCAGCACG
Organism: Ensifer sp. 4252; assembly: GCF_050434565.1. Lineage (NCBI taxonomy): Bacteria > Pseudomonadati > Pseudomonadota > Alphaproteobacteria > Hyphomicrobiales > Rhizobiaceae > Ensifer > Ensifer sp. 4252. The sequence goes on from NZ_JBNDIU010000021.1 coordinate 55,234, forward strand.
CGCTCAATCGGCTGGCACGCGACCTCAACAATCAGCCGCGAAAGTGCCTCGGTTTTCAGACGCCCGCCGAAGTGTTCATGGCAAATTTGCAGGAAGGAGGCTGAGCCTCTACCCTTCAAAACAGGCATGATGCACTTCGCTTAGGTTCTCCAAAAGAACACCCTGCGATACGCTTCGCCGGAACTCGACGATCCACAGGGCGCCGCGCGGATTCGTTACCGTCGAGGAGGGTTTCCTCGACCTGCCCCTTCAATGCGACGGCAATCTTCCAGTACAGATTGTGCGCATCCCCGAGGCCTCGTGTGGGGCCATGGCAGATCCTGCCCGCATTGGAGCCGCCGATGCCGGGGCTCAGGCTGTAGCGGAAAAGGACAGTTCAGCTCCCGATGGGGACGATACATCACTGCTGGTCGACGAAGTGACCGCGGTAGTTGTCGTCGATCCGGTTGCGAGCCCGCCCCCCTACCCAGGCTTGTGGCAAAGTCGATCGATCACGTTGCGAAGCGCAGTCGCGGCTTCGTCTCGCTCGTCAGCAGACATCAACTCGGGTTCCGCTTCTAGTCTGAGATGGGGCAGCTCGGTTCGAACGGCGCTGCGAGCGGCGACCAGATTGGCCTTCAGATCGAGGACGCGATATGTGGCGACGGGATAGGCGATACCCCTGACCTGGACATGCCCCAGCTCCACACAAGCGATCGTGTCCTTCACTTGCGCAAAGGTCTCATAGGAAATGAGCACTGCCCCCGCCGGCGCCTCCTGCTCGAGGCGCGAGGCGAGATTCACGGCGCCTCCGATTATCGTGTAGTCCATTCGATCTTCACTGCCGAAGTTGCCGACAGTGCAGTAGTCGGTATGGATGCCGATGCGGCATCGCAGCGGCGTTTCAATGCCGATGTCGCGCCAGATTTCTGCAAGTTCGCTCATTCGCTTCTGCATGGCGAGAGCCATCTCAACACAGGCGAGCGCGTCCTCCTTGATGCCGCGGGTCTCCGGATCCCCGAAAAACATCAGGATCGCGTCGCCGACATACTTGTCGATGGTGGCGCCGTGTTCCAAAGCAATCTTCGACATTTCCGTCAGATAGTGATTGAGGAGTTGGGTGAGATCCTCGGACTCCATCTTGTCGGTGGTCTCGGTAAAGCCGGCGATGTCCGAAAAGCATATCGTCAGCTTCTTCCGCTGGCTGGCGATCCTGACGTCCTGACGGCCGGTGAATATCGAGTTGTATACTTGCGGCGCCAGATACTTCGCCAGCTTGCTCGAGAGCGCCTCGAGAGCTGCGGATTTCTCCGCGAGGTTTTCTTCCCGCTTTTTCAACTCCGTGATATCCGAGTAAACTGCGACCGTACCGCCGCCTGTGATTCGGCGCTCGCCTATCATGATCCATCGCTCGTCGCCTCGCCGCTGCACCCACGGTTCGCCAGGATTGCGGTGTCGGGAGAGCCGCTCGGCGACCCATTCCTCGAACCGCCCCTCGGCATCCTTGATGTAGCCGCGCTCGGCGGATCGGCGGATGATGTGTTCGAATGTAGTGCCGGGCGTCAATTCGATCGCAACATCGCTGTAGAGCAGTTCGCGGTAGCGGCTGTTGCTGAGAACGAGCCTGTCGTCCACGTCATAGAGAGCGAACCCCTCCGAGATGCTCTCGATGGCATCGACGAGCCGCTGGCGCGCTTCAGCGACCTCGCGCAGATTCTTTTCCTCGACCTCTACAGCCGTGTCACGGAACAGCCTGAGCGCCTCGGCCATGCGGCCGATTTCGTCGTGGCCCGCGGCAGGTAATGGCGCACAAAGATTGCCGCCGGCAATCGCGAGCATGCCCTGGCTCACACTTCCCAGGCGGGCGAGAAGGCTGCGGTCGACATAGAGCCAGACGACAAGAATCGAGCTCAACAGGCTGAGGAAGGCCGAGCCGATGACAACGCCGGTGCCGTAGCGCTGGACGACAGCGGCCTCGAGACCGGACGAGGCGATCTCACGGTTTGCTGCGGCGACAAGACGATCGACGGCAGCCGTGAGACTGCGGGACAGCCGATTGTTTTCGGCCAGAAGTTTTTCGCCCTCAGCAAGGACGGCAAACTCGTCCTGTCGCGCCTTCGGTATGCTGTTGCCACCATCGATCAGCGCCTTGAACTCGCCCACCCGCTGTCGGAAGCGGGATCGTAGCTTCTCGTCGATCTCGGTTGAAACCGTTTCGAGGACGGCGAGCGACCGGCGCAGCGGAAAGAGCATCAATGTAAGATCGCCGGGCGTCGGTGCGTTCGCCAATTTAACAAGCGCGTCGTTGACGGCGGATATCTCCTGGTGTGCCCTCTGCTGGGGGATGTAAGCCGTAATCGCCTCGACCAGATCGGTAGTCGCCGCTGCGCGTCGGTCTAGGGCGAGCGACGCGTCGGCCGCGACTGTTCTCCATTGCGCAAGCTTGGAATTCATCACCAGGATGCCAGCCGCCAGAAGGCGTTGGCCTGCAATTGTCGTAGCCGATAGGCGGCGCAACAACTCCTCCTTGCGTGCGACTACGGTGAGCCGGGTAGCGACAAGCTCGTCGAGTGCGTCGAGGTTGCGCCGCAGACCGAGCACCGCCGCCTCGATCTCGGCCACCACCGCCGTGCCAAGCGTTCCGCCCTTGAGCGCAGCAAGCAGTTCCTCGAGGCGCGCCATCTCGACCCCGATCGCAGCCGAGACCTCGTTGTGTCGTGCCTTGCTCGTTGAATTCAGTACAGACGGCGCAGTTGCCGCGACCCGCTCGGCTTGACGCGACAGTTGGAGGGACGCCAGCGCCGACGGCACACGATCCCTGGTTATACGGTCGACGACCTCGCCTACCTGCAGGAAGGCATAAAGAGCAGCTACAGTGGCGAGCACCGCGAACGTGCTGATGCCGAAAAAAGCCAGCAACAGGCGGCCGCGTATGCCTAGGCGTTCAAGCATCGCGGCGACACTCAATGTGAACGATCGCGCTGGCTTGATCTGCATAAAATGCCTCAAGTGGCACGGCTGCGTGCGGCGGGCTGCTATTCAACCGGCACATATTCTCCACCCCGCCAGACGTACCACACCCAGCTTTGGTTCGTGAGGTCGCCCTTGTCGTCGAAATCGACCGGGCCGAGGACAGTGTCGAACTCCTGTCCGCGCAGTGTCGCGATGACCGCCGGCAGTTCGAGCGAGGCTGCCTTCCCGACCGCCTGCGCCCAGAGTTGGACGGCAGCGTAGCTCAGCAGTGTGTAACCTGCGGGCTCGAAGTTTTCGGCACGGAACCGCTTCACGACCGGGGCAGATTCGGGGTTTCGCCGCGGGTCCGCGGAGAATGTAAAGAGGGTCCCCTCGGCTCCCGGACCGGCGATCAGCGCAAACTCCTCGGTTGCCAGGGCGTCGCCCGAGATGACCTGAAGCGCGTAGGCGCGGTCGCGTGCAGCACGAACAATCAGTGCAACCTCGGCATGATACCCGCCGACATACAAAGCTGCGATCCCAGCGGCCTGTAAGACATCGATCTCCGCCGAATAGTCGTTCTTAGCAGGGGTGTACGCGTCGTAGACAGCTTCGGTTACGCCCCGTTTGTTCAACTGCTTTCTGGTCTCATCGGCGAGACCCTTGCCATAGGTCGTGCCGTCGTGAAGGATCGCGATTTTCTTTTCTCCCCATACATCGGCCAGGTAATTGCCGGCCACGATCCCCTGCTTATCGTCGCGACCTATGACCCGAAAAACGTTGTCACGGCCCTGCTCGGTCAATAGCGGATTGGTCGATCCTGGTGAAATCTGCAGAACTGCCGCCCCCTCGTAGACCTTTGATGCCGGGATCGAGGCCCCGGAGCAGTAATGCCCGACCACGAACACCACTCCGTCAGCCACCAGCTTCTGGGCTGCCGCCACGGCCTGCTCGGGATCGCAGAAATCGTCGACGTTGATGAGGCGCACCTGCTGGCCAAGGACGCCGCCCGCCGCATTGATGTCGGCTACGGCCATCTCTGCCCCACGCTGCCCCTGCTCACCGATCCAGGCGAGCCGCCCGGTCATCGCGGCCGAGACCCCGATCACTACCTCCGCCTGCGCGGGGCAGATGTAGATAGCCGCAAGCGCGGCAACAGCTATAGTGACGCGGTGCATGACTGTACCCCTAACGTTAGCTTACGCTAATAAAGTCGACGCCGACAGTCCTTTGCGCAAGTGCGGATACGTCGGCTGTTTCCGCCCCTCCAGAGTATCGTCGCCGTCGCCACCCCGCAGCGAACCACCGACCCTGCAATGTCATCGTCAAAACTCCAAAGGAGATATCAGAGCGTTCGCCATGCTCTTTTCTTGACAGATCGTTCCAGAATGCCTAAGTCACATATATGGCGAGGACAAAGGAATTCGATAGAGAGCAGGCGCTGGATGACGCCATCGAGGTGTTCCGCGAACGCGGTTTCGAGGGCACGTCCACCCAAATGCTCGTCCGTGCGATGAAAATTGGCCGGCAGAGTCTTTATGATACGTTTGGCGACAAGTGGAAGCTTTACTGCCTTGCTGTGGAACGCTACGCCGCCGCGGAAACGGAGGCTCACATCGCCATGCTGCGCGGTGCGCCGCGTGCCCAGGACGGCATCCGGGCGATGATGGAGCGAGTGGCTGAAAATGCTTCCCAGGCCTGTCTAGGCGTGAACTCGATCTGCGAGTTCGGCCAGAGCCGACCTGACCTGACGGCAATTCATCAGGCTGCTGATCGGCGATTGAAGCAAGCCGCCGAGCAACGCATCACCGAGGCTCAGGCCGAAGGGGATCTGGACGCAACGCTCTCCACGGACGAGGCGGCCGATTTCCTCTTCGCGAATGTCGCCGGCATCCGTATCGCTGCGCGCGGCGGCGCGGGACCAGGAGAGCTCAAGACCCTTGCCAGGATCGCGCTTCGGGCGCTGACGTGAGGATTAAATTTTTTGTGCATTTCTGGAATGATCAGTCAAGAAAGGAAGATCATGAAAGCCGTGGTTATGAATGAGATCGGTGGCACCGACGTGATGGCATATGTCGACCTCCCCGACCCGGTCGCTACACCGGGACATGTAGTGGTCGAGGTCGCCGCTGCAGGCGTGAACTTCATGGATATCGGTGTGCGCCAGGGCATGGCATGGACAGACAGGCCCAACCCGAAAATTCTCGGCGTCGAAGGTGCAGGACGCATCGTCGCGCTTGGAGACGGGGTCGATGGTTTCGCTATCGGAGACCGGGTGACCTGGGTCTACGCGCCAGGAAGCTATGCGTCGCACGTCCTGATTTCAGCGGACGCGCTCGTGCGGCTTCCCGACACGATCGATGACCAGACAGCAGCCTCCGTCATGATGCAAGGATTGACTGCCAGCCACTTCGCCACTGATTTCTACCCGGTCCAGCCTGGCGACACCGCGCTCGTGCATGCTGCGGCGGGCGGCGTCGGCTTGCTCCTGACACAGATCATCCGGCTGAGGGGCGGACACGTGATCGGCCGCGTTTCGTCCACGGACAAGGTGGAAGTTGCAAATGCGATTGGCGCGAACCACGTTATCGTCGACACGGAGGGAAACTTCGCCGATGAGGTTTTGCGTCTCACCGGCGGAGAAGGTGTAAGCGTCGTCTATGACGGTTCCGGTCCCAAGACCTTTCAGGGATCGCTCGCCGCGCTTCGTCGCTCCGGCACGTTCTGCTGGTATGGGCCGGTGCTTGGCGGTCCGGGGCCGCTCGACATCATGAGCCTGCCGAAGAGCATCAAAATCGGCTATGCGACGTTCTTCGATCACATCAGCACGCCCGAACTTCTTCGCGCCCGCACCGAGCAGTTGTTCCGTTGGATTCACGATGGATCTCTCAAGCTGCGCGTTGGTGGAATCTATCCGCTTTCTGATGCCGCCCGTGCTCATGCCGACATGGAAAGCCGGGCGACCACCGGCAAGCTATTGCTGATCCCCACGCCAAGAGGTTCAGCATAGATGGGCTAATCGGCTTCGTGCCCCATCTCTTCCGACCGGAAACGTGCTGCACTACCGCTGATGATAGAACGCCCCTGCCCTTGTCAGTTCCACCCGCCTTGTCGAACGGTGGAACGACAACACGCCAAGTTCCCTCTCCAGCGACTGGATCTGACAGCTCAAGGCCGGTTGGGCGAGTGCCTCTGCAGGTGAACTGATGCCCCAAGAACAGTCTGACTGTCCATTGCGGGATCTGTGCGCTGGATGTGCGACTTGCCCCTACTCGCCGCTCCGCACTCGCTCCATGTAGCGCTTCCTGTCTTCTTCGGTCGCGCAAGCGGACATATCCTGCCCCAGCTCAACTCTTTGAGACAGCGGGAGCCATGGTCGATTTGGGTTCTCTTTCACCCATAATTGCCTGGCGCGTCTCTCGATTTCAGCGTCTTCCAACATCACCTCCGTCGGTGGAGGTTGAGGAAAGCAGGGCTTGGCCAACGCCCCGATGCAATTTCTGTCAAGCAATGACCAGCCGGATTCCTGACCAGATAAAAGCTTAGGTAGTGCAGGTTCTGGCGCTTCGATAGCCCGGCGGGTGTTGGTGATCATGACCGAGGAGGGACAATCGCAAACCGCGCGTTGTAGTGCGACGTGAGCCAGGCAAAAATGCGTTGCCAGCCTCCATGTCGTCGATGCCCACCAGCCTTAACTCCGTGACCAGACGATCTTGCAGCGGGCACCTCCAATTATCGGGAGCCCCCGACCTTCAGCAGATTGGGATGCCCCGGATGCGCTTCCTCGTTGGATCCATCCCGACACCCAATGGTGTCGCTCGAGGCGCGATAAACGCCATCGATCCGCTAGGCGGTGTGCAAGTCACGCGATATCGCAGGTCCCACGGTAAATGCTTCGAAGCGCGCGGTGAACCCTTCACGTTCAGGGGAACAGGCCATGACGCCAATCTGAGCATTGCGATCAGAAAATGGACATAACCGGGCCATTTGCCACACGCCATTGCCAAGGTGGAATTGCACCCTCACCGCCGCGTCATGCCGCGTCAGTCGAATATGCACTTCGGCGTCTGGTTGCGCGTGCGGGAGCGGGATTACAGACCAATCCGATGTTCCGTTCGTGACAACAACTGAAAAATGCATCAGGCCATCGGTGAATTCTATGCCGGTCTTAAGCCAATGGGTTTCGTCGATGCTCAGCATGAGCCCGGCCTGGTCGTAGAGTTCATGATAATCGCCGCGCACGGCAACTGACGCAGAAAAGTCTCCACTCACTGGCTGCAGCCTGGCATGACCGGAATGGCGCCTGAAGCCATAAAAGGTCGTTTGCCAGAAATCTGTATTCGCCTCAGTCGTGAGTGTGAGTACCCCATTTTCGACGTTCCAGTCTTGAGGCTCGTTCAACCAGATAAAATCCTTCAACAATCCCTCCACCATTGTGCGATCTGCGCGCATGGGCGCCATTTGCACGCCGGATATCTATGGTTGGAGAAATCGCCCGTAAAGGCATTTGCTCCAGAACCTTTTCTGGCGAACTGCCGCCACGCTGTGGCGGCAATTCTTTCCAACCGCACGGCGGAATTCCGCGAGGGCGCCAAGTCTTTAATCAAGCGAATCAGCGACGGCAACAGGCCCAAGCGGAAGCTCGTTCGCACGGCGATTGGGGCGGCTTCAGCGGCTGCGGCTCCATACCGCGCATTCTAAGGTCATAGTGGCTGCGTCCCGCCGGGCGGTGATGTGCGAAATTCGTCGCAATCGTGCGGGTAGCCGCGCATCAATAGACATCTGCAACTCCACGCATCCGATCTCTCATGAGCCTCCAGCTCGATCGCCTGTCGACGCGCAATGAGGCGATGCCTCCACGGGTTCGTAGGTCGCGCTCGGGAACTAATTACTTTGGGTGTCGCGCGCCGTTCGCGCGTTTTACTATCTCGGCGGGAGATCTGGAGAGGGGCATGCACTATCGGTAAAGGTCGGCGCTGGTCGCAGCACCTTGGCTGATCATCTCACGATGGCGATGGACAAGGACGGGAATATCGATCTGCAGCCGGCGCAGCTGGTGTACAAAAGCTGGAAGGCGAAGGGTGACTGGATCACAGAACGCATAAGCGTGGCCGACCTGAAGGCCATGATCTCAGATGTCGAAGTTCTGTATTGGGAATTCTTCGACATCACAATGGGGATCGCGCCGCGATCCAAAGGATCGGCATTGGCGCGAGTACTTGGTCAGAAACAAGCTGCTAAATCTGTGAAATAGCCGCCCCTACCTGTCTTCCTTGAATGGATCGACGCCGAGTTCCTTGAACAATGCTTCCGTCTTCGCCCGATCAGCGCGGCTCATGTAGCCGATCCCGGTCTTGATCGCGGAGCGCCAGGCCTCTCCCCTCTCCCATGCCTCGTGCAGTGCGTCCGACAGCTCATAGAGCCGATTGGCGACATCGAGTGCTTCGAACAGGAGAACGGCCCGCCTCAAGTCCTTGTCTCGTTTCGCGGAACCAAGCGTGTCGACGACGCGGCGGCTGGCGACGATCAGCTTGTGGATCGCGTAGCGCTCCGGAGCTGGTACGATCACGCTGATGCCTGACTTGTGCAGCATGACGGCTCTGATCGGCTCATAGATCAGGAAGTCCAGGAATCTCAGCGGTTCGGCCGAGGCTCCACCAAGGGCGGGCATGTCGGCCAGTTTGTCCATGTGGTCATCTGGTCCCCTGTTTCCGGTCAAGAACTCGACCTTGTAGCCGCTGCGATTGATGAAGCCGGTCACACGCAGTGACCCCGAGCGATGCATGACCGGGCGGAATGTCGGATCGAGGCCCTTCAGGATTTCGAGAATAGGTGGAAGGCTGTCACCTACTTCGGCCGAGATCGCATAGTCCTGGGCGAAGTCGGCATCTGCGGTCTGGAATGACGCAGCAGGCAGACGGACGCCAAGATGGGTCGAGAAGGCGACCGATCCAACGAGGCAGGCCCGCAGGCGGAAGATTCCGGCATTGGCGAGAGCTTCGACGACATCGCCCGTAAAGCGATCCGGTTCCGGCAAACCAGCCTCACGAACGAGCGTCGAGACGAATTTGCGGCGAGCTTTCGCATCGTCTTTGATCGCCTTGAAGTCCTCGACCCGTTTGTCGATCTCCGGATCATCGGCCGGTCCAACATATCGGCGCTGTTGGCGATACCCTTCCCCTTCCGGCGGCTGGTCGAAGTACCAGTATTTCCGGCCCTTGTTGTTGACCCCGACGAAGCGGCCTTCAACCGGGAAGTCGGCCGAGAAGGAAGCATCGAGCAGCCGTTGGCCGAGTTCGGCGGTCATGGTGCGATACATGAGATCGATCTGCTTCATGTTGCCTCGCTGTACTAAATCGGAGTTTTCAGTACAGCGCGCGCGATCCATCAAGGAATGGTAGACGCGCAAGTTATACTAAATTTGCGTATTTAGTATAACACCGACCCCACTTTTCATGAGCAATCTTCGAAACAGGCCAGAAAGTCGGGATCGAGACCGTCCGGCGGGCCGTCGAGGCGCCGATCCATCAGATCGCTGAGAACGCTGGGGCGGAAGGGTCGATTATCGTCGGCAAGCTCCGCGAGAAGGCGGACTTCTCCGACGGCAGGCGGCGTTGCCGCCGGCACTACCAGATTGCCTTGCAGCCTTGTTGCCAGGCAATCCTGTGGGAGCACCCAGAAGGCTGATGTTGCCAAATGGGCCGCTAGACATGCGCCGATCGACGAATCTCCACTGCCCTCATAGTGCTTTCTGGTGCGCAATCCATAAGTCGTTGCACCCAGTGGCTCGAAGGTCAAATCGCAACATGGGAAGCTTCGATCTGAAAGGCAGCGTCAGCTACCGCCAAACGCACCAAATGCCTCGGGCCCCACACATCTGGCTCTACCAGCCGTTACGCCTCGCCCGCCCGGATCATGGAGAAATAGTTGTCGCCTCCCACCTGGCCGCCCTTGAGTGCGATCTGGAGGCCCTCTGCCGGGCCACCATGTGCGACGCAAAGCGGTGAACCAGGTGTTTGCGGCAGAGGCATCTTCAGCGTGAGGGCGAAAATGCCCATTTCGCCGAGCGCGTGGCTGGAGGTGTCGCCGCCAGCGACCACGGCGCGGGAAAGGCCGGCGCGCGCGACGAGTTCGGATTGGATACGACCAAGCGCCTTGCCGAGCCGATGGCGCGCGCCGGTGGATGAATCGAGCTCGACGCCACGATCGGCGGATGGCCCCATCGCCGTGTAAAGAACGACACTTCGGCCGCTCTCCAGCACGCTCAGGCCGGCTCCGACCGCCGTGGCGATGGCCGCCGCGCGGCCGTCGCCGGAGAGCGCGACCGGGTCGAGCGTGACACCCCCGAATCCGTTAGCCAATGCATGGCGAATTTGCCGCTCGGTCGTCGGCGAAACACTACCCGAAACGACGGCAATGCGATCGACTGGGCCAACCGCGGCGAAGACCGGCTTGTTTCCGATCAGCCGTTCATTGCGCCAGGCGGGAATGAGGGCGTACTCAACGCCGGAGGAACCGCAGACGAAGCGGCTCTCCCGGCGGAGTTTACTCCATAGCAGCGCACCGGCAGCAGCCTGCGTTGCTTCGTCTACGACATCGAGGAGCAGCACATCAGCCTTCTCCGGCCTATCCGCGCCAGGAAGCGAGACGATATCGACGAGCGCCGATGACAGCTTCGTCTGCCGTGCAAGATGCAGCAGCAGATTGGCCTCGTCCATCGGCGTGACCGGATGGCGCGACATCACAGGGTGACGATCGATGCGGTAGTTGCGGCCCTGATAGGCGGCGAAGAGTTCACCGAAGGCCGTATAGCGCCGAATCTGCGGCGCGCCGACGATGAGTGGCACCGTCTCCTCGCCGAAGACCGCCCGCCCGATCTCGATCGCCCGGCCGATGTTTCCGACATGCGGCGCGGAATCGAAGGTCGAGCAGACCTTATAGTGGCAGAGTTCGGCATCGACCATCTTCAGCCAGGCGAAGGCTTCACTGAGATGCGCGTCCATCCACGCCGGCGTTTCGCTGCGGCTGGTGCCGGCAAGCCCGAAGGCGCGCGCGCCAGAAAAGCGCGACAGCAGGTCATTGTCAGGCACTTTCAGAAACAGGACCGTATCGACCCCGTTTGAGGCAAGCGCCTCCATAACATCCGTTGAACCGGTGAAATCGTCGCCGTAGTAGCTGATCAGGGGGCGTGACATCATTCAGGCCGCCTTGCCGTCGGCAAACTTTTCGATCGATTGCGCCAGTTCCGGATGATCCTTCGCATAGGTCCCAAGCGGTACTCCCGCAACCGCCGCCTCCCAAGCCTGCTTGACGGCCTTTACACCGGCACCGGGTCCGCCCGGATGGCTGACGATGCCACCGCCGCAAAGATAGAGCAGCTCGGTGGATCCACCTGTGGCCGCGATCGTATCCGGCGCCTGTCCGCCCCACTGGCCCGAGCCGATGACCGGCAGCGCCACGTCACTCTCGGAAAAGAGCGGCGTGCTGACGGCTCTGTAGGACCGCACGAAACTTTCGTCCGGCTCCCAGTACTTCACGCGAATACCGTTGATCTGAAATTGATCGACGCCGAGCAGCCGCCAGAACTGCTGCCAGACGGAAAATTCGAAACCAAGGCCGGCATGGCGTGTGAGAATATCCCAGCCATTGCGGTGGGCGTGCAGCACAAGGCCGGAACGCTTACGCAGGAAGGCAAGGCCGCCGAAACCAATCGAATTGATGTTGACCACGGCGCAATTGCCGCCGGCTTGCAGCACGATGTCGTGGTTGCGCATCATTTCGTCAGGGTCTGCATGGCTGATGCCGAAGGCATACATCACCTTCTTGCCGGTTTTCTGCTCGTGATCGAGGATCAGCGGCATGATTGCGGCCACCCGGTCCTTCAGGGGCGAGTAGGCCGGGCTCATCAGTTTCTCATCATCCTTGACGAAGTCGACACCCGCCTCGATCAGATCGCCGACCATCGCGGCGCTCTCGTGGGGCCTCAACCCCAGCGCCGGCTTGACGATGGTTCCGATGATCGGCCGGTCCTTCACTCCAGTCAGCGCGAAACTGCCGGGCACGCCGAACTGCGGGCCCGGATGGGCCGCAGCGAATTCCTGCGGCAGCTTCATCCCAACGATGCGAATGCCCGTCATGCCCTTGATCGAATAGACGCCGCCGATTGCAATGGTCATCAGGGCGGCGAGATCGGTGCCAACCGCATCCATCGGAAAGTCAATATCGACGTCTGCGCGATTGAAATGCGTGTTCCCTCCGGCCTCATCGGGAAAGGAGGCATGGTTGGTCGACGACAGGAGACGGATGGCAACGACATGGGCGGCCACCCGCGCCTTAAGCTCTTCCGTCTCGCCTGGCAGGGCCACGAAGGTGCCCGTCGACTGATCGCTGGCGATCTTTGTCGCCATCGCCTCCACCGAGCCGGGCGTCTCTATGCGATAAGTCAGGCGGATCACGTTTTCTCCTCCACCACATGGCGGCATGCTTGTTAAGGTGCGCCAACTGGTATAATGAGTATTTATGTTATTGCAAGTCGTCTCCGGCAAGGCTATTGCGGCGATGGAACTTGATGCATATTCAGACCTGTCCAAATCAGGTGACTCATGAACGTCATTTCCGAACCGATCGTCCGCAAAAAACTCTCCGATGAAGTCTTCGCGCGGCTGAAGCAGATGATCGAAACCGGTGAGCTGAAAGCGGGCGACGAGATGCCCTCCGAACGCGAACTCATGGAACGCTACGGTGTCGGCCGCCCGGCCATACGCGAGGCGATGCAGGCGCTCGCCGGGAAAGGTCTCGTCGAAATCTCGCAAGGCGAGCGCGCCAAGGTCCTGCGCATCACGGCCGAATCCATCATCAGACAGGTCGACCTGCCGGCAAAACTGATGCTGTCCGGCTCGTCGGATTTGCTGGAGCACCTGAAGAACGCGCGCATCTTCTTCGAGCGCGGCATGGTTCGCGAGGCAGCGGACAAGGCGGCCCCGACGCAGATCGCCGAACTGCGCGCGCTCCTCGACAAGCAGAAGCAGAGCCTCGGCGATGCGGACGCCTTCATCGACGCGGACATGGAATTTCACCAGTGCATCGCCCGAATTTCCGGAAACCCGATCTTCGCTGCGGTCAGCGGAGCAATGCTGGGATGGCTCAAGTCCTATCATACGGAAATGCTCATCTGGACCGGTCGCGAGAATTTCACGCTCTCGGAGCATGAGGAAATCATCCGCGCCATCGAAAGCCGCGACGCCGATCTCGCCGAGCAGGCCATGGTCAAACACCTGGAACGCTCCCGCGCGCTTTACGCCCTCAAGGGTCAGAAATAGCGCTCAAAGCACGATCTCGACGCAGCCGTAGGGCGGCAGCGTAATTCGCTGTTGTGCCGGCAATTCCCCCCCTTCGGCAGCGATCACTGCAACCTTGAACGGTTTGGCGGACAAGACGATGGATTGGGCCGCAGAGGTGATGTTCGCAACAAGCAACCGCTCGCTTGAGGCCAGTCCAAGCACCGCGTCCGGTCGCGCCGTCTCGACCGCATGCATTGGCTGATGTGACATGGCACCGAGGCGCGCCAGCACACGCGCCAGCGGCCGAAGTTCTCCACTCGCCGTCACCTCTCCATCGCCGGCCGAAAGCCCGAAGGGACCGGCAAGGGTCGAAAGCGTCAGCACCTCCAGCCCCGCCGTTGCCACTGTCGCGGCATAGGCCAACGTATAGGCCGCGCCAAACTGGCCATTGTGCCGCGGGTCGGTATCGGCCATCGGAATTCGGGACCCTGCCGGGTTTTCCTTCGTCGCGCTGCCGTAGGGGTTATGGCGCATGGCGACCGTCGAGGGGCCGATGCGGTAGGGTTTGTCGCCATAGATCGCGCGGGTGGTGCTGATGACGTAGCGCAATGCCTCGAAGGTCTGCATGACCGAAAGATCGTCGGCCGCATGCACGATCGGGTTCGTCGAATGGCTGACATAGTCGATCAGATCGGAAGGCACCCGCTTGCGATTGAGTTCGGTGAAATAGCTCATCATGCCGCCGCCAAGCCGAACGCCGGGAAAGGCAGCGCGCGCGGCCGCATAGACATCGGCGAGATCAGGGCATTCCGGCCACGCGCGGCCGGGCGGCGTTGACTGCCGATCCACTGACGGACAGACGAACAGCGTATCGAGCGCAAGACCCGCTCGCTCGACGAGGGCGGCAAATTCCGCCATCTCCTCTTCGACAGGCCGCACGCACGGCACGGCAAGCTCCAGTGTTACTTTCAGGCCGGACCTCGCCGAGATCGCCGCGTAGCCCCTCAACGCCTCTAACCCATGCCCGGCGCCGGGATCGAAATGGGCGATCAGATGCTTAGCGCCAACCGTCGTCAGCACGTGGAGCGAAGCCAGTTCCTCCTCGCGGCACTCAGGTCTCAATCCTATGCCGATCGCCGGGAACCGGCTGTTTGTCGGCACCAGGCTGATCGCGATCAGATCCGAATTTCTAACCGCCGGCGCCGCGCCCTCCTCTGCCCGGATTTGCGCAGAAATCCGCTGACTAAAGGGCTCGTTCTTCCGCACAAGGTAGGGCCAGGGCAGAGCCAGCGGTCGCACGTAGGTCTTATAGGAACCATCCGTCCAGTTGCGCTGATCCTCCATTTCGAAGACGTCGCCCACGAATTCCGTTATCGCCATAATGCCGGGTGCAACGCGGTGCGTGATCGCGGCGATATCCTTGAAGGGCTGCCAGGGCTCGATCTCATCGGGCCATCGAGCTTGCTCAATGCTACCGTCGCCGTGTCTGACCTCAACCGGCTCTCCAGCGACACCGACGACCGGATGCAAGACGACGAAGCCCGCCCGAGCGGTCTCGAAATCCGCGTCGCTGACGCAGTCGGCAGAAAAAGTCACACTATCTGAAGTGCCGGAAATCGAAATGTCGCAATCGAGATTTGCACCTGATGGAGCGGTAAAGCGGGCGCGATAATGCAGCAAGAAGCCGCGCTCCTGTTCCGTCACTGCGAGATCGTTGATTGAGGCGGTGCAGGTGCCCCAATCCCTGTCGCGCACGAGGAAGGAGATGGCGCGCAATACCTCATGACCGCGGAAACGCAATCCGCGCAGATTGCCGTTCTGCAGTTCCACGCTCAAATCGCCGGCAACAAGCGTCCGGCTCACCGGCTCCCGCTCCGCGGTTCCATAAAGTCGGAGCATGTTTCGGCTCATGCCAGCAGGTCTCCAACGGCAATGGTTTCGCCGCGCTCTGCACTGAGATAAGCAGCCTCGACCAGCGCGAAGGTTTTTAGATTGTCCCGGCCCGAAGTATCGGGCTGCTGGCCGGATGCGATCCGTTCGATCCAATGCTTCTGGATGAGCGCGACGCTTTCCTGAATATTGTGCCAGGGCCGCAAGGCCCAGGGCAGCAAATTGGGCGCAACGACGCTTTCCTTGGTGCCGCCTGAGGAGTGGACGGTAAGTCTGTAGTCCTTGCCGAGGCGTAGGGTACCCTCGCTGCCGTCGACCTCCACGAAGGTTTCCGGAAAGGGTTCTTCCGGCAGTTTGGTTGCATAGCTGACATCGACAATCGAGGTGATGCCGTTGTCGTGGTCGAGCAGCATGGTTGCAACGTCCTCGCCGGCGATAGCCGGGTTGATGCGCGCCGTGCGGGCGGTCATGCGGCTTGCATCGCCGAACAGGAAGCGGGCGATGTCAATCGAATGGATGCCGAGATCCTCGATGATGAAGCGCTTACCCTTGGCGAGGTAAGGTTGGCCGGAGAAAACGTCGAAGCCGGAGCGGAATGAGATGCGGCCCCAGAACGGCACGCCGATCGCCCCGCTCGCGAGCACCGCCTTCACCGCGAGCATCGGCGTCTGCCACCGAAAATTCTCGTGGATCATCAGGGCGATGCCCGCCTCGTCGGCAGCCTTGACCATCGCCTCGGCATCTTCAAGCGTCGGTGCGAATGGCTTTTGGCAGATCGCTGGTACCTTGTAGGATGCGGCAAGTTCGACAAGTGCCCGGTGGCTGCCAACGGTCGTGGCAATGTCGACGAAATCGAAACCGCCATCGGCAAACATCGCCTCCGCCGACAGGTAGCGCCTCGATGTCTTGAACTGGTCGCCGACGATCCGGAGCCGTTCCGGATCGCGATCGCAGATCGCCACGATCTCGACATCCGGCAGGTCCTGCCAGCCGTGCATCTGGTTGACTGCAAAGAAGCCGCAGCCGATCAGCGCGCCCTTGATCCTGCCCATGCTCAGCCCGCCTTTGCCATCTGCATGAGGGTGACCCGCTGCTGCAGGCGACGCTGCGCCTGGTCCACTACCACTGCGACGATGATCACCAGCCCCTTGATCACCATCTGCCAGAACGAGCTGACGCCCATCATCACCAATCCATCAGAGAGAATGCCGATCACGAAGGCGCCGATGATCGTCCCACCGATCGTCCCGCGCCCGCCTGACATCGATGTACCACCAAGAACGGCCGCGGCAATGGCATTGAGTTCGAGATTGGTGCCGGTTGCCGGATGCGAAGCCATGAGTTCCGACGAAATGACCAGCCCGACGATTGCCGCGCAGAAACCGGAGAACATGTAGACGAACATTTTGACGCGGTTGACGCGGATGCCCGACATGCGCGAAGCGCGCTCGTTGCCGCCGACGGCGAAAATATGCCGGCCAAGCGGCACGAAGCGGGCAAAATAGCCGGCCCCAAAGGCAACCACCACCAGTATCCACACAGAGACGGGCAATCCGAGGATCGTGCCCGAGCCGAGATAGCTGAAACCCTGGTTGCCAAGATCCTCACGCCCCGTGAGGTTGGGCAATGTCTGGCCGTCCGAATAAAGCAGGGCCATCCCGCGCGCGACATAGAGGGTGCCCAGTGTCGCGATAAACGGGGCGACGTTCAACCGAGTGATCAGCAGGCCATTGATCGCTCCGATCAGGATGCCGACGACGGCGACGATGATCGCCACCTCGATGACGTTGAAGTACATCGTGTAGCCGAGCGGCAGGACCACGCCGTACATGATCAGCCCACCGGCGATCATGCCGCAGAGACCGACGATCGAGCCGACCGACAGGTCAATACCGCCGGTAATGATGACGAAGGTCATGCCGATCGCGAGGAACGCGTTTTGCGTCGCGTGCTTTGTCATCAGGATCATGTTGCCGGTTGAAAGGAAGTTCGGCGCGAAGATCGAGAAGAAGATGATCACCGCAAAGAGCGCGATGAATGTCCTCAGCTTCATGACCGTGAGGAGCGCCGACCCGCTGGAAAAGCTATCGGCGGCGGCAGTTTGACTTGCTGTCGTCATCACGCATGCATCCTTTTGGTTCTATGTCCCTCTGCGGAGGCCGAAACGATCATCTCATCGGTGGCGTCCTTGCGATCGACCACGGTCACCAGCCGGCCGTTGCTCATGACCGCGATGCGGTCGGAAAGGGCCATGACCTCTTCCAGATCGGAGGTGGAAAACAGAATGGCGAGGCCCTCGCCCGCCAGACGCCGCATGGTCAGGAAGACATCGGCCTTTGCGCCGACATCGATCCCACGGCTCGGCTCGTCCATCAACAGGACTTTCGGATTGGTCATGAGTGCCTTCCCGATCACGACCTTCTGCTGATTTCCGCCTGACATCGACGTCACCTCGAATTCCGGGTTCCTCGCCTTGATCGAGAGATTGCGGATCGCCTCCTTGATCGCTTTGGCTTCACGCGCGATGTCGATGTGAAACCCGGCCCTGAGAAACTGACCGAGGCTCGCCATGGTCAGATTGTCGGCGATCGACATGGACTGCACCAGACCCTCGCGCTGGCGATCTTCGGGAATGAGAGCCAGCCCGTTGCGAATGCGGCGGGTCGTATCGCGGCCCTTGAGCTCCTGGCCCTCCACATAGATCTTGCCGGTATAGTGTTCATGGCAACCCATGATGCACTCGAAAAGCTCCGAGCGGCCGGCGCCCATCAGACCGTAGATGCCGAGGATTTCGCCCTTGCGAACGCCTATCGAAACGTGATCGACGGCAAAGCCACCCTGCGCCCTCGGCAGGCAGATGTTCTCGGTGCGGAAGACCTCTTCGCCCGGCTCGTGATCGACCTGCTTGGCGAAATCCTTGGCGTCCGAACCGATCATCGAGCGGACGATCCAGCCTGTGTCGATGTCCTTGACCATGGCATGGCCGGTGATCTGGCCATCCTTCAGAACGGTGATGTAGTCGCCAATACGCATCAGTTCCTCCAGCCGATGCGAGATGTAGACGATAGCAACACCCCGCGCCTTCAGATCGGAGATGACCCGGAAGAGAACTTCGACCTCGGCCGCACTCAGCGCCGAAGTAGGTTCGTCCATGATCAGGATGCGGGTATCGAGCGATACTGCGCGGGCGATCTCGACGAGTTGCTGCTGACCGATCGGCAGGTCCTCGGCAAGTGTCTCGGCAGAGATCCCCGCTTCCAGGCGGTTGAGGAATTCATTGGCTTTCTCGACCTGTGCGCGGTGGTCGATACCGCGAATGCCGCGGGTCATCTCACGGGTCGCAAAAATGTTCTCGGCGACGGACAGATTGCCGAACAGGTTCAGCTCCTGGAAGACGATGCCGATGCCGTGACGCACAGCATCGGCGGGGCTGTCGAGGTGTATGCGCTCGCCGTCCAGCCAGATTTCACCCAGCGTCGGTCGTTCAACGCCGGCGATGATGCGCATCATCGTCGACTTGCCGGCACCGTTTTCACCGACGAGTACGTTTACGGCTCCGCGCCGGAGTTTGAGGTCCGCCTTCTTGAGCGCCACTATGCCGGAATAGGCCTTGGTGATGTCCTTCAGTCCAAGGATAACGTCCCCGTCCTCGATGCCGCTCATGGTCAGCCTCCAACGGTGATGGTGGCCGGCACGAATTGCGGCAGTTGGCCTTTGGCCGGCAACGGGTAGGCACCGGTCGCCTTGATCTTCTTGCCGGTCAGACCGTCGCGCGGCAGCTTTTCAAGCAGGGCGCCATTCACATGAGTATTGAACGACTTTCCGTATTGCGCCCATTCGATCTGGTTCTTGAACTCGTTGAAATTGACGAACGCGAGACTGTCTCGCAGCGCTGTGCCGCGAATTGCCGGGCCTATCGAGACACGCACATCCGCCTTGCCGTCGCCGTCGACATCCACATCGACATAGGCCGCGCGTGACTTCGTTTCCACTCCCACGATCACGCCGTCGATCTTGGCGGCAAAAGTCCAGGGCGCGTTGCCCTGCTTCTCCTTGTGGCCGTATTTCTCCGCCGCAGCACCGAGATCGGTCGCGGTCAGCGCCGAGACCTTCTGGAAGGCGCCGGCACGACCATCGAGGTAGGGAATGACCTTGGCATCCCAGATATCGGCAACCAGCCTGTCGGGATTGAAAGCACCTGCTGCCGCCTGCCTTTGCTCATCCTCGGTCTTGACGAGCTTGCAGCCGCCAAGCGCAAGAGCACCGGCAAGCATGAGTGCACATGCAGCCTGAAACCTGGGCATTCCCGTTCTCCGTTATGACTATAGGACGCAAGGCGGGGATCGGCCGCCTTGCGCTATCGCGGGAAAAGTTACTCGGAGAGCGCGAATGTCTCGAGCTTGTCGGCGTTGTCTGCCGTGATCAGCACGCAGTCCATGAGCTGCTTTTCTTCGGCCGGAGCCTTGCCGGTCGTGATGTACTCATGCGCCTGGGTGACGGCGAGCTGTGCCTGCGCAAAAGCCGGCTGCATGACGGTCGCCTTGATGCCGCCCGCATTGATCGAATCGCGCACGTCGTTGGAGCCGTCGAAACCAACGACAATGACATCCTTGCGGCCGGCGGCCTGAAGTGCCGCGATCGCGCCCATGGCCATCGTGTCATTGCCGGCGATCACGCCCTGGATATCCGGATTTGCCTGAAGGATCGTCTCCATCTTGGAATAGCCCTCGGTCTGGCTCCAGTTGGCAGACTGTTGGGCGACCATCTTCATCTCCGGGAATTCGTCGATGACGTCGTGGTAGCCCTTGGAGCGGATGCCCGCATTGAGGTCGGCTTCACGACCGAGCAACTCGACGTAATTTCCCTTCTCGCCCATCAGCTTCACGAACTCTTCGGCACCGAGCTGCGCGCCCTGATAATTGTTCGAGACGATCTGCGAGACGGCAATGCCTGTCGCATTGATTTCGCGGTCGATCAGAAACGAGGGAACGCCTGCGTCCTTGGCCTTCTTGACGGCGGCGATCGATGCTTCGGAGCCGGCATTGTCGAGGATGATCGCCTTTGCGCCACGGCCGATGGCCGTATCGATAAGCTGCGACTGCTTGT
Organism: Ensifer sp. 4252; assembly: GCF_050434565.1. Taxonomy (NCBI): domain Bacteria; kingdom Pseudomonadati; phylum Pseudomonadota; class Alphaproteobacteria; order Hyphomicrobiales; family Rhizobiaceae; genus Ensifer; species Ensifer sp. 4252. The sequence goes on from NZ_JBNDIU010000021.1 coordinate 75,441, forward strand.
TGGCGTCGTCATCGTGGACCAGAACCAGCGTCTCGTAGCCAAGTTCCTTGGCCTTGGCCTCGGCGCCGACCGCCTCCGCCTTGAAGAACGGATTGTCATGGCTCGGTGTGATGATCGCAATGAGGTCGGCAGCGAAAGCCGGCATTGCGGCGCTTGCAGCCAAGACGGCGACGAAGCCGACGGTGAGCAATCTTCGGGCAACTCTCATATTCTCCTCCCAGTTAGGCACAGGCTTTCCTCGACCACCCCTCCATTGAAAGTGGCCCTCCGTGCGATCGCTTCGTTCGGGCGCCGCGAGACGCCCTAAGGTGGCGGGCAGCGCCCGCCTCATGTCAGGTGATGCGTTGAATGCTGGCTGCGATTTCGGCAGGCTCGAACACGCGCGTCCAATCATCCCTCATGAGCACCGGCTTGCCGAACTCGATTGCCTTGTTGCAGGCATCGGAGAAGACCCCCGGTGTCTCCTCGAAAATCACGGCACCGAGCACGTTCATGTGGCCGAGCAGGAAGTCGCGAGCCGCCTCTTTGGGAACTCCGCGGCGAACGCACTCGTCCATGGCCTCGCGCATGACGACGAGCAACGAGGCGCAGACAGTTTCCGAAAGCCCCGGCTCGAGCAGCGCCATCTGCTCGACCGTGACCCGGTGTGACCGCATGACCGGCGCCCAGATCACCTTGGCGATCTCCTCGCCGAGAGCGTAGGCACTTTCGGGGCCCTGCATCAGAGCAGAAACGATGTGCTGCTTTGCAGCGACGCCACCGAAAAAGTCGCGCTTGGCGGAAGGGTCCGTTTCATCATTGAAGATCGGCGGATGGCAGGGATGCGTGACGAAATAGGTAAGATCGGCGCGCTGCGGAAGGTGGCCGGCAAACGGTGCTGCAGCATCGAGCGCGATGACCATCGTGCCCGGCTCCAGCGTGTCGACGATGCCGGCCGCGACCTTACCGATCGCGGTGTCGGGAACAGCCAGAATGACGACCTGAGCCCCCGAGAGACCCGCCTCCGCCGAAACGCAGGCGATGCCGAGCTGATCGGAAAGCCGCGCCTTGCCGCTTTCGCTGACCTCTACATGCCGGACATCGAAGCGCGAACCCTTGAGATTCTTGGCAAGCCGATAGCCCATTTTGCCACCGGCACCAAACAACGCGATCGATGTCATCGAAGTCTCCTTAAATGCCTGAACTTACCCAATTGGGCCAGCTGGATGTCCACGCCTCTCCAGCGCCGACGATATATTTCCCAACTGGTATAACATGTCAATAACTATCTATCACGATATGTGATGCGCTTCTCGCCAGCTGCTGCGAGATGCGCCTCAGACCGAACTCCACCGGCCGCGCAAACCCCGAAATGGTTCGTGCAATCTCAGGTCGCCCTCAGGGTCCTCCGTCATCTCAAGCTCCCACCGCACGCGCGGGCTGCACCGACGCGTGGCTGCGTCGCGCCGTTATGCTTTCTTCGCCGGCACTTGTGACGATTGCGTCAGCGAAAAATAGAAATGGAGAGATCTGCAAGAAGCCGAACTGGCGGAACGCCTATATGATCGACAGAGAACGCGGCCTTCAATGACTGAACGTACGCCTCCCTTGGCGGCAGTATTTGTAATATCATTCTCAAATTTCCTTGACATTTCAAGCAAAAGTGCCTGAATTAAAGATAACAACAAATTATCGGAGTTGGTTTGATGCTGGCCATTGTCGCCGATGACCTGACCGGCGCCCTGGATGCAGCTGCCCCGTTCGCCAGCAGGGGACTGCATACGCAGACAGCGCTCACTGTCGGAGCGATTCCTGAGGCCTTGAGCGAGCACCCACAGGTGATTTCAATCAATGTTGGCTCACGGGAATTGGACGTCGCAAGAGCACAGAAGGCAACAGTGGCGGCGCTCGCCGCGTTGCCCCCTGGCACACGCCTGTTCAAGAAGATCGACTCGCGCCTCAAGGGCAACATAGAAGCCGAGCTCGACGTTACACCTTTTCGCGCAGCACTCGTCGCGCCTGCCATTCCGGATTTCGGACGGATAGTGAACGCTGGCCATGTCCAGGGTTTCGGCGTCGACATACCGATATCGATTGCCGAAAAGCTCGGACGGCACGCACGCCGCGTGACGATCCCCGATGTCGCGACCCCGCAGGAAATGAACGACTGGCTTCAATCGTCGCAGCAATCGGGGGCGGATCTGCTGATCGGCGCGCGCGGACTGGCCGAGGCACTCGCCTACCAAATGAGCGGCGGAGCAGATGCGTTTGCTGCCGACATCCCACCGGGGCCGGGACTTTTCGTCATCGGTTCGCGCGATCCGATCACGCTGGCGCAAATCGAGGAATTGCGTGCCATATGCAGGCCGCGTTACATGCCTGCGCCAAATGGCCGGCTTGCCAATGCGACGGCAGATGGGAGCCTGATAACTCTGGTACAGGCGGTTCCAGGCGCTGCACCGACGAATTCGCAGGAAGTGTCCCGACTTCTGGCTGAAAGCGTCTTTCCGGCACTGACTGAGGTCGCTTCCACGTTGCTTCTTTCCGGCGGCGCGACTGCGGAAGCCGTGTTAGAGAAAATGGGGATCACGCGTTTCAGATTGGTGGGCGAGTGCATGCCAGGACTGGGCTTGGCCCATGCCGATGGCCGTTGCATCATCGCTAAATCCGGAGGATTCGGACAACCGGGAACGCTGAGGGAGATTGCGGACAGGATTCTCCGCGATATGGGATGACAAATGGGACTGGAGAACGGAACGACACGCAAGAGCCTGGCCGACGTCGTGTTTGAGCGGATGCATCGCGCGATCAAATCGGGCGCATATCAGCCCGATGAGCGCTTGCCGACCGAGCACGACCTGGCAGCGGAATTCGAGGTTTCGCGGCCGGTGATCCGCGAGGCGCTGCGGCGTCTGCGCGACCAGGGCTTGATCTATTCGCGCCGGGGAGCCGGCAGTTTCGTACGCGCCGTCGGCATGAAGGAGCCGCTCGGCTTCGGACAGTTGGAGAATGTTGCGGATCTGCTGAACTGCTATGAATTCCGGCTGACAGTCGAGCCGGCCGCGGCCGCCGCAGCAGCGGCCCGCCACGATACCACCAGCCTTGGCGCCATTCGCCGGGCGCTGGAGTTGATGCGCGACGCCACCAATCGCCAGTCGCACCGCGAGGACGCCGATTTCCAGTTCCATCTGGCCATCGCGCGCGCGGCTCAAAACAGCTATTTCTCCACCGCCATGGAAGCGCTCAAGGACCATATTGCCGTCGGCATGAAATTCCACGGCGCATCGGTCAAGCGCGAGGCCGCTGGCCTTACGCGCGTGTTCGCCGAACATGAGGCGATTGCCGAAGCGATCGCCTCCGGCGACGGCACGCGGGCAAAGCAACTCATGCATGATCACCTGACCGGCTCGCGCGAGCGCCTTTTTCAGACGACCAGATAGGCTTACTGCGCCGCAAAGAAAAATGCCTCGGGGGAAAGCCGAGGCATTTTACTTCGTGGAAAGGCACGTCCGTCGTCTAAAAGGCTGCGCGATAGACAGACAGAACATCCTCGACACTCATATCGACCGGATTGTTGTCCATCAGGCGGCGGTTTGCATGCGCTTCACTTGCATAGCGGGGCAGATCATCTGCCGTCGCGCCGTGAGCTGCAAGTGACATCTCGATACCGAGGCTCCTGCAAAAGCCGTGTGCAGCGGTCAAAAGCTGAGTTTCGGACAGGGCTTCGCCCAACCCCAGCGCACAAGCAACCTCATCCGTTTTCTTTGCCGCAACCGCTTGGTTGAAGGCGAGAACGTGCGGAAATATGATGGCGTTAGCGAGCCCGTGCGGCAAGCCGAGCCGTGTCCCAAGCGGATAGGCAATAGCGTGTCCGGCTGCTGTGTTGACTGGGCCGAGGCAGATGCCACCGTAGTAGGACGCAAGCATAAGCCCTTCCCGCGCCTCGGTGTCTGATCCGTCTTTGACCGCGCGCGCCAGATATTTGCCCACGAGATGGAAGCCCATTCGCGCAAACCCGTCGATCATCGGATGCGCACGCCGATTGGTGAATGCCTCGACACAATGAGCCATCGCATCGACACCGGTCGCTGCCGTCACTGCCGGCGGCACCGAATAGGTCAATTCCGGGTCGAGGACGGCAAAGTCCGCGATCATATGCGGGCTTTCCACGGCGATCTTGTTGCCCTTTACGGGGTCGGTAATCAAGGAGCGAATACCGGCCTCTGAGCCGGTTCCCGCTGTTGTCGCGACCTGAACCAGGCGGGTGCGGCGGCCGGCAACGCGGTTCGGCCCGGCGACATCGCCAAGCGTCTGATCCGAATCCCAAAGCACGGCAACCAGCTTTGCCACGTCGAGCACCGAACCACCGCCGAGCCCGACGATCAGTTCCGGTCTGGACTGACGCGCCGCCTCAAGTGCTGCCTCCAGCGTCGCGACATCCGGTTCACCCGGAATTGCATCAAACACGGTCACGCGGCCGGAAAGCTTCAACCGATCGGCAAACCCCGCGGTAATCGGCGTTGCGATCACCAGCGTGGACTGGGCGTCTGCCGCCCAGGGGCCGACCTCGCCGACGAGACCGGCTCCAACCGCCAGCCGGCGGGGTTGATGAAGGGTGATTTGGGCGATGGTCATGGCTTGGTCATCCTTGCTTGGCGCGGCCGCTAACGAGCTTGCGCGCGTAGGCGATGGCAGAGTTCATGTTGCCGTGATTGGCGATCCCCTTTCCGGCGATGTCGAAAGCCGTCCCGTGATCGACGGATGTGCGATCGATCGGCAGATCCACCGAGACGTTCACCGCGGTATCGAAGGCGACGAGCTTGATGGGGATGTGCCCCTGATCGTGATACTGGGCGACGATAAGATCGAATGCGCCGGAATAGGCGCGATAAAATACGGTGTCGGCCGAAATCGGCCCCTGAACGTCGATCCCCTCCGCACGCGCCGCCGCGACCGCCGGCGCGATCTGGTCATCATCCTCCGTGCCGAACAGGCCATTCTCGCCGCAATGCGGATTGATGCCGGCGACCGCGATTTTCGGCGCGGCGTAACCGATGCGCTTCAGATGCGCGTCGCCTGCCCTGATCGTCGCCAGCACCCTGTCGGTCGTCGCCCGCCTGATGGCCTCCTGCAGCGAGACATGCGTCGAGACGTGAATGACTTTCAGCCGGTCGGAGGCGAGCAGCATATAGGCGGCCTTCGAACCGGTCAGGCTGCGCAGCATGCCGGTATGGCCATCATAGTGGTGGCCGGCGAGGTTCAGCGCCTCCTTGTTGATCGGCGCCGTGACGATGCAGCCGATCGCACCGGTTTCGGCGTCCCGCACCGCCTTCTCGATAAAGCGGAAAGCGGCGTCTCCAGCGACCGCACTCAACTGCCCCCACGGAAGCGGTGCGCCCTCGATCGGGAGGTCGAGGACGAAAGGCTCAAGCTCGATATCAAGGCCCAGTGCGGCCCGAGCCGCTTCCAGCGTGGTCAGATTGCCGTAGATCCGCGTCCGGGCGCGATCCTCACGGGACATTTCAGCCAAGGCGCGGACCGCGATCTCCGGACCGACCCCGCATGGGTCACCCATGGTTATTCCAATGATATTGCTCATGAAACACTCCGTCGAGCCGCACTGTCCCAGCCGGGAGCAAGACGGACATATTTGATCGCGCGCCGATGATAGGTGTAGGCGAGATGCATGGTGCCGTCGGGACCTTCGAGCAGCCACGGGTAGGACATTTCCTGGTTGCGGCCATCGGTCGAATCGTTGGACAGGCAGGTGCCGGGACCCTCTTCGATTGACTGGCGCAGCGCAAAGGAACGCCCTCCATCGTCGGAGAGGCAGAGCGTGACCGGTGCGCGCGGCACACCCCAGACAGGAACGCAACCTCCGCTTGGATCCGCATCGGGCCGGCTATCCTCTTCGCCCAACTCGTCATAGAGCGAGGCGCGCCGGTCGCTCGACGACAGCGCATTGACGGGATTGCAGATCATGGCGATCCGACCGTCGCGCAGGCGGGCGGCGGCAAGCGATGAATTGTTGTTCGGCACATCCGTGGCGTGAGGCACGGACCAGGACCGCCCACCATCACTGCTGTCGCTGCGGTAGACGAAGTCGGCCTGCCGACGGCGAAAGAAAGCGGCGTATCGGCCCTCTGCGAGCGCTACGGGCGACATGTGCACGCAGCCCGTGGACTGGTCGATATCGTCGAGCCTCCAAGTCTGGCCACCATCGATCGATACGCCGACGGCTGCCGTATCGTGGCTGCCGTTCCATTTCTGGCCGGGCCGCTGCACGCAACGGAAGATCGGCAAGAGCCACGCTCCGTCGTCGCGAACGACAACGGGCGCGCGTAAGAAGCAACCACGCGGCAGATCGAGATAGCGACCTTGTTTGGCCACGAGCTTTTGCGGATCCGATGGATCGCGCGCCACCTCGGCCATGCGGATCCGGCATTCGTCCTGATTGCCGGAAGGCTGGGAAGTATGAAAGAGCCAGAGTGCCCCGTCCGGCGCGGAAAACAACACCGGGTTCTGCTCAGAGTGGGAAGGATCGTCGCTCAGGCGCTGGGGTGCTCCCCAAGTCATGGAGCCTTCCGCTAGCACCGAAGCGAAGATGGAAATATCCGACTTGCCCTCGAGCGTTCCCCCGAACCAGGCGCATACAAGCGTGCGGTCATCGAGCAAGTGCAGGAATGCCGCATGGTTCTGGATCATTGGCGAAGGCAGCAAGGCTTCGTCGCGCCCTGGGGACACGGATCGAAGCACGCCGTTCATGTTGCGAGCGATTTCATCGGGATGCATTTAGGCCCTCCTGTCACGCTCGAAAATCGACCAATTTTCCAAGTTGTCAAGTTTTTTAATGTTATTTGTTTTGTCATCCAAACACCATTGTTCAGTCTATCTTATTGAAATAACGTGACTTATTGCGCCGCTGCAAACGCAAATAATTTTTACATAGCAAAAGAATTTGACAAACTCACTCGAAAGTTAGATGGTCATGACAACCCGGCGCGAGGATGCCGGGGACGGAGGATCTTCATGCACACCGCCAACAGCCACCATCAGGCCACGACAGCCGTCGTCTTTGCAGCGGGAGCAGCAACGCTCGCCGCGACAGATGCCGTGATCGTGCGGGCGCTAAGCGGTGCGGTACACCCTTTCGTCATCGGATTTTTCCGCGCGTTCTTCGGCGCGCTCATCCTTCTTCCCTGGATCGCCCTGCGCCCTTCCGTTCTTCGTACGACGCACCCGATGCGCCAGCACGCCCTGCGCGCCGCCTTCAAGCTGCTGGCGATGATCGCGCTGTTTGCCGCCTTCACCTGGGGCCCGCTGGCCGACGTGACCGCCATCGCCTTCACCTCTCCGATCTTTATCGTCCTCGGAGCAGCGTTGACGTTGGGCGAGCGACCGGGCCCGGCGATGATTGCAGCGGTCGCCCTTGGTTTTGCCGGCGCCATGCTGGTGATCGGCCCGTCGGGAACAGGCTTTACGCTGGCGATCTTGCTGGCACTGGCAGGCGCCATGCTTCAATCAGCGATCCAGTTGATCCTCAAATCCATGTCGAAAGGTGACGCCACGTCGACGCTCGTCGTGTGGAACCTTCTTCTGACCGTGCCGATCGCCCTGCTGCTCGCGGTCCCCTTCTTTGCCATTCCCGGCCCAAGGGAAATGGGGTTGCTTGCGCTTCAGGGCGTGGTCGGCACCGCCTGCATGGGGCTGATGACCCATGCCTTTTCGTTGGCGCCAGCGACCGTCGTGGCGCCGGTGGATTTCCTGCGCCTGCCGCTCGTGGCCTTCGGCGGATTTGCCCTGTTCGGCGAAACCGTCGCGCTGACCACCATCGGCGGAGGCGCGCTCATATGCTGCGCCGCATTGATTGCCGCGCGTTCCGGAAAATTCGGGTCTGACAACAAGTCGAACTGAACAAGACTTTCTAGGGAGGAGAATGCAATGAAGAAAACGCTTATCCTGGGTGCGCTCATGTTGGGCTCCGCCATGTCACCTGTCTTTGCCGCATCAGGGCCGATCAAGATCGTGCTGGCGGAGGAAGCCGATCTGCTCGAGCCCTGCATGGCGACCCGCTCGAATATCGGCCGCGTCATCATGCAGAATGTCAGCGAAACCCTCACCGAGCTCGACGTTCGCGACGGCAAGGGCGTTCTGCCGCGCCTTGCCGAGAAGTGGGAGCAGAATGAGGACGGAAGCTGGCGTTTCCATCTTCGCCAAGGGGTGAAATTCTCTGACGGCACGACCTTCGACTCCAAGGACGTCAAGCATAGTTTCGACCGCATCATGAGCGACAAGAATGCCTGCGAATCCCGCCGTTACTTCGGTGGGATGACGGTTACCGCGAACGTCGTCGACGACCATACGATCGATTTCAGCGCCGATCCGGTTCAGCCGATCCTGCCGCTATTGATGTCGCTCGTCACCATCGTTCCGGAAGAAACGCCGCTGGAGTTCATCCGCGAACCGATCGGCACCGGGCCCTACAAGCTGACCAACTGGACCCCGGGCCAGCAGATCGTTCTGAGTGGACGCGATGACTATTGGGGCCAGAAGCCGCAGGTCACGGAAGCGACCTATCTGTTCCGTGCAGATCCGTCCGTGCGTGCCGCGATGGTTCAGGCGGGCGAGGCCGACCTCTCACCCTCCATCTCGCAGCTCGACGCAACAAACCCCAAGACCGACTTCTCCTATCTCGACAGCGAGACCGTCTATCTGCGCATCGACCACAACATCGAGCCGATGAACGACGTGCGCGTCCGCCGTGCCCTCAACATGGCCATCGACCGTCAGGCGTTCCTTGGCACCCTGGTTCCAGACAGCGCGCTGCTCGCCACGGCAATTGTGCCGCCGCCGACGCTCGGCTGGAACCCGGACGTCAAGGTCTTCCCGTACGATCCGGAAGGCGCGAAAAAACTGCTGGAGGAAGCCAAGGCGGAAGGCGTGAAGGTCGAGACACCGATCACCATCATCGCGCGCTCTGCAAATTTCCCGAACGTGACGGAGATCATGGAAGCGATCCAGGCCCAGTTGCAGGAAGTCGGCTTCAAGATCGATCTCAAGTTCGTCGACGTCGCAGAGCATGAAGGCTACTATTCCAAGCCGTTCAAGGAGGGTCGCGGCCCGCAGCTTGTCGCCGCCATGCACGACAACTCCAAGGGTGACCCGTCCTTCTCGATGTTCTTCAAATACGCAACCGAGGGCACGCAGTCGGGCTTCTCCGATCCCAAGGTCGACGATCTGATCAAGCGCGCCTCCGCTGCCGTCGGTGACGAACGCGCCAAGCTCTGGTCGCAGGCAATCGCCTATGTGCATGATGAAGTGGTGGCCGACGTGCTGCTCTTCCACATGGTCGGCTTCTCGCGCGTTTCCGAACGCCTGGATTTCAAGCCCACCATGGCGACCAACTCGATGCTTCAGCTTTCGGAGATCGGCATCAAGTGAACCGTCCTGGCGGTGATCAAATCCGCCAGGGACAGACGCAGTCAAGGCGGCGGGACGATCTCGCCGCCCTATGCAATCGAGGGGCACAATGATGAGCTTCATTCGTAAACGCGCCGTGGCCAGCCTGATTTCCCTGATCGGGCTGATCGTGATGGTCTTCTTCCTCTCGCGTCTGACGGGAGATCCCGCTGCCCTGTTCCTTCCCGTCGAAGCCTCGGCGGAAATGAAGCAGCAATTTCGCGAGATCCACGGCCTCAACGATCCGCTCATGGTTCAGTTTGCCCGCTATGTCGGTGACGTCGTAACCGGCGATTTCGGTGAGTCGCTGCGCAAGGCACGCCCGGCACTCGACGTGGTTCTGGAAGCGTTCGTGTGGACGCTCTGGCTTGCCGCCATCACCATGTCCCTGGTGACTGGCGCTGCCATCGTCGTCGGTTCGCTGGCCGCCTTCCGCGCCGGCGGCTTTTTCGATCGCCTCTCCTCGGTCATCTCGCTGATCGGTGCGGCCGTACCAGATTTCTGGCTCGCCATTGTCGCAATCGTGGTTTTCTCGGTGAACCTTGCCTGGCTTCCCACCTCCGGCACCGGTTCGCTCCTACACTGGATCCTGCCCATCGGCGTGCTGTTCGTTCGCCCGTTCGGCATTATCGTCCAAGTGGTTCGCGGCTCGATGATCAGCGCGCTTTCTTCGGCCTACGTCAAGACGGCACGCGCCAAGGGCGTCAAATCAGGGCCGATCATCTTTCTCCACGCATTGCGCAATGCCATGCTTCCCGTCATCACCGTCATCGGCGACCAGGCGGCCAGCCTGTTGAACGGTGCCGTCATTGTCGAGACCATTTTCGGCTTTCCCGGCGTTGGCAAGCTGATGATCGATTCCATCCTGCAACGTGACTTCAATGTGGTGCTCGCCGCCATTCTCGTCACCGCGCTCGCGATCTTCGTCATGAATCTGCTGATCGATCTCGCCTATGCGCTGCTCGATCCGCGCATCCGTCATTGAAGAGTTCGGCCATGACTTTACAGACGACAGATACGACAATCGCCGCCGAACCGGGGTTCCTGGTTCGCATGGCGCGCATGCTGTGGGCCGACAAGTTCGCCCTCTGTGCTGCCATCTTCCTCATTGTCGTCCTCATCCTGGCGATCGTCGGTCCGAGCTGGCTGGGCGATCTTGCGACCAAGCAGAACCTGCGGGGCCGAAATGCCGCTCCGTTCGAGTGGGAACGCGGCTGGGTCTGGTGGATGGGGGCGGATGCCCTCGGACGTCCGTTGTTGGCCCGCATCATCGTGGCAACGCAAAACACACTCATGGTCGCGGCCGGCGCCGTGGCGATCTCCGCCGTCGTCGGCACGACCCTTGGCCTGATCGCGGGCTTCTCTTCCGCGCGCGTCAACCAGATCATCATGCGGCTGGCCGACGTTATCATGTCGTTCCCCTCGCTCTTGATCGCGGTGATCGTACTCTATGTCCTCGGTTCATCGATCCTGAACCTGATGCTGGTCCTCTCGATCACCCGCATTCCGGTCTACCTGCGCACCACCCGCGCCGAGGTGCTGGAGATCCGCGAACGCATGTTCGTGCAGGCGGCGCGCGTCATGGGGGCGTCCAGCAGGCGCATCCTGTTCCGGCATATCCTCCCGGTGGTCCTGCCAACGCTGACGACGCTCGCAACGCTCGACTTCGCCTATGTCATGCTGGCGGAAAGCGCGCTTTCCTTCCTCGGCATCGGCATCCAGCCGCCCGAAATCACCTGGGGCCTGATGATCTCTCAAGGGAGGCAATATCTCACCAATGCCTGGTGGCTGTCCTTCTGGCCGGGCCTTGCAATCATCCTGACGACGATGTCGCTGAACCTGCTTTCGAACTGGATGCGCATCGCGCTCGATCCCGTCCAGCGCTGGCGCCTGGAAATGAAAGGCCGTAGCAATGGCTGACCATCTGCTGGAAGTGCGCAACCTCTCGGTTGAATTTCACACGGTCATGGGCGTGGTCAAAGCCGTCCGCAACATCTCCTATCATCTTGATCGAGGTGAAACGCTCGCGATCCTGGGGGAAAGCGGGTCGGGCAAATCGGTCTCCTCGTCGGCGATCATCAACCTGATTGACATGCCGCCAGGGCGTATCAGCTCGGGCGAGATCCTGTTCGACGGCGTCGACCTGCTGAAAATGCCGGCGCAGAAACGACGCGAGGTGAACGGTCGCCGCATTGCGATGATCTTTCAGGATCCGCTCAGCCATCTGAACCCGGTCTACACGGTCGGTTGGCAGATCCGCGAGGCGTTGACGACTCACGGTGCCGCGAGGGCCGAGGCACAGTCAGAGGCCCTGCGCCTGCTCACCCGCGTCGGCATTCCCGACCCGGAAAAATCACTCGACAAATATCCGCACGAATTCTCTGGCGGCCAGCGCCAACGCGTCATGATCGCCATGGCGCTTGCGCTTCGCCCCGATCTGCTGATCGCCGATGAGCCGACGACGGCGCTCGATGTGACGGTGCAGGCTGAAGTGCTGGCGCTTCTCGAAGAGCTGCAGCAGGAAACCGGTATGGCGGTTCTCATCATCACGCATGACCTCGGCGTCGTTGCTGAGATCGCCGACCGCGTCGTGGTGATGGAAAAGGGTGAATTGGTCGAGGCGGGAACGGTCCGCGATGTCTACAAGAACCCGCAGCACCCCTATACCCGCAAGTTGATTGCCGCCGCCCCCGGAAAGGGAAAGATGCATTCGCCAGGGGCGCGCGGCGAGCCGGTCCTTTCGGTTCGTGATGTGCGCAAGCATTACGGCAGCTTCGAAGCGCTAAAAGGCATCTCCTTTGACCTCATGCCCGGCGAGACCATGGCGGTCGTCGGCGAGAGCGGTTCGGGCAAATCCACCCTCGCACGCATTCTCCTCAGGCTGGATGAGCCCGACAGCGGCAGCGCACTATGGAAGGGCCGCGACCTTTTTAAGCTATCGCCAGCGGAGCTCTACAAATTGCGGCGCGACCTGCAGATGGTGTTCCAGGACCCCACCCAGTCGCTCAATCCGCGCATGACCGTTTACCAGCTGATCTCCGAGGCCTGGGTGATCCATCCGAACATTCTGCCGAAGGCAAAATGGCGCGAACGTGTGGCCGAACTTCTGGTTCAGGTCGGTCTCGGCCCGGAACACATGGGGCGATATCCGCATCAGTTTTCCGGGGGGCAGCGCCAGCGCATCGCAATTGCCCGGGCGCTGGCGCTTGAGCCGCAATTGATCATCTGCGATGAAGCGGTTTCAGCCCTTGACGTCTCGGTCCAGGCCCAGGTCATTGCCCTGCTCGACAGGCTTCGCAAGGACATGGGCATCGCCTTCATCTTCATTGCGCACGACCTGCCGGTGGTTCGTGATTTCGCCGACCACGTCATGGTGATGCAGAAGGGTAATGTCGTGGAACTGGGCACGGTGCAGGAGGTATTTGAAACCCCGCGCCAAGACTATACCCGCGCGCTTCTTGCAGCCGGCCTCGATCCCGACCCCGACGTTCAGGCGGCCAATCGCGCCGCACGGCTCGAATGCGCCTCCTGAGGCGCCCCCAATCCCTGGAGACTGAAAATGTCCAAGCAAGCCTTTGTCGCGCTCGTCACCTGCTTCAACGACGATGAGACCATCAACTACGACGCAACGCGCGCCCAGGTCCGCCGCCAGGTCGACGCCGGCAACAACATCATGTGCGCCGGCACCAATGGTGATTTCAGCGCCCTCACCTTCGAAGAGAAAGTGCGCCTGACAACGGAAGTGGTCGACGAGGTCGCCGGTCGCGTCAAGGTCATCGTCAATGCCGGCATGCCCGCCACCTTCGAAACGCTGAAGCTTTCACGTGAATTCGACCGCATCGGCGTCGACGGTATCGCCGTCATAACGCCGTTCTTCATCGCCTGTACCCAGGACGGTCTGATCCGCCACTTCTCGACCGTCGCCGATGCCGTCGAAACGCCCGTCTATCTCTACGACATTCCAGCCCGCACGCAGAACCACATCGAGCCGGAGACCGCCCGCACGCTGTCGCGCCACGGCAATATTGCCGGCATCAAGGATTCGGGCGGAGCGAAAGAAACACTTGAGGCTTATCTCGAAGTGGCCAAAGACGTAAACGGTTTCGAAGTCTACTCCGGCCCTGACCATCTGGTGCTTTGGGCGCTGCAGAACGGCGCCGCCGGTTGCATATCGGGCCTCGGTAATGCCATGCCGAACGTCCTGGCGGAAATTTTGAACGCCTTCAACACCGGCGATATCGCCGAAGCCGAGCGGCAGCAGGCGATCTACTCCGCCTTCCGTACGGATCTGTACGCCCTCGGATTCGCGCCTGCGATGGTCAAGCGTGCGCTCTATCTGCAGGACGCCTCCGTCGGGGCCAGCCGCCAACCGGCCCTGTTGCCAAACAAGGATCAGGACGCTCAAATCGAGGAAATTCTGCGCCGGTACAAGCTCCTGTGACCGGCGATGCCTTTAGGCTCGCCGGTAATCTTTCCAACGCAGCCGATGGGCCAGCCATCTGAACACAGGCGGCGGCCGTGGCATCCATTCCAAGGATTAGCAATGACGTCGGATGTCCAGCGGCCAAGATACGTCCGCGATGTGGTCGCTGATGTCAATCGGTTGGTGGATCACCGTCTTTGCGCTGTCATCGTGCCTGCTTGTAACGGCTTGCGAGCGACGATCGCGTAGCGATGCTGCAGCCCGCGTGACAGGCCCTTCAAATAACCCAAGTGCTTCGATTGGGCACGATGGATCGCTTTCATATTCGTGTCGACAGTAATGTTCGCGAACCCGGCGTCCTCCATCAACGCCGCGACTTGCTCGGCGCGCGCGCCATCAGAGAAATGGACCTGCGATAGGATGCGGCCGTGCAACTCGGCCATGCCTTCCGGCGCGTGCATTGGGCCGGGTTTCGCCAATCTCATGCCCTCGATCCATCGCACCACGACTTTCAGGAAGCGCTCCGCGATACCAGCGTTGACGAAGTCGCCATCGACGATCAGCAAGGTTCCGCCGGGCTTCAGCACTCTCAACCATTCCGCAAAGGCCTGTTTCGGATCCACGAGTGTCCAGACCAGATGACGCGTCACGACGACGTCATAGCTACCGTCCGGCTCCATTGTGTTTTCGGCATCGGCGATGCGAAAGGCGATCGTTCGCCCCCGCGCCTTCGCCTTGGCGCGGGCGCGTTCCAGCATCGGCTCGGCCCAGTCGAGCCCGGTGACATCATAGCCGAGATCATCCATCAGATGCGATACGACACCCGTGCCGCATGCCAGATCCAGCGCCCGGCGCCCCTCACCTTGCCCGAGGTGCCTGATGATCAACCGGTGCCAGGCCTGGCGCTCCTCTTCGGAAAAGATCTCATGTCCAGGCGATTGGTCGAAGGTCGCCGCGCGCGCCGACCAATAGGATTTAATCTCTTCACGCAGCCCAAAATTGTGGCCCGTCGCCGCCCCTGCGTCCATTCCGTCTGCTCCTGATCCCATGAACTTAAAATGGTTCTAATAGATAGAACTTGACTATTAAAGTCATATAATAATACAGCCCATCGCAGTTTCCACGGAGTGAAATTCGATGCGTATTACAGCCAAGGCAACCACCCTTGCAATGGGTCTCTTCGCGACCGCCGTCTGGCCGGCTTTCGCCGACAAGATTACCATCACGGATGTGACCGGACGCGACGTCGAAGTTGAAGCTCCGGTCAAGAACATGATCCTTGGCGAAGGTCGGCAGATCTATTTCCTCGCCGCGCTCGACAAGAACGCTCCGTTTGAACACGTCGTCGGTTGGCGTGACGACCTGCCGAAGGCTGACCCGGAATCCTACGAAGCCTATCTGGCCAAATATCCAGAGATCGCCAAGCTTCCGACCTTCGGGGGCATGAAGGACGGCACCTTCGATATCGAGCAGGCTGTCGCCCTCAAGCCCGACGTGATCCTGATGAACGTCGATGCCAAGACCGCAACGGAAGAAGCCGGTTACATCGAAAAGCTCGGCAAGGTCGGCATCCCGTTGGTCTATGTCGACTTCCGTGAAAAGCCGATGGAAAACACCGAGCCGAGCATGCGCATCATGGGCAAGCTCATGAACAAGGAAGCGATTGCCGAGGATTTCATCAAGTTCCGCGCTGACAGCATTAAGCGGGTCACGGACGTGCTGGCGAAAGCCGATCCGAAGAAGCCGCTGGTCTTCGTCGAGCGTGCCGGTGGCTATTCCGACGATTGCTGCATGTCCTTCGGCAACGAGAATTTCGGCAAGATGGTCGAGATTGCCGGTGGCACCAACATGGCAAAGGACATCATCCCGGGCACCTTCGGCACCGTCAATCCGGAACAGGTGATCGCCTCCAATCCGGACCAGATCATCATCACCGGCGGCAACTGGGACAAGTATATTCCAGGCGGCGACTGGGTCGGCGTCGGCTACGGCGCCGATCTCAAGGAAGCCGAGCGCAAACTCGAAGCGCTGACCAATCGTCCCGCCTTCACCGGCGTCAAGGCTGTCTCCGACCGCAACGTCCATGCCATCTGGCATCAGTTCTACAACAATCCATACCAGTTCGTTGCGATCCAGGAGATCGCCAAGTGGCTCCATCCGGATCTGTTTGCCGACCTTGACCCGGAAGCGACGTTCAAGGAGCTGCACGCACGCTTCCTGCCGCTTGATTACAAGCCGGGATACTTCGTTTCGCTCAAGGGCGAATGATCGATGGCCATCGAGGCTGCCACTACAACAACGACAACAGGGCGCGAGCAGTATCGCGCCCTGGCGTTTCGCCGCATCGCCATCCTGATCGTGCTGATCCTTGCACTCTGCTTCAGCATTTCACTCGATATGGCGCTCGGGCCGGCAAATTACCCGCTTTCGGATGTTCTTTCCGCACTGCTTGATCCGGTGGCAGCTTCGGATCAGCTACGCGTCATCATCTGGGACATCCGCATGCCGATCGCTTTAATGGCTGTGACTGTCGGCGCGTCGCTTTCGGTTGCCGGCGCCCAGATGCAGACGATCCTTTCCAATCCGCTTGCCAGCCCCTTCACGCTCGGGATCTCAGCCGCGGCCAGTTTCGGTGCCGCACTGGCACTGGTTGGAGGGGTCGCCTTGTTCCCGGCGGCAATCCAATACATGGTGCCGCTCAACGCCTTCCTGATGGCGATGGTGGCAGCTCTCTTCATTCATTTTGCTTCGACCATGCGCGGCGTCAGCGTCGAAACGATCGTGCTGCTCGGCATTGCCCTTGTCTTCACCTTCAATGCGGCGCTGTCACTGTTGGAATATCTGGCCTCCGAGCAGGCACTTGCAGCCGTGGTGTTCTGGACGATGGGGAGCCTGACCAAGGCGACGTGGCCAAAAGTGTATTTCACCGGTGCCATTCTGCTGGCAATGGTACCCTTCCTCATGAAGGACGCCTGGGCATTGACCGCGCTTCGCCTCGGCGACGACAAGGCGGCCAGCATGGGCGTGAACGTGCGTCGGCTTCGCCTTCAGACGATGATGATTGTCAGCCTGCTGGCTGCGATCCCGGTATCATTCGTGGGCACGATTGGCTTCGTCGGCCTCGTTGGGCCGCATATCGCGCGCATGCTGGTCGGCGAGGACCAGCGCTTCTTTCTGCCGGGTTCGGTAATTTGCGGGGCGCTGCTGCTTTCGGCGACCTCGGTGGTGAGCAAGATGATCATTCCCGGCGCCATATTGCCGATCGGCGTCATCACCGCGCTCGTCGGCGTACCGTTCTTCTTCGTCCTGATATTCAGCAACCGGAGACGTGCATGGTAGCGCTCGCCCTCGACAACATTGGCGCCACCTATGGGCGCACCACGGTGCTTTCCGGCGTCACCACAGACATTCTGGAAAAGGGCTCAGTAACAGCCGTGATTGGCCCGAACGCCGCAGGCAAGTCGACGCTCTTCAAACGCATTGCATCGCTGATTTCCGGTCCGGGAATGGTTCATCTGTCTGACATTGATCGCGGGCAGAAGAGCATCTGCTACATGCCGCAGGATACCGGCGCGAATGCCGTCCTGACCGTGTATGAATCGATCCTTCTGTCTGCAAAACAAGGCAGCAGTTGGCGCGTTCAAGATGACGAACTCGATGAGATCGACCGCATTCTCAAGGCACTCAGGATCGACAGTCTTGCCTTTCGCGGCCTCGGCGAGCTTTCCGGTGGACAACGGCAGTTGGTCTCCCTCGCCCAGGCCCTGATCCGCAACCCCGAGATCCTGCTAATGGATGAACCAACCTCGGCTCTCGACCTTCACCGCCAGGTTGACGTGCTGAGTTTCGTTTCCGACCTCGCCCGCCGCAAGGGCATGATCGTACTGATCGCACTTCACGACCTGAACCATGCCCTGCGCTATTGCGAAAATACCATCGTCATTGCCAACGGCACTATGGTTGCGAGCGGCAAGACCGCAAGCGTCATCACCGCTCCGATGCTCAAGGACATCTACCAGGTCAAGGCCCGCATCGAGAATTGCTCGCAAGGCCGCGCTTTGGTGATCGTCGACGGGCCGATCTAGCCGGGGTCGCGCGCTTGCCCGACCCCATTGGCACTCGGCGTTTGATCCGAGTGCCCTCACACTCGCCCCTAAGGAGCGCCCAGCGGTTCCACAGTGGTCACGGAGACGCACCTTCTCTGACGATCATTTGTCCGATTTTTTTGGGGGCGGGCGTTGCGCGTTACCAAACGGCGATACAGCGCCTGCTGCGGGAAATGCGCGCGCCATTTTCCACATCGGAGAAAGTGGCGCGGCGAAACACGCGCGCGATGCTCGCGATAGCAAACCAAATGCACTTCATCGCTTCAATGCCGCCCGAAGATCGCAACAAAGCCCGCTACGCGCTAGTCGGAGACTTCTGCGACGCTATCGCAGAGTGCATTCGTTCTACAACGGCATCGAGGATCCGAACCAGATCTAGTTGCGTTGTTGCGAACAACCATTTAACGCCCCCGCAACGGACGACGAAGGTCAGGCGCGGGTACCGGCCTTGTTGCGGGGCGCCTGACAACGCTGGTGCTCAACCCTCGTGGCGCATTCCGGACAATGTTCCGCGTCACCGGCTGTTGATCGGCCGAAACCCACAGCTGTGCAGCGGCAGGAAAGCGCGTAATGGGAAGTGGTCTTATATTCGATAGTGGAAATATACTAAGCGCCCTAAGTCCTGATGCAAGAGGTCGAGAACGTGGACAAGCAAGGCATCAAAGCCACCCGTAAGGGCAAGAACGCACCAGCCGAGCTGCAGGACATTGCAGTGAAACTTGCGGCTCTCGCTCAACAGATCAAATCAATCGCGGCAGCCCCGCTTGGCGAAGCGGTAGCCGAACACGCCGAAGTCCCTCCGACGGTCGCTCTCGAATAGCGCGGAAACGCGTGCCAGATCGCTACTCTGAGGTCCCGGTCAGCTTTCTCGAATCCCAATGGCCTGGAAATCATCCCTAAATCACTCGTTTGTGGGATGGAAACGATATTCGATCCGCCGACGAGGGACACTCGGATATCCCGCGCCCACCATCAGTCGATTAGGCAGCGCCTCGGTCAGCTTCGCCGTCATTGCGGCTATCCTTGACGGAATTCGGCTGCAGCCCATGCAGGAAGGTGACCGGAATGGTGGCTTGACCGAAACCTCGTTTCGGAGGATCAGCATCCAACGACCAACGGCCGGTATCCGGGAGGCCTGGGCACGCAAGCCGCTCCGCTGATCGAGGGTTCGCACGGAGGCAGTCCGCATTCAACTTCACCTGCCCTGCCTGACCAGCGACCGCGCGATAACGATGATGTCGTCGCGCGCGGCCGTCGGATCGTCCTTGGACCAGGCGACATCGAGCCCGATCCTGAAATCGACGCCCCTCACCTTCCTCAGCTCGAAATTGCGGTTGGGCAGATCCAGCCGCGCCAGCGCGGCTGGTTGCTCACAACCATGGCCTCGCGATTGGACGACCTCTTTGAGTGCTACGCACTTGCATCATCGGCACTAGATAATTTTCAACGTGAACTTCCCCGTCGGGAGGCGCTGATCGACGAATGCGAGGAAATCTGCCGCAGGCGGATGTAGTCGAACTGCGTCCCCTGCTAGAGGCGCGATGGCTTCAACTAAGCTAGTAGCGCAACGTCCGGTTTGGAGCTTCCTCGCGTTGAACTGGCATGAACAAGAAGGAAACCAGACATGAAGCTTCCAACCCTCGCCGCTTGCAACTACGGCCTTAGCCGGAGACGTGTTAGCGGATTCTTGGAAGGATGAAAGCGGTCATGAGCGCTGGTCTCCGGAGCGCCGCTGACGGACCGCGTTATGAGCAGAGAGCCTATAAGAAAAGAATATCGTCGCGGCGCAAAAGCAGGAGATCTGATCTTCAACGTCGACGATCAAAGACCGTAAAGGCTGCCCCCTCCCCGCAGGGGAAGGGGCACCGTCTACCAGGGCTAGTCGATAACCCGAACGACCTTGCGGGTGCCCGGGTCCACCAGCACCGTGCGGTTGTCAACGACGACGTATCGGTAGGTGATGTCCGGCGCATCAATGGCGTGCAGTTCCACCTTTTCGGGAACCGTCGACCCAACATTGAGCTCCACTCCGGGAAGATTGATGGAAGCAATTGGCTTCTTCTTCACGTATTCGCGGACGACCGTTTCCTGTTCCGGGGTGACAATGACTGTCTGAGCCACGGCAATACTCGAAGCGCCGAGCAGAAGCAGTCCTGTGACGGCCGAGCTGACAAATTTCTTCATTTTCTTCTCCAGGCTGGTTGTTGTGCTCCCACTCTCAATGCGGGAACTTCTTACCAACGCCGCTGGGCTATTGCCGTTCCGATGGCCAGACTTCAGTCGCATGGGTTTCGACCTTAGTCTGGCGGGGCTTTCAGACAATAGTCGGGGAAGTGCGTGTACCGAGCCTGCCACTTCGACACACTTGAATCCTTAAATTAGCAAAGCCTCGCAGAATGCAAAGTCGGCAGGAGGACATGCCATGTCGAAGATTCCCGCGCCGACACTTCCGGAAGGTCACCCAGACCGCGTCCTCCTTGGCCAGGAGGCGTTGGAGGCCGAGTTCCTGTCGCTTTCCGATCGAGCGCAACGGGCCGGTTGAGCTTGCAGACGGCTATTTCCTCGCGAATGCCGATTTCAAAATGTTGGAACTTGGTGGGGGCCTTGTCCGTCTCGCGAGAAGGCTGCACCAGGGAGTCGTTGACGGCACACATTGTCACGGCCGCTGCATTGTACCCTAATGGAAAAATATCTGCCATTTCGTCCCGTCATGCTTCCAGATTGAACTTCGCAAAGCGGATCGTTCGGACCCGTCGGGATATGTGAGATGCTCTCGTACGTCAAAAGCACCGCATTCTGCGAAATAGGCGCTAGAGCATAGTTGGACGTTCAGAGAATGCTGTGGGTGTCATTCTCCTCCTGACTTAAAAGATCGATCACCTCTGGTCGACGATACACTCTGCCCAATGCTCCGAACTCGACGAACTCTTTCGCAAGCAATGCTTCGACCGCTAACTTCGAATGCCTAACCGATGGTCGGTGCAGTGCTTCTTCGAGAAACTGGATTTCGGCGAGGTCGTGATCATGGCTCGGCAACAGTGGTCACTCCAGTGGCATGTTGGCACTGATTTAGTCACGTCACCTTGCCGCATGCAACGAATGCAGAGCTTGAGGCACGCGATCCCAAAAAATCGCCGAGCAACGTCGATGCGGCGGCCACGCTACGGCTACGCGCAAGCGAAATCCGCGCCATGCGTAAGATATCGGGCCGAACCCGAGGCGCTTCTTACCTCGCATGGGTGACTGGACTTGGGCATTTGGGCGGTTCACACTTCTGTCGTGGTCTGAGCATCAATCGTCAATGGAGGGCGACATGAAGCACCATGAATTCGATCAACTGCAGAGTTTTGCCAGAATCGACCAGGACTTTCCTCATCAAGTCATGCCGCGCCACAAGCGTCTCCAACGTTGGGTGGAACTCCTCGAAGCGGACCCGCAGCGAATCCTTTCGACGCTACGGGAAACTGAATTTCAGCCGCAAGCTGTGCGCGCCGCCTTGCGCTGCGACAACTCGGCGATCTCGGTCGCCTTCAACGACCCGGTCCTTCGCGCAGCCGGGCTGGAAAACGACACGTATGGAGAAGCAAAACGGTTTTTCGAGCTCTCGCACGCTCAATTGCACAAAATCGTCTGCTACTGTCATTTCGGCACGACAGTCAGTGCGGAAAAGACTGCCCGCTACATCCGGGCAAGATATGTTGACCGGTCGGATGGCTTATTGAACTGGCTGCGGGCGATGATCGTTGGATGATACCGACGAGGGTCGCGGAGCTCGCCGTATGACGGCGAAATAACCATGAAACTGAGAGCCAATGCTGAGCTCGCCGATGTCTATCGGCGGTCGCATCAAGCTGTCGGATGCCATCGCGACATAGCGCCGTGTCATCGGGCCAACAACGGATGTCAAGAAAACTGGCGCCCACCTAACGGCGCTTCTGCACCCGTGGATTTCGGGATTATCAGAGCTGTTCGTAGATTGTCCAGATCCCGCCCCAGCCCCGGATCCGACGACGGCTGACAGGAAAACCGAAATAGCAAGACTTGGCGGCGCTTCTTAGCGGGGTTCCGCTCGATATATTGTTCGATCAACGAAGAACAAACCAAGAATAGTCAACCTTTATTGTTTGTGGCGGCCCGAAATACGGAACACGCGCGTGCTCGCAACACGAGACACCCTCTATTCCTCCCGCATTGTCCTCGCGGTTTGATCGGCAAGCGGGTTGACGAGATACGACAGTGCCGTGCGCTCGCCTGTCTGGATAGCCAAGCTTGGCCGTTTGTCGATTGTCCGGCACCCGCGAAATCGCCATTTAAGACGTCGGTGACGAAATTGGCGGCATTGTCTGCACTTGTGCCGCGGTACGAGATAACGGTAAGGCGGTCCCAGTTGTACGAGATCGCATAAAAGCCCGCATCAATATCGAGCCGCTGCCCGTTTTCGAGTAGAATGGAGGAATCGTCACCTGTCGTCGCCGTGCCGATGCGATTGCCGGTGATTTGGACGCCTGCCATATCCCCGATTATAGGAATCCATAGACAAAATTGCAGTGAACAACTGCCGCGAAAGGGACATCCACTTAATCTCCTGTCACAAAATCGTCTCGAGTAACGTTGAATGCGAACGGTCGCTGACCAAATGGTCCGCTTTTCAAAGATCGCGACTAAGCGGCTATGCGTGCCCACATCTCGCTCCTCAAAGCTACGTCGTCCGACTTTCTAAAAGCGAACATCGCCTATAACCCGACTAGGCGCCCACCGGCCGTCTTCGCCACGCGCTCGGCGCCAGAAGGTCAACGCGGCCGCCGCAGCATCGGGACGAGCGTCGGCGACGAACCGACCTGGATCGCGCCGAGCGGTTCGAAGCCGTAGCGTCGGTAGAACGGAATGTTGCGCGGGTTCGAGGATTCCAAATAGGCTGGCGCGTGATCGTGGTCGCACCGTGCGAGTGCGTACGCCATCAAGGCGTCGCCGTGACCTTCGCCTTGATGCGCCGGGTCGACGCCGATCAGCGGCAGGTACCAATGTGGTTCGGTCGGGTGATACGTGGCCATCTCCTCGAATATGGCCGTGGTTTCGGGGGCAATAGAGCGCGCAACCGTGCTGTCGATCACCGCACCAAGCTCTTCCTCGTCGGAATGTACTCCGGGCGATAGCCACAGCGCCGTCCCAGCGTAGCCGTCGGTGCAAAAGGCGCTTCCGTCAGAGAATGCGCTGCTCCCGAAGGCCCGAATCATTCGCGGCATGGCCGCAAGGTACTGGTGTGCATGCGGCCATGTCCATCGCGCCATCGGATCCGCGGCAAACGCCAGCACGACCGTTTCCACCGCCAGATCTTCCTCGGCCGCGGCCATAACTCTCACTGTTGGTGATTTCACACTGCCCTCCTGACGTAGGTGGTCCGACGTGGCGCCCGAGCCCGTTCAGCTACGCATCGTAACCCGGATGGCGTGGAGCGATGCCGATTGCTGCTGAATCAGCAGTTCCGGATTCGCTCCGTTCCATTCTGGCCTCCGGACATGGACATTCAAACATACTACCTCAGATGGAGCTGGCGTCGACCCGGGTGTTTGCATGTCCGCTTTCAGGAGCCGAGAGAAGTCGTTGGAATGCCTCTTCAAGGTCGATACGGTGCTTCTCATCGATTAATCCCGTAAGCTGCCCGTCAGCTTTGCTTTAGTTCCGGACCAAGGACAGTCGGCTTTGAGGGAACAATCACCAGAAGCTGCCGTTAGAGGGACAAAGCTGGAGCGGGGGTCGTTGTGATCCACCATGTCTCGTACTCCGCAATACAGTCGCTAACGGAAGCGCCGATGCCGTCCCTTCCCTATGCAATTCTCGAAGCCCCTTCCACGTTGGGTCTGGCGACGGGCGGGGTGGAGAACTTGCCCGACAAACTCCTGGATCTCGGTCTTGCGGAGCGCATCCATGCGCGCCGCGTCGCGCGGCTGGCGGTGCCCCCCAAGGACCCGACGCCCGATCCCGAGACTGGCACCCTGAATGCCAGGGCAATTGCGGCGTGGTCGCCCAATCTGGCCGACGCGGTGGAAGCGATGCTGGACGCCGGCGAGTTTCCGGTAGTGCTGGGCGGCGATTGCACGATCGTGCTCGGCTCGATGCTCGCATTTCGACGGCGCGGCCGCTATGGCCTGTTCTTCATCGACGGAAACGCCGACTTTTTCCAGCCCGAGGCGGAACCCAACGGTGAGGGTGCCTCTGTGGACCTCGCCCTGCCACAGGCTATGCCCGTCATACCTGACCGACATTGAAGGTCGCGGTCCTCTGGTCCGTCCCGAAGACGCTGTCGCGTTCGCGTATCGCGATCATAAGGACCAGGAGGAGTTCGGAAGCCAGCCGCTCCCCAAAGAACTCAAGGCGATTGACCTTCCCGCCGTGCGAGCGATGGGCATCGAGGCCGCCGCGCGCGAAGCGGTCGACCACCTGACGCGAGAGGAACTGGACGGCTTCTTCATCCATCTCGACGCCGATTGCCTCGACGACGTCATCATGCCGGCTGTCGATTTCCGCGTGCCGGGCGGCTTATCCTGGGACGAGCTAGGGGCCACGCTTCGGGTTGCCATGGCGAGCGGCAAGGCAGTCGGCATCGAGATCACCATCTACAAACCGCGCCTTGATGAGGACGGTCGCGCCGGGCGCGGCCTGGCCGACGTACTGGCTGTGGCGCTGGGCCTCAACACGGCGCGCAACGTCTGCATCCCACGCGTAACTGGGCGCACACGTGCCGTCGGATAGTGCACTTTCTTCTCCTATCCCTCGCCGTGGAGAGAATCGAACCGCAGACAAGAGCCATGCGCCGGTGGTGCTATTACTCGTCCCCAAACGCGAAGGGCCAAATCTGAGCTCCATGCAAGATACGAAGAATGCGGATGCGATCCGCCATCAGTATGTACGCCGCGAACGCGCGTTCCCTCAACGCGCCCAGGCCTGCCGCTTTCGGGGAAATCTAGGAGGCGCCGAACGGCGCGCGATTTCCTCGTCGACGTGAACCGCCGCATTCGGGTTCTCACTTTCGATGTCGCTGAAGATGGCATCGCGATCGTCAAGCGCATACTGCGCCCAGACAAGCCTCATCGGTCGCCCGCTCCTGCTTTACGCGCAGCCGCCATCCGGCGCTCGCGGAAGCGAGCTTCAGCGTCGGCATCCTCGGAGTCGGGTCGCGTGTTCTCAAGAGCCTGCAACACCTTGGCCCGAAACCAGGCGTCGTGAGCCTCAGTGCTACCGACCAATTCCAGTGGAAGCGAGCCTTCCTTCGCCGTCCGAGTTAAGAGGATTCGCACGGCATCCGAAACCGTTAGACCCATGCTCTGCAGGACTGCAGTAGCACGGTCCCAATCGACGACATCAACCTTCTGGTCCAGATACAACGCGAACGAACGGCTGAGAGGGACAGTGGAGCTACCGTCCCCATGTTGAGAAAGCTATACTTAAAGGACTTTACGTTCCACATCATCCGTTCATGGACTCGGACACTGCTAATGATGAACGTCCGCGGTCAATTCCAGTATAAAAGTAGTATTGCATTCTCGATGCGCCTGGGATTTTATATCAGTTTCACCGCTCAGACGGATATTCGCGCGACTTCATGCTTGCTTACTTTGATTTGAAGGAGCCATCATGGATGCAACGGTAGAACGGGGCCCGAAGCCCGGCGATCCTTTCCTGAACGAGCCGCTAAAGTGCGTGGTCGAATGTGATACGGCTTACGCATCCGCAGATAAGCGCTTCGAATTTTTTCGCAGCTGGCATTCCGATATCGTCGATGTGGGCCTTCGGTGCGGCGAGACCCGCACCTTCAAGGCGCGGGAGAAGATCTGGCAACTTGGCGACTGTGCGCTTGCGGTTATCGAGTCGTCCCCCGACCATCTTCTGCATTGGGAGCATAAGAAAAAACCGGTCGTCGACCACTGGCTCGTGACCGTGAAGTCCGCTCCCGTAGCGGCCGACGGCACACGTCGGCGAAAGCTCCGTATAAAGAATCTGTTAGTGCGAGATATGTGCGAAACCGAAGGGGCCATCATCGCACTTTTCCTCCCTCATAGTGCTGTTACAGCTCCTCTTTATCCTGAGATAGCAGACGGTGCGGCCGACTTTCTCGCGGACTATCTGGCCCTGCTTCACAGCAATCTCCCCCATCTCCAGCAAGGCAATGTTTCCGGCGTCGTTGCAGCAATCACATACATGGTCGCTGCGACCCTTGTCCCTTGCCGAGAAAAACTGGCGGAGGCCCAGGCCCCTATCGACGCCGTGATCACGACACGCACCGTTCGCGCCATCGAAGCCAGGCTTGCCGACCCGTACTTGACCCCGGATCACCTCTGTCGAAGTGTCGGAGTTTCCCGATCCCGCCTCTATCGGATCTTTGAGCCAGCTGGCGGGATCTCCAATTACATCCGCCGACGACGCCTGCTGGAGACGCGCCGCGCGCTTGCGAACAGCACCGATGGACGCTCGGTCTCCACCATTGCCGAGAGCATGGGGTTTATGGATCCATCGACCTACAGCCGCATGTTCAAACGCGAGTTTGGCTTGTCCCCAAAAGAGGCACGAGCTCTTGGATGGCAAGGAGTGCAGCAACCGCACTGGCTCAGTATCGACCAGCCCGCTGACGTCGCCAGCACATTCAACACCCTCCTGATCAACAATTCGCTGGGATTGTCCATGAATACCACCTAGGGGAGTATGTTGCCGCGCTCGGCGAGCAAGTTCCGAATGTTTTTGTTCTACTACAGACTATCAGGCGCCCTCATGCAGAATTCGATTCTTTGGCAGGTTGAAGTTAACAGTCTAATTCGACCAAACCGCTGTATCGTGACGATCGAAAACCTTTCACGTTTCGGCGTTTGTTGAATTGTGTCCGTGATTCCACAGTAGGTCTCATCAAGCTAACAATTCCGAACGCAACGCGTGCATTCGATACCTCATTGATCCAGAATTTCTGCGTCCTGCAACATTGAGCCCCAGTAATGTCCTGCCCGACAATTTGGACAGGCGAATGCATTCAAACCGCTCGAAGTTCAGCGGTTCGTCCAAGCCAGCACCTGAGCGGGGCGGCTGCCCCGGCGTCCAAACGGTAGGATGGTCCCATGCAGAGCAAAGATGAAACCTCCGTGGAAAGCAACGAACATACCGCTCTGAAGTGCGTCATTGACATCGACACATCGACGGCACCAGCGGCTGAGCAGTTCGATCTTTACAGAAGCTGGCACGCCAACTTGGTCGACATCACGCTTCTACGCGAGAAGTTTAAAGCATTCGCGGCGCGCGAGCGGGTTTGGCAGTTGGGCAATCTCGTCCTGCTGTCGGTGAGCTACCCCGGCACCGGCTATCGACGGCGCTGGAGCAACAAAAAGAATCCGGTCTTCGACCACTGGTGTCTTACCGTCCCGCGCCGGCTCGTCGTTGGAACCGAGGTCGTTGGGAGACTGCGGTGGCGGTGCCTGGCGGTTCCCCATGAAGATGAGAGTGAAGACGACGGTTTCCTTTCGCTTTTGCTGCCACGCGATTTTGCGTTCTCGCAGCCCTTTGATCTTGCCATACGCCCGGAAATGGCCGCCTTCATCGCCGATTACATCCTGCTCCTCCACCGCTCCCTCCCGGACCGGACAGAACGCGACGTCGAATATATCACCACTGCAACAACAAGCCTGCTGGCTGCATGCATCACCCCGTCCCGCAATCAGATTTTCGAAGCGGAAGGGCCGATCGACGCGGTAATCATGGCGCGTGCGAACAAGATCATTGCCGAACAGCTCTCCGACCCCGATCTTTCGCCGGATAAACTATGCCGTGCCCTGAATGTATCCCGATCGCGGCTGTACCGGATTTTCGAACCGGCCGGAGGGATCTCCAGCTATATCCGACGCCAGCGCCTGCTGCGTACCCGAGATATCCTTTCCGACGACATCGACAAGCGGTCGATATCGGCGATTGCGGAGGAATGGGGGTTTATGGATGCATCCGCATTCAGTCGAACGTTCAGACGAGAATTCGGCATGACTCCGAAGGTGGCCCGAGAGATGGGCTGGCGCAGGCTCAAGCACTTGCGCACCGCCCCTGAGCAGGCACCGGTCAACGTGGGGAGCCTGCCCTTGAACGCTCTTCTGATGAAGAACTATCTCGCAGGGCATTTTAACAGCACGTTTTAGAGCAATTTCTCAGATGAACACTCGTGTCTTTCGCACCAGCCGGTGTTTCACCTGAGGGTTGCCCGCGCAATCGACGTCCCTATGCATTTTATCCCTCCTCCATGCACCGCGTCCATTTTTCTGCAAACGGCGGCAAATCACGGGTTTTAAAGGTAATTTTTGCTTTCATGCTAGCGCGAGGCAGAAATAAGCTTCCCGCGGCGGCGGCGCATACGCTGATCAACCCGTCGCATCGTTGACTTTCTGGAGTGGAACGAATGGGAATTGGCGCCAGAATTTCGCGCCTCCTGGTCGCCTCTTTGGCAACGGGATGGCAGCTTCTACCGGTCGCGGCACGTGCCGACGACACGCCGAAAGTTGCGACGATAACCGTCGCCCTCGAAGACGTTTCACCGAAGCATGAATTCGTGGGACGGGTGGAAGCACTCAACGCCGTCGATATCCGTTCCCGCATCGACGGCTTCCTCGATCAACGGCTGTTCGAGGAAGGCTCCTTCGTAGAAAAAGGCCAGGAGTTGTTCCGGATGGATAGCCGGGCTCTGGATATCGCACTTGCAGATGCAAAGGCCTCCCTTGCCCGGGCGGAGACGACCCTGCTCGATGCTGATCGCCAGCTTGCGCGAAACCGGTCCCTCAACCAAACGGTCGCCCGCGCAACGCTCGAACAGAGTGAGACCGCGCGCGATACGGCGGCAGCGAACGTTGTCTCCGCGGAGGCTGGAGTGCGGCAGGCCGAACTCAATCTCAGCTACAGCCACATCCTCTCTCCGCTGAAGGGGCGCATCGGAACTGCTGCGCTTGCGGACGGAAGTGTCGTCAACTCCGCCTCCTTGGCACTGGCGCGCGTTGTGCAGCTAGATCCTATTCGTGTTGTCTTCTCCGTGAGCGATCGCACCCTGCTTGACCTCAGGAATGCCGCAGGAGGAGTGAGCAAGGATGATCTTATCAGACGGTATTCGACCACGCTAATGCTGTCGACAGGCCAGGCCTACGAGCACAAGGCGCCCATCTCGTTCTTGGGAAGCGAAGTCGATGAGCGAACCGGCACCCTTCCTGTTCGATCGCTCTTTCCCAACCCCGATTTCCTGCTGATCCCTGGCCAATTCGTTACGGTTGTCGTCGCCGAAAACGTTCGGATCGACCGCCCCACGATCCCGCTCGGGGCCGTGCAGCAGGACCGGGAAGGCAAATATGTCATGCTGGTCGATAAGGCCAAGAAAGCCGTCCAGCAACGCATCACCGTATCCGGGCAGAGAAATGGAAGCTGGGTCGTCGATAGCGGGCTGGTGGGTGGCGAAAGCCTGATTGTCGAAGGTTTACAGAACATCACGGAGGGGTCCGTCGTCGACGCCGTCGCGGACACATCTCAGACTGCGGTGTCCAAATGAATATCTCCGCACCGTTCATCGATCGCCCTCGCTTCGCAATGGTAATTGCGGTCGTCACTCTCATCGCCGGCGCGATCGCACTCCTGCAAATTCCAGTGGCCCAGTTTCCCCAGATCACGCCGCCGGAAGTCCAGGTCTCCGCCAGCTATCCGGGCGCCAACGCTTCCGTGATAATTGATAGCGTCGGTGCGCCGATAGAAGAACAAGTGAACGGCGTGGAAGGCATGATGTACATGTCGTCATCCAGCTCCGACAACGGCACATACAGCCTGACCGTGACCTTCGAAGCGGGAACCGATCCCGCGATCGCCCAAGTCAATGTCCAAAACCGCGTGGCGCTTGCGACGCCTCGCCTCCCAGCTACGGTGACCCAGGACGGAGTGTCGGTTCGCAGCCGGTCGTCCAGCATGCTGCTCGGCCTGGCGATCTATTCGCCCAAGGGCACCAGGGACGAGGTTTTCATCAGCAACTATGCGTCCGTGAACATCCGTGACGCTATTGCACGCCTTCCCGGTGTTGGCGAAGCCAGCGTGTTCGGGCCGACTTACAGCATGCGCATTTGGATGAACCCGGAGCGGATGGAGGCGCTGAATATCACTGCAGCAGACATCAGCGCCGCGATCCGGGCACAGAATGCCCAGGCCTCGGCCGGCCAAATCGGGTCGCCACCCGCTACGACCGGACAGCAGCTCCAGCTCACCGTAACCGCGCGTGGGCGGATCGCAAGCGAGGCTGAATTCGGCGATATCATCGTGCGGAGCAACCGTGATGGCGGTATCGTGAGGCTTCGCGATATCGCGCGCGTTGAACTTGGCGCGCAATCCTATGACACGGCGTCCACCCTCAACGGCCGTCCGAGTGCGACCATCGTTGTCTATCAATCATCCGACGCCAATGCACTGGCGGTATCGACCGCCGTGCTCGCTGAACTGCGGAGGCTTTCGGCGCAGTTCCCTGAGGATGTCGCCTATACGCTCGTCTTTGACACGACGTCCTTCGTGCGCGAAACCATTCGTGAGATATTCGTGACACTTGCGATTACCTTCGCGCTCGTCGTGGCGGTGGTCTTCGCCTTCCTGCAGGACTGGCGTGCGACCATTATCCCGACCCTGACGATTCCCGTGTCGCTGATCGGTGGTTTTGCCGTTCTCTATGTGCTCGGCTATTCGGCGAATACGATTACGCTCTTCGCCGTTATTTTGGCGATCAGTCTCGTGGTTGATGACGCCATCATCGTCGTGGAAAATGTTCAGCGGCTAATGAGCGAACAGGGCATGGACATCCGTGATGCGACCCTCACCACAATGCAGCAGGTGACAGGACCGATCGTAGCGACGACGATGGTTCTCGCTGCCCTCTTCCTTCCTGTCGCATTTTTGGCCGGCATCACCGGCGAACTCTATCGCCAGTTCGCGGTCACGATCCTCGTGACGATCATCCTGTCGACAATCAATGCCCTGACTTTGAGCCCGGCACTTTGCATACTCATCCTGAGGCCTCAACGAACCCGCAACACGGGAGTCTTCGCCAAGCTGAACAGCAGTCTAGATGGGTCTCGCCGCTTTTATCTGCGACTGTTTACGATCCTCGCGCGGCGTCTCCCGCTTTCCGGCATTCTCCTCATCGCCGTCGTGTTCGGTATCTACGGTTTCTTTCGTGTCTTGCCGACGGGCTTCGTCCCGGCCGAGGATCAGGGATACATGTTCATAAACGTACAGCTCCCGAACGCTGCATCCCAGGAACGGACGCAGCAGACGATAGCGCAAGTCAGTTCTCTGCTTCAGGGAACCCCGGGGATCGCCAATACGATCGGTATTGCCGGCGCCAGCGTCGTTGGCGGCGGCGGCTCGAACAGCGGCATGATCATTTCTGCCCTGGAACCGTGGAGCGAGCGCGGGGCGAACCAAAGCGTTTTCGCCCTGATAGACCACCTACGTCCCAGATTTGCAGCGATCTCGACCGCATCGATCGTGCCCTTCAACCCGCCTGCAATACCGGGGCTCGGCACGACCGGTGGGTTCGACCTCCGCCTTCAGGCTCGGGCAGGACAAAGCCAGCAGGAGCTCGCCGAGGTAATGCGTGATCTTGTCATCCGAGCAAACCACACGCCCGGCCTTGCCGGCGTGTTCAGCACGTTTTCGGCCGACGTCCCCCAACTCTACCTGGACATCGACCGAAAGCGGGCCGAACTCTACGGCGTTTCGCCTGCAGCGATTTTCAGCACGCTACAGGCTCATTTGGGCTCGGCCTATGTCGATGACTTCAACATCTTCTCGCGGGTGTACCAGGTCCGTCTGCAGGACGAGCCGGTCTTTCGCCAGCGAGCCGAGGACATTCAGCGCCTGAGGGTGCAAAGCCAGACCGGCGACCTCGTTCCGCTTCAGAGCATGATTTCGATCTCGACGAACTACGGACCAAGCTCAGTCAGCCGGTACAATCTATTTTCGGCGGCATCGATCAACGGACAGGCAGCGGCAGCCACCAGTTCGGGTCAGGCGCTCGACATCATGGGAGAACTAGCGGCAGAGACAATGCCATCCGGGTTCGGTTTCGAATGGACCGGGCTCGCACTCCAGGAAAAGCAGGCAGGCAATGAGACGATACTCATCCTCATGATGGGGATCATTTTCACATACCTTTTCCTCGTCGCGCAATATGAAAGCTGGAGCGTGCCGATAGCCGTCATGTTGTCGGTCGCCGTCGCGGTCGTAGGCGCTCTTGGCGCTCTCGTTGTCGGCGGGATCGATCTCAACATCTATGCCCAGATCGGCCTGTTGTTGCTGATCGGGCTGGCGGCCAAGAATGCCATCCTGATCGTGGAGTTCGCAAAGGAACGCCGCGAGGAAGGCATGAGCATCATCGAGGCTGCGACCGAAGGTACGTCCCAGCGCTTCCGGCCGGTTCTGATGACGGCCCTTGCATCGATATTGGGCGTCGTGCCTCTGGTGATCGCTTCCGGCGCTGGAGCAGGTAGCCGCCAGGCCATCGGTTCCACAGTTTTTGGCGGTTTGCTGAGCGGCACTGTGCTTGGACTTGTCGTGATCCCAGTTCTCTACGTGGTGGTCCAGACGGTAAGAGAGGTGCTCAAGCAACGGCTTTTCGGTGTGAAACCCGGCGCCGAACACAAAGTAGTCGCCGAATAGCAGCCCTTCGATCTCCCAGAAGCATCTTGCGCACCTACTGGAGCTTCTCCCCCCCAAGTTTGCCCGTGCGGTTTTCCTCGGGCGCTTCGGGTTCGGGCGGCGACACCGGCACCAGCGCCTTGAATGCCCCCTGCCCCAACAGCATGAGCCAGGTAACGAGAACGAAGGTGGATGTCAGGACAGGCATTCCGATCGGCTTCAGGAAGATGGCGACCGAGGCCCAGAGCCAGCTGGCCACGGCGGCCCCGAAAACGGCATAGAGCACGCTCCTCCATGTCAGAACCAGAAAGACGCCGCCAAGCGCCATCGCGGTCAGGGCGGAATTGTAGCCGAAGAGGCCGTCCCTAACTGCCCCTTCGGGCCCGCCATAAACGGCCGCCACCACGGTGCCCACGATCGCGCCCATGAGCCCCATCGCCGCGCAGATGCGGGAATTCAGGGCAATCGCCAGGAGAATGATGTAGCCAGAGATCCAGTTGTCCTGAAAGAATATCTGGCCGATTGACGTACCTATTCCTTCATACCAAGTCGAAAGAACAAAGGGCACCGTCTCGGAGAACTGTTCCGGTGAGATCGGCTTGGCCATTGGCCCCGCATCGATAGCATCGAACTTCAGGACGGCGAAAAGAAACAACCAACCGACCAACACAAAAGGCATTGTCAGGGGCGCGACCCTATGCGGGGCCAGAACGGCGCCCATGCTGGCAAATGCCATTGTGGTGAACGCGGCGGCGCAGATGAGATAGACGGCCATCGCAAGCGACGGCACGGCGCCAGTGCGGAAATCTTCGCTAGTGAAGGCAATGAGCGCCAGTCCGACCAGCGCTCCGTTAAAGCCATACAATCCGTCCCGTATCATGCCCCTGTCGGCCCTGAGAAAGAGGGCCGTCGCCGTGCTCGAGATCACGCCGAGGATACAGATCGCGGCGTAGATCCAGGAGTTCCAGGCGAGCGCGGCTAGGATCACCAGACCCGAAAGGGAATTGTTCTGAAAGACGACCTGCCCGACGCCGCGCAGGGACCAATCTGCGAACGCCAAGGATGGATGATCCCGAAAACGATCCAGGTGCATTTGATCTCCGCTCCTCACGCACGTTTCAGAACGAACACGTATGCCCAGCGACGATCGATGATTGCCGGATGCGTTACTGTGCTCGTTCTTTGTTGCTCCTAGAAAAGGAAGTAGCGCTGCGACATCGGCAGAACGTCCGCCGGTTCGCAGGTGATTGTGTCTCCGTCGACGCGCACATTGTAGTTCTGGGGATCGACTTCCAGTTTCGGCGTGCGGCTGTTATGCACCATGTCCTTCTTGCGTACCGTGCGGGTGCCCTTGATGGCGACAAGCTGCTTGGCCAGCTTCAGCCTGTCGCCGATCCCGTCGTCGAACGCGGCCTGCGACACGAAGGTGACGCCCGTCGAACTGAGCGCCCGTCCCAGCACGCCGTACATCGGGCGATAATGCACCGGCTGTGGTGTCGAGATCGAGGCGTTCGGGTCGCCCATCGGCGCCATCGCGATCATGCCGCCGATCATAACCATCTGCGGCTTGACCCCGAAGAAAGCAGGTTTCCACAGGACAAGGTCCGCGCGCTTGCCCACCTGAACGGAGCCTATTTCATGGGCGAAGCCGTGGGTCAGGGCCGGATTGATGGTGTATTTGGCGACATAACGCTTGACGCGGAAGTTGTCGTTTCGCTCGCTGTCTTCCGGAAGGGGGCCGCGCTGCACTTTCATCTTGTGCGCTGTCTGCCAGCAACGAAGCGTCGTTTCGCCGATGCGGCCCATCGCCTGGGAATCCGACGACATCATCGAGAAGACGCCAAGATCGTGAAGGATGTCCTCCGCGGCAATCGTCTCCCGCCGGATGCGCGACTCGGCGAAGGCGACGTCTTCTGGAATCTGCGGGCTGAGATGGTGGCAAACCATCAGCATGTCGAGGTGCTCGTCGACGGTATTGATCGTATAGGGGCGCGTCGGGTTCGTGGAGGAAGGCAGCACGTTCTCCTCCCCGGCCGCCGTGATGATATCGGGCGCATGGCCGCCGCCGGCGCCTTCCGTGTGGAAACTGTGGATCGTGCGCCCCTTCATGGCCGCGAACGTGTCCCGAACGAAACCGCTCTCATTCAGGGTGTCCGTGTGGATCGCCACCTGGATGTCCATCTCGTCAGCGACGGTGAGGCAGTTGTCGATCGCCGCCGGCGTCGTGCCCCAATCCTCGTGAAGCTTCAGTCCAACGACGCCCGCGCGGATCTGTTCGCGCAATGGATCGGGAAGACTGACATTGCCTTTGCCGAGAAGGCCGACATTGATCGGCAATGCTTCCGCGGCTTCGAGCATCCGGTGGATCGCCCAGGGACCTGCCGTCACGGTCGTCGCGAGTGTGCCGACGGTGGGGCCCATGCCGCCGCCAACAAGGGTAGTCGTTCCGCTTGCGAGAGCCTCTTCGGCCTGTTGAGGCGCGATGAAATGGATATGCGTGTCTATGCCGCCCGCCGTGAGGATCCGGCCCTCTCCGGCAATGACGTCCGTACCTCCGCCGATAATGATCGTCACTTCCGGCTGGATATCCGGATTGCCCGCCTTGCCGATGGCGGAGATACGGCCGTTCTTGATGCCGACATCGGCTTTGATGATGCCCCAGTGGTCAACGATGATGACATTCGTGATGACCACATCGGCGACCTCGGCCGCCGGGCGCTGGCCCTGCCCCATGCCATCGCGAATGACCTTACCGCCACCGAAGGTCACCTCCTCGCCATAGACGGTGCGATCGTCCTCGATCTCGATGACGAGTTCCGTATCGGCCAACCGTATTCTGTCGCCCTTCGTAGGCCCGTAGAGATCGGCATAGGCCTGTCGTGTGATCGTTCCCATCCGAGCCTCCTATAGCTTGCCCATGACCTTGGCGTTGAACCCGTAAACCTCGCGCTTTCCATCGAGCGCCACGAGCTCCACAGTGCGTTCCTGGCCCGGCTCGAAGCGGACGGCCGTTCCTGCCGGAATATTAAGGCGGAAGCCACGCGTGGCTTCGCGGTCGAACAGGAGGGCTTCATTCGTTTCATAGAAGTGATAGTGCGAGCCAACCTGGATGGGCCTGTCGCCGGAATTGGCGACGTCGACTTTGCGCGTCTGCCGCCCAGCATTGAGGTCTATGGAGCCATCCTCGATAAAGTATTCGCCGGGAATCATGATGGCCTCCTCATGGAACGGGGTTGTGGACAGTGATTAGTTTGGTGCCGTCCGGAAAAGTGGCTTCGACCTGGATGTCGTGGAGCATCTCTGGCACACCCTCCATCACATCCTCGCGGGCCAGCAGCGTCGCTCCCCAGGTCATGAGGTCGGCGACCGTTCGGCCTTCGCGGGCGCCTTCCAGCAGTGCTGCCGAAATGTATGCCACGACTTCGGGATAGTTCAGCTTCAGGCCCTTTGCCTTGCGGCGTTCGGCGACCAGGCCCGCGGTAAAAATCAAGAGCTTGTCTTTTTCTCGCCCTAACAGTTCCATGGCATTTTCCTCATTGTTTGGGTTCACGTTGCCCAGATGCGTGGTGCGACGGCCTTCTTCATCAGGCCTCGTTCGCGAAGAACGCTCCACGCCTGGAGAAAAAGTCTCTTGGCTTCCGACATGCGCTGGCCGAGGTAGCGGCAAACGATCACGCGTTCGAGCTGGCTTACCGAGAACACCCCGCGCGCCGCTTCACCCAAATGATCACGGATGTGCTCAACCGTATTTTCGAGCGCCGGGCCCGCGTAGACCATCGTCCCCATGATCGGGTGGCCGGCAAAGATGAACGGTGCGGTCAAAACCTCAGGGGCGTCGGAGAACGCCATCTGCTCGAACCAGATAATTTCGCCACAGCGCGCGATTTCGATGCGCTGGCGAAAGCGCCCGCGCGCGAAGCGCTCGCCCGCGGCCGGGCGACCGAGGCTGATGAGATCCCAGCCGGCATACACAGCGTCATCGCCGAGCATGATGCGCGTGCTGATCGAGGCATCGGCTCCCTCGAAAAGGATCGTTTCCTGAGGCAGATTTTCGCAAGTGCCGCCAGCCCCGACATCGATCAGGGTTCGCTGCACGCTCATGCCGCGTTCGCTGCGATAAAATTTCGTGGCACCGGGCGTGGTGAGAACCACGCGCGACGATGGCGCGAGATGGGAAGCAATGTCGAGTACGTCGCCGCCGGCCACCCCCCCTGGGGGGTGGAGGATATAAACATGGGCGGAGCCGTCGTCTTCTGGATGAAAAGCACGCTGGACAGCAAGCGGCCCACAATGCCGCCGGCGCATCAGTCGCGTCTTCCCGTGGGAATTGGCAAACCACAGTTCAAGCTCGGCGTGCCAGCCATCTGCCATTGGCGAAAATCCTCTCTTCGATCTGTCTTTCCCGGCGGTCTTACTTTTCAAAAGCGCCTTTCGTTCTCGAGATTGACGGCTGCACTCGGGCCAATTGATCAGACTGGCTCCGATCGTCGTCGCTGCGGTTACGACGCACCTCCTCCGACAGATGATGCGAACTCGCGGTTAGTTTCATCGCACCTGCCAGCAGAAGTGCGGATATCGGCAAAACGAGAGCCTCCCATTCCAGGGCCGTCTGCATTTCACCCACCTGTGCTGCGAAATGCACGACGAGGTAGAGGATGATCATCTGGAAGAAGAGGTTCTTCAGCTCGGCAACCGTATCGATGATCATCCACTGCGGCAGCCTCGAGCGTTGCGCCTCGGGAACGTCGAGTGCAAAGCCGAGCGCGATGCCGCAACCGACAACCATCAGTACGATGCCCAGCAGAATCTTGTCCGTCGCGCGCAAGACCGCGACGATTACCGAAACATCGGGGTCGAGCCGCGCCATCCGGAAACTCTGCCACAGCATCAGGACCGCCTCCCAGAACATTAGGAAAGCGCCAAACAGCACGCAGGCCGCGGCAAGGATGAGAATGGACCGGAGGCCGCCAAACAGAGAAACCAAATCACTGCCCTCGTTGCTACTCTAAATAACTGGTCCTGGTTCGCCCATAGCTACGAAAGAGATCCTATGAGCGGAACAGCCGGCTGTACTGCGTCTCGTGCCAAGCGCTGGCCATTGCCATGGCCGGTGCGGCATTGCCGATGTTGTCGTCCTCAATGGTTTCAGCCCTTAGGGCGGCGCGCTCGATGACGCCGGCCGCGTCCATGAGAAGACGCTGACCGGCGGTATGCCCCAATGGCACGAGCCGGATCGCCGCAGACACCTGGCTCTCGATGGCGCTCCACAGCAGCCCTTGGAGCGCATGGGACGCCGTGATGTTCCAATGTGTTGCGGCGATAGCGAATGCTGCCGGGTAGCTCAGTCGCCTGTCGACGAACGATCGAGCTAAGGACACGTCGAGGTCGTTCAGAACCCGCAGCAACGCCTCTCCCATCTGCTTGTCCTCGAGTTCGATTTCCCGGCTCTCACGCGCCGCCGACAGCCACGCGTTGGCGTTCAGGAATGCAACGCGGTCTCCCGCTGCAAGCGCCTGCATCATGCGCCAGAATAGGGCTGCGTCGCAGACAGCGTAGCTGTGCTCTATCAGGCCGAGTATCCAGTCGGATGCGGTGGCTTCGTCACAAACAATCCCATCGTGGACTGCCCATTCGAGGCCCCGGGAGTAGGCGAATGCACCCACTGGCTGACTCGGGCTTACGAGCCTGAGAAGCTGGATGGGCAAGCTGCTGGGTACTTGGTCGCGCGGCACGTTAGTTTCTCCGAAGAGTTGACCGGAAGCCTTCGCCTGCTAATTGGCAAGCAAAAGGACACCCCCGAGAGCGGCCACACCACCGGCGATCCGCACACCCGCCGAACCGTGCATGAAGCGGCCCATGGCAATGCCGAGACCGACGCCTGCGGCGTGAAGAAAGGCTGTCGCAAGCGCGAAACCGGCACCGAACCAAAAGGCGCTATTGCCAGCCAACTCAGCGCCGTGCGCATGGCCGTGGAAAAACGCAAACAAGCCCACGATCGCGGCGGCGGCTGCAGTCGGGACAGGCTGGGCGATGGCGACCAGCAGCCCGACGACCACGATCGAGGCCAGGATCACAGGCTCGACGAAAGGCACGGGCAATCCGAAGAGTGCCATGACAAAGCCGAGCAGCATAACGCCGACAAAGGCCGCAGGAACGGCCAAGAGCGCGCGTCCGCCGAGGGCGGCCGCCCAAAGGCCGACACCGACCATCGCCAAGATGTGATCCATACCCGATAGAGGGTGCAATGCCCCGGCTATGAAGGAACCGTGTTCAGCATGACCGACATGAGCGAGGGCTGGCGTGCTCACCGTCAGTAAGGATGCAAGGGTCAGAACGGACAACTTTCTCATCGTACCATCTCCGTCTAGTTGATCGAATACGAGCGTTCGAAAACCGGCAGATACTCTCGTTTCCGGCGGCCCGCCGGAAACATGCTTACCAATCGGCCCGTCATGCGCCGCGTTCAGAACGAACCGAACATCGATCCCAGGACGAAGACGGCGGCGAGCGAGATGATGACGCCGACGATGACGGTCATCACCATGTCGAAATAGCTTCCAGCATGCGTTTGCTTGCTAATCTGCAGCAGCAGAAGCACCGTGCCATTGTGTGGCAATGCATCCAGCGTGCCGGCGCTAATGGTCGTCAAGCGGTGCATTAGCGCGGGGTCGATGCCGTATTCGGCGGCAAGGCGCATATATTCACCGCCGAGCGCATTAAGAGCGATCGCCATGCCCCCCGACGCCGTGCCCGTGAGCCCTGCCAGCGCGTTCATCGCAACGACCAGCGAAACGAGTGGGCCGCCTGGTATCTGAAGGACCGCATCCCGCACGACATTGAACGCCGGCATGGCCGCCACGACCGCGCCAAAGCCCACAAGGCTTGCAACTGTCAGGATCGGCAGCACCGCCGAATTGGCCCCGGCATCGAGACTTTCGCGCAGCTTCCTGAGCCGGCCAAAGTTTATGGTGATGACGGTGACGATCGCTGCAGCAAGAGCAATCAGGACCGCCCACACGCCGATTGTCGAGGTTATGTTGATGCCCAGACTGGCTTCGGCAGCGGAAAAATCGATCCGGGGCAGGACCACCAGAGCCATGAGGAAGTTGACCGCAATGACCACGACCAGCGGTAGGACCGCAAATAGGAACGAAGGACCGCTGCCTGCGCGTTCGCCATGCGTCAATTCGTTGGGGTCGAAGTCACCCGAGGTTGTAGCCTGCTCGCGGAGCTTCTCGGTGATGACCACGGCCGCGCCATCGTTCGCATACCCCTCCCCCTGAGCGCGGGCCTTTGCCTCGATACGTGCCAGCCACCACATCCCGAAAATGAACGTAATGATCGAAGCGATGATCCCGAGGCCGGGAGCGGCAAAGGTCGTCGTGCCGAAATACGGCATCGGAATGGCATTATTGGTCGACGGCGTACCCGGCATAGCTGACATAGTGAAGGTGAAAGCACCGAGACCGATTGCCGCCGGCATCAGGCGTGCCGGAATGTTCGCCGCGCGGAACATCTCACGTGCCATGGGCACCAGCACGAAGAATGCGACAAAAACGCTGACCCCCCCATATGTGACGACAGCAGAGGCAAGAACCACCGACAGCATGGTTCGTTCCACGCCAAGCTGCTTTGTGAGGTAATGCGCGATCGAGGTAATGGAACCGCTGTCATCCATCATCTTCCCGAAGATGCCGCCTAGCAGGAACATCGGGAACCATTGCGCGACGAAACGCGCGGTACCGTTCATGAAGGTTGACGTCCAATGCGGCAGAAGCGGCTCGCCCGAGATAGTGGCTACGATGAGGGCGGCCGCTGGCGCGAGCAGCAGGACGCTCCAGCCGCGATATGCGAACCACATCAGCAGGCCGAGCCCTAGAAGAATTCCCAATAGCCCCATGCCCGCCTCTCATCCTGCTCCGTTAAGTTGGAGCGTGTTCGGCAACAGCCGGATCGAGCAATCTGTTTGACGAAGAAGAAGGTGTGGCGTGCCATACCGCCTCCCTTGCGATTTTCATGGACCACGTCCGACAACAAGTCGACTGATTGCAGGTGCGAAGTCTCCGAGAGACGCAAGAAATGGACGCCATGCCCATTCCTGGGACAAGGCAACTAGATGGAAGATTACGAGGACGGCGGCGGGCGCAATGATCCTGCGGCTTTCTGAATTAACGAAAGCAGCCTCAATGGATTAGCTGCCAGTTTTATCGTGAAGACCCTTACAAGAGTTTGGCAAATATCAGAACAGACTCGGAAACTGACACGGGGGCGTCAGTGTGTTGCGCACGTGGTTTCGCTGCGACAGGGCAGAATTAAGTACAAGATTCCTAAGCTATTTCTGTCGTTCTCCCGTTTGTAAAAGAACCGGTGCGAGACCGGAGCATCGATTGCCTCTGGAAATTCGGAGTATTACGCGCTATTTTTCGATTACTATCTGCTCTCTACTGGCTGACGTCTATAACGGCGATTCTGGCGTACGCTTTCAACTAGCGCGCATATCGAAAACGAGAGATACACAGAATTGATCCGCATGCGCCTCTGCGCAGACATCCTAGTCTTGCGTGTTCGCGTGAAGCGCGATCACGAGAAGGCATAGCAGAAGCTATACTCTCGCTCGTGCGGGCATGGCGGGTGGCGCTGTGCCTGGATTGAAACGGAGGCGGCGGTGACTGTCGCCCCGCCCCGGCTCTAAGCTCGATATTGCAAACATTGGCCACTCTCGCCAAGGAGAAATGCGATGATTCGAAGCATGGTATTCCCTCTCACATTTGCGACTGTAGCCGCGATAGCTGTCGGCTGTGCTAGCCAGCAACAGAACCAGCGCGGGCTCAGCGGAGCTCTCATCGGCGCCGGAACAGGTGCCGTCGCCGGCCAAGTAATTGGCGGGAACACAACGAGCACACTTGTCGGTGCAGCCGGTGGCGCGCTGGTCGGTGGGGCGGTCGGAACCGCGACAACCTCGCCCGAAAACCGTGGAAACTGCCGATACAGACAACCGGATGGCACATTTATCATCGCCCGGTGCCGCTAACCCCCGGTTCGTACTGCTAGAGCCAGGCGATGGTAATTGCGTATCGGTTGGGAGACCGAAGCAGGTGCTTGGCGGTCCGAGGCCAATTCACATCTTGAGCCTGCCAAAGAGCATCAAGATCGGCTACGCGAAGTTCTTCGATCAGATCGAGAACTTTTTCGAAGCCGCACCGAGCTTGCTTCGTAGCTTCAGATAGATTTCTTTCATTCCACTCACGTATACTACTCAAAGTGGGGACACTACATGGCTGAATATCGTAACCTCAACCTGATGAAAATGAAGCTGATTGGCTTGGCTAGTATCATTATCGGGTTCCTAGTCGTAGCATCCGGCTACCGCTATGGCTCGTTTGGGTTCGGGTTGGCAGGAGCGGTCCTTCTGCTTATCGGAATAGCTTTCGTCATAGGCCACGTCCTGCGCCGAAATGAACGGCTGTAGCGCCATTGGCGTCACGCGGTTTATAGGGGCAAAGCCCACTAACGCAATCTGTGCGTCCGGCAGATCGATGCCGGCTGCGCAATCGACTGATTGCACAGCCCTCTGAGCTTATTCGGACCTTCTTTCCCGGCACACTCCGCTGGTCGGAGGAGTGGCAAACGAACAGGGGAGAGACAACGAAACCATGGCTTCTCACGACACCATGCCGCGCAATGCAGGTGGCGATCCGACTGGCCCGCCGGCGTCAGTTCGCTTAGTGCTGAGCGGAGTTATGCTTTTAGCGGGATTAGTCGTCCTGACGGATGTAGCGTTTGCGTCAATCATTACTCCAGGCTTCATCGGAACCGCTGCCATCCTGGTCGGCACATTCGAAATCGTTCACGCCATGTGGGCGAGAAGCTGGGCTGCCGTGTCGTGGCAAACGCTGCTGGGATTTCTTTGCATCGCCCTGGGCTTGATCCTTACTGATGCCGCCGGATCGGGCGTGATGGAGATGCTGACAAACATTGTGGCCCGGTCCGGGCGTACACAAGAGCTGTTGCAAACCTATACGATCGGCCTGCTGTTCACCCTGTCGGGCATCGTCAGGATCTTGCTCAGCATCAGCCACTGGCGTGAGGCAGGATGGACGATGATGCTGTCGGGAGCCTTTGGCGCCGCGGCAGGATTCGCCATCTTGTCCGAGTTTCCAAGGTTAAGTCTGTGGATGCTTGCGCTCTTGCTCGGCATCGATTTCCTGACGCAGGGCCTAGCGTGGCTTAGATTTGCATTTTCCCCTCAGCCGGAAAGAGGTGGAAACGGTACGGACCGCCCACCCGCGTAGGATGGTTTTCAGTGGTCAAATAGCCTCGCGAAGATCGGCGGAGGAGTATCCCGATCTGCCGCTTTTTGCCACAATACGAATGCGGTACTATGCACGTCTCGATTAACTCGACGGAACGCCCTGATTTTACGATCCCGGCTTGGAGCCACTGGAACAACGGGACGGCCTCCAGACCAATTTGCTCCATCGCCATGCACGACGAACCAGACGATCAGCGAATTGGGTCGCTGAGGATCTTTGTTTCCCGGATGGTCCGGCCATCCGCATTCACCACGCCCACACTCAAGTATTCCAATGATACGTCGATGCCCGCATATTGCGTCTTGGTCGTTTCTCCGTGTTGCTATGGAGCAGGCCACTCCTGACTCCGCGATACCATCATTTTGAGAGACGACCACCGGCCCTTTAAACCTAGCGGGCCGGTTTCTCCCCGCTATACCATCTTTTTAGCGCAAAACGTGAGCCTCCTCGCAACATGCCGTGGAAAGGGCCCTGGAGACCGTCTCACTTGACCCCTTCTCTTCGCTTCTGCCGCAATCAGGCATCGGCGCTCCGCGACTATGCATCACGTCCTAAGTATAGACGCAGTTTCCATTTCCTTGGCCTGGACTGTACTCATTGAAGCATTCGATGAATTATAGGGTGGGCGCTTTTGCATCCCGCCCAAATCTACGAATTTGGTCCAATCGCCTGTTTTTAGGGGGCGAAAACCCTCGGTGCGATTCAAATCAGCGAGGAACGACAATGATCGCGAATGAAAATGGTGAGGGTGTGGATCGCCGAGACTTCATGCTTGCATCGGCTGGCGCGTTCGGCGCTGCAGCTGCGCTGA
This sequence comes from Ensifer sp. 4252, assembly GCF_050434565.1. Taxonomy (NCBI): domain Bacteria; kingdom Pseudomonadati; phylum Pseudomonadota; class Alphaproteobacteria; order Hyphomicrobiales; family Rhizobiaceae; genus Ensifer; species Ensifer sp. 4252. Next base: position 119,205 of record NZ_JBNDIU010000021.1, read on the forward strand.
TAGCGGGACCGGCGCAGGCCCACACGGCCAACGCACCCGCAAGCACAGAGACCAGTTCGAAGATCGTAACCGTCTATACAGGTGATGTCATCGGCGGGAAAAAGGTCATAAGCTCGCTCGACGTGAACGACCTTGAGGCCGGGCAGAAGCATCATCTGTATTTTCAGGGGGTGGAGACGCCCACCGGCCAACACTGGTACGTCTCCGTAACGGTCGCCAGAGGCGCGAAAGCGGGCAAGCGTGTCGTTCTGACAAGCGGCGTGCATGGTGACGAGATGAGTTCCATCCATACCGTCCAGACCGTGATAAACCAGCTCGATCCGGCGAAGATCTCGATGCCGCCTTAGTACCGCTACACGGCTCATACGCTGCTTGATGGCAGAAAAGGCAGGCCCCACGTCAATTTTCTGTGTCGGCCTCTGCGGCCCTCCAAAAAATCAGACGTTGTAGAAAACGGACTTTTTCAACAGTATCGGCGCAGTGGCCGTCATTGGCGCTGCTCGCAACGGGCTACTGCTCACCAACCGCGACGGATAGGAACCGGAAGAATCAACCCGTTGATGACCTTGGTCGTCGCAGACTTGAGCGTCCAAAACGAGGTCGGGAACCGGACCTTCAACGCAATAGCATTCGGGAGTGCTCTCGTGTGAGGTCATTCGCCACATTTGGCATCCGGTCACATCGAGGCCGCCCGAGTTTCCAGACGTTGAACACTGGGAGGTGTACCGGCCGCCGAGAAGGCAATCGAGATCCACTGTGCGCTCGACCAACGTGAGCATCTGGCGGTGCCGTTAATCGTCCTGGCGCTGGCGCAAATCCACCAATGCCACGGAAGCCGGAACTCGCTGTCCGTTATTATAGCGAGCGCTCATGACGGCTCGGGAGCGGGCGAACCGCAGATGCTTTTTCCGTGTTAAGATGGGCTTGCAGCGCTTAATCTCGACCTCGGCAATGTGGCGGAAGCCAAACGCTAACTTACTCTGGCGCGGGAGTTTGCGCCCAGCACGGGCTCAAACCCGAAGCGCTTGTCGTGTTGCCTTTTCTTGCGAGGAGGTTGTCCATGTCCATGAGTAGTGTCAACGGCCCGCTGCAGCCGGGCGACCGGGCACCAGATGTTGTACTCGATGCCATCTCGCGCGAAGGCAAGGTCGCGCTCAATGATTTTCGAGACCGTAGCCCGTTACTGATCGGTTTGCTTCGAGGCCTACACTGTCCGTTCTGCCGGCGCCATGTCGCGGCGATGGCGCAACTAAAACCGGCCCTACATGAGAAAGGCGTCGAATGCCTGGCGGTGGTCAACACGCCCATCGAACGCGCGCGGCTCTATTTCCGGTACCACCCGACACCAAATCTTCTCGCGGCGTCCGACCCGGAGCGAGCCTCGCACCGTGCTTTCGGCTTGCGTGAGGTCGGGATGGACACGGTCATGGCGATACGGGTCCATCTCCCGGGCGAGTTGCCCGAGCCTATGGACGTAATGGCAATGAACGAGTTTCTCAACAAGAAGGAAGGATATGAGATTACGGAAGCCGATCAGCAGATGATGGCTTCCGGCCAGGCGCAGCTTGTCGGTCAGTTCCTACTGGACCGGGCGGGGATCGTACGCTGGAGCTTCACTGAAGTTTTGGAGGTTGGCTATACGTTCAGGGCGCCGAATCCCGAGGAACTGATGTCGGCGGCTTCCGAAGTCGCACATCAATAGGCTGCTGAAAACTCGCTCGACGACACCGTCCTGTGGCAATTCCGTGGGTTTGAGCCATCATCAAGGTAGTCAAGCGCGGCGGCTAAGGTCTGCCCGTAAGCTTCGTAGCGATTTCCATACAACGGCCCCGCGGAGTGACCTGGCGCTGGAGTGAGCAAACCTCAGCGGATAAGCGGGGCCACGTCCGCTCCTTGCCGCGATCACGTCGTTTCAGACCTTGGCATCGGGCGGCCATGTGTCTGGTTTTCGTGTTGCACCTCCTAGCAGCGGACGGTCGGCAGTCGGCCCCGCACCTGCCAGCAGCCGAGAGCGGAGATTATTTCCGCTTCGCGCCCTCATGCACGAACCCGCTTCGCGGGAGGGCGTGCGCGGTGAGGTTGGTGTGATTATCTGAAGTTCTAGGCAGGCTGTTGGTGTTGCCTGA
>NZ_JBNDIU010000022.1:0-119416 GCF_050434565.1 Ensifer sp. 4252
CCAATATGGGCATCGGCGGCATCACGCCCGCACAGAAACTGAAAATCGCCGCGTGAATTCTACCGCGGAGCCCCGTTGAAAACGGGGGGATTACCACCGCTGCGCGTGTACAGGACTGACATGTCGTAGAAAGGGAGAAACGACCACGCGAAAAAGTTCGTCGGATCGGAGCGTGCGGGTGGCACAGCATCAACTACGTTGTTTTCCCACTGGTAGAATTGTCTTTCGGGGAACTGCTGGGAGACGCATGTCAACGTATCCAGGCATCTTCTCTGGAAATCCCAAAGGAGACGATATGCGTGACGGACGTCGACGAGAGACGCTGACAAGGTGCGTTCATCGAGGGACATGGGCGTGACTTTCACTTGAAATTTCTGAGCGAGGCGCTCGCGATCGGGTTCCAGGGGCGGGCTTGATAGGGCATGTCGCCCAGAAGCCGGAGGTGTTGGTAGCCGGCTAGACCGAGGGCGGTTACAATGTCGTCGACAATCCTGCCCGCTGAACGGCCCATTGGTTTCGCTCGTTCTTCCTCAATGGCGGTCAAGAGGCGGTCCCAGCCGGCCGCCACCACTTCGATTTCGTGCCCTAACGCAGAGATCTCTTTGGCGATTTTGTCCACGGTAGCCTCGACATTCTTGCCCAGGCCTCCGATGGCGGCGAGAACGACTTTGTTTCCGTCGTCGCCATTGGCTTCCCGGTATGCCGTCCATTGTCGAACCCATTGGTCGGCATATTGAGTAGGATAGGTGCCGAACTTCGCTTCCACGATCAGCTTCATGGAAATTGCGGGATCGCCAAGCTTGAAGTCAAGGAACGCGTCCGGTTCAACCGTACCGTCCGTCTCCCCGCTTTCAAGCCAAGTCGGCCAAAACGTGATTTCAGACAGCTCGGCCACGCGAAAATCAGGCAGCCCGGGACCAAAAGTTCGCCTCAGAATCCGCCACAAGACAGCGCCGTCGAGATAGGCGAGGCGACTGAAAACTGAGGCAGTCAGAAGATCTTCCGACATGCGGAAGGCCGCCCGCCAACTGATCGGTTCGTTTTCAGACTGGAGCCGGCCGGCTTTTCTGCCGGCAACCGCGTGTAGCATTGATTCTCCCGGAATGGTTGTCGACACCACTGGTGGGATAAATGCAAACCGAACGCAAGCGGTGCTCGTGGTTTTGCCGGATGTCCATCTCCGCCTTGGTCCGCACCATTATCCGCCTGGTCAGTTTCAACTAGACACACTCGTGACTAGGCAGACGCGCGCAGACATATTGACTTGGATCGACCTGAACTAACCAACTGTTGGCGATGTGGTATCTGTCTTTGGAATCGTATCACCGTGAGTTGCCGTGGTAGAGTCTGTCGCTGTTTGCCCCGTCGCTTGTGCGCTGCCTTTCGTCGACTCGACAACTGCGAGGGAAGGCACCGTCGTCGATTCATTAAACGGTTGAGGCGAGGCGGCCGTTGACGGGTTAGAGCTCGGCTTTGCAGCAGACGCCGGATCCTCTTTTCCCGAAGGAAGCGTCGCGGCGGGCGGCGATAGGAGGCTAATCCAGATCGAGACCACCGCTCCGAAGATCGAGGAGCCTATGATCGTGGTTACGTTCGCAATCGCATCATGGTGTTTCGACGCCAGTTTCAGTTCCGAACTGGCAATCGCGCCGGGACGGCGGTTTGTCGGAGTTGTCGGACGACTTCTCCACGAGTATATGGTTGCGATATCATCTCCGACATCCACGGTCGAAGGAATGGCGGAGATGACGTCGAACTTGTGCGAAGGGGACCTGACCCTCACGGTGACGGGGAACTCGCATTCAGATGTTGGCTTGGTTATGCCCTGCGAAACCGCGCGACTACATCTGCCAGTCTGAACCGTCGCGATCATCTTGACATGGAGACGACCGAAGCCGGCGTTCCAGCTTCCCAGAGGAAAGATCGCCGTCTCCACCGTCTGTGCTGCTTTTGCTATCCGCACCACATAGGGAAACTCTCCCTCGAGTTCCTTTGCGTCCTTTGCCAAATGATAACCGAGCGGAAGGAGCGGGGATGGCGATTGAAAGGTGACCTTCACATCAGGTTCAAAGTCGCACCCGGAGGGTTTCGAGTGAACCTGTTCCGCTATCAGCCTCAGCTCGTTGGGCGACTCCACGAGATTGGTTTCGAGGGTTAGGAAAGCGAGCTTGTCGCATGGATCGTATGCCGACAGGATTATCTGCGGTTCGGGATCCAGGTAGTCCTGGGATTCGAATAGGCCGAAACCATCGTTCACAAAGAGTACGGCACCCAGCGATGCCGCCCCGCAGGCTGCCAAGGCAATCCACCTCCAGACCACGATCGTGTTCCTTTTTGAAGGGCGCGGACATTGGAAATCGAGAAATGTAGAGCGACTTTCCAGGATTGTATGGAAACCGCGAGGCAGCGCAAGATCGGCTGGTCGGCGATCATCCGAAACACCAGTGCATCAGCGCGGCGATAATGTGCCACTCGAGGCCGAACTGAAAGCTTGCTTACTCAACTTTTCGTAGAGAACGCAATGGATTCTTAGGGAGTCCTGAATAATCGCCGAGACCCTTCGCGGCGATCAGCACCGCGATGCCCCCATCGACAGTCACGTCAGGATGGCCTGGCTCACGCCAAGCCACGGTGTACGATGTATCTCGCAATCGATGTCCGCCGGCGGGTTAACCAGAGTCAGATCTTGATATCGATCGTGTTCGCCCCTGGCCGAATCCGAAAGTGCTCGGTCTGCTTTGTAGCGCCAGGCGAGGTCTTGAAACCGGTCGAGGAAAGAATGTCGTTGTCTATGACTTTCCTGCGGAAGTTCTGGCCGAAAGAATAGGTCGAAGTCACCGTTGAATACACCCTGTTCAACTGCGGGATCGTGAACTCCTCGTCAAGCAGGTAGGCTGGAAGGATCGACCATGCTCCCTTGCTACGAAGGCGCGATACGGCGACGTCAATTATCCGGTTTTGATCGAACGGCAGCACTGGTAGGTCGTCGACTGACACCAAGCTCAGGCGATCTGCAGCCGGCTCGGTGGCGGCCAGCTTGGTGTGGGCAACCAGCGCTAAATACGCGACTCTGATGGACGGCCACCGCGGGTCGGGCTTCTCTGTGTCCCGACCGGAAAACGTGAAAAGCTGCTCGAAGTACACGTCGTCGAGGCCAGTGCTGGCGAGTAGCTCACGCTGAACGACTGTTTCGAGGTCTATGTCTTCGTCGCCGTCTAAAAGCCTGCCCAAGAGAGCAAGGGCGCCGGTGTCTCCCTTTAGCGGTGCCAGAGCGACATGCAGACGTTCGTCCTTGAGGGTTAGGAGGACGGTGTCCACACTCACTTTCACTTTGCCGGGAGCCGTCATCAATTCAATTCCAAATAGGTTGGGGAGGGATCATTCCTACGAGCAGCCAACCGGATGCTGGCATGGGGTGTGTTTGGTCAGTGGGACGTATCCCATGGCTCTCCGATCCGACTTGCTCGGGTCTGCAAAAAGGAGACGCTCGAAACAGTTGCCGGAACCGTGAATCGAGTTAGGCCTCAATTTCTAAGGAAGGGTGAACATTGCTTTGAGGTCTCTTCGTGTCGGTCTCTGAGATGATCACCTGACGTCTGGTATTCGTCTGATGGCACAACGCTAGGCGCGGCAATGACGCCGAGCGGAAAGCCCTGGTGGCCTCCTCGGATTGGTCGATGCGTGGCCTCCGATGCGTCGGATCTAATCAGCCACTGCTTGCTCCATCCGACACCCACGAACTCCGTACGGCCCGCCCCATAGGGTAATCGGCTATGCGCTGGGTGCCCTTTCATGCCAATCCGGTCCGCATTTAGGCTAACAATCGCGCGCTAGACTAAAAGCCAACGATTGCCGGTGTTTGGGCGCCGGTTTGGCCGTTGGGCCATTTGAGAGTTCGCTTTGCAGCAGAAAAGGTTGCCGAGCGGCAGAGTTCGTTGCTTTCAGCACTCGTGGCTTTCCTCAAAGTTCCGTATATTTCAGATTGTATATTGGATCCAATCTTTCTATGACTGTTGCCACGTCGGCTGTCAGCGGCCCTTTGGCCACCGAGAGAGAGCCGTTCTCCTGAGTGTCGACGTGCAGATATCAAGGCATGGCATGTGGATGCGGTCCCCATGCACCGCATGGAGGCGAGAGATGCGCAGCAGCAAGGTCATTCATATTGTTTCCTGCCACGCGGAGGGCGAAGTCGGCGATGTTATCGTCGGCGGCGTCGCACCGCCACCGGGCAAGACGTTGTGGGAGCAACGACGCTTTATCGCCGAGAATCAGACCCTGCGCAATTTCGTGCTCAACGAGCCGCGCGGCGGCGTCTTCCGTCACATTAACCTCCTGGTGCCGCCAAAGGATCCACGCGCGACCATGGGCTTCATCATCATGGAGCCGGAGGACACGCCGCCGATGTCCGGTTCGAACTCGATCTGCGTTTCGACCGTGCTGCTCGACAGCGGCATCGTGCCGATGCAGGAGCCGGAGACGAGAATGGTGCTGGAAGCGCCCGGCGGACTGGTCGATGTCGTGGCCACCTGCCGCAACGGCAAGGCAGAGCGCATCACGGTGACCAACGTCCCGTCCTTTGCCGGTAAGCTTGACGCCAAACTCGAGGTGGAAGGGCTCGGCACGCTCACCGTCGACACCGCCTATGGCGGCGACAGTTTTGTCATCACCGACGCTCGCGCGCTCGGCTTCTCAGTGACGCCGGATGAAGCGCGCGAGCTTGCCGAGACCGGCATCAAGATCACGCGGGCAGCCAACGCGCAACTCGGCTTCGCCCATCCCGAAAACCCGGAATGGGCTCACATCTCGTTTTGCCAGCTGACGCTGCCGGTGGAAGAGCGCGACGGGGTCCTGCACGGTCGCAACACGGTGGTGATCCAGCCGGCCAAGCTCGACCGGTCGCCGACCGGCACCGGCTGCTCGGCGCGCATGGCCGTGCTGCACGCGCGCGGGCAAATCAAGGTCGGCCAGCGTTTTGTCGGTCACTCTATCATCGATTCGACCTTCGATTGCCGTATCGTCGGCGAGACGACGGTTGGCGGCCGCCCGGCGATCGTTCCGGAAATTTCCGGCCGCGCTTGGGTCACCGGCACGCACCAGGTGATGCTCGATCCGGCCGATCCTTGGCCGGCCGGCTACCGGCTGGCCGATACCTGGCCGCGCAAACAATAGAGCATTTCCAGGAAAAGTGCGGAGCGGTTCTCCGCGGGAAAATGCGTAAAAGCATGGAGATAGAGCGTTTCTGCGGGCCCGCCCAGACCGGAAACGCTCTACGGCGCCAGAGCCTATTCCTCGGCTATGATGCGGGTGGTGCCGACCCAGAGTTCACGGGCCGACCCCGCGCCGATATTGCGGGCGCGGTGCGGCAGGGACGAGGGGAAGTGCAGGGTGTCGCCGGCCTTCAGGACATATTCCTTGCCGTCGATTTCGTAGAGCATTTCACCTTCGATCAGATAGAGAAAATCCTCACCCTCATGGCTGGTCAGCTCGGAGGCGTAGCCGGCTGGCATGTGGGTGATGCAGCCATTGAGCTGGGCGCCGGGAAAGCCGCGCTCGAGCAGTTCATAGACGCGCTCCTTCGTCTCGACATTGTAGCCGCGGCGTTCGCCAGCGTGAGACACCATGGAATGGGCGTGCTGCGGCGGCTGCGACAGGAACGTATCGACGCTGGTGCCGAGCGCATTGGCGACATTGTAGAGCGAGATCAGCGAAGGGGTCGAAATGCCTCTTTCGATCTGGCTGATGAAGCCCTCCGTGAGGCCGGCTTCCCGCGCGACCTGCTTCATCGTCTTGCCGATTTCCTTACGGCGGGCGCGCAGCATCTGGCCGATCGATGCGGTCGCAGGCAGGTCGGTGTGGGGGGCGCCGGCGTCTGCCACTGGCGCCTCGTCGGTATCGAGAGGCATGGTTTTCTTTCCGCTTGACTCGCGTCTGCTGTTGTACTTTAGTCCAGCTAAAGTCGGTTATGCAAGCTGATCAACTCCGCTTGTGACCGCTTTAAAAAGGGGAACAACAAGAATGCCTTCGTCGCAATCCGGACGCAAAGGAAAACGTTCGGAAAAATTGGATCCAATATCCAATTAGCGCGAGGCGTCGAACCGACGTTCGCCGGTCGATCAAACAGGAGGAGTGAGAGATGAAACGTTTGTTGCCGATCTTACTGGGTGCGGCGCTTGGTCTGGCTGCGGCCACGTCCGCGCTCGCCATCGAGCGTGGCGGCGCGATGACCTTCGCGCGCTACGACGATTCCACCGTCATCGATCCGGTCTATGCCGATCGCAACCCGGATCTCTGGATGGTCACCGGCCTATACGAAACGCTGCTGCGCAATGGGCCGGACGGTTCGATCGTGCCGGGGCTGGCCGAGGGTTACGACGTCGCGGCCGACGGGCTCTCGATCAAGCTTAAGCTGCGTGACGGTCTGAAGTTCTCCGACGGGTCGGCCCTGACGGGTGCCGATGTGGTGTTCTCGCTCGACCGTGCCCGCAATCCCGAGCTTGGCCCCTGGGCGGGTCTGCTTGGCGCCGTCGACAAGGTTTCCGCCGACGGCAAACAGGTGACATTGACGCTCAAGAACCCGGATCCGACCATCGTCTCTATTCTTGCAACGTTCAACACCGGCATCATGCCGCAAGCAGCCTTCGAGAAGGCGACCGGAGCCAACGACCAGGAGAAGGCGCGTGCCTTCTTCGAGGCTGGGCCGGTGACGTCAGGTCCGTTCACGATGAAGAGCCGCGTGCAGGGCTCGAGCATGACCTTCGCACGCAATCCGAACTACTGGCGTCCTGGTACGGACGGGCAGCCGCTGCCCTATCTCGACCAGGTCGATTTCGTCATCATCCCTGACGATGCGACCCGCATCCTCAAGCTTCAGGCTGGTGAAGTCGATGCGGCGGAGTTCATTCCATTCGCGCGCGTTGGCGAACTTGGCGCCGATCCGGCGCTGAAGATGGAGCTCTTTCCCTCGACCCGCATCGTCTATGCGCCGATCAATACGCGCGAGACCCGTAAGGACGGCTCCAAGAACCCGCTTGCCGACGTCAAGGTGCGCCAGGCGCTGAACTACGCCACCGACAAGAACGTGCTGATCAAGCTCGTCACTTTCGATACCGGCAAGCCGATGACGTCGTTGATGTCGGCCGCCACCCAGCTCCATTACGGGCCTGAGCCGCTCTACCCCTACAACCCCGAAAAGGCCAAGCAACTGCTTGACGAAGCCGGCCTCGGCGGCGGCTTCGAGGTGAAGTTCACCACGCTTGCCGGCAGCGCCGACGATGCGACCTTGTTCACGGCCCTGCAGCAGATGTGGTCGCCGCTCGGCGTCAACCTCAAGGTGGAACAGGTCGACAATCCGACGCGCGGCGAGAAGAACCGCTCCGGCGACTTCGACATCCACACCTATGGATGGGCTAACGACGTCAACGATCCGGCACAGGTTACCGGCTGGCTCGGCTACTACAAACAGCGCCAGGCAGTGGGCACCGGCTGGAACAACGAACAATTCAACACGCTATTCGAAGCGTCCAACGTCGAGGTCGATCCGGCCAAGCGCAAGGACGAATACAAAAAGATGCAGGAGATCTACGCCGAGGGCGCGCCGCTGCTCTTCCTGTTCGAAACCCCCTTTGCGGTCGCCGTCTCGAAGTCGATCGAGGGCTATGTGCAGACGCCACTCGGTGCGAACGATTTCTCCGAGGCCTGGCGGGCCAAGTGACAACGGCCTGATTTCAGGATGTCGGGTGGCGAGCGCTGCCCGACATCGCTCACAAGGTTCAATCCATGCCCTCGTTATCCTATCTTCTGGCGCGGCTGTTGCAGATCATCCCGACCTTTCTGCTGGTCATGATCTTCATCTTCCTGCTTGTCCGGCTGCTGCCCGGCGACCCGGCGATTGCCATGGCAGAGGCCAAGGCAACGGACGCGCAACTCGAGCAGATCCGCCACAATCTCGGCCTCGACCAGCCGCTGCCGATCCAGTTTCTCGTGTTCGTCAAGAACACGCTGACCGGCGATCTCGGGCGTTCGATCATGCTGAAAGCGCCGGTAACCGAGATCATCCTCGATCGCTTGCCGACCACGGTCTTCCTGGCGCTCTATTCCGTTCTGCTGGCCATCTGTCTCGCAGGGCCACTGGCGTTCCTTGCCGCCTCGCGGGTCAATCGTCCCGTTGACGTCGCAATCCGCAGCGTCTTTCAGGTCGGGCTGTCCATGCCGGTCTTTTACATCGGCTTGGTGCTGTTGACGGTTCTTGCAGCCCAGCTGCGCTGGTTTCCCGTCGGCGGCTACGGCACGGGCTTCCTCGACAATCTTCATCATCTGATCCTGCCGGCGCTCAGCGTCGCGCTCTATACGTCGGCCATCATCCTGCGCAATCTCAGGGCCTCACTGATCGAGGTGCTCGATGCCGACTACGTTCAGTTCGCGCGCGCCAAGGGGCTTTCGCGGCGCATCGTCATGACGCGGCATGTGCTGCGCAACGCGCTGGTCTCGACAGTGACGCTGCTCGGCCTTTCCATCGGCAACCTGATGAGCGGAACGCTGGTCACCGAGACCGTCTTTGCCGTTCCGGGCGTCGGCCGACTGATGCTGGAGGCGATCTTCGCCCGTGATTACCCACTGATCCAGGGGCTGACCCTCACCTTCGCCGTTCTGGTTTCCGTCGTCTTCCTGCTGACGGACATCGTGCAATCCTGGCTCGATCCGAGGCTTCGTCAGTCATGAGCATCGTCGTGCAATCTCCCATCCGGAAGGCGGGCCGCGTGCGCGCCTTCCTTGGCCGGGCCTTCTCGCGGCCGTCCTTCGTCATCGGCTTTGCCATCCTCGCGCTGTCGATGGCGCTGGCGCTGTTTCCTGGGGTGCTCGCCCCCTACGATCCGCTTGCCTTCGACCTGAGTGCGATCCAGCAGGGGCCGAGCCTCGCCCATCCCTTCGGCACCGACAATTTCGGGCGCGACGTGCTTTCGCGCGTCATCTGGGCCTATCGCGTCGACATGCAGATGGCGTTCTTCGCGACGATCTTCGCGCTTCTGATCGGGGTGACGGTCGGGGCCCTCGTCGGCTATTACGGCGGCATCGCCGATACCATCTTCGGCCGCTGCGTCGATGCGATCATCACCTTTCCCTTTCTCGTGCTGGTCATCGCCATTGTCGCAGTTCTCGGCCCCGGCCTCGTCAACATGTATGTGGCGATCACGGCCGTGAACTGGGTCTACTATGCTCGTCTGACCCGCGCGGAGATCATGACGCAAAAGGCCAATGACTATGCCGCGGCCGGCCGCGTGCTCGGCTATTCCGACCGGCGCATCATCTTCCGGCATCTGCTCCCCAACGCGACCTCGCCGATCATCGTCTACTGGATGACCGACATGGCGCTCGCCATTCTTCTCGGCTCTTCGCTCGGTTATCTCGGCCTGGGCGCCCAGCCGCCGGCGGCTGAATGGGGCGTGCTGATCGCCGAAGGCCGCAACTTCCTGCTGACGGCCTGGTGGATGAGCCTGATGCCCGGCATCGCGATCGTGCTCACCGGCCTTGGCTTCAGCCTTGTCGGCGATGCGCTCGCCGATCTGCTTCGACCGAAGGGGCGCTGACATGAGCCAACTTGAGAAAGAAACGGTTCTGGATGTCCGGCACCTGCGCACGGAGTTCGGCCTGCCGGAGCGACCTCTTGTTGCCGTCGACGATGTTTCGTTTCAGGTGCGGACCGGGGAAATCCTGGGACTTGTCGGCGAATCCGGTTCGGGCAAGAGCATCACCTTGCGCTCGATCCTCGGCATCGTGCGGCCGCGCGGTCGCGTCAGTGGCGAAATCCTCTGGAATGGGCGGAACCTCGTGCCGCTTGATGAAGCCGCTTTGCGACGGGTGCGCGGACGCGAGATCGCGATGATCTTTCAGGAGCCGATGTCGTCGCTCAACCCGCTCCTGACCGTCGGCTTGCAGATCTCGGAAAACCTCGCTGCTCATACCGAGCTGGACGCGAAGGCACGGAAAGCCCGCGCGATCGAACTGCTCGACATGGTCGGCATTCCCGCGGCGCGCAACAGGCTCGGCGACTATCCGCACGAGTTTTCGGGCGGCATGCGGCAGCGGGTGATGATCGCCATCGCCCTTGCCTCCAACCCGAAACTGCTCCTGGCCGACGAGCCGACGACGGCGCTTGATGTGACCATCCAGGACCAGATCCTGCGACTCATTCAGGGGCTCAGCCGCGACCTCGGCATGGCCGTGATCCTCGTGACACACGACATGGGCGTGGTGGCGGAAACCTGCGACCGGGTGGCGGTGATGTATGGCGGGCGAATGTGCGAAACGGGACCAACGGCTGATGTTATCGGCGACGCCCGGCATCCCTATTCCCTTGGGCTTCTGCGCTCCATTCCGCGCGACGTCGCACCGCGCACGCCGCTCTATTCCATCCCCGGTGCGCCGCCGTCCTTGGACGCCTTACCGGCCGGCTGTGCGTTTACGGCCCGCTGTCCCGTGGCTGGCCCGGAATGTCGGGATGTTCGCCCGAGCCTTGAAGCTGCCGGACGACAGCGTCAGGTCGCCTGCCATCACCGCGAGGAAGCACTCGCCCATTTCAGCGCGCGGGAGGCGGCGCAATGAGCCAATCAACGCATCAGGCGGCCACGCCGCTGCTTTCCATTCGCGATCTTTTCATGCGGTTTGAAAAGCGTCGTTCTCTGTCGGACACGCTTGCCGGCCGGCCGCGGCAGGTTGTCTCGGCATTGAACGGTGTCGACCTCGATGTGATGCCGGCCGAAACGCTCGGCATCGTCGGCGAGTCCGGTTGCGGCAAGTCGACGCTTGCGCGCTGTATCGCCGGCCTGCACCGGCCGACATCGGGCGATATCCGCTTCGAGGGCGAGAGTGTCATCGACCTCAAGGGCGCCAGGAGACGCGGCTACAACAAGCGCGTCCAGATGATGTTCCAGGATCCCTATACGTCGCTCAATCCGCGCATGACGGTGCGCGACACGCTGCGGGAGGCGATCACGGTCCATCGCATGCGCGAGGGCGCGAGTATCGAACGCCGTGTCGATGAACTGCTTGACCTGGTGCGATTGCCTGATGGTGCCGCCGACAAGTACCCGCACGAGTTTTCCGGCGGTCAGCGCCAGCGCATCGGCATCGCGCGGGCACTTTCGTTGGAGCCGACCTGCCTTGTCGCCGATGAGCTGGTTTCCGCGCTCGACGTCTCCGTGCAGGCGCAGGTCGTCAATCTGCTGCTCGAGTTGCAGGACAATTTGGGCCTGACGGTGCTTTTCGTTGCCCATGACCTCAGGCTAGTACGGCATGTCTCGCACCGCGTCGCGGTGATCTATCTCGGTGCCATCGTCGAGATAGGGCCGTCGGAGGCGCTTTTTTCAAAGCCGATGCACCCGTATTCGCAAGCCCTGCTGGCGGCCGCCCCTTCGCTTGATCCGACTGAGCGGCGTAGAGCGCCGGCGCTCTCCGGCGAGTTGCCGAGCCCGCTCGACATTCCACCGGGCTGCCCCTTTCACATTCGCTGCCCGCACGCCACCGCGCTTTGCCGACAGGAGAAACCGACACTGCGGCCGGTTGGCCACGGCATGGCCGCCTGTCACTTCGCCGAGACGATCGGCGACGCGTGAAGACCACTATCCAATAGGGAAAGACGACATGACATCGAACGACAGGCCGGGCGTTTCCAGCCGGATCGAGGCCCTGCGCCGCAAACTCGACGAGCAGGGGCTGGACGGCTACGTCGTCCCACGGTTCGACGAACATCAGGGCGAGTATTGTGCGCCCCATGACAACAGGCTCGCATTCGTGACCGGGTTCACCGGATCGGCTGGCGTCGCAATCGTCATGCGCGACCGCGCGGCAATCTTCGTCGACGGCCGCTATCAGGTGCAGGTTCGCCAGGAGATCGACCTCGGCAGCTTCGCCATTGAGCATTTCTACGACGCACCTCTCAAGGACTGGCTGCGGAAGAACCTGCGCAAGGGAGAACGCGTCGGCTTCAATTCGATGCTGCTGCCGTCGACCTGGGACGTCGATTGCGGCCAATCCGTTGTCGCAGCCGGCGCCGAGTGGATTGCCGTGACGGATGATCTCGTCGACGCGATCTGGGCGGACCAGCCCGAACGGCCGCTTGGCAATGTGATTGCCCTGTCACGCGACTATGCCGGGGAAAGCGTCGCCGACAAGAAGCGCCGCATTGGCCAGCTGCTGGCAGAGCAGGGCGCCGATGTGTTGATCGAGGCGCAGCCAGACAACATCGCCTGGTTCCTGAACGTCCGCGGGCGCGACGTGGCTTTCAACCCGATGCCGCAATCCTTCATGATCGCCGACAGGGACGGCCGCGTCGAATGGCTCGTCGACCACCGCAAGCTGCCAAACGATCTCACGGACTTCGAGCTTGACGGCGTGACGATGTCCGGGCCGGATGTGCTTCTCGACCGCGTCCGGACGGCTGCCGCGGGACGAGTGGCGCTCGTCGATCCCGGCTTTGCCCCTTCGGCGGTCGCCCACGCGACGCGGGAGGCCGGCGGCACCGTCCACCTTTTGCGCAGCCCGATCACGCTTGCCAAGATGCTGAAGAACCCCGTGGAATTGTCGGGCTTCCGCGATTGCCATCGCCATGATGGTGCGGCCTGGATCAGGTTCTTCGCGTGGCTGGAGACCAATGCGGCCAAGCGGGAGGAGGAAGGGCGTCCGGTGACCGAGCTCGAGGCTGAGGATCGGATCCTCGCCTTCCGGCAGATGGAGGAAACCTTCGTCGAGCCGAGCTTCCGGTCTATCTCGGCGGCCGCCGGCCATGCGGCCATGTGCCATTATGCGGCGAGCGCCAAGAGCAATGCGCCAATCACCTCGCATGGCGTCTATCTGCTCGATTCCGGTGGGCAGTATTTCACCGGCACGACGGATGCGACGCGCACGACGGCGATCGGGCCGGTCTGCGATGAAATCCGGCGCGCCTATACGGCGGTCCTGAAGGGACTCATCTCCATGGTCTCGCTCAAATTTCCGAAGGGGACCTACGGCCATCACCTCGACGCCTTCGCGCGCCGACCGCTTTGGGACCTCGGGCTCGACTACGATCACGGCACCGGCCATGGCGTCGGTCATTTCCTGTCGGTGCACGAGCAGCCGCAACGCTTCGACCGGCGTGTCAACGAGATCGAATTGCGACCGGGCATGGTGACGACCATAGAGCCTGGCTATTACAAGGCCGGAGAATACGGCATCCGCATAGAGAACCAGGTGGAAGTGATCGACGACGGCGACGGCTTCATGAGCTTCCGCAGCCTGACGCTGGTGCCGATCGATCTGCGGCTCGCGGACATCAATCTGCTGAGCGAAACCGAGAGGCAGTGGATCGACGCCTATCATTGGCGGGTTGCCAAGACCATGAACAGGGTACTCGATCCGGAGACGGCAGCGTGGTTGGCAGCGCGTACCGCGCCGATCGGCGGCTAGCCGAATGAATAGCGGCGGCGGGCTTCAATGACTTATCGTCGTCGCCGTTTTCAAAGCGAAGATTCTGGACGGCGGAGGCTTGCGCTGCAGTCTTTGCCGTCTGCCTTTTCTGTGGCTGTGAAGTTACTTGCGGAATGACGACGTTTTGTGATATTTATCACAAATGATGTTCGGCCATCTCTGCTGTGATGTTTTGGCGCGAACGACCGGACATACGGAAACGCTCATGGCCAGCCGCAAGACAGCCCGTATCATTCAACTCGCCGACGCGCTCTCCGGCCGCCGCGTCCTTCATCTGCGCGATGCCGCAGCCCTGCTCGGGGTTTCCGAGATGACGATCCGGCGCGATGTCGCTGATAATCCGGGGCAATTCACCTTCCTCGGCGGCCACATCGTGCCATCAGGCGAAATCGATGGCGGTATGCCTTATGAGCTGGCGCGCGAAGCCGACAGCCATGCCGCAGCAAAGCGCGAGGCCTGTGTCCATGCAGCGCAGCACATCCGCCCGGACGAAACCATCTTTATCGATTGCGGAACGACGCTCGAATATCTGGTCGATCTCATCCCCGAAAATTATGCAATTACTGCAGTATGTTACTCGTTGAATGTGGCGGACAGGCTGACCCGAAAACCCAATGTCCGCATCGTCATGCTCGGTGGTGTCTATCATCCGGCCTCGGCGTCGTTCTCTGGGAATTCGGGGCTCGACACGCTCGATTCGCTGGGGATCAATGTTGCCTTTCTCTCTGCCGCGGGCGTGGATCCGGGGCGCGGTGCAACCTGTGTGCATTTTCACGAGGTGGCAGTGAAGCAGAAAGTGATCTCGCTCGCCCGCGAAAGCCATCTCGTCGTCGATCTGAGCAAGATCGGCAAACTGAAGCCTGCCTTCTTTGCGCCGATGAATGTCTTTCGTTCGGTGATCACCGAAGACGGCGACACGCGCATTCCAGCGATCTGAGCCTCGCCAAAAAATGGTACGATTCCATCGGAATGCGATGGGTCGCTTGACACTTTCGGTTTCTGGTGGAATGCTAACAAAAATGCGATAGAAAAATAACAAAACGAGAATCGCCGTCGAAGTGGGTAACAGCCGTGGTATCGTGCTGCGATGTCAGGGAGTTCGAGGAGCAATCGCTTGGAAGACCTTGCTATGAAGACTGTGGCCGCGAAAACGGTGCCAGCTGTGGCCTCCGGCCACAACTGGCCGCGCAACGATGGCATGGAGCTTGATCTCGGCTGGGTCGTCGATCAGCGCGTCAATCTTTCGGCTGCCGAACGGCGCGTTTCTACACTGCCTGGTCGGCGGACGGTGAAGAGGGATGCGCAGGCCGCCTGGCTGTTAAAGGCCGTGACCTGCATCGACCTGACGACGCTCAACGGCGACGACACGACGGAACGCGTCAAGCGGCTCTGCGCCAAGGCGCGCCAGCCGGTTCGCCAGGACATTCTCGATGCACTTGGCATGGGCAACCGCGGTATCACCACCGGCGCCGTCTGCGTTTATCACCGCTTCGTTTCGACCGCAGTCGAGGCGCTTGATGGCTCGGGCATTCCGGTCGCCGCCGTCTCCACCGGCTTTCCCGCCGGTCTCATCCCACACGATGTCAAGCTGCGCGAGATCGAGGCTTCGGTCGCCGATGGCGCCAAGGAGATCGACATCGTCATCACCCGTGAGCATGTGCTTACCGGCAATTGGCAGGCGCTCTATGACGAGATGCGCGATTTTCGCGCCGCCTGCGGCGATGCGCATGTCAAGGCGATCCTGGCGACCGGCGACCTCAAGACGCTGCGCAACGTTGCCCGTGCTTCGCTCGTCTGCATGATGGCGGGCGCCGACTTCATCAAGACGTCCACCGGCAAGGAAGGTGTCAACGCCACCCTTTTGGTGACGCTGGTGATGCTGCGCATGATCCGCGCCTACCAGGAGCGCACCGGCATCAAGGTTGGCTACAAGCCTGCGGGCGGCATTTCGGCCGCCAAGGATATCCTCAACTACCAGTTCCTGATGAAGGACGAACTCGGTCGCGAGTGGCTGGAGCCGGATCTTTTTCGCGTCGGCGCATCGAGCCTGCTCGGCGATATCGAACGCCAGCTGGAACATCACGTGACCGGCGCCTACTCGGCCCTCAACCGACACCCGATTGGATGATCCCGATGACAGTCGCAAGGTATTTTGACGAAATGTCCTATGGTCCCGCACCGGAAGCCGACGCCGAGGCCCGCCAGTGGCTGGCGCGCCACAAGGGTGAGTTCGGCCACTTCATCAACGGCGCTTTTGTTGCATCGTCTTCCGGCAAGACCTTCGAGAGCCATGAGCCCGCGACCGGTGCGCTATTGGCGAAGCTCGCCCTTGGCAGCGCCAAGGACGTGGATGACGCGGTCACTGCCGCTCGAAAGGCGCAAGGTGCCTGGGCCAAGCTGCCGGGCCACGCCCGTGCCCGCCACCTCTATGCCCTTGCCCGCATGATCCAGCGCCATGCGCGCCTGATCGCGGTGGTCGAAGCGATCGACAACGGCAAGCCGATCCGCGAGACACGCGATATCGACATTCCGCTGGCTGCGCGTCACTTCTACCATCATGCCGGCTGGGCGCAGTTGCAGGAGACCGAGTTTGCCGATCAGGTGCCGGTTGGCGTCGTCGGCCAGGTCATTCCGTGGAATTTTCCGTTCCTGATGCTCGCCTGGAAGGTCGCTCCGGCGCTGGCGCTGGGCAACACCGTCATCCTCAAGCCGGCCGAGTTCACGCCGCTGACGGCCTTGCTCTTTGCGGAGCTCGCCGCTGCCGCAGGGCTGCCTGCGGGTGTACTGAACGTTGTGACCGGCGAGGGCGAAACCGGTGCGCTGATCGTCGAGCATGCGGATATCGACAAGATCGCCTTTACCGGCTCGACGGAAGTCGGTCGCCTGATCCGGGAAAAGACGGCGGGCACCGGAAAATCGCTGACGCTCGAACTCGGCGGCAAGTCGCCGTTCATCGTCTTCGACGATGCCGATATCGATGGCGCCGTTGAGGGCGTGGTGGACGCGATCTGGTTCAACCAGGGTCAGGTCTGCTGCGCCGGTTCCCGGCTGCTGGTGCAGGAAGGCATTGCTCCGCTCTTTTACGAGCGCTTGACGCGGCGCATGCAAACCTTGCGTGTCGGCCATCCGCTCGACAAGGCGATCGACATGGCAGCGATCGTCGCGCCGGTGCAGTTGCAACGCATCGAGAGCCTGGTTGCCAAGGGTGTCGCCGAAGGCGCGAAGCTCCACCAGCCGAAGATCGAGCTGCCGAAGGGTGGCAGCTTCTATCCGCCGACCCTGCTCACCAATGTGCAGCCGACGTCGGTCGTCGCGACCGAGGAGATCTTCGGTCCGGTCGCCGTGTCGATGACCTTCCGCACGCCGGAAGAGGCGATCCAGCTCGCCAACCATTCGCGCTACGGTCTGGCCGCAAGCGTCTGGAGCGAAACGATCGGCCTGGCGCTTAACGTCGCAGCAAAGCTTGCCGCCGGCGTCGTCTGGGTCAACGCCACCAATCTCTTCGATGCGGCTGCCGGTTTCGGCGGCAAGCGTGAATCCGGCTTCGGTCGCGAGGGCGGCCGCGAAGGTTGCTACGAGTATTTGAAGCCCAAGGCCTGGGTGGGGCGCAAGCTGCGTGCAGCACCGGCAGAGCCGGTGTTGAAGCCGGCGTCCGGCGATTTCTCGGCTCCGTCGCTCGATCGCACCGCCAAGCTATTCATCGGCGGCAAGCAGGCGCGTCCGGATGGCAACTATTCGCGCCCAGTTCTGTCGCCGAAGGGCAAGGTGATTGGCGAGGTCGGCGAGGGTAACCGCAAGGATATCCGCAACGCCGTGGTTGCCGCGCACGCCGCTTCCGGCTGGACGTCGGCGACATCGCACAATCGTGCGCAGATCCTCTATTACATCGCCGAAAACCTCAGCGGTCGGGCGGATGAGTTTGCAGACCGCATCGTCGCGATGACCGGCGCATCGGGAGCCAACGCAAAGGCAGAGGTCGAGGCTTCGATATCCAGGCTCTTCACCTACGGCGCCTGGGCCGACAAGTACGAGGGCGTGGTCCATCAGCCGCCGCTGCGGGGCGTGGCACTCGCCATGCCCGAAGCGATCGGTGTGGTGGGTGTCGTCTGCCCGACGGAAGCGCCGCTGCTCGGCTTCATCAGCCTCGTCGCGCCGCTGATCGCCACCGGCAACCGCGTCGTCGCGGTTCCAAGTGAACAGCACCCGCTGGCCGCGACCGACTTCTACTCGATCCTCGAGACGTCGGATGTTCCGGCCGGGGTCATCAACATCGTCACCGGTTCGGCGATGGAACTGGCAAAGACGCTGGCGAGCCACAACGATGTCGATGCCCTCTGGGCCTTCGGCACACAGGAACTGTCGACGGTGGTCGAAAAGCTTTCGGCCGGGAACCTGAAGCGCACATTCGTCGACTATGGCAAGGCGACCGATTGGTTCGATCGCTCGGCGGCGGAAGGGCAAGCCTATCTGCGCCGTGCCACCGACGTCAAAAACATCTGGATCCCTTACGGCGAGTAAGAGATCCACATCTCGGGGCGGGGGAGCCGGCCCGAGAGTGCGACTGTCTGCGGAGTTGCAACGGAAGATTGGGAGTGCGTGGTGCCGGCTCGGCGTCACGTGGTTGCGCGTCACTCGGGAGCATGCGAGCGGGCGCCTGGAGGAGGAATGTCCATGCTGAAAAATCTCGACCCGGCCCTCAATGCGGATGTGTTGCACGCATTGCGCTCTATGGGGCACGGTGACACGCTGGTCATTTCCGATACCAACTTTCCGTCCGATGCGATCGCCCGGCAGACCACGCTCGGCAAGCTCTTGCACATCGACAACGTCTCCGCCGCCCGTGCCGTGAAGGCGGTTCTGTCGGTGCTGCCGCTCGATACGCCGCTGCAGCCATCGGCAGGCCGCATGGAGATCATGGGTGCGCCGAGCGAAATTGCCGATGTGCAGCGAGAGGTCCAAGCCGAAATCGACCGTGCCGAGGGCAAGTCTGCGCCAATGTACGGCATCGAACGCTTCGCCTTTTACGAGGAAGCCAAGAAGGCCTATTGCGTCATCACCACAGGTGAGACGCGCTTTTATGGCTGCTTCCTGTTTACCAAGGGCGTCATTCCGCCTGAAACGGCCTAGCTGACCCAAAGTCAGCCTGCGCAGGATCCGCTTGAGCAGGTCGTCATAACGTCTTGAAGTCGTGAAAATTTATCTGGATCCCCGCTCCGGTATTCGCGGCGGTGCGACCGGTGGAGGCAGAAATGAAGGTTGGTGTTTCGATCCTCGGGATCTTCGTGGCCGATACGGCCTATCTGGCACGGCGCATGCCGGTTGTCGGCGAAACGATTACCGGCAGCGGCTTCTCGGTTGGGCCGGGCGGCAAGGGGTCGAACCAGGCCGTCGCGGCGGTACGCGCGGGCAGTCCGGTGTCCTTCATTTCCAAGATCGGACGTGACACCTTCGGTGACATGGCGCTTCGCACCTATGCCGAGGCAGGCGTGACACCGAAGATCGTCCAGATGGACGACCTGCCGACGGGGGCAGCCTTCATCTACGTCAACGACCAGAATGGCGAGAACGCCATCATCGTCTATCCCGGTGCGGCCGGCTCGATCGGTATCGACGATGTCGAGGCAGCGCGGGAAACGATCGAAGCCTCGCGCATTTTCGTCACGCAACTCGAGCAGCCGGCGGCTGCCGCCCAGCGAGCGCTGGAAATCGCCCATGCGGCAGGTGTGGTCACAGTTTTCAATCCGGCGCCGGCAGAACCCTTCCCGGATGCCATCTATCCTCTTTGCGATTACATCGTGCCGAACGAAACCGAAGCGGCTGCGCTGGTCGGATTTGCGCTTGCCACGGCCGACGATGCGCGGCGGGCGGGCGACGCACTTCTGAAGAAGGGCGCAAAGTCTGCACTGATCACGCTGGGCGAAAGAGGCGTTCTTCTCCACAATCAGAGCCAATCCGTTTTCGTCCCGGCGATGGCGAGCGGCCCGGTGATCGACACGACCGGTGCGGGAGATGCCTTCGTCGGTGGGTTCTCGGCGGCCTTGGCGCGAGGGTTGGCGCCGGTCGAGGCGGCGCGTTTCGGTTGCGCGACGGCCGGGATCTCGGTTACCCGCCGCGGCACGGCGCCGGCGATGCCGACGCTTGCTGAAATCGAGGCGCTGCTTGGGCAAGGAGCGGAGGCCTGAACAGAGCCCGCATTCCTTGCGGCTCCCGACCATCTCCGGTTTGTTGTCGGCAACGGGGAAGGCCGTGGAATGGTGCAGGGTCGAAGAACGTCGGGATACCCCTCTTGATGGGGGGACGAAGGCTCAACGGCAGCAGGTTGGTTCGACGCGGGCGATTGGTTTCAGGCTCGTACGCCGCCGCCGACTTCAACTCATGTCCAGGGGAAATGGCCGAGGGCAAGCAATGCCCCCGGCCTCAAAGAATCAGTCTTTGGACAAGCGAGCGGCAGCAAGGAAGGCCAGCTTCGCCGGCAGTTCCAGGTGCTTCGAGAGCGCTACGCGCTCCGGCGTGTAATGATGCTCGACGTCAAGGCAGTTGACGGTTCCGAGCAGTTCGCCACCGACGACAACCGGGATATTGGCGACGGATCCGCAGCCGAGCGCCCAGATCGTTTCGTGGTCGCCGAACACCTTGGAGATGTCGACAATCGTATTGGCGACGAAAGTCTGGTGCGCCTTGTGCACGATATCGAACCAGCTGTCATAGCGGATCGGCTTGGTGCCGGAGGTCGGGTATTCCTCGGGGTGCGAGGTATAGGCGCGACGGGCAACTTCATTGACCATGTCGACGGTCATGATCGTGAAGAGCTTGGCGCCGATCACCTGGCGGCAAAGCGTCTGAAGCGCGCCCCATACGGCGTCCGCGTTGATATCCTTGGCAATCGCCGCGTCGAATTCAGCCAACGCAGCAGCGATCTGTTCACTGTTCATCATATGTCCTTGGAATGTTGATTAGTTCGCGTGCGCTGCGCTGATGTGCATCAGTTCGCGCGAATAGGAGTCCTTGAGGTCGCCGCGCTTGAGGTCGGCGACATCGGCCACCTCGACGATGCGGCCCTGCCGCATGACGGCGAGACGATCGCAGAGGAAGGAAACGACCGGAAGGTTGTGGGTGACCATGAGGAAGGTGAGGTTCTGTTCCTGCCGCAATCGCTTGAGCAGGTTCAGAATTTCCGCCTGCACCGAAACATCGAGCGCTGAGGTGGGCTCGTCGAGCAACAACACCTTCGGCTTCAGCATCAGCGCGCGCGCAATGGCAACGCGCTGGCGCTGGCCGCCGGAGAGCTGATGCGGAAAGCGGAAGCGGAATTTTCGGTCGAGGCCGACGGAGGACATCACCTCTTCGATGCGCGCACTGCGATCACCGATGCCGTGGATTGTCAGCGCTTCGCCGAGCGTGGCGTCGACGGTCTTGCGCGGATGCAGCGAGCCGTACGGGTCCTGGAACACCATCTGGCACTGGCGGGAGAAGGCGCGGTCGATGCCGTGGCTGCGCGGCTTGCCGAAGACGTTGATCTCGCCGGTCCACTCAGGCGCAAGGCCGGCGATCGCCTTCAGCACCGTCGACTTGCCGGAGCCGCTTTCGCCGACGAGGGCAAAGCTCTCACCATCGGCAATTTCGAGGTTGACGTCGTGCGTGATGTGCGCGTCGCCGTAGAAGATATCGAGGTTCTTCAGAGAAAGCGCCGTCATTTCTTTGCCCATGCGCTGCGGTCGAGCACGGGAAGCTCGTTCCGGGTTTCGTCGAGACGCGGGATCGAGGCGATGAGGCCGCGGGTATAAGGGTGCTTTGCGTTCATCAACTGGCCGGCCTTGCATTCCTCCACCACCTCGCCGGTGTTCATCACCAGGATGCGGTCGCAGTAGCTCGAAACGAGGTTGAGGTCGTGGCTGATGAAGATCAGGCCCATGCCCTTGCGCTTGACCAGTTCATCGATGATGTCGAGCACCTGGGCCTGCACCGAGACGTCGAGCGCCGACGTCGGCTCGTCGGCGATGAGAAGATCCGGTTCGGGGATCAGCATCATCGCGATCATCACCCGCTGGCCCATGCCGCCGGAAACTTCATGTGGGTAGAGCTTGGCGACGCGCTCCGGATCGGCGATCCGGACCGATTCCAGCATGGTCAGAACGCGGTTGTTCACCTCGCGGCGCGGCAGCCGCTGATGCGTCAGAAGCGCCTCGGCGATCTGTTCGCCGATCGTCATGACAGGGTTCAGCGAGAACTTCGGATCCTGCATCACCATCGAGATGCGGGCGCCGCGGATGGCACGCATCTGACGCTCGGAGCGCTTTAGCAGATCGATACCGTCGAAGGTCAGCTTGTCGGCCGTCACTCGCCCCGGTGCACGCACCAGTTTGAGGATCGAGCGGCCGGTCATCGACTTTCCCGAACCGCTTTCGCCGACGATGCCGAGGCGTTCGCGGCCGAGCGTGAAGGAGAGGCCACGGACGACCTCAAGGTCGCCGCGTGGAGTCGGGAAAGTGACGCGCAGGTTTTCGATTTCGAGAAGCGGGTTCATCAGCGTTGCTCCCCGCTCTTCGGGTCAAGCACGTCGCGCAGGCCGTCGCCGAGGAAGCAGAAACCGAGGCTGACGAGAATGATCGCAAAGCCGGGCATCGTTGCCACCCACCATTGGTCGAGAATGAAGGAGCGGCCGCGCGAGATCATCGCGCCCCATTCGGGCAGCGGCGGCTGGGCGCCAAGCCCGATGAAGCCGAGGCCGGCTGCCGTCAGGATGATGCCTGCCATATCGAGCGTGACACGCACGATCATGGACGAGGTGCAGAGCGGCAGAACGTGACCGAGGTTGACCCGGAGGCTCGATGCGCCGAGCAGGCGCACGGCCGAGATGAACTCGGAGTTTTTGAAGGTCAGCGTTTCGGCGCGAGCGACGCGGGCGTAGCCGGGCCACGAGGTAATGGCGATGGCGATGATCGCGTTTTCGATGCCCGGTCCAAGCGCCGCGACAAAGGCAAGCGCCAGGATCAGCTTGGGCAGCGACAGGAAAATGTCGGTGATGCCCATGAGGATGCGATCGACCCATCCGCCGAAATAGCCGGCGGCAACGCCGATGACCAGGCCGGCGGGTGCTGCAAGCACCGCGACCAGCGTCACGATCGCAAGGGTGATGCGTGCACCGTAGACGACGCGCGACCAGATATCCCGGCCGAGTTCATCGGTTCCCATCCAATGCGCAGCGCTTGGCGGCAGCAGTCGCTCGCCGAGCGCCTGGCGCAGCGGATCATGCGTCGCAATCCAGGGCGCGAACAGCGCAGTCAAGACGAGCACCAGGATGATGATCGCGCCGACCACGGCGAGCGGATTGTGCATCAGCGCGCCGAAAATCCTATAGAACCGGCCGAGGCGCGCTTGCATCGGCGAGGCGGGGCTGTCGTCGATCAGCCAGTCGCGAAGTGTTGTCATGTCCGCTTCTCCCTAGCGCGCACGCGGATCGAGCACGCGATAGAGCACGTCCGATATCTTGTTGATGCCGATGAAGACCGCGCCGATCACCAGGGTCGAGCCGAGGACGGCCGCCATGTCGGCGTTGAGCAGGGCGACGGTCAGGTAGTTGCCGATGCCGGGCCACGAAAAGATCGTCTCGATCATCACGGAGCCCTCGAGCAGGCCGGCATAGGACAGGCCGATGACGGTGATCAGCGGCACGCGGATCGGGCGGAAGGCATGGCGCCAGATGACGAGCCTTTCCGGCACGCCCTTGACCCGCGCGGTGGTCACATATTCCTGGCTCAACTGATCGAGCATGAAAGACCGCGTCATGCGGGCGATATAGGCAAGCGAGAAAAAGCCGAGGCAGGACGCCGGCAGGATGAGATGCCAGACCGCGTTGCGGAAGATCTCCCAGTCGCCGGCGATGATGCTGTCGACGAGGATAAGGCCGGTGATCGGGGTGACGACACCGTCGTAGAAGATGTCGACCCGGCCGGGGCCGCCGACCCATTTCAACTTCGCATAGAAGACGGCGAGCCCGACGAGGCCGAGCCAGAAGGCGGGCACGGAATAACCGAGCAGGCCGACGACGCGGATGCCCTGATCGAGCCAGGAGCCCCGGCGGCTTGCGGCGACGACGCCGAGCGGCACGCCGATCAATACGCCGAGGATGATGCCGAGCGTCGCCATCTCCAATGTCGCCGGGAAGACCCGGGCGAGGTCCTCGATCACGGGTTTGCCTGTGGAAACTGCCGTGCCGAAGTTGCCCGTCACCACATCGCCGACATAGCTGACGAACTGGGCGGCGAGCGGCCGATCGAGGCCCATTTCCTCGCGGACACGTTCATAGACGGCAACGGGGGCGCGATCGCCGACGACCGCGAGCACCGGGTCGATCGGCACGATGCGGCCGATGAAGAAAGTGATTGCGAGCAGCCCGATGAAGGTCACGCCGAGCGTGACGAAAAAGCCAAGCAGCGAAAAAAGGCGCCGTCTGCCCGGGCTTTGCGCCCCGGCGCGGCGCGTCGGCGCGGGCGCTGTAGTCGTGTTGTTGTTTGCCACGTGGCGATTCCATCCCTCGTTCGCTTGCGGTCGCGGCTGTCGATAGCGCAAGAATTCGCTTGGAGCATATAAATAAGTTTGCTTAAATCAAAAAAATTTTACTGGTGAGGAGAATCCATCGTGACCGTGCCATCTGAGGATGCAGACACCGCATCCGCCAGGGCCGCGACTGCGGGCCAGCCGCGGATCGGCGCACTGGTGCGTGCGCGACGGCGGCAGATGCATATGACGCTGCAGGAGCTGAGCGACGCGGCGGGCGTCTCGGTTGGCTATCTCAGCCAGATCGAGCGCGACCTCGCGATGCCCTCGCTTGGCACGCTGGCGCAGATCGCGCAGGGGCTGAATGCCGAGCTCAATCACTTCATCCTGGCGCCGGCGATCGATACCGGTCTGTCGCGTGCCAGCGAACGCATGGTCTTTTCCGTGGGCGGCTCGCCGGTGTCCTATGAGCGGATCGGCGCGGATTTCGCCGGCAATCAGTTGTCCAGCTTCGTCATCACTATCCCCGCCGGGCACCGGTCCGAGGTGTTCAGCCATGAGGGCGAAGAGCTGGTGTACGTCCTGCACGGCGAAATCCTGTTCGGTCTCGATGATGACGAGACCACGCTTACACCCGGCGATGGCCTGCATTTTCGGGGCATCCAGCCACACTACTGGTGGAACAAGACGGATAGGCCCGTGCGGCTGATCTGGACCGGCACGCTGCCGCTGTTCCGATCCCGCACACCCTTGCCCAACGAGACCGGCATGCCCCAGGCAGTCCCCAAGCCGGCGACGACAACAAAAACCAAACCTCATCGAAAATAGGAGAGCGATGATGAGAATGTTCAAGGCCGCGGTTTTCGCGGCATCCCTTATGCTGAGCGTGGCTCCGGCAGCTTTGGCGGAAACGCCTGCCGAAGTGCTGGTCGTTGCCCAGAACATCGACGATATCGTCAGCATCGATCCGGCCGAAGCCTACGAGTTTTCGTCCGGCGAATATGTGACGCAGACCTATGACCGTCTGGTGCAATATGATGCGCCTGACGTTCTGAAGCTTTCGCCGGGCCTTGCCAGCGAATGGACCGCTGACGATGCGGCAAAGACCATCACCTTCACCCTGCGTGATGGCGTCACCTTCTCTTCCGGCAACCCGCTGCGTGGCGAGGACGTCGTCTACTCCTTCAAGCGCGTCGTCGTGCTCAACAAGGCGCCTGCTTTCATTCTGACGCAGCTTGGCTGGACCCCTGAAAACATCGACAAGATGGTGACCGCCGACGGCAACAAGGTCACGATCAAGTATGAAGGCGACTTCTCGTCGGCCTTCGTGCTCAACGTCCTGGCGGCACGCCCGGCATCGGTCGTCGACGCGGAAGCGGTCAAGGCAAACGAAGCCGATGGCGACTACGGCAATGCCTGGCTCAAGGCGAACTCGGCCGGCTCCGGTCCGTTCGTGCTGAAGGCCTTCCGCGCCGGCGAACTTCTGAACCTGCAGAGCAACCCGAACTATTTCGGTGGCGCTCCGGCAATCAAGGGCGTGATCATCCGCCATGTCGCAGAAGCCGCAACGCAGCAGCTGATGCTTGAAACCGGCGACGTCGATATGGCGAAGAACCTGACGCCGGATCAGATGGCAAGCGTTGCAGCCAAGGGCGGCATGAAGGTCGAATCCTACCCGCAGGCGGCCGTTCACTTCCTGTCGTTCAACCAGAAGGCCGCAGCCCTGCAGCCGCCAGCCGTCTGGGAAGCTGCCCGTTACCTCGTCGACTACAAGGGTATGACCGACAGCTTCCTGAAGGGTCAGATGGACGTCCACCAGGCCTTCTGGCCGAAGGGCTTCCCGGGTTCGCTCGACGAGACGCCCTATACCTACGATGTCGAAAAGGCGAAGAAGATCCTCGCAGACGCGGGCATTCAGACGCCGATTAAGGTGACACTCGACGTCATCAACTCGACGCCGTTCACCGACATGGCGCAGTCACTGCAGGCTTCGTTCGCCGAAGCCGGCATCACCTTCGACATCATCCCGGGCACCGGCAGCCAGGTTATCACCAAGTACCGTGCCCGCACCCATGAGGCCATGCTGCTCTATTGGGGCCCCGATTTCATGGACCCGCATTCGAACGCCAAGGCCTTCGCCTACAACGAGGACAATGCCGACGATAAGTACCAGTCGACGACCACGTGGCGTAACGGCTGGGCTGTCCCGGCAGAACTCAACGAAGCGACGAAAGCTGCGTTGAAGGAAGCCGATCCGGCCAAGCGTTCGGCACTCTATGTCGACCTGCAGCGCAAGGTGCAGGAGAAGTCGCCGATCGTGATCATGTTCCAGGCTGCAACCCAGGTTGCGATGAAGGACAAGGTCGAAGGCTACGTCAACGGCGCCACCTCCGACTTCGTCTTCTACCGCCTCGTCAAGAAGAACTGATTCCTGCGCGCGCTCACTTGCGCCAGCGACTGAGCGCGGACATATCAGAACCGTGGGCCAGTTATGGCCCACGGCATGACGAACAGATCGGGACTTCTGCGTAATAGGTCAGTCCGATTTCGCGAATATTGGAGAAGGCGAGTAAAATGGCAGATGTGAAGGTACGGACGCGAGAAACAGGCGCAACGGCCGTCGTCGGCAAAACCGGGTTCCCGCATGTGACGTCGGTCACCGGCGGCGAATTGGATATCGTGACCGGGCCGTCGCAACCGGGCTATGGTCCGCTCGACCTGCTCTATGCTTCGCTGGCCAGCTGCCTGGTATTGAGCGCCCGCATTGCCGCCAGCCGCTTTGGCGTGCTCGACCGGCTGACCGAAGTCAGCGCCAAAGTGACGGGCGAGAAGGCCCATGACGAGCCGTCACGAATCGCGAAATTCGAGATCGTCTTCGACATCAAGGGCGACTTTGATGAAGCGACGCGGCATGCGATTGCCGAGGCTGCCGAAAACGAAATCTGCACCGTCAGCAACACTTTGCGCGGCAATCCCGAATTCACCACCCGATACGCCGATTGAAATTACGGCAGAACGTTAAAGCGCCGCGCATCGGGCGGCGCTCTCGCTGCTCACTCAGTCCATGAATGGTGCCAGTTCCTGGTCGAAATCGACTTCGACGACATTGTTGAACATCGCCGTTGCAACCATGATCCCCGCAAACGCCACGAGGTTGACAAGCGCCGCATTGTCATAGCGCGCTTTGAGCCCATCCCAGATCTCTGCCGGCACCGCATTGGAATTGCCGACGATCGCCCGGCCGAAGTCGATCAGCCGCTGTTCGTCTTCCGTCGGCACGATCGAATGAAAATCGACGCCGGAATTGGCAAAGGCGCGGCGGAAGAAGCCCATGGCGATCGGCGATTGCATCGCCTCGGAGATCGCATGCGAAAGCAGCCAGATTGCCCGGTCGTCGAGCGCCGGCCGCAACTCCTCCCTGAGCGTGAACCATTCCGCATAGATCCGATGGGCTGTCGGCGAATGCAGCAGGGTGCGCTTCATGTTGGTCATGCGGCCGCGGACGCGGACCTCTTCGTCATGGGCCGAACGGATAAGTTCGGAAGCGGTGTCGTAATCGATCTGAGGAATGTGGCTCACGGTCATGCCTGTGTTTTGCGGGGCGCGGGGACGCGCCGATATCAGATGGTGCTGAGAAGAATGCTCGTCTCGCTGTTGAGCACGCCTTCGACGTCACGAACTTCACGCAGGATTCGGTCGAAGTCGCTCAGGCTGTTGGCGCGAATTTCGGCCACCATGTCCCAGGCGCCATTGGTAGTGTGAAGGGCGTAGAGTTCGGGCAGGCCGCGAAGGAACTTGATGACCTTGGTGGTCGTGCGCCCGCTGACCTCGATCATCATGATCGCACGGATGGCGCGCTCGTCGTAATCCTGCCGCACGCGCAGGGTGAAACCCAGCACCGCGCCGGTCTCGAGCAGGCGGTCGATGCGCGTCTGCACCGTCGCCCGCGATATGCCGAGAACCGAGGCGACCTTGGAGTAGGGCGCGCGGCCGTCTTCTCGCAGTAGCGAGATGAGCTGGTGATCGAGGTCATCGAAGATATGCATGAAAAGTGTATATCAGTGTTGCGCAAATTGCTCAATCTTTGTTCCTCAAGCGTACAAGTTTAAAATTTCAACTCGCTTGTTGCATGCCTAGGCTGACTTCATCGAGTTTCCCGATGGAGTTGGAATCGTGGTTCAGTATGTCGGTGTCGGCAACGTAATCGAGCTGGTCAAATCGATCGGCATTGAAACGTTCCTGTTGGGTCTTGCGGAATATATCGAAGACGATTTCCGCAGATGGAACGATTTTGAGAAAACCCCGCGGCTCGCGAGCCACTCGAAGACGGGTGTCATCGAGCTGATGCCGACGTCGGACGGCGAGCATTACGGCTTCAAGTACGTCAATGGCCACCCGAAGAATCCGAATGTCGGCCTGCAGACGGTGACGGCGTTTGGCGTTCTCTCGGATGTCAGCACGGGGTATCCCTGTCTCGTCTCCGAGATGACGATCATGACCGGCCTGCGCACTGCCGCAACTTCGGCGCTGGCGGCGAAATACCTCGCCCGGCCCGATGCCCGCTCGATGGCGATCATCGGCCTCGGCGCCCAATCGGAATTTCAGGCGCTGGCGTTCCGGGCGCTGCTCGGCATCAAGCGTCTGCAGGTTTTCGATATCGATATCGAAGCGGCGGACAAGTTCCAGAAGAACCTTGCCGACATGGATTTCGATATCGTCGTCGCCAAGACGGCCGAAGAGGCTGTTGCGGGAGCCGACATCATCACGACGGTGACGGCCGACAAGCGTAACGCGACGATCCTCTCCGACAACATGGTCGGCGCCGGCGTGCACATCAATGCCGTAGGCGGCGATTGCCCCGGTAAGACCGAATTGCAGGGCGATATCCTGCGTCGCGCCGACGTCTTTGTCGAATATCCGGAGCAAACCCGGATCGAGGGCGAAATCCAGCAGATGGCGCCGGATTTTCCGGTGACCGAGCTTTGGCGCGTGATTGTAGGCGAGGCGGAAGGGCGCCGGTCGGGCGCCCAGATCACCATCTTCGATTCCGTCGGCTTTGCCACCGAGGACTTTTCAGCGCTGCGCTTCCTGCGCGACAAGATCCAGGGCACGGCTTTCTACACCGAGCTCGACCTGACGACGCAGCCGGAGCATCCGCGCGATCTCTACGGTTTGTTCAAGCAACCGGCCGTCGTTGCAGAGCGGAGCGCTGCCTGAGATGAAGAGACTGTCCGTACAAGCGCCCAAGGGCGTCGTGATGATCCGACCGCACCATTTCGGCCCGAATCCGATGACGGCCAAGGACAATGCCTTTCAGTCGACTGACGAGGCCCGCAAGCCTTCGGCGATCGCAACCGCCGCCTTCGACGAAGTGACGCGCATGGCTGAAGGCCTGTCGTCGGCTGGCGTCGCCGTCCATATGTTCGAGGACGAGACGATGACGCGTCCGGACTCGGTGTTTCCCAACAACTGGTTCTCCACCCACTCGGGCGGACATGTGGCGATCTATCCGATGTATTCGGAAAGCCGCCAGAGCGAACGCCGCGCCGACATCATCGAGATGCTCAAGAACGAGTATCGCGTCCAGGACGTGATCGACTATTCCGGCCTCGAAAAGGACGGCGTCTATCTCGAGGGCACTGGTGCCATGGTGCTCGACCATATCGGCCGCGTTGCCTATGCCGCACGATCGAACCGCACGAACGAGGTGGCGCTGGAGCGTTTCTGCACCCATTTCAATTTCGAGCCGATGGTTTTCGGCGCGGTCGATCGCAACGGCAACTCGATCTATCATACCAATGTGCTGATGTGCATCGGCACGGATTTCGCGCTGATCGGCACCAGCATGATCCCGGACGCCGCACGGCGGCACGAGATTTGCGCGCGGCTGGAGGAAACGGGCCGACAGGTCATCGACCTCACGATCGATCAGATCGAGAACTTTGCCGGTAACGCAATCGAACTCGATGGCGCCGATGGGCGTGTCGTCGTGATGTCGGCGCGCGCTCTTGCGTCACTCCGACCGGACCAGATCAAGGCGCTCGAAGCTTCGGGCCACGTCCTCGCCTTCGACGTGCCGACCATCGAGCTTGCCGGCGGCTCCGTGCGCTGCATGCTCGCCGGCGTTCATTTGTCGCGCAGAGAACCGGCCGGTACGCAAAAGCTTTACGCCGCCACATCCGATCGATAGAAGCACCTCATCCAAGCCAAAGGTACTACAAATGTCGCAAGCACGCCCCGTCTACAATTTCAACAACATCATCGTCCGCACGCCCTCGACCACCGTCGTTAACGGCTTGCGCGCAGACGATCGTGGCAATCCGACCTATGAGGGCGTGAAGGCCGAGCACGACGCCTACATTCAGGCGATGAAGGATGCGGGCGTGAAGGTCACCGTCCTTCCGGCACTGGAAGCCTTCCCGGATTCGATCTTCGTCGAAGATCCGGCGCTGGTCTTCACCGAAGGTGCGATCCTGCTGCGTCCGGGTGCTGCGACCCGCGTCAAGGAAACGATCGAGATCGCGCCGACCCTTCGCGGCATGTTCGAAACCGTTCTCGACCTGCCGGGCAGCGGTCTTGCCGACGGCGGTGACGTGCTGACGACGCGCGAAAGCGTGATGATCGGTCTTTCGGCGCGCACCGACAAGGTGGGCGCCGAAGCGCTGCAAGCCTGCCTCGACAAGCTCGGCCGCAAGAGCGAGATCGTCGCCACCCCTGAAGGCGTGCTGCACTTCAAGACCGATTGCTCGCTGCTCGACGAGGAAACTGTGCTTTCAACTGCTCGTCTCGCCAAGTCGGGTGTGTTCGACCGCTTCAAGCAGGTGATCATTCCGGAA
This sequence comes from Ensifer sp. 4252, assembly GCF_050434565.1. Taxonomy (NCBI): domain Bacteria; kingdom Pseudomonadati; phylum Pseudomonadota; class Alphaproteobacteria; order Hyphomicrobiales; family Rhizobiaceae; genus Ensifer; species Ensifer sp. 4252. The sequence goes on from NZ_JBNDIU010000022.1 coordinate 30,795, forward strand.
GGCGAAGAGCCGGCAGCCAACGCCCTGCGCGTCAACGACGTGGTGATGGTCGGCTCCGACTTCCCGCGCACGATCGAGATGCTCGACAAGCTCGGCTACAAGGTCGCGCCACTCAAGACCACTGAAATCGGCAAGATCGATGCGGGCCTGTCCTGCATGTCGCTGCGCTGGTTCAGCAACACGCTCTGATCCAGACACATTTTTCGCGGAGGAATCATCATGAGAACGTTCAAGTCGGCCCTGTTCGCCGGGATCGCGCTTACCATGGCGGCAAGCGCCGCTTTCGCCGAAGACACCATGCGTCTGGGCATGACGCCCGAGCCCTACATGCCCTTCACGCAGGTCAATGCCGGCGGCGAATGGGAGGGCCTTGAAGCCGACCTGTCCCGTGCACTCTGCGAAAAGATGGCCATGAAGTGCGACATCAACCAGATGGCATGGGATGGCCTCATTCCGTCGCTGAAGGAGAACAAGGTCGATTTCATCATCGGCGCCTTCTCGATCACCGATGAGCGTCGCAAGGTCGTCGACTTCTCGACGCCTTACTACACCGAAGGCACGTCCTTCGTTGGCGCCAAGTCCGACACCAGCGAGATCAAGACGATCGACGCTGCCGACGGCACCGGCCAGATCATCGATCCGGCCAGCGTCGAGGGCAAGATCATCGGCGTCCAGACGTCGAGCGTCCAGTCGGCCTACGTTGCCAAGTACCTGCCGGGTGCCGAAGCGAAGAGCTACGATACGGCCGACAACTCGGTCGCCGATCTCGTCGCCGGCCGCGTCGACTACGTTCTGATCCCGGACCTCTACATCCAGACGTTCCTGAAGTCGCCTGACGGCGCCGACTACGAAGTCAAGGTCGAGGTCCCGAAGAACGCCGTTCTCGGCGAAGGTGTCGCCTATGCGGTGCGCAAGGGCGACGCTGCGACCCTCGACAAGGTCAATGCCGGTCTCGCCGCTCTCGAAAAGGACGGACAGGTCAAGACGCTCGTCGATAAGTGGATCTTCGGCAAGAAGTGATCATAGACGTTTTCGAGGGCGACGGGCCGAGCTCCTTCGCCCTCGATTGCCAAACGGACCGCAGCGTCCGGGGCATCATCGCAGCCTTTGGCTGACGACACCAATCGGGAACAGGTAACGACGGATGGAGTATTACTGGCAATTGCTTGCCTGGGGCGGCGAGGGCTGGGGCGATGATTTCGCCTGGGGCCTGGTGATGACGCTGCAGGTATCCATGATCGCCTATGCGGTCGCGGTCGTCTTCGGGCTGCTCGGTGCTGCCGGAAAGCTGTCGAAGCGCCGCTTGCCGCGGCTTCTCGCCGATATCTATACGACCGTCGTGCGTTCGCTTCCCGAGCTCCTGGTCATCCTGCTTCTCTATTTCTCGGTTGCAAGCGGCGCTGAGCGGCTACTGAAGCATTTCGGGCTCGTTGCCGAGTCGTTCCAGTTCAGCTCGTTCTGGGCGGCCATCATCGCGCTTGCCTTCGTCTCCGGCGCTTTCATGACGGAAGTGCTGCGTTCAGCCTTTCTCGCCGTGCCACCCGGTCAGATCGAGGCAGCCGTTTCGATCGGCATGCGGCCGCGCAAGGTCTTTACCCGTGTCGCGCTGCCGCAGATGATGCGTCACGCCGTGCCCGGCATGGGCAATCTCTGGCTTTCCATCACCAAGGAAAGCGCCATCATCAGCGTGCTCGGCTCGTTCAGCGAACTGCTCTATACCGGCTACCGCGCCGCCGCAGGCACCAAGCAGTACATCTTCTTCTACGGGCTGACGGCCGTGCTGTTTCTGTTGATCACGCTCGTTTCCGCTCTGGTGATCGCTCAGATCGAACGCCGCCTGAACCGGGGGCACCATTGATGGAAACGATCTCCAACATTATCGGCTTCCTGCCGGCACTGATCAAGGCGACCCCGCTGACGCTGCTGTTGACGGCCGTTGCCGGCATCTTCGGCCTGGTCATCGGCACGCTTGTCGCGCTCGCCCGGCTCTCGACCCGGCGCATCCTGTCGATGCCGGCCTATGTCTTCACCTTCGCGTTTCGCGGCACACCGCTGCTCGTGCAGATCTATCTCGTCTATTATGGCCTCGGTCAGGTTCTGCCGGGAACCTGGGTTCGCCACAGCTTCCTGTGGCCTTACCTGCGCGACGGCCTGTGGTATGCGATCTTCACGCTCAGCCTCAATCAGGCGGCCTATAATGCGGAAGTCATCCGCGGCGCGATCAAGGCGATCCCGCGCGGGCAGATCGAGGCGGCCAAGTCTATCGGCATGCGGTCGTCGATGATCCTTCGGCGCATCACGCTACCGCAGGCGCTGCGTTCCTGCCTGCCGGTTCTGACGGGCGACCTGATCATTCTTTTGAAGACGACCTCGCTCGCGTCAACCATCACCATTCTCGAGGTGATGGGCACCGCGCGCATGCTGCAGCGCCAGTCGCTCTTGATCTTCGAACCATTGATCGCCGCCGGCATCATTTATTTCGCCGTCGTCTTCATCCTGACGCGGGTGATGAACGTCGTCGAAAAGCGGCTAACCCGCTACCGCACGGCCAAGGCATAAGCACAAGGCGCGTGAAGGCGCCACGGGAGGAACGACGATGGTCGCAACCGCACTGTCTGTGAAGAACATCCACAAGAGCTTCGGCTCGGTCGAGGTGCTCAAGGGCGTTTCGTTTGAAGCGAAGTCAGGCGACGTCATTTCGCTGATCGGCAGCAGCGGCTCGGGCAAAAGCACCCTGCTGCGCTGCATCAACTATCTTGAGACGCCCGACGAAGGTGAAATCTCGGTATCGGGCGAGGTGATCAGGACGTTGAAGGGCAAGGACGGCAAGCTCGTTGCCGCCGACAAGCGGCAGCTCGAGCATATCCGCACCCGCCTCGGCATGGTGTTCCAGAGCTTCAATCTCTGGTCCCACAAGACCATCCTCGAAAACATCATCGAAGGACCGATGCATGTGCTCGGCATGACGCGCAAGGACGCCGTCGGCGAGGCCGAGGTGCTGATGGAGAAGGTCGGCATCACGCCGAAGCGCGATCATTATCCCAACCAGCTTTCGGGCGGCCAGCAGCAACGCGCGGCAATCGCGCGCGCTTTGGCGATGAAGCCCGATGTCATGCTCTTCGACGAGCCGACCTCGGCGCTCGACCCGGAACTCGTCAACGAGGTGCTGCTGGTGATCAAGAAACTGGCGGAGGAGGGGCGCACCATGGTGATGGTGACGCACGAAATGTCGCTGGCGCGGGACATCTCCAGCGAAGTCATCTTCCTTCACAAGGGGCTCGTCGAGGAACGCGGCGCGCCGTCGCAAGTCATGCGTGACCCCAAATCGGCGCGCCTGCGCCAGTTCCTGCAGATGGCCTGAGGAGAAAACCATGCGCGACGCAACCCTGTCGGAGTTCCTGCCCGAACTCGTCAATATTCGCCACAAGCTGCACGAGATGCCGGAGATCGGCCTGTCCGAAGTGAAGACCTCGGAGTTTGTTGCCGGGCTGTTGCAGTCCTGGGGCTTCGAGGTGACGCGCGGCCTTGCAACGACCGGCATCGTCGCGACGCTGAAGCGCGGCAACAGCAACCGGTCGATCGGCTTTCGTGCCGACATGGACGCCTTGCCGATGCAGGAAGAAACCGACCTTTCCTACCAGAGCAAGCATCCCGGCGCGATGCATGCCTGCGGCCATGATGGCCATACGAGCATGCTGCTGGGTGCCGCCTGGGCGCTGTCGCAGGATGCGAGTTTCAACGGAACCGTGCATCTGATCTTCCAGCCGGCCGAGGAAAATTTCGGCGGCGGCAAGCTGATGATCGAGGATGGCCTGTTCGAGCGCTTTCCCTGCGAGCGCGTCTTTGCGCTCCACAACTGGCCGGGTCTGCCGGCCGGCACCTTCTCGACACGCGCGGGCGCCATGGCTGCCTCGATCGACGTGCTGACGCTGACGATCAAGGGCAAGGGCGGCCATGGAGCGCAGCCGGAACTGACGGTCGATCCGGTTGTCGTCGGCTCAAGCGTCGTCATGGCGCTGCAGACGCTCGTGTCGCGCAACGTCTCGCCGCATCAGCCGTCGGTCGTGACTGTCGGCTCGTTTCAATCGGGCTCGGCGTCCAACATCATTCCCGACACAGCCGTGCTGGAGATCAGCATGCGGGCCACTGACCCGGTCGTGCGAAAGCAGTTGCAGGAGCGCGTCGAGCAGATCGCCCGTTTCCAGGCGCAGAGTTTCAACGCCGATGTCACGTTCGGCTGGCAGGTCGGCTATCCCGCGACCATCAACGACGCGGATGCCGTCGATGAGGCGCGCGCAGTGATCAGCGAAAAATTCGGCGAAGAGTCTTTCGTTGAACTCGCCCAGCCGCTGATGGGCAGCGAGGACTTTTCCTTCCTGCTGGAAGAGGTCCCCGGAGCCTACGTGCTGATCGGCAATGGTGAAAGCAGCGGGCTCCACACCACGCGTTACGATTTCAACGATGACATCCTCGAGCGCGGTGCGATGTATTTCTACCATCTCGCACGCTCTGCGCTGGTCTGAACGAACACCTGACGGTCGGCTTGCCGACCGTCAGCTTGCCGGCGCGAGATCGCCAAAGACCGTCGGGATAAGCTCTGAAACCGTCGGATGAATGTGCACCGCATGGGTGATCGTGGTGTAGGGTTTCCTGGCGTACATGACGTCGAGAATGCTCTGAACGGCTTCGTCGCCACCGGTGCCCAGGATCGACGCGCCGAGGATCTCCTTGCTGTCGGCGTCGACAACGACCTTCATGAACCCTTCGGTTTCGCCTTTTTCGACCGCACGACCGACACGGGTCATCGGCCGTCTGCCGACGGCAATTCTGCGGCCGGACTTGAGCGCCTCCGTTTCGCTCATTCCGGCGCGCCCGAGCGGCGGGTCGATATAGAGCGCATAGGTGGAGATGCGGTCGCTGACCCCTCGCGGCTCGCCGTCGAGCAGGTTTGCAGCGACGATCTCGAAGTCGTTGTAGGCGGTATGCGTGAAGGCGCCGCGACCGTTGCAGTCTCCCATGGCGAAGATGTGCGGCACGTTGGTCCGCAAGGCGTCATCGACCTCGATATAGCCGCGCGCATCGGTCTTGACGCCCGCCTTGTCGAGCCCGAGATCGTCGGTGTTCGGTCGCCGGCCCGTCGCAAGCAGCAGATGCGAGCCGATGACCTCCGGCGCACCGGAGGCGCAGTCGACGCCGGCGACGACATCCTCACCCTGCCTGGCGAAGCGAATGCATTCGGCGTTGAGCCGAAACCGGATGCCTTCCTTGTCCAGGATCGCAAGGACCGCATCGGAGACATCTGGGTCTTCGCGGGCAATCAGCTTCGGGCCCTTCTCGATCACCGTCACCTCGGACCCGAAGCGTCGGAACATCTGTGCGAATTCAAGGCCGATATAGCTGCCGCCGACGATGATCAGGTGTTTGGGAAGAACATCCAGGTCCATCATCGACACATTGGTGAGAAAGGGCACGTCGTCGACACCCGGAAAGTCCGGCGTTGCCGCCCGGCCGCCGGTGTTCAGGAAGATCTGGTCGGCGGTGAGGCTCTCTTCCCCCACCCGGATCGTGTGCGGGTCCTCAAATTTGGCATGGCCTTCGAAGACGGTGCAGTTTTCCATCCCCTTGAGCCAGCTTTCGACGCCCGAGCGGGCGTCGGTTCTGACCTTGTCCTTGCGCGCCATGACGCGCTTGAAATCGACCGAAACCGGCCCCGTCGTCACGCCGAAATCGGCGCCGCGGCGCGCCATATGCATGGCGTAGGCGCTCGCGACCATCGCCTTGGTCGGCATGCAGCCAGTGTTGACGCAGGTGCCGCCGAAGAGCTTGCGCTCGACAAGTGCGACGGTCTTGCCGGCTGCTGTGAGGCGACCGGCCAGTGATGGTCCCGCCTGGCCGGCGCCGATGATGATAGCATCGAAATGTTTTGTCATAGGACCAAGGACACCACCCAAAGCGCGAGCAGGACGGCAACAGCATCTTCGATGAGGGCGATCGGCAGGTCCTTGCCGCCTGTCGCAGCGACCAGCCGCTTGCGTGCCTCATAGCCGCCAAGCGTCCCGATCACGGCGCCGATGGCGCCGGCAATCAGCCCGCCGATCAGCGAACCGCCGGCCGTGCCGAGGACTGCACCGCAGAAGCCGCCGCTGACGATGCGTGTGCCGAACTGCTGCGGTACCTTGCGGCTCGGCGTGCTCGGTAACTGGTCGGTGACGAATTCGACAAGGGCAAGGAGCCCAAAAATATAGGGCGTGAACCGGAAGCCCAGAAAGGCGGCCCAGGTGCCGGCAACTGGCAGCCATCCGGCGGCAGCGGCTATGCTGACGGCGGCAGGTGCTGTCATGGCGCGAAGGCCGGCGACCACGCCGATAAGGAGCGCGAGAAGGTAGATCGACATCAATTCCCCGAACGTTCGCCGGGCGAACCCGCGCCGCCGGCCCCCAAGCGGTTCGGATCGAGCGGCATCGCAACCAAGAGTGAAAGCGGATGTTTCTGGCGGGCCTCAATCAGAGTGACCGACAACGCGGCTGATTGCAATGTGCATTCGTATGCTGCCGCAGGCAGTAGTCGATGCTTTCGATGGTGATACTGGACCTTGGAATTTTAGCCCATCGCGCTCTCTGCGCGCAGCTCTATTTTTTGTCGAAGACTGACATATATGGAATGGCTTGCCCGGACGACGCGAATATTCCGTGATCAAACTGCGGGACAGAATTTCGAGGGAGATCTCCATGCGCCTGACCAAACTGCTTATTGGGACAGCCTTTGCTTTCACGCTCACCGCGGCGGCCGCCAACGCCGACGTCGTTGTGTCCTCCAAGATCGATACCGAGGGCGGCGTGCTCGGCAACATCATTCTTGCCGTGCTGAATGCCAACAATATCAAAACGGTAGACCGGGTGCAGCTCGGTGCTACACCTGTGGTGCGTAAGGCGATCACGGCCGGCGAGATCGACATCTATCCGGAGTACACCGGCAATGCCGCCTTCTTCTTCGAGAAGGCCGACGACCCGGTGTGGAAAGACGCGGCGAAGGCCTACGAGTCCGCCAAGAAGCTTGACTATGATGCCAACAAGATCGTCTGGCTGACGCCATCGCCCGCCAACAACACCTGGGCGATCGGGCTACGCAAGGATGTGGCTGAGGCCAACAAGCTGGCGACGCTTTCCGATTTCGGCAAATACGTTGCCGGCGGCGGAAACATTGTGCTCGCCGCATCGTCCGAGTTCGTCAACTCGGCTGCAGCGCTGCCCGCATTCCAGACCACCTACGCCTTCACGCTGAAGCCGGAACAACTGATCACGCTTTCGGGCGGCGATACCGCAGCGACGATCGCTGCTGCGGCCAACCAGACGAATGGTGCCAACGCCGCGATGGTCTACGGCACCGATGGCGGCATCGCCCCCTCTGGCCTCGTGGTCCTGGAAGACGACAAGGCGGTGCAGCCTGTCTATCAGCCGGCTCCGATCATTCGCGAGGCGGTGCTGAAGGAGAACCCTCAGATCGAGACCCTGTTGAAGCCGGTTTTCGAGAAACTCGACCTGGTGACGCTGCAGGAACTGAATGGTCGCGTCCAGGTGGGCGGCGAGCCCGCCAAGACGGTTGCAGAAGACTTCCTGAAGAAGAACGGGTTCCTGAAATAAGTTGACGCAAAAGCGCGACGCTGGTCGGATGCAGGCATTCGACCGGCGTTTTCTTTGTCTGGGCGTAAGGCAAGCAAAGTCCGTCGAGCGGAAGCCGGGCGAGGAAAAGGGATCTGATGCAGCTCCGCGTGGATAAGCTTGGCGTGATCATTGCCGCACTTGCCGCCTACGGCGCGTTCCTGGCGCCTTTCGCGACCTTTCGTGCCAATCGCATCGTCGCGGGCGAGGCGAGGTCGACGGCAGAAGCGCTGCCGCCGGTGTGGGCTGCTATCATCCTTTTCTTCGTTGTCATCGCGGCGGTTGTCGCGGTTCTGAAAACGCCGAGCGCGCTACGTCTTGGCATTGCCTTTTCGACGCTCGCCGTTTTGGCGTTGGGCATCGGTGTTGCAGCCGGCCACCTGACGCCACCTGAAAACACCTATGCCCGTGTTTCGCCGGCTTCCGGGTTCTGGATTTTGCTGTTTGCGCTCAGCCTGCTGGCCGCCGACGCCCTGACCCGGTTGCGGCCGTCCCCCTTGGTGAGGGTTCTGTTCCTCGCGGCCGTGCTCGGCTTTATCGCTGCTCTCCTGGTGTCCGGCACCTGGGACGGTCTGTCGCTTCTCAAGGAATATGCCAGCCGCGCCGACACCTTCTGGGCTGAGGCCGGCAAGCATGTAATGCTCGCCTTGGGTTCACTTGCGGTCGCCACCATTGTCGGCATTCCGCTCGGCGTTCTCTGCCATCGTGTCACGCGCCTGCGCGATGGCCTGCTCGGCGTCCTGAATGCGATCCAGACGATCCCCTCGATCGCGCTTTTCGGCATTTTGATTGCGCCGCTCGGCTGGATCGCAATCCATGTTCCAGGCGCTGCTGCCATCGGCATCCGCGGGATCGGCACGGCGCCAGCGTTCGTCGCTCTCTTCCTCTATTCGCTGCTGCCTGTTGTCGCCAATACCGTGGTCGGGCTTGCCGGCGTGCCGAGAGAGGCCAACGACGCGGCGCGCGGCATCGGCATGACCGACTTCCAGCGCCTTGCCGGTATCGAATTTCCGCTGGCCTTCCCGGTTATTCTGACCGGCATTCGCATCGTTCTCGTTCAGAACATCGGGCTGGCCACGATCGCGGCGCTGATCGGCGGCGGCGGTTTCGGTGTCTTCGTCTTCCAGGGAGTGGGGCAGACGGCAATGGATCTCGTGCTGCTCGGGGCAGTTCCGACCGTACTCCTCGCATTCACAGCTGCAATTGTCCTTGATGCCGTGATCGAGGCGGCCACACCAAATCACAACCAGGTGCAAAGCGCATGATCGAGATCGAAGGCATTACCAAGCGCTACGCCGAAACCACAGTCGTCAGGGACGTCAGCCTGACGATAGCGCCGCGCACGGTCACCGTCATCGTCGGCACGTCCGGTTCCGGCAAGACGACGCTGCTACGGATGATCAATCGTCTGGTCGAGCCGACATCGGGCACGATCAGGCTCGACGGCCAGGACAATCGCTCACTGCCGGGCTACGAGCTGCGCCGTCGGATCGGCTATGCCATCCAGGGGCACGGGCTGTTTCCGCATCGCACGGTTGCGCAGAACATCGCCACCGTACCGACCCTGCTTGGCTGGGACCACGCCCGCGTCGACGCGAAGGTCGCCGAACTGCTGACGCTCTTTCAGCTCGATCCGGCGGCGTTCGGCCCGCGCTATCCGCATGAACTCTCCGGCGGCCAGCAGCAGCGCGTCGGCGTTGCCCGGGCGCTAGCAGCTGAACCGAAGGTGCTGCTGATGGACGAGCCTTTCGGCGCGCTCGATCCGATCATTCGCGCCAAGGCCCAGGACGATTTGCTGGCGATCCAGAAACATTTCGAAACGACGATTGTCCTCGTCACGCACGACATGGAGGAAGCCTTCCATCTGGCTGACCGGATCGCGGTCATGGACAAGGGTGAAGTGGTGCAGTACGCGACGCCGGCCGAGATGCTCGTCAGGCCGGCGACCGCTTTCGTCGAGAGCCTGATCGGGGCCGGCGAACGGCCGTTTCGGCTGCTGGCGATCGAACCCGTCGCGACTGCCGTCGAACCCGGTACGGCGGAGGGAGAGGCGATTTCGAGCGCCGCCAGCCAACGCGAGGCCCTGTCCACGCTGCTCTGGTCCGGCCGTAAGGCTCTTCCCGTCGTCGGCCCCGATGGCGTCCTCATCGGCAAGGTCAGCCTTGAAGGTCTGGCACAGCGTGCCGCGGGGCCATCCTGATGCTAGGTCTGCCCAACCTTTTCCGGCTGTTCGCTCTAGCCGTCCTGATCGCATTTCTGGTCGTGCCGCATTGGTTTGAGCCGCTGTTGCGGCCGTTGGTGCAGGAGAATGCGCCCGCGATCTATAATCAGGGCAGCCTGCTGCAACTGACGCTGCTGCACCTGCGCACCGTCGCGATTGCAACGGTTGGCGCAACTGTAGTCGCGCTGGCTTTGGCGATCCTGGTGACGCGTAGTTCGGGGGCAGAGTTCCTGCCGCTTTCGCGCAGCCTGGTGAATATCGGCCAGACCTTTCCACCGGTCGCCGTGCTGGCGCTCGCGGTGCCTATCTTCGGCTTCGGCGAGAAGCCGACGCTGATTGCGCTCTTCCTCTATGGTCTACTGCCGATCTTCGAGAACGCTCTGACCGGGTTGACGACCTTGCCGCCATCGATCATGGAAGCGGCGCGGGGTACCGGCATGACCGGGCGCCAGCGGTTGATGAAAATCGAACTGCCGCTGGCGATGCCGGTTATTCTTACCGGCATCCGGCTCTCCGTGGTGATCAGCCTCGCGACCGCGACGATCGGCTCGACGGTGGCAGCCAGAACGCTCGGCGAGGTGATCATTGCCGGCCTGCAGTCGAACAATCTCGCCTTCGTCGTTCAGGGCGGCCTCATCGTTGCTGTGCTCGCCGTTTTGATCCACGACGCCCTACAGGCGGCCGAAAGAAAGCTTGCTGCCCGAATGGGCCGCGAGGGCCGGGCTTAGGCGCCAACTCAGCAAGGCGATAAACGTCACTGACAACGCGCTGAATCAAAATGTGGTTTTGCGTGCTAGAATGGCGCGTGCTCTACCGAGGCGCCAAAAGTCCTGTTGTCAGGGATATGGGCGGGTTCAAGACCAGGCTCAATATGCCCGGCTGGCTGTTGCCCAGGCCACGCGACCATGGCTATGGCCCGCTGGCGATGGTCGTCGAGTCAATGCTGGAGCCAGGCAGGCTCATCGCCATGCACGAGCACCGCAACGATGAAATCCTGTCATGGGTGCCGGATGGGGTCATGCGCCACGACGACCCCGTTACCGGCCGGCTGATCACCGACAACGCGCACCTCATGGTGATGAATGCCGGACGAAGCTTCTGGCACTCGGAGGAGACATTGCCGAGCGACCCGCCGCTGCGGATGCTTCAAATTCTTGTGCGGCCGCGCAGTCTCGACCTCGTGCCAAACATCCAGCACGGCTTCATAGCACCTGCGCCCCTCAATCAATGGAGGCATTTTGCTGGGAAGGAGGGCGGCGTGGCGCCGTTTTTCGTCCGCAACTCCGTCGACATATTTGATCTCAGGCTCGAGGTCGAAGCAGAAGCTACGTTTCCCTCGGCGAAAGGTCGGCACCTCTACTTCTATCTCTTTTCGGGTTCGGTACAGGTCGCAGGTGTCGGCTTTGACGAAGGAGATCAGGGGCTATTTCTCTCGGAAGAACCTTTGGATCTTCGTGCCACCCGCAGTTCGCTGATCGTTGCGTTCCTGATCGAGCCCAATGCGCCTTTTGCGCGGCAGGGGACGGTTGGCGACCATCCCAAGATACCGCCACCCTATCTCGCCCGGCCGTTGCTGCGGTTGCTGCACTGGCGCAACCGCCTGGTCGGAAAAGCTTGAGCGGATCAGAATCCGTTCTAGCAACATGCAGTGGTCTGGACCGCTTTCCTCCTCTCGGAGAGGTGCGGCAGCCGCACTCTCCATGGTTGTCTGCGAAATGCCTGCTTTTGCGGCGTTTGCCTTGCCCCATGAAAATGAATTTCACAATTTTACAAAATACGCGGATTCAGGTTGACGACCTGAAAAAACTGCACCAGTCTGCGAAAATAAATTACGCCATAAGGCAAGGGAACAGTGCGAGCATGAAAGTCGGGATAATCGGACTCGGATTCCGTCTGGGATATCTGGGCTACGTTTTCAAAGCCATGGATGAGAATTTCGAGATCGCGGGATACGTCGATCCGAACCCGGCTGGACTGCCGAGCCTGACCGAAAAAGGCATCTCCGCCGGCACGGCCTATGCGACGCCTGAAGAGTTGATCACCAACGAAAAGCTCGACCTGTTGATGATCGGTTCGCCGAACCACATGCATCTCGATCATATCCGGATCGGGCTTGAGGCCGGACTCAAGGTCTTTAGCGAAAAGCCGATCGTGACGACGGTCCAGGAAAGCCTGGAGCTTGCGCAACTGATGGCGAAATTCGGTCATGAGCGACTGATGGTCGGCCTCGTGCTGCGCTACGCGCCGATGTACCGCGACCTGCGCGCGGCCCTTGCCGCAGGAAAACTCGGCCAGGTCGTCTCGATAGAGGCCTCCGAACATATCGAACCCTATCACGGCGCCTTCTTCATGCGCGACTGGCGTCGCTACGAGCGCTATTCCGGCAGCTTCATGCTGGAAAAATGCTGCCACGACCTCGACCTCTACAACGGCGTCATCGGCGCTCGTCCGGAGCGGGTGGCGAGCTTCGGCGGCCGCAAGAGCTTCATTCCGGCCAACGACCCCGCGCGCGAGGGCATCAACGACCTCGAGCTTTTCCATCGCAAACCGAGCGGCTGGATGGGCTCCGACAAGGTGTTCGACAGCGACGGCGACATCATCGACTACCAGGTCGCAATCGTCGAATACGCCAATGGCGTCGGCATGAACTTTCACACCAACCTCAACGTGCCGGATCAGTTCCGTCGTTTCTGCATCATGGGATCGCGCGGTATGGCCGAAGGCGACTTCATCCGCGGGTATTTCGACGTGCACGAGATGCTGACCGGCAAGAAGGTGGTCGAGAACAAATACGCCGCCACCGAACTGTCGCAGCACTACGGCGCAGATGAGCAGATGGCGACCGATATCATCGGCCATGTGCGCGACGGCCGGCCGCTGCCGGTCTCGACGATCGACGCGCTCGAAGCGGGCATCCTCGCATTGTCGATGGACGAGGCCCGGCGCAAGCGGAGCGTGATCGATCTCAGGCCGATCTGGGATCGGTTCGACGAAGCCTTGCACTCACGCGCGGCTTGAGGGGAGAAGCGGGATGAGTGTTCAACGCAGCACGATCATCTTCGCCTGGATCCTGCTCTTACCCGCCGTGCTCTACGTCACGGTCATCGTCGCCTATCCGCTTGTCGATACCTTCATCCTGTCGTTCACCGACGCATCGCTGAAGAAGACGACGAAATGGGTCGGCTGGGCGAACTACGACAAGATCTTCAACGAGACCTTCGCCGAGGTCATCTTCCGCACCTTCATTTGGACCTTCTTCTCGGTTTCGATCAAAATGATCATCGGTGTCTTCGGCGCGACCATGCTGAACGCCGCCGTGCCCGGCCGGGCGCTCTTCCGCCTGCTCACCATGCCGCCGTGGATCGTGCCGATGGCCATCGGCATCTTCATGTGGGGCTGGATGTATAACGGCCAGTTCGGCATGATTTCCGGCGTGCTGCAGAACTGGGGACTCATCGACGGTCCGATCGCCTTCCTCGCGCGCGGCGAGACGGCGTTCTGGGCGACGATCGTCACCGACGTATGGATCGGCGTGCCGCTGGTCACGCTCTACATGCTGGCTGCGATGCAGGCTATCCCGCAGGATCTCTATGAGGCTGCCTGGACGGATGGGGCAGGGCGCTTCTATCGCTTCCGGCGTATCACACTGCCACTGCTCATTCCGTCGCTGATCACCATGTCGATGTTGTCGCTGATCGCGACCTTCAACTCCTTCGATATCATCTGGATCCTCACCCAGGGCGGCCCCAACGGCGAGACCACCACGATGATCATCGATACCTATCGCACCGCCATCGGATCGAAGAAATACGGGGAGGGCGCCGCACGTGCCGTGCTGATCTGCATCTTCCTGTCGATCTTCTGCTTTGCCTATTTCCGGGTGACCAGCCGTCTCTCAGCGGGGGAACAGAAATGAGCCAGCCTGCCATGATCAACCGCTATCGCTGGTACGAACTCGTCGCCATCTATGCCGGGATCTTTGCATTCCTGGGTTTCATTCTGGCACCGTTCGTCGAAGGCTTTCTGGTGTCGCTGAAGCCGCTGGGGCTGCTTTTTTCATCGCCCTACAAGTTCTGGCCGGAAAACGGGTCATTCGCGGCCTACCGGACCATGTGGGAGAGCGTGCCCGGCTTTGCCCGATACATCTTCAATTCCTTCTTTATCTCCACCATCGTCACGGCCATCGTGCTGCTGCTGGTCATTCCGGCCGCCTATGCTTTTGCCCGCTTCAACTTCCGCGGCAGCGGTGCATTGCTCGGCGCGTTCCTCGCCGTCAATATGTTCTCCGGCGCGGTGCTGCTCATTCCGCTCTTCCGGCTGATGCGCAGCTTCGGCGTGCTCAACACCTACCTCGCCATGATCATGCCGGGCGTCGCCTTCCTGATCCCGTCGGCGATCTGGCTGTTGCGCACCTACATGATGCGCATTCCGCGCGAGCTGGACGAAGCGGCTTTTGTCGATGGAGCAAGCCATTTCTATACGCTGCGCCGGGTGATCCTGCCGATCGCCATGCCGGGCATCACCGTGGTGGCGATCACCACCTTCATCGGTGCCTATGCCCAGCAGTTCATCTACGCCCTGACCTTCAATTCCAAGACCGAATACATGCCGCTGCCGGTCGGGCTCTTTGCCTATTTCGGTCGCCAAGAGGTGATCTGGAACGAACTCATGGCGGCGAGCTTCGTCGGCATCGCGCCGGCAGTCGTCGTGATCTTTCTCCTACAACGGTATCTCGTCAGCGGGCTGACCGCAGGCGCGGTGAAACAATAAGACCAACCAACCACCAGAGAACGGGAGCTTGCAACGTGTCAATTCAATTCAAGACAGGGGTACTCGCCCTGGCGCTACTCGGTTCGACCGCGCTTGGCGCCGTCACCGTCCAGGCGGCCGACCAGGAGATCAGCTGGATCTATTGCGGCGACACCATGGATGCGGTTCACGCGAAATACATCAAGCAGTGGGAGGAAAAGAATCCAGGCTGGAAAGTCACGCCGGAAGTCGTCGGCTGGGCCCAATGCCAGGATAAGGCGACGACGCTTGCGGCTGCGGGCACGCCGGTCGCCATGGCCTATGTCGGCTCGCGCACGCTGAAGGAGTTCGCCCAGAACGACCTCATCGTTCCCGTCCCGATGACGGACGAGGAAAAGAAGAGCTACTACCCCAACATCGTCGATACGGTGACCTTCGACGATAACCAGTGGGGCGTTCCGATCGCGTTTTCGACCAAGGCGCTCTATTGGAACAAGGACCTGTTCAAGCAGGCTGGTCTTGATCCGGAGACGCCGCCGAAGACCTGGGCCGAAGAGATCGAGTTTGCCAAGGCGATCAAGGAAAAGACGGGTATCGCCGGTTACGGCCTTCCGGCCAAGACCTTCGACAACACGATGCACCAGTTCATGCACTGGGTGTACACCAACAACGGCAAGGTGATCGACGGCGACAAGGTCGTCATCGACAGCCCGGAAGTGCTTGCTGCGCTTCAGGCCTACAAGGACATCACGCCCTATTCCGTCGAAGGGGCGACCGCCTACGAACAGAACGAGGTTCGCGCCATCTTCCTCGATGGCAAGGTAGGCATGATCCAAGGGGGCTCTGGCGCCGCCGTGCGCCTGAAGGAAACCAAGGTCAATTGGGGTGTCGCACCGCTTCCGCTCGGCCCCTCGGCCAAGGGCGAGGGCACGCTGCTCATTACCGACAGCCTGGCGGTCTTCAAGGGCTCTGGCGTGGAGGAGAAGGCGATCGAGTTTGCCAAGTTCATCACCTCGCCCGGTCCGCAAGGTGAATATGAACTGCAGGGCGCCGCCGGCCTGACGCCGCTTCGCCCGTCGCCGATGGTCGATGAGTTCGTCAAGAAGGATCCCTACTGGAAGCCGTTCATCGACGGCATCGCCTTCGGTGGTCCGGAGCCTCTCTTCACCGACTACAAGGGCTTCCAGAACGTCATCATCGCGATGGTCCAATCGGTCGTGACCGGCAAGGCCGAGCCCGCCGATGCCTTGAAGAAGGCGGCTGCCGAACTCGAAGAGTACAAGTAAGATCATCGGGCCGCGGATCTCCAGTTCGCGGCCCTGACCACTTCGCTACGAACGGGCCGCTTCCAGCCGGCGGCCGGAGACAGTTTCTTGGGACAGCTCAATCTCAACAGGATTCAGAAATTCTACGGGACATTCGAGGTGCTGAAGGGCATCGAACTCGAAGTCAAAAACGGTGAGTTCGTCGTTTTCGTCGGACCGTCCGGTTGCGGCAAGTCGACATTGCTCAGGATGATAGCCGGTCTCGACGAGACCAGCTCGGGGGACATCCTGATCGATGGCAAGCGCGTCAACGACCTGCCGCCGGTCAAGCGCGGGATCGCCATGGTCTTCCAGTCCTATGCGCTCTACCCGCACATGAGCGTCTTCGAGAACATCGCCTTTCCGCTTCGCGTGGAGAAGATGCCGGAAGAGAAACTGAAGGCCAAGGTGGAGCACGCGGCGCGCATTCTCCATCTCGACCAGCGGCTGCAGCAAAAGCCGGGAATGCTGTCCGGCGGCCAGCGCCAGCGGGTGGCCATCGGCCGGGCGATCGTACGCGAACCGAAGATCTTTCTGTTCGACGAGCCGCTCTCGAACCTCGATGCGGCGCTGCGCGCCGACATGCGCATTGAACTGGCGAAGCTGCATCGGCAATTGCGCGCCACGATGATCTACGTCACGCACGACCAGGTCGAAGCGATGACGATGGCGGACCGGATCGTCGTGCTCAATGCCGGTGAAATCGCCCAGACAGGCGCGCCGCTCGAACTTTACCACAAGCCTGCAAACATCTTCGTCGCCGGCTTCATCGGCAATCCGAAGATGAACTTCCTGCCGGTCACCTGCAAAGGCGTCAGCGATGCCGGTGTGGAGGTCGATTACAAGGGACAGACGATTTTCGTTCCGGTCAAACCGCACGACGGCCTCGTCGGGCGGACATTGACGCTGGGCGTCCGGCCCGAGCACATTCTGCTCGGCGCCGGCGACCTGTCGCTGACCATCACGCCAACGGTGATCGAGCGCCTCGGCGCCCACACCGTGGCCTATGCCGCCATTAGCGGCGAAGGAGAGAACTACTGCGCGATGCTGCCGGGCACGGTGGCAATCCGACCCGAGGAACAGGTGCTGACCGGCATTCGTGCCGCCGATTGCCACCTGTTCGACGAGGCGGGCATCGCGCTCGAGCGGTGTGTGGAACTCACCGAAATCGACATGGGCTTGCTCGACCCGGCTGCGGCCTGAGCGGAGCCTCGCGAAGAAAAGAACGGCCGCCGTCCTTTAACAGGACAGCGGCCGTTTTGTCATTGGTGACGGGATGGACCAGATCGTTGCGTTATCTGCCGATTGGCCGCGTCAGTGAATTGGCCGCGTAAACTTGCCTCGGTTCAGGCCGCTCCCTTTTCAAGACCATGCGGATCGGCAACCTTCGGCCAGATATTGCTGGGTGCACGCAGATAGGCGGTCTTGGCGGGATTGTTCGGGTAGGGGGTGCCGGCCGAGCAATAGAGGATCTGCGCGGCGATCTTCGAGAACGAGGCGTAGAAGTGGTTGGTCGACTTGATGACCAGAATGCTCTTTGCCTGCGGGTCGACGCCCATCACCGAGAAGAGGCTCGGATCGAAGCTTTGCGCCCGCGTCGAATTCAGGATGATGTCGATGCCGCGATAGGAGATGAGGGCTGCATCGCCGAAGGGGGCAAAACTCTCGCCGAACTGCATTTCGGCGTCGCGGACCAGCTTGACCACTTTGACGATGCCGTCGACCGGATTGCCCGTCCCCGGCGCCGACTTGGCGCCAAAGCGCAACGGGATTTCCGCGCCTTCGCCGGCGGCCATGCAGATCTGCACGGCCATCGGATCCCAGATCGTTCCGACGGCGGCATTGGTAGCACCCTTTGCCAACAGTTCCTCGAGCAGCACCGTCGCGTCGCCCGCAGTTCCGCCGCCGGGATTGTCCCAGACATCCGCGATGACGACCGGGCCTTCTGTCGCGGCCATCGCCTCGGCGACAGCCTGCTTCTCGTCGATCTGCGGCATGATGAAGGTACCGCGTTTGGAAAAAAGTTCGAGCCCGAGTTCCCGTGCAAGCGCCTCGCCTTTCTCCGGTTTGCCGTTTGTCACGGCAAGCACCTTGGTCCCCATTTCCGGAACATCGCCGGCCATGAAGCCGTGCACCATCGACAGTGACAGGACGTCTGGATCGTCCAACTCGATACGCATCAGCTTGTCGACGAAGGAGCGCATCGGCTCTCGCGATGTCGGGTAGACGTCGATCATGCGGCAGTCGAACACGGACATCACAGGGGTCACGCGGCCTTCCAGTGCATCAATGGCGATCCGCCAGAGATCCTCGGCACGGTCGACGAAGTCGGTGTGCGGGAACTCCTTGAAATAGACGAAGAAATCCGACGCTGAAACGCGCTTCTGGGTGAGGTGGCTGTGCGGGTCCAACTCGGCGCAGACGAGAACATCAGGACCGACGATCTCGCGAATGCGGGTCAGAAGGTCGCCTTCGGTATCCTCGTAGCCGGCAGCTACCATCGCGCCGTGCAGTCCCATGACGACGGCATCAACAGGCAGTGCGGCGCGCAGTTGGTCGAGGATTTCGTCGCGCAGGCTCTCATAGGTCTGTCGGTTGACGAGGCCGGCCGGATCCGCCCAGGTGGCTGTGCCTTCGATCAGCGTCCAGCCTTTTTCTGCGGCAACGCGGCGGCCGACCGTGATCGGCGCCGTACAGAGCGTCGGCGTCTCCGGATGCTCGCCCGGCGGCGCATAGAGCGACGCCTCGAAGGCGCGGCGATCTATGCAGATGGGGGAGAAGGTATTGGTTTCCGTCGCGAGCGCTGCTGTAAAGATCCGCAATGCTGTTGCCTTTTCTCGTGCGTCGCTTTTTTAAGCCGGTCCCATGGGGTTCGGCAGGTAGCCGGTGAAACCGGAGATCTTCCAGCGTCCCTCGTGCCGTCGGCAATAATAGACCGTCTGCCACTTCATCACGTCGAAGCTGCCGTCCGACTTCTTCAGGCCGCCATCGAATTTCTTGCGCGCGAGCGCGAAGTCGCCGTTGACCTCGATATCCTCAAGCGTCGTCGTCGTGAAGATCGCCGCGCGTGTGTCCTCCGCGAAGGAAAGGCCAGCGAAGTCTTTCGCCTGGCGCAGCCACTCGTCGCGATAGGCCGAAAGCGAGGGAAAGGTGAGGCGCCAATTGTCGGGATTGGTCTCGCGACGACCATCGATACCAATGAAGCCGTCTTCGACAAAATCGCCGGCGACCATCTGCCAGTCGGCCGAAAGAAAAGCATCGATATCGCGCGGAACCAGCATCTCCCAGATGGCATGGCGCACGGTGTCGGAAGAGGGGAACGGATTGAGGAAGGGATCCCGCATGTTTTCGCCCTGGATTGAAATTCTTTTCATGAATGGTGTTTTTCTCTGGTCAAATTCAGCTTTCTATGGTCACTTGTCAACGATCAAAGAAAATAATTTGCACGAAGGCACACATGACCATCAAACGGTATGGCACTGAACAAGTCGGTGCGGGCGGTAAGCCATTACCCTTTGCGCGCGCGGTGGAAGCGGATGGGTGGCTGCACGTTTCCGGCCAGGTCGCCATGGAAAAAGGCGAGATCATCGAGGGCGGTATCATCCCTCAGACGCACAAGGCGATCGCCAATCTTCTGGCCATTCTGGAAGAGGCCGGATACGGTACCGAGCACGTGGTGCGTTGCGGCGTCTGGCTCGACGATCCGCGTGATTTCTGGACTTTCAACAAGATCTATCAGGAGTATTTCGGCGCGCATCCGCCGGCCAGGGCCTGTGTCCAGTCGGCGATGATGGTTGATTGCAAGGTCGAGATCGACTGCATCGCCTACAAGCCGAAGGAAGGCTGATAGGCCCCAAGGACATCAGCAGCCGATGGATATTTTCGCGACACTTCAGGAAGAAAAGGGCCGGCTCTCGCAATCGGAGAACCGCATAGCCGATATTCTCCTGAACGACTTCGAGTTCGCGGTGAATGCATCGATCATCGAGCTGGCCGGCAAGGCCGATGTCTCTCCGCCCACGGTCACCCGCTTCTGTCGGCGGCTCGGCTGCGACAGCTTCTCCGACTTCAAGGTGCAATTGGCGCGCACCGCCTATATCGGTATGCGCTACCTGAAGCCGGAACCAAAGAGTCGCGAAACCGCAGATGTCGCCCAGGACATCATCACCAAGGCGCAAAACGCGTTGTTCCTGCTGCATCGTTCGCTTGACCTGGCGGCGATCGAGCAGGCCGTCGAGCGCATCGCAACCGCCGAAATGATCTATGCCTTCGGCTCGGGCGGCAATTCCTCGATGATTGCGAGCGAGCTCCAGAACCGGCTCTTCCGCTACGGCCTGCGCGTTACCGCCAGTTCGGATCACAGCATGCAACTGATGATGGCGGCCGCTGCTCGTCCGAGCGATGTGCTGATCGGCTCATCTTTCTCCGGTCGGAACGCCGAGCTCGTGCGCGCCTTCACACTGGCGCGCGAGCTCAAGGTGCCGACGATTGCGCTCACCCAGAGCAACAGTCCGGTCGCGGCTGCCGCGACCATCACGGTTCCCGTCGATCTGCCCGAGGGCAACAACATCTACCGCCCGACCTCCACCCGCATCGCCTATCTGGCGCTGCTCGATATCCTCTCAAGTCTCGTTGCCTACCGGGTTCAGCCGCAGGCGACGGTCACACTTCGGCGCATCAAACAACAACTGGTGACCCACCGCGACGGTGACGATCGCCAGTTGATGGGAGACTGAAGTGCCGCGAAAGGTTCCCGCATGAGGCAGTCCGTCGCCATCGTCACCGGCGCAGCCGGCGATATCGGCCGCGCAATCGCCAGGCGCCTGGGCGAGGATCATGATGTTGTCCTGCTTGCCGACATCGACAGTGGAGCTGCCGAGAAGGCGGTGCAGGCGCTGGGCGACGGCAAGCGCTTCGTGCCTGTCGCTTGTGATGTCACGGATGCCGAAAGCGCCGGGAAACTGGCCGTGACGGCGGGCGAGCATGGGATCGTGCGCACGCTCGTCAACAATGCCGGCGCTGCGCGCGCTGTCAGCCTGCACGACACGACACCTGACATCTGGCGAATGGATAATGCGCTGAACCTTGAAGCGGCCTTTTTGTGCTTCCGTGCGGTGGAAGACATGCTGAAGGAGAGCCGCGGCTCGGTGATCAATATCGCCTCCGTCAATGGCATGAACGTCTTCGGCCATCCCGCCTACAGCGTTGCCAAGGCCGGGCTCCTGCATCTGACGCGCCTCATTGCCGTGGAATACGGCAAGTTCGGCATTCGCTCCAACGCGGTTGCGCCGGGCACGGTCAGAACACAGGCATGGGAGGTGCGTGCCGCCGCCAATCCTGAGGTCTTCGAGGAAGCGCGCCGCTGGTATCCGCTGCAGCGCATCGTCAATCCTGAAGATGTCGCCAACGCCGTGCACTTCCTCGCAGGGCCACTTGCCGCCGCGATAACAGGCGTGTGCCTGCCGGTCGATTGCGGTCTGACCGCCGGTCAGGCCGAACTGGCGCGAACCTTCTCACAATCAAACCACTACTGACCGAAAGACTTCTGGGAGGAAGATCATGGCGCCCGTTTCCTATCGTCTCGAAGCGTCCTGGCAGCCTGACGGCGGCGCATTTGGCCGGTTCACCTTCACGCTCTTCAATTTCTCGCAAGCACCGCTCACGGGCTTCCGTCTGGTCTATACGTCGCTGACGCGCGTGATCGTGCCGGAGGCCTGCGACAACGCCATTTTCCTGCGCCGCAACGCCAATTTTCATGAATTCGCGCCGCCCGCAGGATTGACGCTTGCCCCCGGCGAAAGCTGGACGTTTACGGTGAGTGGCCTGCACCGACAGGCGAAGCACTGCACCGACGGCGCGAAATCTGCCTATCTGTCGCTTTCTGACGGCGAGCATGTGCCGGTCGCCGTCTCCGATCTGCTTCTGGAAAATGCCGCCAGCGAACCTCCGCCGCCTCGCTTGCCGGAGGGCAAACTCGATCTGCCATTTTCGATGCAGCCGTGGCCTGCGCACGTTGACGCTTGGGCCGGAGACAGCTTTCCCGTCGTGCTTTACCCCGCACCGATGACGGCGCCCGCCGACGTGGCAGCTGTCGCCAGCGTGCTCGCGCTCTTTCACCGGCTGTTTTCGGAGGGGCATGCTCCGCTCAGTCTGGTTGCCTCCGGTCAAGGTCGGGCGATTATCTTTTCGAAGAATGCAGCACTAGCACCGGAAGCCTACGAACTGGTGTTCTCGACCAAGGAGATCCGCCTTGCCTATGGCGGTGCGGCAGGTCGGCAATATGCGCTGACGACCCTGGCGCAGTTGCTGAACGGCGCCCGCACGCATCCTGAAAAATTCCGGTTTCCAGCACAGGGCACGATTTCTGATGCGCCGCGTTACGGCTGGCGCGGCTGTCATCTCGACGTCTCGCGGCAATTTTATCCGACGTCGGACATTTCCCGCCTCATCGATATTCTTGCCTGGTTCAAGCTCAACATCTTCCATTGGCATCTGACCGACGACGAGGCCTGGCGGCTGGAGATCAAGGCGTTTCCGACATTGACGACGATCGGGGTCTTGCGTGGCCCGGACGAGCCGCTGCTGCCTCAGCTCGGAAATGGCGCTGAGCCGATCGGCGGGTTCTACAGCCAGGACGATGTGAAAGCCCTGGTCGCGCAAGCCGCAGCGCTTCATGTCGAGATCGTTCCGGAGATCGACATTCCCGGCCACAGCACCGCCACGCTCGTTGCTCTGCCTGATCTGGCTGATGGTCAGGAGGCGCCGGAGAGCTATCATTCGGTTCAGGGTTACCCGAACAATGCGCTCAATCCGGCGATCGACTTTACCTATGTTTTCCTCGAGAGGGTGCTTGACGAAATTGTCGAGCTGTTCCCGAGCCTGTACATCCATATCGGTGGCGACGAGGTTGCCAACGGTTCCTGGCTTGCTTCGCCGCTGGCGAAGAAACTGATGGAGAAGGAGGGTCTTTCCGGCACCTTCGCCTTGCAGTCCTTCTTCCTGAAGAAGGTCAAGCAGATGCTGACCGCCCGCGGCCGCAAGCTGGCCGGCTGGAACGAGGTTGCCCATGGCGGCGGCGTTTCGACCGAGGGCACGCTTCTGATGGCCTGGGAGCGGCCGGAGGTCGGTATCGAGCTTGCGCGTGAAGGTTACGATGTCGTTATGACGCCCGGCCAGGCCTATTATCTCGACATGGCGCAGGCGGATGCCTGGCAGGAGCCGGGCGCGAGCTGGGCCGGGACGGCAACGCCAGCGCATACATACGGCTACGAGGCCGAAGGCGAGTTTCCGGACGAGCTGAAGGTGCGCATGAAGGGCGTGCAGGCCTGCATCTGGTCGGAACACTTCCTGTCACGTGGCTATTTCAACCACCTCGTCTTCCCGAGGCTGTGTGCCATTGCCGAAGCCGCATGGACCCCGCGAACCGCCAAGGACTGGCAGCGCTTTGCCGCGATTGCCCCCTTGAGCCCCGAGTTGTGACAGGAGCTTTCATGCGCATTGCCGTTGGCGGTATTCACACGGAGTGCAGCACCTATTCGCCGGTGCTGATGGCGAGCGAAGATTTCCGGGTCCTGCGCGGAGCCGATCTGCTCCAGGCGGAATATTTCGATTTCCTCGACGCCGAGGGCGTCGAACATCTGCCGCTGCTGCATGCCCGGGCCGTGCCGGGCGGGCCGGTTTCCCGGCCGACCTATGATGCGTTCAAGGCGGAGTTTCTCGAGCGATTGCAGCAGATGCTGCCGATCGATGGGCTGTATCTTGCCATGCACGGCGCGATCAAGGTCGACGGTATGGAGGACGCCGAGGGGGACTGGATCTCGGCTGCGAGAGCCGTGGTCGGGCCGGACTGCCCGATCGCCACCAGCTATGATCTGCACGGCAATGTCAGCCAGCGCATCATCGACCAGATCGACATCTTTGCCGGCTATCGCACGGCGCCGCACATCGACACGCGTGAAACGATGGTCCGCGCCTGGACGATGCTGATTTCGGCGCTGCGCAGCGGCACCCGCCCGGGGCTCGCCTGGGCAAAGATCCCCGTATTGCTGCCGGGGGAATGCACCTCGACCGAGGATGAACCGGCCAAGAGCCTCTATCGGCAGTTGCCCGATATCGATGGGCGGCCGGGCGTGCTCGATGCCAACCTGATGGTCGGTTATGTCTGGGCCGACGAGCCGCGTGCAACGGCTTGTGCCGTGATTACCGCGACAGACCGGGCCACGGCCAAGCAGGCGGCCGCCGATATCGCGGCGGCATACTGGGCGGAACGTCGCAACTTCCGCTTCGGTCCGGTGACTGGCGCCCTCGACGCCATGCTCGACATCGCCGAAAAGGCGACGACCACGCCGATCATCCTTGCCGATTCCGGCGACAACCCGACCGGGGGTGGCGTCGGTGACAGGGCGGATGTGCTAAAGGCTCTGCTTGCACGGGGGTGGCGCGGCGCGCTCATCGCCGGCATCGCCGATCGTCCGGCCGTCGGTGCATGCTTTGCTGCCGGCGTCGGCGAAAGCCTGATGCTGAAGATTGGCGCCAGCCTCGACCCGGCAGGCCCGGTGGCGGAGATGCTGGTGGAAGTCGTGCGGCTTGATGATCCCGGTCCGGAAAACGAGCGCCAGGCGGTCGTGCGTGCCGGTGCGATCGACGTTGTACTTTCGGCGCGGCGCCGGCCCTACCACAATATCGCTGATTTCAGCCGCCTCGGGCTAGACCCCAGAAACGTCCGGCTGCTGGTGGTCAAGTCAGGCTATCTCTCACCGGAACTGGCGCCGATCGCCAATCCCAACCTGATGGCGTTGACCGATGGCGTCGTCAATCAGGACATAGCCAATCTCGCGAGCCTGCACCGCCAGCGCCCCGTCTTTCCCTTCGATCAGAAATTCGAGTTTTCGCCTGAGGCAAAACTCTCGGCGCGCTGGTCGGAATCGGTGTAAGCGGTTTCCCATAATACAACCGCCGGCGCTCCGCCGACGCCAAGCTCCTCCTCTGAAATCGCCTCCTTCGCGGACGTGCATCATTATGACCTCCACGCTTTTCAGCGCCATGCGCAACCCGGCCATGCGGGTCAGCATGCTGGCAATCTTCCTGTTCGGTTTCGCCGGTGCGGCGACGTCGCCGTATCAATCCGTGGTCGGCATCAACGAACTGGGCCTGAGTGACGGGCGCTACTCGCTCCTGATCCTGGTTGCTGCGACGGTGAACGTCATCGTCAGCGTTTCCATCGGTATCCTTGCCGATCGCATCGGCAATTATCGCGTGCTGATGTCGGTGGCCATCCTGTTCGGCGTCGTCGGTTACGGGATTGTCTATGTGATGCCGCACCAGACGAGTTTCGTCGTCAGCGTGCTGTTGCTGCTGCCGATCTACGGCGCAGTCTATACGCTGCTCTTTGCCAATGTGCGCAGCATCGCCCGTCGGATGAGCGGCCATGACGCAGCCTCGCTGACAACGGGAGCGCGAGCCGCCATTTCGCTCGCCTGGGTGCTCGTGCCCGGATTGGTCGGCTTTGCGCTCGCCGGCGGAGACAGCATGCTTCCCGCCTATTTGCTCGCTTGCCTCGGCTGTGCCATCAATCTGCTGATAGTCTTCTTTTCCCTGCCCAATGAAGGCGGCGCTGATCCGGCACTGGGCAAGCGGCTTTCCTACTGGACGTCTTTTCGAGAGATCATGGCACCGCGCATCTTCCTGCGCGTGATAGCGGTCGCGACGATCACCTCGACGCTGCACATCAATGGCGCCGTGCTGCCGCTGATCATGACCGACGAGATCGGCGGAAGCGTCACCGATATCGGCATCATCGTCGGCATCGTCGCCTTTCTCGAGGTCGTCTTCATCCTCGTCTGGGCGCGCATCCAGATGGACCTTGCTCCGTTCAAAGCGCTGGCGCTCGGGACGGTCATTTATATTGGCTACATGGTGTTGCTCGGCTTTTCTTCAGCCACGTGGCACATCTACGCGCTGAGCCTGATCAGCGCCTTCGGCGCGGCCGCGCTGATCACCATCCCGATCAGCTATCTTCAGGAGTTGATCGCCGACCGGCCGGGGCTGGGGAGTTCGCTGATTGCGGTGAACATCTTCCTGAGCGGCGGGCTTTGCGCCGGATTTTTCGCTCTTGGGACGCGCATCAGCAATTACTCCGGCACGGCCCTGCTTGGCGGCGTGGCCGGATTTGCCGGGTTAGTGCTTTTGCTGGTGCTCGACGGATGCCGCAGGAGCGACAAGGTGGCGTCGTAAAACGCAGAAATTCCCGTAAGATACGGGTGGAACCTCATCTCATGCCATAGAAAAAGGGCGCCTTGCAGGCGCCCCTTGCTGTTTATCAGTTGCCGAGAATGCCCGGCAGGCGTAGGCCTTTGTCCTTGGCGCAATCAAGCGCGATATCGTAGCCCGCGTCGGCGTGGCGCATGACGCCGGTCGCCGGGTCGTTCCAGAGGACACGCTCAAGTCGCTTGGCGGCGTCATCCGTGCCATCGGCGCAGATGACGACGCCCGAATGCTGCGAGAAGCCCATGCCGACGCCGCCGCCATGGTGCAGCGACACCCAGGTGGCGCCGGAGGCGGTGTTCAGCAAGGCGTTCAGCAGCGGCCAGTCGGAGACGGCGTCCGACCCGTCCTTCATCGCTTCCGTTTCGCGGTTCGGCGAGGCGACCGACCCGGAGTCGAGGTGGTCACGCCCGATGACGACGGGGGCCTTGAGCTCGCCGTTTCTGACCATCTCGTTGAAGGCGAGGCCGAGGCGATGGCGATCGCCGAGACCGACCCAGCAGATGCGCGCCGGCAGACCCTGGAACGAGATGCGCTCACGCGCCATGTCGAGCCAGTTGTGCAGGTGCGTGTTGCCGGGGGTCAGTTCCTTGACCTTGGCATCCGTCTTGTAGATGTCTTCCGGATCACCCGAGAGGGCCGCCCAGCGGAACGGACCGATGCCGCGGCAAAAGAGCGGGCGGATATAGGCCGGCACGAAACCGGGGAAGGCGAAGGCGTTTTCGAGGCCTTCTTCCTTGGCGACCTGGCGGATGTTGTTACCGTAGTCGAAGGTCGGAATGCCCATGTCCTGGAAGGCGATCATCGCTTCGACATGCTCGCGCATCGAGGCGCGCGCGGCCTTCTCGACAGCCTTAGGATCGCTTTCACGCTTTGCCTTCCATTCGGCCATGGTCCAGCCCTTGGGCAAATAGCCGTTGACCGGATCGTGTGCGGAGGTCTGGTCGGTGACCATGTCGGGGCGGATGCCGCGGCGAACCATTTCCGGAAGGATCTCGGCGGTGTTGCCGAGCAGGCCGACGGACTTGGCTTCGCCGTTCTTGGTCCAGCGGGCGATCATTTCCATCGCCTCGTCGAGCGTTTCCGCTTTTTCGTCGACGTAGCGGGTGCGCAGGCGGAAGTCGATCGAATCAGGGTTACACTCGACGGCAAGGCAGGATGCGCCGGCCATAACGGCTGCCAGAGGCTGCGCGCCGCCCATGCCGCCGAGACCGCCGGTCAGAACCCATTTGCCCTTCAGGCTGCCGCCATAATGCTGGCGGCCGGCCTCGACGAAGGTTTCGTAGGTGCCCTGAACGATGCCCTGCGTGCCGATATAGATCCAAGAGCCGGCCGTCATCTGGCCGTACATCGCCAGACCCTTCTTATCCAGCTCGTTGAAGTGGTCCCAGGTTGCCCAATGCGGCACCAGGTTGGAGTTGGCGATCAGGACGCGCGGCGCATCCTTATGGGTGCGGAAGACGCCGACCGGCTTGCCGGATTGCACCAGCAGCGTCTCGTCCTCGTTGAGGTCCTTCAGTGTTTCGACGATCTTGTCGAAGTCCGCCCAGGTGCGGGCGGCGCGGCCGATGCCGCCATAGACCACCAGTTCGTGCGGGTTTTCCGCGACGTTCGGGTCGAGGTTGTTCATCAGCATGCGCAGCGGCGCTTCGGTCATCCAGCTCTTGGCGTTGAGCGTGGTGCCCTGTGGGGCGCGCACGTCGCGAATATTGTGGCGCGGATTGTTCATGGTCATGCCTCGCTCCCTGTCAGCGTTTTAAGGTCGAATGCGGTATTCTCGATGCGTTGAAGAATGGCCCGAAGGGGCACGCGCAGACGCTGCGCCTTGCCGGCGTCGAGCGCAAAAGGCGGCTCCTCCGCGGCAAGATGGGTCGATTGTGCCAGTTCCATCTGGATAGCGTGCACACCGGTTTCCGGCCGCCCGTAGTGGCGG
This sequence comes from Ensifer sp. 4252, assembly GCF_050434565.1. Taxonomy (NCBI): domain Bacteria; kingdom Pseudomonadati; phylum Pseudomonadota; class Alphaproteobacteria; order Hyphomicrobiales; family Rhizobiaceae; genus Ensifer; species Ensifer sp. 4252. The sequence goes on from NZ_JBNDIU010000022.1 coordinate 58,923, forward strand.
GTGGTCCAGCCGCCCTTGAAGCGACCGTTGAGAATGCTCGTGTAACCATCTGCCAAAGCAGCGATATCGACGGCAGCCTTCTCGATTTCAGGCGCACAGGTCCGGCCCATGTCCGTGCCGATATTCAGGTCCGGCAGCTTGCCGTCGAACAGGAACGGGATATGCGAGCGGATGGAATGGCAGTCGTAGACGATGGCGATGCCGTGGATAGCCTTCACCCGTTCGATCTCGGCCAGAAATGCGGCGTGATAAGGCGCGTGGAATTGGCGCAGGCGCGCTGCCGTGTCGACCTCTGTTGGCGCCTCGCCGTCCTTCCAGATCGGCAACCCGTCGAAATCGGTCTCCGGAATGAGCCCGGTGGTGTTCTGTCCGGGATAGAGACTGACGTTTTCCGGATCGCGATTGGCATCGATCACGTAGCGGTGGAAGGTGGCGCGCACGACGGTGACATCAGGCAGCAGGCCCTCGTAGAGCTTGTGAATGTGCCAATCGGTGTCCGCAAGCAGGCGACCGGTATCGTTGAGGCGCTGCCAGATTTCAGCGGACACATCCGTGCCGGTGTGCGGAAAGCCGAGGATGACTGGCGAGGTTCCCTGGCGAACTTCGAAGACGCTCATCTCAAGCCTCCAGTTTTGGTAGAATGCCGACGGAAATCGCTGCATTCAGCGTGCCGGATGCGATCAGTTCGCCGGCGGCCTGCAGGTCGTCTGCGAGGTAGCGGTCCTCTTCGATTGTCGGCGAAACTGCACGCAGTGCTGCGGCGGCTTTTCGAAGCTCGGGGCTTGTCGCCAATGGCGCGCGGAACTCGACGCCCTGAACGGCCGTCAGCGCCTCGATGCCGATGATCGAAAACAGGTTGTCGGTCATCTGCAACAGGCGGCGCGCGCCGTGGCAGGCCATCGACACATGGTCTTCCTGATTGGCCGATGTCGGCGTGGAGTCGACCGAGGCCGGGTGCGAAAGCTGCTTGTTCTCAGACATCAACGCCGCCGACGTCACCTCGGCGATCATCAGGCCGGAGTTGAGGCCCGGCTTCTTGGCGAGAAAAGCCGGCAGTCCGTAGGACAAAGCCGGGTCGACAAGAAGGGCAATGCGGCGCTGTGAGATAGCGCCGATCTCGCAGACGGCAAGCGCGATCTGGTCGGCGGCAAACGCTACCGGCTCTGCGTGGAAATTGCCGCCGGAGACGACGGAATTGTCGGAAAGGACAAGCGGATTGTCGGTAACGGCATTCGCCTCGATTTCGAGCACGCGCGCAACCGAGCGCAACAGGTCGAGGCAGGCTCCATCCACCTGCGGCTGGCAGCGAATGCAATAGGGGTCCTGCACCCGCTCGTCGCCTTCGATATGGCTTTCGCGAATGGCGGAGCCTGAGAGTAGCGCACGAAGGGCGGCGGCAGTGTCGATCTGCCCCTGATGGCCGCGAAGCGTATGAATGTCCGGATGGAAGGGGGCAGACGAGCCCATCGCGGCATCGGTCGACATTGCGCCGGTGATGAGGGCCGCCTGGGCGGCACGGTGGGTGCGGAAGAGACCGGCGAGCGCAAGCGCGGTGGAGGTCTGCGTGCCGTTGATCAGCGCCAGCCCTTCCTTTGCGGCAAGCACGACCGGCGTCAGGCCGGCTTTGGCAAGGGCCTCAGCTCCGGACATGCGAGCGCCTGCGAAGAACGCCTCGCCGTGTCCCATCATGACGGCGGCCATATGTGCGAGCGGCGCAAGATCGCCGGATGCACCGACGGAGCCCTTTTCCGGGATGACCGGGATCACACCCTTGTCGAGCATCGCCTCGATCAACCGGACCAGTTCGAGACGCACGCCGGATGCACCGCGGCCGAGAGAAACGAGCTTCAGCGACAGGATCAGGCGGACGATGTTTTCGGCGAGCGGCTGACCGACGCCGCAGCAATGCGACAGGATCAGATTGCGCTGCAGAGTAGCGACGTCGGCGCTGTCGATCTTGATCGAAGCCAGTTTGCCGAAGCCGGTGTTGATGCCATAGACAGGCGCATTGCCGGCGACAATCTCGGCGATCCGCCTGGCTGCCTTCTCGATACCGGCATCGAACGACGGATGCAGGCGAGCAGGTTCGCCTGTCCAATAGATGGTCTCGAGATCCTCAAGCGGAACCGAGCCCGGATGCAGAATGATGGTCATAGACCGGTCCTTTCGCCCCTAAAGATGCGTAGATGAAGTGGATTGAAGCCGATGCGATAGACGAGCTCGGCCGGATCCTCGATGTTCCAGAGTGCAAGGTCGGCGGACTTGCCGACTTCGATTGTGCCGGTTTCGGCGAGAAGCCCAAGCGCACGCGCGGCCTCGCGGGTAACGCCGGCGAGGCATTCAGCGATCGTCAACCGGAAGAAGGTCGCTGACATGTTCATCGTCAGGAGCAGCGAGGTCAGCGGCGAGGTGCCGGGATTGCAATCCGTCGCGATGGCGATATGCGCTCCGGCCGCGCGCAGCGCTTCGACCGGCGGCAGCTGCTTTTCGCGCAGCGCGTAAAACGCGCCGGGGAGCAACACGGCGACGGTGCCCGATCGGGCGATCGCCTGCGCGCCGTCAGCATCGAGATATTCGAGATGGTCCGCAGACAATGCACCGTAGGAGGCGGCAAGCTTGGCGCCGCCGAGGTTGGAAAGCTGTTCGGCGTGCAGCTTCACGGGAATGCCGAGGGCCTTGGCACGATCGAAGACGCGGGCGATCTCGGCGATTGAAAAGGCGATGCCTTCGCAAAAGCCATCGACAGCATCGACCAGACCCTCAGCATGGGCGGCGTCGAGACCCGGAAGCACGACATCGGAAATGTAGTCGTTATGGCGGCCCTTGTAGTCGGCGGGGGTCGCATGGGCTGCGAGATAGCTGGTAACGATCCGGACCGGGCGCTTTTCGCCAAGCTTGCGCGCGGCGCGCAGCATGTTCAGTTCGGCGTCGATGTTCAGGCCATAGCCCGACTTGATCTCGACCGTCGAAACGCCTTCGGCAAGCAGGGTATCGAGCCTCGGCAGGGCGCTTTCGACGAGCGCGTTGACCGAGAGCGCATTGGTTGCCTTGACCGAGGAGACGATACCGCCGCCGGCGCGGGCGATCTCCTCATAGGACGCACCTTCGAGCCGCATCTGGAACTCGCGAGCGCGGTTGCCGCCGTGGACGAGGTGAGTGTGGCAGTCGATGAAAGCGGGGGTCATCACCCGGCCTTCGCAATCCGTGGCTTCAAGTGTGCCGGACAGATCGACGGGAAGGTCGCTCTCGGCGCCGGTAAAAGCGATGCGCCCGTCGACGACAGCCACTGCGCCCTTTTCCACCATGCCGAGGCCATCTTGATCGGGCCGCAACGTCGCAAGGCGGAGATTGCGCCAGATGCCGGACGCCTTTGCGGTGGTCGAAAATTGACTCATCAGCCGATCCCCTCTCGTTGGATATAATGTATATACATAATAATCGCCTCGACAAGAGGAAAATTGGCTTGCCGGTGGAAAAGGGAAGAGGGCCGGTGTGCGGCAGTGCCGGTGGGCGGTGGCTGCAAATGCAAAAGGCCCCGGAGTTGCTGCTCCGGGGCCTTGCAAATGATGCCTAAAAGACGCGGCGTTCAGGCTGGATGGGCGGCGCTCATGCGCAATCGCTCGACGAGGTCGACGAAATGACGCCCCGCAATTTCCAATCGACCGCTGTTGTCGATGAGCGTGACGTCCGGTCCCGATGTGACGTCGGGCACCTGTCGCGAGAGCCGGCGTAACACATCCTCTTCGCTTTCACGTCCGCGCTCGGCAAGACGCTTGGCCAGCGCGGAGGGCTCGGCTGTTATGACTGCGACGGCGATATTGCCGAAGGCGGCGCGGAATGCCGGCAGGGCGCTTCGGCTGCCGTTGACGATTGCCGTGGTGCCGTGTTCGACATTGCGGCGAACGTCTTCGGGAATGCCGTATTTCAGGCCGTGCGCGCCCCAGGATACGGCGAAGGCACCGGCCTGCTCCATGTCGACGAACTCCGAGGCTGAAACGCTTTCATGCACCTCGCTCCCGGCGTCCGATGGCCTCGTGATCACGCGGCGAACGAAGTGGATATCGGCGCAGTCGGAGAAGTGTCGGGCGGCAAAGCCCATGACGCTGTCCTTGCCGGCCCCGCTCGGGCCGACGACGACGACAAGCGCGCCGCGTCTGAGTTCGACCTGGCTCATGCGACACGCCGACCTTCGCGCCAGACCGAGCGCACCACCGGAATACCTTCCTGCCGGTGGACACGCGAGATGTCGGCGCGCAGGCCGACGGCAATGCGGCCACGATCGTCGAGGCCGACGGTGCGGGCAGGGGTCGCGCTGACCATGGAGATTGCTTTCGGCAGGTCGATGGCTTCAAGCTCGTCGGCGAGCACGAACGGCGCGTGGATCAGGCTGAAGGGCACATAGTCAGACGAAAGCACGTCGAGCACGCCGCGGTCGGCAAGGTCACGGGCGGCGATATTGCCGGAATGCGACTTGCCGCGCACGATGTTCGGCGCGCCCATCAGCACGCTGAGACCAGCACGGTGGGAGGCTTCCGCCGCTTCGAAGCTGGTCGGGAACTCGGCGAGCTTGATGCCGTAGCTGATCGATTCGTCGACATGGGCGATCGTGGCGTCGTCATGGCTGGCGATGGTAATGCCGCGCTCAGCGCAGGCCTTGGCGAGTGCGTCGCGGTGCGGCCCGGCATATTTAGCCGAAAGCGCCTGCTGGCGTTCGACGAACTTGGCGAATTCGGCATCGGACAGTCCACGCTTGGATTTGTAGTAGAGCGTGTATTGGTCCATCGTCTGGAACTGGCGCTGCCCAGGCGCGTGGTCCATCAGTGAAACGAGCTTCACCTGCGGGTCGTTCTGGAAGTCCTCGTAGTGATCGAGCACATCCGACGTCGAAACCTCGCAGCGCAGATGGATCAGATGGTCGGCGCGCAGGCGGCCTTCCTGCTTGGCCTGCGCCAGCGCGTCGGCCATGCTGCGCATCTCACCCTTCTGGAAACCGCCGTCTTCGTCAGAACCGAGGCGCAGACAATCGAAGACTGTCGTGATGCCCGATGTAACCACCTGGGCGTCGTGCGCCTGGATCGCGGCGATCTTCAGCCAACGCACGCCGGGCCGCGGCGAATAGTGCGCCTCGAGATGGTCGGTGTGCAGCTCGATCAGGCCCGGCAGCAGATAGTCGCCTTCGAAGTCTTCGCCGGTGCCGGTGGTGCCCTTCGAGATGTCGGCGATCTTGCCGTCACGGATCAGCACCGAGCCGTCAAGGATGCTGTCCTCGAGAACGATGCGGGCGTTGGTCAGGACTTGTTCATTGCTCATCTCATGCGATCTTTCGTTGTGTCGCGCCACCCAACGGCAGCAGGGAATGGACTAAAAAGGGTGCGCCGCGGTGCGGCTCGACGAAGAGCGCAACTGACGCAACGTGAAGCGGCTTGCCGATATATTCGGCAAAGGTGCTGCCGAGCAGGGTCCGCATTGTCTCCGCTGTCTCGCCGGGCACCGGACCGGTCAGCGTCAGATGGAACTGGAACTCTTCAAAAACATAGGGATACCCCCACTTTTTCAAGTATTCTCTCTGCCGGTCCGGCAGCTTGTCCGGGCTTCGGCGCGCCATGTCCACGTCCGACAGCGGCGCACGAAACGGCTCGAAGGCTTGCACGGCCTGCGCCGCGAAATCCTGTAGAGCGGCGCAATGGGTTGCAGAGACCAGGGCAAAGAATGGTCCCAACTGATGGAGGGTTAATTCCGGTAGCTCGAACGGTTCGAGGTCTGCAGCGAACTCTTCAAAAGCTGCGACCAGTTCGGCCTCGCTGCGGCCTTCTGCAAGTGTGAAGGGGGCCTTGAGAGTGCCGTGAAAACCGTAGCGTCGCGGGTCGGCAGTCAGTGCATGTCGCGTGTCGGCATCAAGTCCGCCTAACGCCGGAAGTTCATTGGTCTCGTCGGTAAAGGCGTCACGGCCGAGCCAACGGGCCGCCGTCTGCGACAGCCGGTCGTCTGCCGGCGGCGCGAAGTAGATTGCATAACGCACGGTCTTCACTTTCTTGTATCGACCGGCCCGCCGGGACGGCGGGTCGATTGTTCGCTGGACGCGATGCGCAGCTAGCCGATTTCCATGACAACATCATGATGGCGAGGCTGCAAAACGCTCATCTCGTCAATGCGCTTTCTGTCCGATCAGCCGGGAGCGGCAGGCGTTCGAGATGCTGTCGAAAATAAACACAACCAGCAAGATCAGAAGTACCATATAGGCGACATTTTCCCAATCGGAGTTGGTGCGCATCGCTTCCCAGAGCTTCAGGCCGATGCCGCCGGCGCCGACGGCACCGATGATCGTTGCCGAACGCGTGTTGGATTCCCAGAAATAGAGCGCCTGGCTGGCGAAGACCGGCAGGACCTGCGGCAGGACGCCGAAGCGCTGCACGGCAAGCGGGGTGGCGCCGACGGATTTTACGCCTTCGCGCTGCTTGTCGTCGATGTTCTCCAGCGCCTCGGAGTATAGCTTGCCCAAGGTGCCGGTGTCGGTGAAGAAGATCGCCGACATGCCGGCGAGTGGTCCCGGACCAAAGGCGCGTGTGAAGAACAGTGCCCAGATGAACATGTCCACGGAACGCAGGAAGTCGAAGAAGCGCTTGACGATCTGGTTCGTCAGGAAATTCGGGGTGATGTTGCGCGCCGCCAGGAAGCAGAGCGGGAACGCCACCAGCGAGGCAAAAAGCGTGCCGACGAAGGCCATGACCACGGTCTGCAGCAGCTTGGTCCAAACGTCGAGATGCTGCCATTCGGCGTTGTAGAGAATGTTGTTCCAGGCGAGCGACAGGTTCGAGCGCGTGGGATCGATGCGCTCGCCGCTCGTGATTAACGAAAGCACGTCGCCATAGCTCTTGCCGAAGAAGGGCGAGTTGGTGTCGAAGAGGAAGTTCGCCCATCCGAAGAAGCGGTTCCGGATCGAGACATCGTCACCTTCGACGTCGGCCCAACCCGTTGCACCAAAGGCGAGCGTGATCTTTTCACCTGGGCGTTTCTGTGTGGCCCAAGCGGGAAGCGAACCCTGAGGGGTTACCGTGTCCTGGCCATCGACGGCCATCGTCAGTGTCTCGCCACGATGGGTTGCCTTGACGAGGCCGTCGGCAATTTCGATCTTCGTCGACCTATCATAGGTGATGACGGCCCTGGTGATGATTTCCTCGGTCCGCGTCTCGACGCGGTTCTGCTCGGTTGGCGTGCTGGCTGCGCCGAGCGCTGCACCCGGCGCCATGAAGCTGAAGGACGACGCCGTCTTCGGCTTTGCAGTCTGCTCGGCTGCAGCGGGCAATTCGACCTTGCGCGTCACCGTTTCCTTGTCGAGTTCCACCCATGCCGGATTGGGATTTGGCCCCAGCGGCGAGTTGCGTTGGTAATCGAGCGTCATGGTCTTGTCGCGGGCGATCTTGATCTCGGGCCGAACCTCGTAGGAGACCCAGTCGGCGAGGTAGGTCCCGGCGATGCCCCAATTGGCGTTGCCCAGCACATGTCCGATCGAAAAGAACCACCAGCTGAAGATGAGGTACACGACAAGGCCGGCGCTGATGAGGATCGTGCGCAGGCGCTTGTTCGAGGAGCCCTGCAGCAAGTGCGGGTGGCGCGATGCGATCGCATCCATTTCGAGAGGGCTTAGTCTGTTTGCGGAGGTCATGATGCGCACCTACTGGGCAAGCTGGAAGGCCTGGTCGCCGACGAGGCGACGGCGCAGCCATGCGGAAAACTGGTCGACGGCGAAGATCGTCGCAAACAGCAGGATGACGATCGCCAGTGTTTTTGCCTGGTGACCCTGGCCGATCGACAGCCGCAGCAACTCGCCGATACCGCCGCCGCCGACGGCACCGATGATGGTCGAGGCGCGCACGTTGATCTCGAGGCGCAGCAGGAAATAGCTGGCGAAGTTGGGCAGCACCTGCGGCACCATGCCGAACCAGACGCGCTCGAACCAGTTGCCGCCGGCCGCACGCAGGCCCTCGTCCGGCTTCATGTCGGCGTTCTCGACCACCTCGAAGAACAGCTTGCCGAGCGCGCCGACGGTATGGATCGAAACCGCGGCGATCGCCGGGATCGGCCCGAGCGAGAGGATTGCCAGGAAGAAACCGGCGATGACCACTTCGGGGAAGGCACGCAGGATTTCCATCAGCCGGCGCACGACACCCCGCACCCACGGATTGGGCATCAGGTTGCGGGCGGCGAGGAAACAGAAGATGAAGCCGAAGAACGTGCCGATGACAGTGGAGAAGATCGCGATGTTCACGGTCTCCAGCATCTTGTGCACGTATTCGGGGATGTAGAAGCTCTCGGTCAAGTAGAGCCGACCGTCGGGATAATTGTACTTGAAGCTGCCGTCGTCATAGGGCGAGGGCAGGTCGAACATGGCACGGAAGATTTCCAGGCCGTCGCGCGGCGCGAGATCGCCGACGAAATCGAAGAAATGCGGCAGGCGGTCGAAGAATTTGCCGGCATTGGAATCGTTGGCAAACCAGAGCGAGCCGGAAAGGGCGAGCACCAGAACGGCGAAGCCGAGCCAGGAGTAAAGCCGGCGGCGGGAATTCAGTTCCTGCCAGTGACGCTCCACCAGCGCGCCGTTTTCACTCAGATGCTTCGGGAGCATGGAAGTTGCCATGAATGTTCCGGCAATGCCGGCCTCTGTCGACAGGCGCTCCACGCGCCCTAGCAAAAAGGCGAACGCTGGCCGCATTGGCGGCCAGCGTCCTTGAATGAACCGGAAAATCAGCCGCCGATCGTTGCCTTGCGGGCGTCGATGATCGGCTTGTAGAAGTCGGCGTTGACTTCGGTGAAGCCGGTGAAATCGCCGCCCTGGATGGCGGAGAAGCAGGCGGCGTCGGTCTTCGGCAGGTCGAGCATGAACTGCTTGAACTTGGCCTTCATGTCGTCGTTCATCGTCGAGCGTACGACGATCGGGCCGTTCGGGATCAGCGGCGACTTCCAGAGCTCGACCAGGTCGTTCATGTCGAGGATGCCCTTATCGACCATCTTCTTCAGGTTGCCCGAGGTGTAGCCGTCCTTGAATTCGCCGACGCCCGAACCGAAGGTCGTGCCGGCAGCGAACGTGCCCTTGACGACTTCGAGAACGAGGTTTTCGTGACCGCCGCCGAAGCCGGTTTCACCGAAGAATTCCTTGACCGGCGCGCCGATCGATTCCGGCAGGGTGACGAGCGGGATGAGGTAGCCAGAGGTCGAGTCCGGATCGGCGAAGCCGAGCTTCTTGCCCTTCAGATCTTCGAGCTTGGTGATGCCGGAGTCCTTGCGGGCGACCATGATCGAGTGATAGCCGGTCGAGCCGTCGGTCTGGACGGTCGTCAGGATCGGCTCGACCGCGTCGGCCTTGGCGAGGTAGATCTTGGCAAAGCCCGAAGCGCCGAGTTCGGCGTAGTCGAGCGTACCGCCGAGCAGGCCCTGGATGACGCCGTCATAGTCGGCGGCCGGGAACAGCGAAACCTTTTCGACGCCGATGGCGGCCGGCAGCTTGTCGACGATGCACTGGAAGTTGCGCAGACGGTCGGCTTCGTTTTCGCCGCCGATGATGCCGACGCGGAATTCCTTGAGGTCTTCAGCCTGAGCATGGCCGACGAGGGCGAGCAGGGCGACGGTGCCCAGAAGAGCTTTCTTCAGCATAAGGTTCTCCCGTTTCTCCGGCTGTGCCGGATGATTTTCGGTTTCAAAGAGGTGCCCTTGACGTGGGCCTTCGATCCTGGCGGGCGTCAGATGCCGGCCAGTGCCAGCGGCTGGAGGCCAGCAGATGCCGTTTGTTCCTGCGGAATGGCCGCCGGAATGTTGATGCTTGTCGAGGTCATCGATTCCTCGATGCCTGTGTCGGCGCCGTAGATCTCGGCGACGGTGGCGGCCGTCAGATCCTTTGGCTGGCCGTCGAAGACGACGCGGCCATGTGCCATGCCGATGATGCGTTCGCAGTAGTTGCGCGCCGTGTCGAGCGTGTGCAGGTTGGTGATCACGGTGATGCCGTCGCGCTCGTTGATGTCGCGAAGCGCATCCATGACGATCTTGGCGTTGAGCGGGTCGAGCGACGCGATCGGCTCGTCGGCGAGCAGAACCTTGGGCTGCTGCATCAGTGCGCGGGCGATGGCCACGCGCTGCTGCTGGCCACCCGAAAGGGTGCCGGCCGCCTGCAGCGCCGTCTGCTCGATGCCGAGGCGCTCAAGCGCGCCGATCGCCATGATGCGCTCTTCGCGGGTAAACATGTTGAGGATGCTCAGAACCGTCGAACGGTGGTTGAGACGGCCAAGCAGCACATTGGTCAGGACGTCGAGGCGCGGCACCAGGTTGAACTGCTGGAAGATCATCGCGCAGTCGCGCTGCCAGTTGCGAAGTGCAGCACCGCGTAGCGACGAGACTTCCGTGCCGGAAAACTCGATCGAGCCGGACGACAGGTCGACCAGGCGGTTGATCATGCGCAAGAGCGTCGACTTGCCAGCGCCGGAGCGGCCGATCACGCCGACCATCTGGCCCTGGGGAATGTCGAAGGTAACCGAGCTCACGGCTGTCTTCTTGCCGAACTGGCGGGTTACGTTCTTCAACTGAAACATTTCTAGCAGGTCCTCTTTCGGGGAGACCGGTCATCGGTATGACACCTGCCATATCGGCGCTTCATGAAAGCGAAATGTCAGTTTCTTGTAGTTTCTGTTACAGTTCACAGCCTCGGCGACATCCTTAACGGAATGTGACAATCGCAGCGGGACGGAGGTGTGTGACTGCTACCTCAGGAAGCGCTCGGGGTTGAAGCCGACAGGATCAAGTCCGTTTGCGGCGAAGCATTCGGGGGCTGGCGCGCCAATCAACAGGTTGGCAGCAAGCGCGCCCAATGCCGGCGACGTTAGAATGCCGTAGCCGCCCTGGCCGGCAAGCCAGAAGACATCTGGTCGGTCTTTGGCGTGGCCGATCACCGGCAGCTTGTCGGGTGAAAAACTGCGCAAGCCCGCCCAGCTCTTGAAGATGCGGCGGACCGGGACGGTCGTCGCCTCTTCCACATAGTGTGCCGCCCAGGCGACATCGATCTCTTCGGGCTGCACGTCGGTCGGCTCGCACGGCGTGGCGTCGGCGGGGGAGGCAAGCAGCCTCCCGCCTTCGGGCTTCATATAGAAATCCTCGTCGATCTCGTTGATCTCCGGCAGCGTGCGAGCATCGATCTCCGCGGGGAGGTCCACTGTGATCGCCGTGCGCCGATGCGGCACGATGCCGACCGGCGCTACGCCGAAGAGGGTGGCAACCGGATCGGCCCAGCCGCCGGCCGCATTGACGATGACCTGCGCACGGATCTCGCCGGCATTCGTCGAAAGCACCCAGCCGCCCGCTTCGCGGCGCGGAGCCATGATCTCGCTACGCTCGATCACCTCGGCGCCATGATGACGTGCGCCGCGCAAATAACCTTGCAACAGGTTCTCGACTTCGATGTCCCAGAAATGGGGGTCATAGAATGCGGCCGCCACATAATCGCGCCGCAGGATCGGCACGCGGGCGATCGCTTCGTCGACTGTCAGTCTTATGAGGGCGGGATTGACAGCGCTTTCCTCGGCAAACACTGTCTCGAGCCGTGCCGCTTTCTCCGCATTGGCGATCATGACGCCGCCGCGCTGCTTCAACAGCGGGACGTCGGAAAAGCCTTCGGGAGGCTGATCGAAGAAAGGCTTGGAGATCGCCGCGAGCTTGCACACTTCAGGGGCGTTGTAGCGCAGCACGAATTCGGCGGCGGAGCGCCCGGTGCTGTGATAGCCCAGCCCGTCTTCCCGCTCGATGACGGCAACGGAGCGATGCGGCGCCAGAAAATACGCAAGCGAAAGGCCGGCAATGCCGCCACCGATGATTGCCACATCAAATTCACGCATGTCCCGACCTCGCTCCTGATTTGGCGGGACCATAGGCAGCGCGGGCTACGCGTTCAAATTTATAACCGGAAATGTCACTATCAATTCTGATGATGGTCAAGGCAGTGATCAAGCGGCGCGGTATCGGCTACATGCGTCAGGAAAGCGGCCTCGGCAGGATTGAGAATCGAGTTCGGGTTGGAGATGCGAAACACATCCGTCGTCGGCAGGTTGTGGTAGGGTGGAAGTTGCCAAAGTCGGCCGTCGGCGACGGCAGGTGCTGCCAGATGATCCGGCAGCATGCCGATGCCGATATTGGAGGTGATCAGCCGCATGACTTCCTCGACATTGCAGGAGACGGCCCGAACCTGCTGGCCGAACGAGCCTATGGCGCGCACGGCCGTCACCGAGTTCATGTGCTGGCCGCCGAGCACATCCGCGATGAAGGCGATATAGGCATTGCCGCGCAGGTCGTTGAAATCGACCCCCTCGACACCGAACAGGGGATGATCGCGGCCGCAGTAAAGCGCATAGCGCTCACGCACGTGGAAGCTCTTGTTCAGCCAGTCGGGGATGTTGCCGTCGCAAAGCCCCATCGTCGCGATGTTGCGTTCGACTGCGCTCAGAACGTCCACAGTCGTGGCGACGGTCACCGAAATCGTCACCTTCGGGTGCTGGACAAAGAAGCTCTCGAGCTTCCGGTCCCAGGCCGGGTTGTGGGCATGGCTGACGACATGAATGTTGAGATGGCCGGTGATTTCCTCGCCCGCTGTTTCAAGGACGTTGGGAAGCCGGATGACAGCCGCAAAGATGTCGCGGCACTGCGCGTGCAGCCTGGCACCGGCATCGGTCAGGTCGAAGCGGCCGGGACGGCGATCTATGAGCTTTTGCCCCACCGTCTGTTCGAGCCGCTTGAGCGCCATGCTGACGGCCGGCTGCTGCAGCAGGAGCCTGTTGGCCGCGGCGGTGATGCTGCCTTCCTCAACCACGACGATGAATGTGCGCAGCAAGTTCCAGTCGAGATTGTGAGCAAAGCGTTCTAAGCGGTCGTTGGCCATCGGCGGATACGAGCATGGACCTCTAGCGTGGAACTGGCGCGGCGTGGTGACGACGATCGCTACCACACCGCCAGTGAACCCGACCCTTGTCGCCATATTTCGACGGATTTGCAACATGAACGGCACCCGGCGACCGGTGGCGCGCCCAATGTGTGGCGCGCAAGGACGCCGTCCGGCACTTTAAGTCGATTGTGTGCTGCTCAGCGAGGCCATTCCGCAGACGCATGAGGCGGTGCCTCAATTTCGTTTGAAAGCCTTGGTTCTGCTTGCCATAACCGCAAGTGGAAAAATCCGATGGGAGAGAAACATGGCCGGCAAGACGCAATTTCAATGGGATGACGCGTTCCTCCTCGAAGATCAGTTGACCGAGGACGAGCGCATGATCCGCGACACAGCGCGGGCCTATGCGCAGGAACGGCTGCAGCCGCGGGTTATCGCTGCCTATCGTGAAGAATCGACCGATCCCGAAATCTTCCGGGAAATGGGCGAACTCGGTCTGCTCGGCGCGACCGTATCGGAGACCTATGGCGGTGTCGGTGCTTCCTACGTCGCCTACGGCCTTGTCGCCCGCGAAGTCGAGCGCGTCGATTCCGGCTATCGCTCGATGATGAGCGTGCAGTCCTCGTTGGTCATCTATCCGATCTACGCCTACGGCTCGGAGGAGCAGAAGCAGAAATATCTGCCGAAGCTGATCAGCGGCGAATGGATCGGCTGCTTCGGCTTGACGGAGCCTGACGCCGGTTCCGACCCCGGCGGCATGAAGACCCGCGCCATCAAGACGGAGAGCGGTTACCGCCTCGTCGGTTCGAAGATGTGGATCTCCAATGCGCCGCTCGCCGATGTTTTTGTGGTATGGGCAAAGTCAGAAGCCCACGGCAATGCCATTCGCGGCTTCGTACTCGACAAGGGCATGAAGGGCCTTTCGGCGCCGAAAATTGCCGGCAAATTGTCACTGCGCGCCTCGATCACCGGCGAAATCGTCATGGACAATGTCGAAGTGGGCGAAGATGCGCTGCTGCCCAATGTCGAGGGGCTCAAGGGTCCGTTCGGCTGCCTCAACCGTGCACGCTACGGCATTTCCTGGGGCGCGCTCGGCGCGGCTGAGTTCTGCTGGCACGCGGCGCGCCAGTACGGTCTCGATCGCAAGCAGTTCAACCGCCCGCTCGCCCAGACGCAGCTCTTCCAGAAGAAGCTCGCGGACATGCAGACGGAGATCTCGCTCGGGCTCCAGGGTTCGCTGCGCGTTGGCCGACTGATGGACGAAGGCCGCATGGCGCCGGAAATGATCTCGATCGTCAAGCGTAACAACTGCGGCAAGGCGCTCGATATCGCCCGCATGGCTCGCGACATGCACGGCGGCAACGGCATCTCCGAGGAATACCAGGTCATGCGCCACATGGTGAACCTCGAGACGGTCAACACCTATGAGGGCACGCACGACGTTCATGCGCTGATCCTCGGCCGCGCCCAGACCGGCCTCCAGGCCTTCTTCTGAGCGGCCGGTCATGGAAGCGCCACTGAAGGGTATTCGTGTTCTTGAACTCGCCCGCATTCTCGCGGGCCCCTGGATCGGCCAGACGCTCGCCGATCTCGGCGCCGACGTCATCAAGGTGGAAAGCCCGGCGGGTGACGACACCCGCACATGGGGACCGCCCTTCGTCGCCGGCGAGGATGGGGAGAGCCTCGATGCGGCCTACTTCCACGCCTGCAATCGCGGCAAGCGCTCGGTCGTGCTCGATTTCACGACCGAGGAGGGACAGGAGGCCGTGCGCCGGCTGGTGGCGCAATCCGACGTCCTGCTCGAGAACTTCAAGGTCGGCGGCCTTGAGAAGTACGGCCTCGACTACGAGAGCCTGAAGAAGGTCAATCCGCGCCTGATCTATTGCTCGGTGACCGGCTTCGGTCAGGACGGGCCCTATGCGCATCGTGCCGGCTACGATTATATCGTCCAGGGCATGAGCGGGATCATGGACCTGACCGGCGAGCCGGACCGAGAGCCGCAGAAAATCGGCGTCGCCTTCGCCGATATCTTCACCGGCCTTTACGGCGTCATCGCCGTTCAGGCGGCATTGGCGCAGCGCGAGCGAACCGGCAAGGGCCAGCAGATCGACATGGCATTGCTCGACTGCATGACCGGGGTGCTTGCCAATCAGGCACTCAATTTTCTTGTCTCGGGAAAGGCGCCGCGCCGCCTTGGCAACGCCCATCCGAACATCGCCCCCTACCAGGTGTTCCCCACAGCTGACGGACATCTGATCGTTGCCGTCGGCAACGACCGTCAATTCGTCAAGTTCTGCAATCTGCTTGGCCGCTGCGATCTGGCGACGGACGCGCGTTACCTCACCAATGCACTACGTGTTCACAATCGTGACAGCCTGACTCCGGAACTGGCGGCTGAAACGGCAAGGTTCGAACGGGATACGCTTTTGACATTGCTGGAAGAGGCAGGCGTGCCCGGTGGTCCGATCAACACGGTTGCCGACGTCTTCGCCGACCCGCAGGTCGTGCATCGGCAGATGCAGATCGACACGCCACATTCCGGTGCGGCCGTCGGGACCTCGCCGGGCGTTCGTACGCCGATCCGCTTTTCCGATGCCTCGCTGGTGCTCGACCGCGGCGTTCCGCGGCTCGGCGAGCATACAGCGGAGGTGCTGGCCGAGATCGGCATGACAGGCGTGCCTGAAAAAGCGAAAGGGTGAGAGGGATCATCCCTCTCACCCTATAATTTCTGCAATTACAGTCCCTTGAGCCGGTGCGTTAAACCTTGAGCGCCCGGTTGAAGACGCGCGACAGGCGCTCGGCGAATGCGCGCGGATCCTGTGGCTTGTCGCCATCGAGAACCCGCGCCTGGTCGAGCAGAAGCTGGACGGCGTCGGTCCTGAAAGCGCTGTCGTCGGCGGGGCAAGCGGCGATCGCTGCGATCAGCGCATGGCCGGGGTTGATCTCGAGGATCGGCTTAGCCGCGCCATCGAGACGGCCGGCGCCCTGCAGCATCTTTTCAAGCTGACGGTCGGGGCCATGCTCCGGCGCGACCAGGCAGACCGCGCTCTCGGTCAGGCGGTCGGAGGTGCGAACTTCCGACACGGATTCCCCAAGCGTCTCCTTGGCGAAGGCAACGAAATCCTTCACCGCCTGGCTCGCTTCCGGCGCGCTGTCGGCGCTGCCTTCCGGCTTTGCGACACTGCCGAGATCAGCCGAGCCCTGGGTGATCGACTTCATCGGCTTGCCTTCGAAGTCCGGCGCCGACGTCACCCAGAAGCTGTCCACCGGGTCGGTCAGCAACAGCACCTCGATGCCGCGTGCGCGGAAGCCTTCGAGTTGCGGTGAAGCCTTGAGCTGGGCAAGGTTGTCGCCCGTAAGGTAATAGATCGCCGACTGGCCGTCCTTCATGTCCTTGACGTAGTCCGCAAGGCTGCGGTGCCCGTCTTCGGACGTCGTGGTACGAAAGCGGGAAAGCGCGATCAACTGCGCACGGCGTTCGAAGTCCTCGTAAATACCTTCCTTCAGCACGCTGCCGAAGTTTTCCCAGACCTTGTCGAAGGTCTCGCGGTCGGTCTCCGCCAGCTTTTCGATCGCCGTCAGGACGCGGTTGGTCAATCCCTTGCGAATGCTCGACAGCAGCGGACTTTCCTGGATCATCTCGCGCGAGACGTTGAGCGGAAGATCAGAGGTATCGACCAGACCACGCACGAAGCGCAGGTAACGGGGCAGCAATTCCGCCTCGTCGGTGATGAAGACGCGCTTGACGTAAAGCTTCATCCGGCCCTTGCGGTCCTGATCGAAGAGGTCGAAGGGCTTGGAGCCGGGCACGAAGGCAAGTGCCGTGTATTCGTGCCGGCCCTCGGCGCGGAAATGCACCGTCAATGCGGGATCGTCATACTGCCCCGAAACGCCGCGATAGAAGTCGGCGTAATCTTCCTTCGAAATCTCGCTCTTTTGCTTGGTCCAGAGAGCCGTGCCATCGCCGACGGAAACGGGCTCGGCGCCGGGCTTCTCGACGATCGAGATCGGAACCGGCACGTGACCGGACTGGTCCTTGACGATGCGCTCGACCGTCCAGCGCGAGGTGTAGGTCTTGGCATCTTCCATCAGATGCAGGGTGATGCGTGTGCCGCGGGCTGGCGCGTCCGCAAGATCGGCGGCTGCGACCGTGTAGCTGCCCTTGCCGTCTGACGACCAGACCCAGGCGTGATCAGAGCCGGCGCGGCGCGAGACGACGTCGACATTGTCGGCGACCATGAAGGCGGAATAGAAACCGACGCCGAACTGGCCGATGAGCTGCGCGCCCTCCTTGCCCTGCGCCGCTTCGATGCGCTCCATGAAGGCGCGCGTGCCGGAGCGGGCGATGGTGCCGAGCGCTTCCACGAGTTCGTCGCGGCTCATGCCGATGCCATTATCTTCGACAACGAGACGGCTGTTTTCCTCGTCGAGCGTCAGCTTGATGCTGGGGCTCGTGTCGCCAGCCAGCAGTTCCGGCGAGACGATCGCCTCGTAACGCAACTTCTCGCAGGCGTCCGCGGCGTTCGAAATCAGTTCGCGGAGGAAGACGTTCTTGTCGGAATACACCGAGTGCACCATGAGATGGAGCAGCCTGGCTACATCTGCTTCAAAGACATGTTTCTCGACGGACATTTCAACTTCGCTCATCGCGGTGGCAACTCCCTATGGTTCCTTGGTTCTTGCCCCAATTGGCAAGCCCGCCGCGCAATTTCAAGTGCTGTTTATGAGAGGTCGGGCATCGACAGGCATTGCGCCCGCCGCAGTCCACAAAGCTTTGCGATCGGCGGCGGAGCAAGAGTTTCAAGCGGTTCGCATGGAAGGCAACGCTCAGATGTTGCCCATGCACAGATACTTCATCTCGAGATGATCTTCGAGCCCGTGGCGGGAGCCCTCACGGCCGATGCCGGATTGCTTGATGCCGCCGAAGGGCGCGGCCTCCGAAGACATGCGGCCGGTATTGATCCCGACCATGCCGTATTCGAGCGCCTCGGCCACATGCCACACACGCTTGAGGTTTTCGGCATAGAAGTAGGCGGCAAGGCCATAGATCGTATCGTTCGCCTCGGCGATCACCTGTTCGGCTGTGTCGAAGCGGATGATCGGAGCGATCGGGCCGAAGGTCTCTTCCTGGGCCACGCGCATGTCGGTCGAAATGCCGGTCAGGACCGTCGGCTCGAAGAACGTGCCCGAGGTGCCGATGCGATGACCGCCGGCGCGCACCTGCGCGCCTTTGGACACGGCGTCGGCGACATGGGCTTCGATCTTCTCGATCGCGTGCCGGTCGATCATCGGGCCGATCGTGACGCCGGCGGAAAAGCCGTCGCCGACAGAGAGCTCGGCGACCCGAGCGACGAACTTTTCGGCAAACGCGTCATGCACGGCCGATTGCACATAGATACGGTTTGCCGAAACGCAGGTCTGGCCGGCATTGCGGAACTTTGCCTGAACGGCGCCATCGACCGCCTCGTCGATATCGGCGTCATCGAAAACGATGAAGGGTGCGTTGCCGCCGAGTTCCAGGCTGACCTTCTTGATCTGATCGGAGCACTGGCGCATCAGCAGGCGCCCGACTTCTGTCGAGCCGGTAAAGCTGATCTTGCGAACCTTGGGGTTGCTGCAGAGCTCGCGCCCGATCGCCGCACCTTCCGAGGCGTAGAGCAGATTGACAACGCCCGTCGGGAAGCCCGCCTTCTCGGCCAGAACGAAGAGGGCTCCGGCAACGAGCGGCGTCTGTTCGGCAGGCTTGAGGACAATGGCGCAGCCAGCGGCAAGAGCCGGCGCGATCTTGCGGGCGACCATCGAGGCTGGGAAATTCCACGGGGTAATCGTGCCGACGACGCCAACGGGTTGCTTGATGACCAGCATGCGGCGGTCATTGGCCGGCGCCGGGAAGGTTTCGCCGTAGATGCGCTTGGCTTCCTCGGCATACCATTCGACATAGGCGGCTGCGTGCAGCACTTCGCCCTTCGATTCGCCGATCGGCTTACCCATTTCTGCGGTCAGGATGGCGGCGAGATCGTCGGCATGGGCGATGATGAGGTCGTGCCAATGTCGAAGCACGGCACTTCTATCCTTGGCAGGCTTTGCCGCCCAAACGGTTTGCGCGGCGGCAGCCGCCTCGATCGCGGCACTCGCCTGTTCGATGCCCATATCCGGCAAGGACGCCAGAAGCTCTCCGGTAGACGGATTAAAGACGTCGAAGGTCTCGCCCGTCCAGCTCCCGGCGGAATGCGCAATGCCGTCCAAAGCGGAAAACAGCTCGCCGTCGTGCAAATGTCTGGTCAAAGCCGGCGTCAAGGTCATGATGGGCGTCCTCCAGCGATGCCTGTCGCACACCGACGGGCTCGCTTCCTGTTTGTTCTTGCGGGTGTCGTTCCTCCCGACACCCGGAGCCATTCCGTCGGCCCGGACAACCGCGTTAGCGGTCGCCTGGCAAAGCGTCAACCGCGCGCTTCGAGGATCGACGCTTCGAGGATGTCGAGTGCCTCGGCAAAGACGTTGTCCTGGATGGTAATCGGTGCCAGGAAACGGATGACATTACCGTGCACGCCGCACGTAAGCAGGATCAAGCCCTTGTCGAGCGCAATCAGTCGCACCTTGTTGGCAAAGTCGGCGCTCGGCAGATTGGTCTTCACATCGTTGAATTCCACGGCGTTCATGAAGCCGGGTCCGCGGATGTCGACGATCTCAGGCGCCTGCTCGCGGATCGCGGCGAGGCGCTGCTTCAGACGACCACCGAGCTGCTCGGCACGTTCGCAGAGTTTTTCCTCAGCGATGACGTCCAGCACGGCATGGGCCGCGGCGATGCCGAGCGGGTTGCCGCCATAGGTGCCGCCGAGGCCGCCCGGCGCCGGCGCGTCCATGATCTCGGCGCGGCCGGTGACAGCAGCGAGCGGGAAGCCGCCGGCAAGGCTCTTTGCCATCGTCATCAGGTCAGGTGCGACCTCGTGATGGTCCATGGCGAACATCTTGCCGGTCCGGGCAAAGCCGGTCTGAACTTCGTCGGCAATCAGCAGGATGCCATGCTGGTCACAGATTTCGCGCAATGCCTTCATGAAGGCCGCCGGAACCGGGTAGAAACCGCCTTCGCCTTGCACCGGCTCGATGATGATGGCGGCCACGCGGCCCGGATCGACATCGGCAGCAAAGAGCTTCTTCAGCGCAGCCAGTGACTGCTCGACGGTGACGCCGTGAAGCTCGATCGGGAAGGGGGCATGGAAGACGTCGCCCGGCATGGCGCCGAAGCCGACCTTGTACGGGACCACCTTGCCGGTGAGCGCCATGCCCATGAAAGTCCGGCCATGGAAGCCGCCGGCAAACGCAATCACGGCCTGGCGGCCAGTCGCGGCGCGGGCGATCTTCACCGCATTTTCAACGGCTTCCGCGCCGGTCGTAACGAAGATCGTCTTCTTGGCGAAGTCGCCGGGCGCAAGCGCATTGAGGCGCTCGGCGAGATGCACATAGGTCTCGTAGGGCACGACCTGATGGCAGGTGTGGGTGAAGCGATCGAGCTGCGCCTTGACGGCAGCGATCACCTTCGGATGGCGGTGACCGGTGTTGACGACGGCGATGCCGGAAGCAAAGTCGATGTAGCGGTTGCCTTCCTTGTCCCAGATCTCGGCGTTCTCCGCACGGTCGGCGTAGATCTGTGTGGTCATGCCCACGCCGCGGGAAATGGCAGCGTTCTTACGATCGGTGAGGCTAGTCATGGCGCGTGTCCTGTTGCTGGCGGAGGCAATATATTGCATTTTTTCTGCAAGATTGTTCGGGAAGTGGTACATCTTTCAAAATGGAATGCAAATCAAATTTGGTGATCGAGAGAACACCGGCGCTGATGACGCATTCTTGTAAAAGCTCATGCCCGGCGGGTAAGTTCGCCAACGCACAAGCGCGGCGCAGATTCGCGCCGATACCGGCGGCTGAAACAGGGAAAGAAAAAATGGGCAGCGTGCGCTACAAGGTTGCCGAAGCTGCACGATTGGCGGGTGTATCCGCCTCGACGCTCCGATTGTGGGAAACCCAAGGGCTGGTCGTGCCCGAGCGCTCGCCGACCGGCCATCGGCAATACACCGAAAGCGATCTTGCCCGGCTGAAGCGCATTTCCTGGTTCCGCGTCGAGCGCGGACTCAATCCCGCTGCCATCAGGGAAGCGCTCGAAGCGGAAGCGGCCGGGGACGACGACGCGCCCGTACCGGGCGAAAGCGGTCTCGACAATCAGGTCGGCCGCAAGCTGCGCAGTCTTCGGCATGCCGCCGGCAAGACTCTCGAACAGGTCGCAGGCGACGTCGGCATTGCAGCTTCCGTCCTCTCGACGCTGGAGCGAACCTCGCAGGGCGTGTCTGTCGCTGTTCTGCACAACATCGCCGAGTATTTCGGGTCGACGGTTTCGAGCCTGTCGGGCGAAGAGGAGACCGATGCTCGAGCCGTTGTCCGTGCGGGAGAATGGCGCACCTGGCCGAAGACGACGCCCGGCGTCACTGTCCAGCTTTTGGCGGACGGTCGCAACCAGATGGACTGCCATCGTTTCGTGCTGGAGCCGGGTGCTTCGAGCGAAGGCGCCTATCGGCATGATGGCGAAGAGTTCGTCTATGTGCTTTCGGGGCGTGTGGAGTTCATTCTCGACAGCGAACAGTTCTACGACCTGAGCGTCGGCGATTCGCTCTACTTCGAAAGCAAACGCCGTCATGCCTGGACCAACCGGCATGATGGCGAAACGGTTCTTCTTTGGGTCAATACGCCGCCGACATTCTAAGCCTCGGGCTGACTTGAGGACGTTCGTTTCTGAAACGAAACAAGCGCTTGCGATTCGGGTTCTGCAGCGGCGACCGAATTTGCGGGCGTCGCGTCGGCCGCCAGCCGACGGTATCCGCGCGCGGTTGCCAATCAAGCGGTCAAAGTTTGGCCCTATTCAGCCCTAAGGTTTTGGGGGCCGCCCTCAACGCGTCTTGCGACCGACCGGACCCTTCGCGCTTCTTGGAAGCAAATGGCAAACCTCGCGGCAAAAATCGTAGCTGACCAAGGAGTTGGCTCCACAGGAAGTAGACCGCAGCGGTCGGAACTCCGAGGGGACGTTTAATGCTGACCATGCGCGACCGGCAACTGGACGGACTGAGAGCCGCTGCCGTTTCGATGGTGCTGTATGCGCATTTCTTTGCCGCCGACGATTCCCATTGGGGGCATGTCGGCGTAAGGCTGTTTTTCGTGCTCAGCGGCTTTCTTATAACGCGGCTGCTCCTCGACGCGCGTTCCGCGGCACAGTTCGAAGCAGCGACCGCCCTCAGGTCGTTCTATATTCGCCGCGCCCTGCGCATCTTCCCACCCTATTTCGGCATGCTGGGCCTCGTGTGGCTCGTCAACCTGGAAGGCGCCAAGGAAGGCTGGGCATGGCACGCGCTTTATCTCTCGAACTTTTGGTACGCGCTCAAGGATGCGTGGACGCCGTGGGTGCTCTGCCACACCTGGAGCCTGAGCATTGAAGAACAATTCTACATCGTCTGGCCGCTCCTTATTCTGCTGACGCCGCGCCACTGGATTGGGCGGCTATGCGTCGGCGTCATCGCCTGTTCGCTGGCATACCGCTTTTGTTGGCCGCTCACGGGGGAGCCATCGCTTGCACGAGACCTGCTGCCTCTGGCATCGATGGATGCGCTGGCGGCTGGTGCCCTCTTGGCTGTTCACCGATCGACGGCCACGGCCTGGCCGCGATGGATGACAGTCAGTTGGCTGCCGCTTTCCATATTATCCCTCGTGCTGCTTTGGGGTCGATCGATGCCGGTGGGGCCGGTGCTCGATTGGGTCGTTTGGATCGGTCTCGAAGTTCTGCCTCTCGTTCCGCTTGCAATGTTGGTCGGCAGCGCTTCCGCCGGGTTTCGCGGCGATTTCGGCAGGTTGCTGGAACTCCCGCCGCTGACGGCGCTCGGGCGCGTGAGCTATGGCGTCTACCTGTTTCATCCTGTCGTGCTGGCGCTCGTCGTCAAAGCGCAGGGGTGGATACCGGTCAACGTTTCGGAACAGGGCGTCGGGCGTTTGGTCGTTGCAGGTGCCGCCACTTTGGCCGCGGCGACGTTCTCCTGGCTGGCGTTAGAGAAGCCGCTCAACGCCCTGAAGCGGCACTTTCCCTATCTTCGTGCCGACGGTCGGCCAGGTACAGCGGCCGCGGGTGCTGGAAGCGCTGTCGACTGGTTTCAGGGGCGGGGGGACGAGCGGCCGCATCCGGCTTATCGTGCGGACGCTGCTGGCCGGGGAAACGCGCTTCCAGCCTCAGATCTGCAATAACTCGAGGTTGTTCATGACCGTTCCGTTGGTTTCCGTCCTGCTGCCCGTCTACAACGCCGAGCCCTATCTCGCCGCGGCGCTTGAGAGCATCTTGAGGCAGGACTACCAGCGGCTGGAGATCATCGCCATCGACGATGGTTCGCGTGATCGCTCACTGGAAATCATGCGGCGTTATCAAAAGGCCGACGGCCGCGTCACCATCATCTCCCGCGAAAACCGCGGTTTGATCGCGAGCTTGAACGAAGGTCTCGCTCTGGCAAAGGGCGATCTGATCGCCCGGATGGATGCGGACGACATTTCCTATCCGTCACGGCTGTCGCGGCAGGTGTCGCTGTTCATGCAACAGCCGCAGCTCGCGCTGTGCGGCACCCGCATCGATACGCTCATCGGCGATCGTATTGTCCGCGGCACGCCCAATCCGATCTATCGACCGGAGAACCTGAAGGCGCTGTCGATGTTCTTCACGATCTTCATGCACTCGACCGTCGTCTACAACAGGCATGTCATTCCGGAGGATATGCTCACTTATGACGCGCTTTATGTGCATGCGGAGGATTTCGATCTCTTCCGGCGCGTCACTGACCGTTTTCCGGCGACGATGATCGACGAGGCCATGGTCGCCTATCGTATCCATGGCAACAGCGTGACGAACAAGCACAAGCGCCAAATGCGCCGCACCCACCTGCAGATTGTTGCTGAAAACCTCGAGCGCGAACGTCTTTGCGACGATCCCCAGGCGCTCAATGACATCGGCCTTGCCGTCACGCCCGAAACGATCGGAAACGCCGCGAACTGCATTCTGGCGCTCGAAGACAGGATTTCCGGGTACCCGCAGCAAAGCCTCGCCGGCTATGAGGAAGGCGCCTTGAACCTCTTCTATTTCCTCTACCAGCTTGTCAGCGACGAGCGGCGGCCGCAGCTCACCCATGAGTTCCTGACGCGGACGGGCAAATGGGGGCTTATCCGGCGCCGGGAGCGATACGGCCTCATTGCAGGCGTTCATGCGCCCTGGTGCAGCAGCGTGTCGCTGGCTGCGATGAGGCGCATGGATGCCCTGTCGCGATACCTGCAGTCCGTGCCGGCAGCCAACGTCCTTCCCCGTCATGGCCCGGTCTAGTATGACAGTCGCACGTCCGGCAGGGGCGGCAACGGAACGCGCGAATGCGACGGAGACGCCGTGGGTGCCGAGGTCGGCCGCGCGCGAAGAGACCTTCGCAAGCTTCATCGTTTGCACGCGCAACCGCGTCGAGGCGCTCGATGCCTGTATCCGATCGATCGAGGCGGCGTGCCGCTCCCATGCCGTAGGTCGATGCGAGCTTGTCGTGGTGGATAACGGCTCCACGGACGGCACGCCCGATCGCATCATCCGGATTGCGGCCGCGTCGCCCATGGCGATCACGCATGCCGTCGAGACCCGACCGGGCCTGGCTGCCGCCCGAAATACGGCAATGGCATATGCGCGCGGCAAGATCCTGATCTTCATCGATGATGACTGCGAAGTCGACGTCGGCTATCTGCGCGATCTGGAACGCCACTGTGCAGGCGGCGTGGACGGGGTCATCCGCGGCGGTCGCGTCGAGCTCGGCAACCCCGCCGACTTGCCGTTCACCATCAAACGGTCGAACGTGCGCGAACGGCTGACGCATGCGGTTCATCCAGGCGGCTTCGTGCTGGGCTGCAACATGACGATGCATCGTGATGTCGCATTGCGCGTCGGGCCCTTCGACGAACGGTTTGGGGCCGGCGCGCCGTTACTGTCGGCAGAGGACACCGATTATCTCGTGCGCGCCGATCGGCTTGGTATCCCCGTCGAATATGTCCCCGACATGGTCGTCTTCCATCATCACGGCCGTCGCGCACGGGCGGCAATCGAGACGCTTCATTGCAACTACAGCTTCGGCAATGGCGCGCTTTGCCTGAAGCACCTGCGCACCGCGCCGTGGCTGCTGCGGCATTTCTGTTGGACCGTCAGGTCGGCGTTCGGAGAAATCTTCGGTGGCGCCCGGTTCGACCCGGTCTTGCACCTGTCGCACTGGCCGATCGTTTTCATGAACCTACTCGGTGCCCTCAAGTTCGTGGGCCTGTTCGTCGTCGAGCGGTCGCCAGGTCCGGCCGAGCAACGGGCCGAAGAGCAACTCCAACGCTGAGGACGGTCGCCATGTTCAGAATCTTCTTGCCGGGCCTGCAGCTCTTGCGCGATGCACTGGGCGGACAAATGCGTCTGCTTCCGGCCGTGGTGATTCTCGGCCTTTGCAGCGCAGCACTCGAGGGCGTCGGGATCGGTCTCATCATCCCCATGCTCGGCATCATTGCGGGCGATCAGAATCCGGCGGCATTGAACGGCGTCTCCTCGCTGTTCCAACAGGTCGGATCGGGATTGGACGACGGCGAGCGGCTGATTGTCATCGCCGGCGCGGCCTTTGCCTTGATCGCGCTTAAGAACGTCCTCGCCTATGCCAACACCGTGCTCGCGACCTTCATCTACGGCAAGGCAGGACACTCGATCCGCAGCGCCCTATCGGGTCAACTCCTGCGGGTCGGTTTTCCCTTCTTCATGAAGGAGAATCCGGGGCGGCTGCTCAACATCATTTCAAATGAATCCTGGCGGGCCTCCGATGCAATCCAGACCGTACTTGCGGCGCTCGTGAATGGCTCGGCCGCCGTCATTCTCCTGGCATTCCTCCTACTTCTGTCCTGGCAGATGACGCTGTTTGTGGCGCTAGGCCTCGTTCTCGTCCAGCTCGTGCACTACGTCCTGTCTGCAACCCTCAAGGGGCCGAGCCGAGAAGTCACCTCCTTCAACAGCGAGCTTGCCGCTCGAATGCTCCATCTTGTTCATGCCGGCCGTTTGATACGGATATTCGGCCAGGAGGCACGGGAGAAGGCCGTGTTCGATACGGCGTCGGATGCGGTCAGACGCGCCGGGTTCTCGCTACAGGCCCGTCAGGGCGTGCTGCCGCCACTCACCGAGACGCTCCACTCCGCCCTCTTCCTGGCTGTGGTTGTCGCCGCATGGTCTGTCGGCGTCAGCTTTCCCGTCATCGTTGCCTTCGTGGTCCTGCTCTATCGCTTGCAGCCGCACGTGCGTGCGCTGCAATTGTCCTGGAGCCAGATCCAGGGCTGGAGCGGCTCATTGGAAGAGGTGCGGTGGCTGTTGGACGCATCCGACAAGCCAAAGCCTCCCGAGGGGAGGGAGCCATTCGATTGTCTGCGACACCAGCTGAGATTTGATCGGGTGACTTTCCGATATCCGAGTTCGGGTCCGCGCGCCGTGGTGCTGCATGCCGCGACATTCAAAATCCGTGGCGGCTGCTCGACGGCGGTCATCGGCCGGTCCGGTGCCGGGAAGACGACGATCGTCAATCTGTTATGCCGCTTCGTCGAACCGGGCGAGGGGCAGATCCTCGTCGATGGTGTCCCCCTGAACCGGATAGACCCGGTTCAGTGGCGGAGCCAGATCGCGCTCGCCAGCCAGGATCTGGAATTGGTGGATGGTACGATCCTGGAGAACATTACCTACGGCCGGGAGGCGACCACGGCCGAAGTGGAGCACGCGGCCAGGATGGCCGAAGCGCACGGCTTCATCGAAAGTCTGCCGCAGGGCTATCAAACCGTCGTCGGATACAGAGGCGCCAGCCTCTCGGCGGGGCAGCGGCAGCGGGTTGCGCTGGCCAGAGCCCTCGTGCGCGACCCCGAAATCCTGATCCTGGACGAAGCCACCAACGCGGTCGACGGCCTGTCCGAAGCGGCCATCGTCGAGACGCTGAAATCGAGGGCCGGGCGCCGCACGACAATCGTCATCAGTCATCACCGCAGCACGATTTCATTCTGCGACGATGTCGTCATCCTCGGTGGCGGCCGAGTGAAAAGCCAAACGCCTTTCGCTGACGTGGCCACCTTGAGCATGGATCAGCTTTACGAGCACGGAGCGGCGGGCGAGCGCCGCGCCTGAATGAGCACTGGGCCCAAGCGAGCAACTCGCCGAACCAGCCACCATGATCGAAACGAAATCGGTGCGCGGCCTGCTTGATCACGGGCCGCACGCCGATTGTTGTCTATCGCCAAGCGCTCGAACAGGCCGCCCCTTTCCCGTCGTTCCGTTGGGAACAGGGGCGGGGCGGTTCGTGGATCAGGCTGCTGCGTAGCGCTTTGCCATCTCCGGCAGGCGCAGGGTGCGGATCTTCGATGCCTTGCCGGCGGTGCGGAAGGCTTCGAAACGCTCCCTGCAAACCTCGGTCATGAGAGCTGTTGCCGGCTTCAGATAGGTGCGCGGGTCGAAATTCTCGGGGTTTTCAGCGAAGTTCTTGCGGATCGTACCGGTCATGGCCAGACGCAGGTCGGTGTCGATGTTGACCTTGCGGACGCCGAGCGGAATCGCCTTCTGGATTTCCGACACCGGAACGCCCCAGGTCGGCTTCATCTTGCCGCCATAGGTGTTGAACAGATCCTGCAGGTCCTTCGGAACGGAGGACGAGCCATGCATGACGAGGTGCGTGTTCGGCAGGCGCTTGTTGATCTTGGCGATCGTTTCGATCGACAGGATGTCGCCATCCGGCTCGCGAGTGAACTTGTAGGCGCCATGGCTCGTGCCGATGGCAACCGCCAGCGCGTCGACGCCAGTCTTGGTGACGAAGTCGAAAGCCTGCTCCGGATCGGTCAGCAACTCCTCACGTGACAGCTTGCCTTCGAAGCCGTGGCCGTCTTCCTTGTCGCCGGCGCCGGTTTCCAGGTTGCCGAGGCAGCCGAGTTCGCCTTCGACGGAGACGCCGGCCGCATGGGCGATCTTCACGACTTCTGCCGTGACGGCGACATTGTATTCATAGCTGGCGACAGTCTTACCGTCTTTTTCCAGCGAACCGTCCATCATGACGGAGGTAAAGCCGTTGGTGATTGCCGAGATGCAGGTCGACGGCTGGTCGCCGTGATCGAGATGCAGACAAACCGGAATGTGGGGATATTCTTCTGCCGCACCCAGGATGAGATGGCGTAGGAACGCATCGCCCGCATAGGAGCGAGCGCCGCGGCTTGCCTGTAGGATGACGGGAGAATCAGTCGCGTCAGCTGCGCGCATGACGGCCTGAATGTATTCGAGATTGTTCACATTGAACGCCGGCAGCGCGTAGTCGTTCTCCGCCGCATGGTCGAGCAGTTGCCGCAATGTGATCAATGCCATTCGATATCTCCCTTTAGTGTTTCGGCGCAGCCTTGTGCGCCACGAAAATTGGTCCGGCGAGGCGCCGCACGTGCTTGCATCGACGCAAAGTCGATGGCCGGATTTCTCGTGCGACGTGACAACGCGTGCGAAATGGTCGCGCCCACCGAAGTCTGGCGCACAATAGTTCATCAAAGTGGTTTGGCAACGGTCGAAGGGCGGCCTGCGAGGGGTACCGAACGCGCTTCAATCGATTTTACTGTGGACTGGATGCAACAGAGCGGATCTAACCGTTTCGCTTTCTAGTGGTGCGCCAGGGACGAGCGGGTCGGGGAAGGTCAATACCACTTTTCCGCGTGCCGATGGCGGGTTGCACCGAGCCTGAAAACACCTATAGGGAAACACAGTGTCGCTGCTGGGTGAACGCTCTGCAAGAAGATTGCGGCAAAGGCTCCATTTATTTCCGCACATTACGTAAACTGCGCCTTGAATTCACAAAGTTTGCATCAGGGCCGATTCTTGCCGTCCTGGAGACAGAGCGGCGCTCGCATCTAAAACGTTGCAGTAGAAACGCGTGGATTGCCGCCCGGTTGTCACACCTGCGTCGCAAAAACGACGAAAATGATCGCAAACGAAATACAACCTGAGATTTCGTAAAAATATGGCTCTATAGATAAAGATGCAGCGGGTTGCAGAATCCGCCTTGCGTTCGAGAAAGATTTGCACTTCTCTCCTGCGATCACAAACCCAAAAAAGGGGAAGGAGAGAAACAAAATGGCCTCACTGAAACTCAACCTAAGCGCCGCCGCGCTGATCGGCTCGTTGCTCATCGGAGCAAGCCCGGCTCTTGCCGAAGCTGTCCTGCATCGTGGCAACGCCGGTGAGCCGCAGACGCTGGACCAGGCCCATACGTCGATCAACATCGAAGAGTTCATCCTCAAGGATCTCTACGAAGGCCTGACGATCTATGACGCCGCTGGCAAGATCGTCCCGGGTGCAGCCGAAACGTGGGAGCTTTCGGACGACGGTACCGTCTATACCTTCAAGCTGCGCGCTGACGCGAAGTGGTCCGACGGTTCGCAGGTAACGGCAGAAGATTTCGTCTTCTCGTTCCGCCGCGTCGAAGACCCGAAGGTCGCGGCCGGCTACGCCAACATTCTCTTCCCGATCAAGAATGCCGAAAAGGTCAACAAGGGCGAACTGCCGACCGACCAGCTCGGCATGAAGGCTGTCGACGAAAAGACGCTTGAAATCACGCTTGAGCGCCCGACCCCGTTCTTCCTCGAACTGCTTGCGCACCAGACGGCACTTCCGGTCAGCAAGGCAAGCGTTGAAAAGAACGGCGCGGACTTCGTCAAGCCCGGCGTCATGGTTTCGAACGGCGCGTTCACGCTCTCCGCGCACGTTCCGAACGACAGCCTGACCGCCGTCAAGAACCCCAACTACTGGGATGCCGCCAACGTCAAGCTCGACAAGGTCATCTTCTACCCGATCGACGACCAGGCCGCTTCGGTTCGCCGTTTCGAAGCCAAGGAAATGGATCTCGCCTACAACTTCTCGGCCGATCAGCTCGATCGTCTGCGCAAGTCCCATGGTGAACAGGTCCACGTTTCGCCGACGCTCGCGACCTACTACTACGCCTTCGATACCCGCCAGGAGCCCTATAGCGACGTTCGCGTTCGCCAGGCCCTTTCGATGGCTGTCGACCGTGACTTCCTTGCCAAGGAAATCTACGCCGGTTCGCAGCTGCCGGCATACTCGATGGTGCCCCCAGGCATCGAGAGCTATGGCGACCCGTCCAAGGCCGAGTTCGGCACCCTGTCGCAGCTCGATCGCGAAGACAAGGCACTGGCTTTGATGAAGGAAGCTGGTTACGGCGAAGGCGGCAAGCCGCTCGAAATCGAGCTGCGCTACAACACCAACCCGAACCACGAGCGCGTTGCAACGGCTGTTGCCGACATGTGGAAGAACACCTTCGGCGCCAAGGTGTCGCTGGTGAACCTCGACGTGTCCTCGCACTACGCCTACCTGCAGGAAGGCGGCAAGTTCAACGTTGCGCGCGCCGGCTGGGTTGCCGACTACGCCGATGCCGAGAACTTCCTCGCTCTCAGCCTCAGCTCCAACAAGACCTTCAACTACGGCCACTTCGAAAACGCTGAATTCGACGGCCTGATGAAGAAGTCCTACGAGGAGCAGGATCCGGCAGCTCGCTCCAAGCTGCTGCATGAAGCCGAAGCCCTGCTGATGAAGGAACAGCCGATCGCTCCGCTTCTGACCCAGGCCGACCTGTGGCTGGTTTCGGACCGCGTCAAGGGCTGGCAGGACAACTCGCCGAACCAGCACCTGAGCCGGTTCTTGAGCGTCGCCGAATAACGAACAGGGACGACGCGCGGCGAAAAGGCCGCGCGTCGCCTCCGGAGCACGTCAATGATTTCCTTCATCCTTCGCCGATTGGCGAGTGCGGTGCCGACCCTGTTTATCGTCGTCACCATTTCCTTTTTCCTGATGCGGTTTGCCCCAGGCGGCCCCTTCAACCTCGAGCGTCCCCTTCCGCCGCAAACGATGGCGAACCTGATGGCGACGTATCAGCTCGACCAGCCCCTGTGGCGCCAATACGTTCACTATCTCAGCAATGCAGTGACCGGCGACTTTGGCCCGAGCTACATCTACAAGGATAACAACGTCGCGCAGCTGATCGGCAAGGGCTTGCCCTATTCGATGGAGCTCGGCCTGTACGCGCTGCTGTTCGCCGTAATCGGCGGCGTTATCGCCGGCACGATCGCAGCGCTTAGGCAAAACAGTATCCTCGACTTCACGATCATGTCGGTCTCGACGCTCGGCGTCACCGTACCGAACTTCGTCGTCGGCCCTGTCTTGACGCTAGTCTTCGCCATTGTCCTGGCCTGGTTGCCGGCCGGCGGTTGGGGCGACGGTTCGATGCGCTTCCTGATCCTGCCGATGATCGCGCTCGCACTGCCGCAGCTCGCGGTCTTTGCGCGCCTTACCCGCGGTTCGATGATCGAGGCGCTGCACACCGACCATATCCGCACCGCCAAGGCCTACGGCCTCCCGGCAAGGACAGTCGTCATCACCCACGCCATGCGCGGTGCGATGCTGCCTGTCGTCTCCTATCTCGCACCTTGCGCGGCGGCATTGCTCACCGGTTCGGCCGTGGTCGAGACGATCTTTACCATTCCGGGCGTCGGTCGCTACTTCGTCCTCGGGGCGATCAACCGCGATTATACGCTGGTGATGGGTACGGTCATTCTCGTCGCCATCTTCGTTATCGTTTTCAATCTTTTGGTCGACATTCTCTACGGCCTGCTCGATCCGAGGGTTCGCCATGACTGATATCGTCCAGACACCGGCGGCAACGCCGGAAACCAAGGGGCGCAGCCTCTTCCAGCTGGCGGCCATGCGCTTCAAGCGCAACCGTGCGGCCATGGCTGGCTGCATCATGCTGGCCCTCATCGCGGTATTCTCGTTCCTGGGGCCGCTGTTTGTGCCGCACACCTATGATCAGGTGTTCCCGTCCTACGTGAATATCGGCCCGAGCCTCGAGCCGCGCCCGGATACGTCCACCCTGCAAGGCGTGATGGAAGGGATCGCGACCCGTGCCCGCGTCACGCTCAAGGAGTTCAACATCGACGGTGAGACCTTCACCGCGACGATCACCTCGGAGCAGCCGATCGATGCGCGCGCGACGCGCTACTTCGATCGCGCCAACGAGTTCCGCGACACCCAGGTCGTGGCAACCGAGGACGAAGGTCGTAGCCTCAAGGTGACCGGCCAGGTGAACCGCGAGTATTTCCCGTTCGGCACCGATTCGAACGGCCGCGACCTCCTGGTCCGCGTCATGCTCGGGGGCCAGATCTCGATTGCCGTCGGTCTTTTGGCAAGTCTTGTGTCGCTCGGCATCGGCGTCGTCTACGGCGCGACGTCGGGTTATATCGGCGGCCGCGTCGACAACGTCATGATGCGACTGGTGGAGATCATGTATTCTCTACCCTTCGTGTTCCTCGTCGTCGTGCTCGTGGTCTTCTTCGGGCGCTCGTTCATCCTGATCTTCCTGGTGATCGGCGCGGTCGAATGGCTGGATATGGCACGTATCGTGCGCGGTCAGACGCTGGCGCTGAAACGACGGGAGTTCGTCGGTGCGGCCCAGGCGCTCGGTCTGACGGACTGGCAGATCATCCGCCGGCACATCATTCCGAACACCATCGGTCCGGTCATCGTTTTCGTCACGGTCGTCGTGCCGAAGGTGATCCTGCTCGAGAGCTTCCTCTCCTTCCTTGGCCTTGGCGTTCAGGCGCCGCTGACGAGCTGGGGAGCGTTGATTTCTGAAGGCGCCAACAACATCCAGTCGGCACCCTGGCTGCTGATCTTCCCGGCCATCTTCTTTGTTCTGACGCTGTTCTCGTTGAACTTCGTCGGCGACGGCCTGCGCGACGCGCTCGACCCGAAGGACCGCTGATATGGCAGACATCAACGAAACCATTCTGGCCGTGCGCGGCCTCAAGGTGAACTTCTCGACGCCGGACGGTACGGTCGAAGCGGTCAAGGGCATCGACCTCGATGTGCGCACCGGCGAGACACTTGCGGTCGTCGGCGAGTCCGGCTCCGGCAAGAGCCAGACGATGATGGGCATCATGGGGCTGCTCGCCAAGAACGGCACCGTCACCGGTTCTGCCCGCTATCGCGGCCAGGAGCTGGTGGGGCTTTCGCCCAAGGCGCTCAACGGCGTGCGCGGTTCCAAGATCACCATGATCTTCCAGGAGCCGATGACGTCGCTCGATCCGCTGTATACGATCGGCCGGCAGATTGCCGAACCGATCGTCCATCACCGCGGCGGCACATTCAAGCAGGCGCGCAAGCGCGTGCTGGAACTGCTCGAACTGGTCGGCATCCCGGAACCGGGCCGACGCATCGACAGCTATCCGCACGAGCTTTCGGGCGGCCAGCGCCAGCGTGTGATGATCGCGATGGCGCTTGCCAACGAGCCTGACCTCTTGATCGCCGACGAGCCGACGACAGCACTCGACGTCACGATCCAGGCACAGATCCTCGATCTCCTGAAGTCGCTGCAGAAGCGCTTCGGCATGGCGATTGTGCTGATCACGCACGACCTCGGCATCGTCAAGCATTTTGCCGAGCGCGTCGCGGTGATGCGCCGCGGCGAAGTGGTCGAGCAGGGCACGACCGCCGACATCTTCGAGCGGCCGCAGGCCGACTACACGAAGATGCTGCTTGCTGCCGAACCGAGCGGCCGCAAGGCACCGCCGTCAGATAACGCGCCGATCATCCTTGAAGGGCGGGACGTCTCGGTCGATTACTCGATCGGCGGCGGGTTCTTCACCCGCGGCAATGCCGTCTTCCGCGCGGTCGACAAGGTCACCCTGCGGCTTCGCGAAGGTCAGACGATCGGCGTGGTCGGCGAATCCGGCTCCGGCAAGTCGACGCTCGGGCGTGCCTTGCTGCGGCTTCTGCCGAGCAGCGGCTACTACCGCTTCGGAACGACTGACATCTCCGGCTTCGACCGCGGCCAGATGCGTCCGCTCAGGCGGGCGCTGCAGCTGGTGTTCCAGGACCCCTACGGCTCGCTCTCGCCGCGCCGGACCGTTGGTGAAATCATCACCGAAGGTCTCCAGGTGCACGAGCCCGCGCTCAGCCGTGCCGACCGCGATCGTCGCGCCATCGAGGCGCTCAAGGAAGTCGGGCTCGACCCGGCGTCGCGCAACCGCTATCCGCACGAATTTTCGGGTGGCCAGCGGCAGCGCATCGCGATTGCGCGGGCGGTGATCCTGAAGCCGAAGGTCGTCATTCTCGACGAGCCGACATCGGCACTGGACCGTTCGGTGCAAGGTCAGGTGATCGAACTTCTGCGCGATTTGCAGCGCTCGCATGGCCTGTCCTACATCTTCATCAGCCACGATCTTTCGGTGGTGAAGGCGATGTCGGATTACGTGATCGTCATGAAGAACGGCAAGATCGTCGAAGAAGGCGATACGGACGCGATCTTCGTTGCCCCGAAGGAGCCTTACACCAAGACGCTGATCGGGGCCGCTTTCAACGTCTAAGGCGAGAACCTTGCCATTGCTTTGCAGGGGCGCGGCATCCGCGCCCCTGTTCTCGTTTTGATTGGGCGCAGCAGTGGTGCGGGTACGCGGTATTGCGGGGACACCATGTGCACGACGTCCGCCGTCGCCGCCTGGTCGCCAGCGTTAACGCCCGTCGCCTTCGCCGGACAGGTCCGTCGCAATGAGTTTCTTGTCCAGCCCGAATTTCTGCATCTTTTCGTAGAGCGTTTTCCGGGAGATGCCGAGCGACTCGTAGACCGGCTTCAGGGCGCCACCGTGGGTGGCTATGGCGTTGGCGATCAGCCCCTTTTCAAAAGCTGCGACCTTTTCCGCCAGACGGCTGCCATTCGGCCCGGACGAAGCGATCTCGTAGGAAGTCGTATCGAGCCCGAGCCCGAGCACCAGCCTTTCGGCGGCGTTACGCAATTCGCGCACGTTACCCGGCCAGTTGCGTTCCGCCATCTCGGCCAGCAGGTTCTGTGACACGTCCACTTCGTCCCGGCCGTAACGAGCCGCGGATTCCCGTACGAGCTGCAGGAACAGCAGCGGAATGTCGGCACGACGTTGCGTCAGCGGCGGCACGCGCAGCGTCGCAACATTGAGGCGATAGAGAAGGTCGGGCCGGAAGCGGCCGGCGGCCACTTCCGGCTCGAGATCCACCTTGTTG
The DNA here is from genome assembly GCF_050434565.1 of Ensifer sp. 4252. Classification (NCBI taxonomy): domain Bacteria; kingdom Pseudomonadati; phylum Pseudomonadota; class Alphaproteobacteria; order Hyphomicrobiales; family Rhizobiaceae; genus Ensifer; species Ensifer sp. 4252. Next base: position 94,004 of record NZ_JBNDIU010000022.1, read on the forward strand.
GTGGCGATGAAGCGAACGTCCAGCGGCACGACCTCGTTAGAGCCGAGCCGCGTGATCACGCGCTCCTGCAGCACGCGCAGAAACTTGGCCTGCAGATCGATCGGCATCGAGCCGATCTCGTCGAGCAGGATAGTGCCGCCGCGTCCATGTTCGAACTTGCCGTAGCGTGGGCGGATTGCACCCGGAAACGCCCCGGGCTCGTGTCCGAAAAGCTCGCTTTCGATCAGGTTTTCGGGCAGGGCTGCGCAGTTGATGGCGATGAAGGGGTTGTTTGCCCGGCCGCTCAGATCGTGCAAGGTGCGGGCCACGACCTCCTTGCCGACGCCGGTGTCGCCGATGATCAAGGTGTCGGCATCAGAGGCACCGATTGCGCGGACCCGATAGCGCAGATCGACCATGACCTGACTGCGGCCGGGCAGCCGCTGCTCGATGTCGTCGCGCTTGCCGGCCACCGCCTTGAGCCGTCGGTTTTCGAGTACCAGTGCGCGCCAGTCGAGCGCGCGACGAATGGTGCCGGCGAGCATCTGGGCGGTGAACGGCTTTTCGACGAAGTCATAGGCACCTTCGCGCATGGCGCGGACGGCAAGCTGAACGTCGCCATGGCCGGTGACAAGGATCACCGGCACCTCGACGTCGATCTCGCGGATGCGCTGCAGGAAGGTCATCCCGTCCATGCCCGGCATGCGGATATCGCTGATGACGACACCGGGAAAGCTGAAGCCGATGAACTCCAGGGCGTGTTCTGCGCTCGCGAATGTATCGACACGGAAGCCGGCGAGTTCCAGCGCCTGCGCACTCGAATGGCGCAACTCCTCTTCGTCATCGACAAGCAGCACACGGCTTTCGATCATTCGGCGGCCTCCTGGCCCTGCTCATCGGCGGCGGGAAGTTCGATGCGGAATTCCGCACCGCCTTCGGCAATGTTCGTGGCGATCAGGCTGCCGCCGAAATCCTTGACGATGTTATAGGAAATCGACAGGCCGAGACCCAGCCCCTTGCCAACGCCTTTGGTTGAAAAGAACGGGTCGAAGATGCGCTCGGCGATCGCTGCGGGTACGCCGGGACCGCGGTCGATGACCGCAAGCACGACCTTGTCGCCATCGCTCCAGGCGCGAAGCCGGATGCGGCGATCATCCAGCCCCTCGACCGCGTCGGCCGCGTTGGAAATGACATTGACCAACACCTGTTGCAACCGGACAGAACCGGCGCGCACCACCAGCGGCGCTGGACCAAGATCGATGTCGATGTCGGCCGCTGCCGCCTTCAGCCTGACGGCGACAATCTCCATCGTGTCGCGCACGACATCTTCGATCAGCACCGGCCCCAGCTTCTCGTTGGGCTTGCGCGCAAAATTGCGCAGATGCCGGCTGATTGCCGCCATCCGGTCGACCAGGCCGGAAATGCGGCGGATGTTGTCGCTCGCCTCGTCGGCGCGCCCGCGCTCGATCAGCAAGGCTGCGCTGTCGGCATAGGTCTTTGCAGCCGCCAGCGGCTGGTTGAACTCGTGCGAAAGCGCTGCGGACATCTGGCCAAGACCGGCGAGCTTGCCCGCCTGGATGAGGTCGGCCTGGGTCCGGCGCAACTGCTGCTCGGTCTGGCGCCGTTCGGCGACTTCCTCTTCGATCTGCACGTTGACGCGAGCGAGGTCAGCCGTGCGTTCGTCCACGCGTCGCTCGAGTTCGACCTGCGCTTCCGCCTGCATCGAGATGCGCTCGTTGAGCCGGGCGCGGCGCTGCCAGAGAATGGCGGCTGCAAGTCCGGTGAGGCACAGAAGCAGGACGGCGGCGAGGACGGTCGTGAGCGCCTGGGTGCGAACGGATGCGGTGTCAGTCAGCACATTCACCGTCCAGTCGGCATCAGCCATGTACTGCGACAGCAGAAGGTACTCCCGGCTCGTATCGCCGGAAGCGATCGTCATCAGGTCGTGATCGGTCAGGCGGTCACGCGTGAGCGGCAGTGCTCGCAATGTCGCATTGGCGTAGCGCCGCGATGTCTCCGTGCGCGTAAGCCGCTCGGGCGTCAGCGGCAGGACGGATGCATAGAGCCATTCCGGCGTGCCGGACATGAAGATGATGCCCTCCGGGTCGGAAACGAAGATCTTGTATTCGCCACCCTGCCAGGATGCCTCGATGCTCTCGATATCGACCTTGAAGACAATGACGCCGCGAATGTCGTCACCCACGCGGATTGGTGAGCCGAAATAGTAGCCGCGTTTCAGAGACGTCGTGCCGAGCGCATAGAACCGGGACTGCTGCCCCCGCAGGGCCTCCTGGAAGTAGGGCCGATAGCTGAAATTCTGCCCGACGAAGCTCGTCGGGCCGTCATAGTTGCTGGCAGCAATCGTGTCGCCGTCCGGCGTGATCACATAGATATCGGATGAATTGAGAAGTGCATTGATATCCTTGAGATAGGCGTTCACGGCCTCTCTTAGTCGACGGTCGCGCGGGCGGGTCGCAAGTTCCCGGATGTCGTCGTGGTCGGCGATCAAAGCCGGCAGAGCCTGATAGCGGTTGAGGTGCCCATCGAGGGCCGCCACTGCGAGCGTGAGTGCCGTATTTGCCTGCGCCGATGCTTCATCGAGATAGCTGCGCGTGGCCACGGCATTGCCCTGCAAGGCGAGCGCGGCGACCGCCAACGGCAACAGGATGACAGCAATGACCAGGCGGTATTTCACGGAATGTCTGGGCTCCTCCTCCCGCACGTTCCCGACAGCCACGAGGTGGCCGATACCGATCTTAAGCAGCAGCCGGTTCACCCACAAGGCATGGAGCCTCCGGTCGCCGTTCGTTCAACGATTTTCCGCAGTCGTCAACAGTATGTTGACAATGCGTTTGGTCGCGCGCGCCTTTCGCAACGGTCCGGATGAGCGCATCTATGCGTCATGAGAAAGCCCGGTCTTGGCGGGCGGAAAGGATCACGGCAATGCTCAATCAGATCAAGGGCCTGCACCACGTTACATCGATGGCGGACGACGCCTTCACCAACAATCAGTTCTTCACGAAGACGTTGGGCATGCGCCGCGTCAAGAAGACGGTGAACTTCGACTCTCCCGACGTCTATCATCTCTACTATGGCGACGAGGCCGGCACGCCCGGCACGGTGATGACCTATTTCCCCTTTCCGCAAATGCCGCGCGGACGTGCCGGCACCGGCGAAGTCGGGACCACCGTCTTTTCCGTTCCCGAAGGGGCACTCGGTTTCTGGCGCGAGCGGCTTTCGAGCCTGGGCGTCTCCGGGCTGAAGGATGAAGAAACATTCGGTGAAAAGCGCTTGAACTTTGCAGGCCCTGATGGTGACGGCTTTGCGCTGGTCGAAACACGCGACGATCCGCGGGCCCCATGGACCGGCGGCGGCGTATCACAGGACCATGCGATCCGCGGCTTCCATTCGGCTGCAATGCGGCTGCGCGACGAAGGAGCGACGGTGGAGCTTCTGAAGTTCATGGGCTATGAGGAGTTGGACCGCAAGGACGGCGTCAGGCGCCTGATTATGCCTGATGGCAACGGCGCGGGTCTAATCGACCTTGAGACCATGCCGAACGTCAACCGCGCGGCACAGGGCGCGGGTTCCGTACATCACATCGCCTTTGCCGTCGACAATCGCGAAAAGCAGCTTGAAGTGCGCAAGGCCCTGATGGACACCGGCTACCAGGTCACCCCGGTGATCGATCGCGATTATTTCTGGGCCATTTACTTCCGCACGCCGGGCGGGGTCTTGTTCGAAATTGCCACCAACGAGCCGGGCTTCAACCGCGATGAGGACCTGGCGCATCTCGGCGAGGCGCTGAAGCTGCCACAGCAGCACAAGCATCTGCGGCCGGTTCTCGAAAACCATCTGCAGAAGCTGGAAGCCTAAGGTGCACGGCGGCCGGGCGATGCTCCGCCGCCGATGCCCCACCATCCAGCAAGCGATAAGGAGATTTCTATGGCCGATCATGGCTATGTGCACAAACTGAAGGCCGGCGAGCCCGGCAATCCGATCTTCTTCGTCTTCCACGGCACGGGTGGCGACGAAAACCAGTTCTTCACCTTCGGTACGCAGTTGCTGCCTGAAGCAACGATCGTGTCGCCGCGCGGCGACGTATCGGAGCATGGCGCTGCCCGCTTCTTCAAACGCACCGGCGAAGGCGTCTACGACATGGGGGACTTGTCGCGGGCAACGAAAAAGATGGCCGAATTCGTGAGGAGCCTCGCAGGCGAACACGAGGCGTCTGAGGTCATTGGCCTCGGTTACTCGAACGGGGCGAACATTCTTGCCAACGTGCTTATCGAGAACGGCCTTTTCGACAAGGCGGTCCTGATGCATCCGCTGATTCCGTTCCGCCCGAGGGACAATGCAGCGCTTGCAGGGCGCCACGTGCTGATCACGGCCGGCGAGCGTGACCCGATTTGCCCGGCGCCTCAGACGCAGGCCTTGGCGGACTATTTCAAAGCGCAGGGCACGGCCACCGAGATCGAATGGCATGCCGGTGGGCACGACATCCGCCAGAACGAAATCTCCGCGATCGAGCGTTTCATCAAGGGCTGATATTCATTCCAACCGGCGGCGGAACAGCCATGAAGCGGCCGAGAGCGTGACAAAGGCGATGACGCAGAGCGGAATCGTCTGGCGCACGACCTCGGCCAACGGAATATCCTTCAGGAACACCCCCTTCACGATCACCAGGAAGTAACGGAGCGGATTGACAAGCGTGACCGGCTGCAGCCAGGCGGGCATGTTCTCGATCGGCGTCGCAAAGCCCGAGAGCAACATTGCCGGCACCATGAACAGGAAGGCGCCGAGGATGGCCTGCTGCTGCGTCATGGACAGCGCTGAAATGAACAGGCCGAGACCGACCACGGCTGCAAGATAGAACACCGCACTGCCGTAGAGCAGGAACAGCGAACCACGCAGCGGCACGCCGAAGATGAAGACGGCGGCGAGAATATAGACCGTGATGTGAAACAACCCGATCATCATCGGCGGGATCAGCTTGCCGATCAGGATCTCATGCGTGCGCAACGGCGATACCATCAACTGGTCGAACGTGCCGAGTTCCCGTTCGCGCGCGATCGAGAGCGCAGTGACGATCAGCCCGATCAACAGTGCAATGCTGGCGACGAGATTGGGCACCATGAACCATTGATAGGTGAGGTTGGGGTTGAACCAGTTTCGCGCCACGACCGCAACGGCCTCCGACGCCATGCGCTTGCCGGCCGGCGTATCGGCCGCGAGCGTGCCGACGATGCGTCCGAGATAGCCCGAGACGATCTGCGATGCATTCGATCGACGCCCGTCGAGAATGATCTGGACCTTGGCGGGCCTGCCTGCCTCTATGTCGCGCGAGAAGGTTGGGCCGATCTCCAGGGCGGCGATAGTGCGTTGCCTGTCGATGGCGTCGCGAACCTCGTTCTGATCGTCGGTGAATGCAATGCTTCGAAACGTCGGAGAGCCATCGATCCGTTCGACGAGTTCTTGCCCCCAATGGCCGTTGTCACGATTGAGGACCATGACGTCGACATTCGTCACTTCGAGCGTCGCCGCGTAGGAAAAGACCAGAAGCTGCACGATCGGCGGTCCAATCAGAATTGCGCGGCCCTTGGGGTCACGCAGCACTGCCAGCAGTTCCTTGACGATCAGCGCCTTTAGCCGGGTCCACCACATGTCAACCGATCCTCTTGCGGGTGCTTCGTGCCGCGAGCGCGAAAAAGACGCAGCCGATCAGCAGCATGACGGCAATCGCCTGCAGGAACATCGGCCAGATGTCGCCTGCCAGAAACACCGTCTGCAGGCTCGGAATGAGATAACGGGCCGGCACGATGAAGGTGATCCACTGGATGACCGTCGGCATGGAGTTGATCTCGAACAGGAATCCGGACAGCAGAAACGCCGGCAGGAAGGCCGAGATCAGCGCCAGTTGCGAGGCCAGGAATTGGTTCTTGGTCGCCGCGGAAATCAAAAGCCCCTGGCCGAGCGCCGGCATCAGGAACGTCGCCGAAAGCGCGTAGAGGGCTGCAACGGAGCCCCGGAACGGTACGCCGAAGAGAAAGACCGCCAAGAGCACACAGAGCGTCATCGACGCCAGCCCGAGTAGAAAATAGGGCAGCAGCTTGCCGGCGAGCAGCTCCGCCGCCGATACAGGCGTCGCCATCATCGCCTCCATCGTGCCGCGCTCCCACTCACGCGCGACGACCAGTGAAGTCAAAAGCGTGCCGACGAGGGTCATGACGATGGCAATCGAACCGGGCACGAGGAAATTCCGGCTGGTCAGCTCCGGATTGAACCAGAACCGTTGCTCCGCGGAAATTGGCGGTGGCCGGCCGGCATCCTCCTCGAGCCGTTGGCGTTCCCAGTTGGTGACTGTCGCCTGTGCGTAATTCTGCACGAAATTGGCCGTGTTCGGCTCCGAGCCGTCGACGAGAACCTGCAATGCCGGGTGTCGTCCGGCGGCGTGATCCGCAGCAAAGCGGGCAGGGATGATGACGAGGCCGCGGATACGCCCGAGCACGAGATCGTCCTCGAAATCGCGGCGGTCGCGGCCAAGGCTGACCGAGAAGTAGCGCGATGCCTGAAAGCCCGCGGCGAGATCGCGCGTCAGGGGCGTCTCCTGTTCCACCACGAGGCCTATGCGTGTTTGCGTGGTATCGAGCGATACGCCATAGCCGAACAGGAACAAGAGGATCAGCGGCAGGACGAAGGCGATGAGGATACTGCTCGGATCGCGAACAATCTGGTAACTCTCCTTGCGCACCAGCGCGATAAAGCGGCGTCCGCGTCCGGTCGTCGGCGCTTCCATCGGTGCGGGCGCGCTCATGCCGCGGCCTGTTTTTCTTCAGATCCCTGCACCAGGGCGATGAAGGCGTCTTCCATCGTCGGGTCGGGGTGGGCGGTATCGGCCACCTGCTTCTTCAGGTCGTCGGGCGAACCCAGCGCGATAGAACAGCCACGATAGATGAGCGAGATCCGGTCGCAATATTCGGCCTCGTCCATGAAGTGGGTGGTGACCAGCACGGTCACGCCCTTTTCGACGAGGCCATTTATATGGGTCCAGAACTCGCGTCGCGTGATCGGGTCGACGCCAGAGGTCGGCTCGTCAAGGAACAGCGCTTCAGGCTCGTGCAGAACCGCGCAGGCAAGGGCGAGGCGCTGCTTGAGGCCGAGCGGCAGGTCCTTGGCGGACATGTCGAGCAGACGGCCAAAGCCGAAAATCTCGACCATCAACCGTGTCCGTTCCTTCTTGCGCTCCCCGGATAGGCCATAGACGCCGGCAAAGAAATTCAGGTTCTGCGCCACGCTGAGATCGCCATAGAGCGAGAATTTTTGAGCCATGTAACCGAGGCGGTTGCGGGCTTCGGCGGCGTCCCGGCGCAAGTCGAAGCCGGCGACCCGTCCTTCACCGGCGCTCGGCTTCAACAGTCCGCAGAGCATCTTGAAGGTCGTCGATTTTCCGGCGCCGTTGGGGCCGAGAAGCCCGAAGATCTGGCCGCGCGGAATCTCGAAGGTGATGTCGTCGGCAGCGGTGAAGTCGCCAAAGCGTTTTGTCAGGCCATGGGCCTCGATCACCGGTTTGCCGTTCTCGTTGGTAAACGGCGTCTGCGCCTCAGCCAGTTTAGAGCGGCCGCCCGGACCGCCCCCGAGCATGTCGATGAACGCGTCTTCGAATCGGGGCGGAGTGAGGCTCGCCCGCGGCGCGGCTTTGGCTTTCTCCGGCTGGGCTGATGGCGGAGCCGCCCCTGAGGCCATGACCAGGCGGATGGCCTCACCCTGGATGACGCCATCGACGACGCCATCCTCATCAAGATAACGCGCAAGCGCCTCGCGGCGGCGTCCCGTGATGCCGGAAATCTTGAAGACACGATCGGCGACACGTCCCGTCAACTCGGCGGGGGCGCCAGCAAAAAGCAGCTTGCCTTCGTTCAGCAACATCACTCCGTCACAGGCTTCCGCCTCGTCGAGATAGGCTGTCGACCAGACGACGCCGATGCCGGAGGCCGTCAGGTTTTCGACCATCTTCCAGAGATCGCGCCGAGAGATCGGGTCGACACCGACGCCTGGCTCATCAAGCAGCAACAGACGGGGTTTGCGCAACAATGCGCAGGCAAGCCCGAGCTTCTGCTTCATGCCACCTGAAAGCTTACCCGCCATGCGGGATGTAAAGCGCTTGAGGTCGGTGAATTCGAGCAGTTCGTCGTACGTCGCAGTGCGTTCGGCGAGCGGAAGGCCGCGGAGGTCCGCATAAAGATCGAGGTTCTCCTGTACGCTCAGGTCTTCATAAAGGCCGAAGCGCTGCGGCATGTAGCCGATGGACGCCTGAATGCTGGCGGGGTCCTTGGCGGTGTCGAAACCGAGGACCTCTACCTTTCCCCGGTCGGGCAGCATCAGGCCTGTCATCAACCTGATCAGCGTCGTCTTCCCAGCGCCGTCAGGGCCGACAAGACCGGTGATGCGGCCGCCAAGAATTTCGCCATCGATATGATCGAGCGCGGGCGCGCGCTCGCCAAAGCGCTTTACCACGCCGGAGATCCGAACGAAGGGTTCGTCGGTCATGGCACGCGTCCTTCAGCCGGTGGCAGGCGTACGGTGACGGGCATGCCCTGGCGCAGATCTTCTCCCGGATTGGTCACCACGATACGCAGCCTGTAGACGAGATCGGTGCGCAGTTCCGGTGTTTCGACCGACTTCGGCGTGAATTCGGCAACAGGAGAAATGAAGCCTACCGTTGCCGCATAAGGCCGGTCCGGGGCGGTATCCGAGATGATCTCGACCTTCATGCCGGGATGCACGCGGCCGAGGTCGGGTTCGGCGACGTAGGCGCGAACCCAGACGGGCTCATTCAGCGAAAGCACATAGGCCGTATCCGATGGCGCAATCATCGCGCCGGGCTCGCGCACACGGGAAAGCACAATGCCGTCGCTCGGCGCCAGTAACTGCGTATCGGAAAGCGAGGTGCGCGCGCTGGCGAGCCTGGCTTCGGCAGCCTGCACCTGTGCGGTTGCTGCGGCGATGTCTTCGACCCGACTTCCTTCCTCAAGCAGTGCAAGTGCCTCGCGGGCGGAGGTGGCGCGAGCGGCCGCCGCGGCGCGAGCGGCGCTTGCCTCGTCAAGGTTCGCCTGCGAAATCGTGCCATTCGGCCGCAATTGCCGGGCGCGCTCATAGGCGAGTTCGGAATTCTGGAGATCGGCGAGACGCTCCTCATGGAGGGCGCGCGCCTGAGCGATCTCGGTCTTGCGTGCACCGGCTTTCAGCTTTTCAAGATTGGCGCGCAGCGCACCGAAGTCAGCCTCGGCCGCGTCGACCGCCTGCTGAAAAGGCGTGGCGTCGAGGCTGCCGAGGACGTCACCAGCCTTGACCGGATCTCCCTCGTCGACAGTCAGTTTGTCGATACGCCCGCTGACGCGGAAGCCGAGAGACACCTGCCTGATATCGACATTGCCGTAAAGCACCGAAGCTGGCCGCTGTTCGGTCCATCCGAGCCGCGAGGGAAGCTCGAACCACCAGCCGGCGGCTACTGCTCCGGCGAGGACGACGACGGGGATGAGTGCTTTCCGGTTCATAGGTGGCGCTCCCCCTTCTCTCCGAGCGCTTCGACGAGGCCGGCGGCATGGCGGTGCAGCATCTCAAGTTCAGCAGGACCGACGGCCTCCCACTGCATCTGGCGCAGCAGTGCGGCATGCGCCATGCGGAAGACGAGGATGCTGCCGACGAAAGACAACGTTTTCAGTCGGACCTGCTCCGACGCCGGGTCCTCGCCAAGGATCGTGCCGACCAGCCGACCGGCCATGCCGATCATCGGCCCCATGATGTTTTCATAAACCCGTGCGAAGGCTTCCGTGGGCTCCATCTGTTCGCGGATGATGAAGCGGGCCCAGCTTTCGGACTGCCGGCTGACGAAGAGGCCGACCATCCGCTGGACCATCTGCGTTAGCAAGGCGCGTGCTTCCGTCGGGCTCATGGCGCCACCTTCTGCATCAAGCCGTGCCAGGCGCTCCAGGATGGTGGTTCGCAGATCGGCGACATGTCCGCCGATGATCGCCGCCAGATGCTCGGCGGCGGCGATGTAGAGGCCTTCCTTGCCGCCGAAGTAATAGGGGATTGCCTGCAGGTTGACGCCGGCCGCATCCGCCAGCTTGCGGGTGCTTGCCCCGTCGAAGCCGTAGCGTCCGAAGACGTCGATCGAGGTCGAAAGCAGCTTCTCTTTCGTGATGTCACCGCGATCGGGTTTTGGTGTGGACTGGGAATTTTTGTCTTTCATCATGTGCGCATATTGCAGTATTCGAGTGATTAAGTCAATCGAATGAATGCGCGCCAGCGCCTCCGATCGATCGGTCCGCCATTTTCCAAGAGGATGGCTTGGTATGTCGCCCCAACGCTAAAGTGGGATACTACGCGACGTCGCGCTCGTCGTTTTCCAGTCTTCGCTGGAAGAGGGCGGCGATCAGGTCCGATTGGGTGACGATGCCGACCAATCGGTTGTCGGCGTCGACAACAGGCATGTGGTGCAGGCCCATGTCGGCCATCGGCGGGACGAGCTTGGCGATCATCGTTTCCGGCAGTGCCGACTGCACGCGACGTGTCATGATCTCGGAAACCAGACGCGGCGCCTTCGGCCCGAAACCGATGACGTTGCCGAGGCGTTGCCTGAGGCCGGCATGCGGTGCCAGCATGGCATGCTTGATGAAGTCGGTCTGGGTAATGATGCCGACGAGGCCATCTTTTTCCGTGACCACCGGCAAGGCCTTGATGTCGTGATCGAGCAATGTCTGCCAGGCCTTGCGCAGTGAGGTTTCCGGCGTCGCCGTCGCGACGTCGCGTGACATGACTTCGCCGCAGGTGATCTCGCCCGAGCGTCGATTGAAGGCGCGGATCTGCGCCTGATGAATAAGGGTATCGAGCTCGTCCGGGCTGATGGCGACAACCTCGCCATATTGCGCCAGCACGGCCTGCAAGTCGTCCGGTACGATGCCGAGACGCTGCATCGGCAATGGGTCATCGGTGCGATGCGCATTGCCGGCAGGCGCCAGGTGCGGATAACGGCGACCGGTAGCATTGTTGAACAACAGCGCAACGAGGAGGATGAGGGCGGAATTGATGGCAACCGGCGACAGCACGAACCAGTAGCCGGCCTCATGGATCGATGTGCCGCCAAGTACGGCGGTCAGCGCGACCGCGCCGCTCGGCGGATGAAGGCAGCCGAGCAGCAGCATGACGGCGATCGCAAGTCCGACGGCGACAGCCGCCGCGACCACCGGTTCTGGAATGAAAAACGCACAGGTGACACCGATCAGCGACGACACGATATTGCCGCCGAGGATCGACCAGGGCTGTGCCAGCGGACTGGACGGCGCGGCGAACAGCAGGACTGCGGAAGCGCCCATCGGCGCGATCAGCAGGGGCAGGTTGGCATCGGCGCCAAGTGCCAGAGTGCTGACGAGGCCGGTCAGGAGAATGCCGACAAGCGCGCCAAGCGACGCACGCAGCCGCTCCATATGGCTGACGGGAACGAGCGATGGAACGAAACGCTTGAGGTAGGCACTGGCCTTCGACATGGCAACTCGCGGGCGGCAGAATGACTAATTGCCCAGGCCAATAGCATATGACGACGAATTGGGCAGGAAATCTGCATCCAAAAAAACGCGACGGATTAAAATATATGCACGGCGCCCGTATCGGAAGCAATGTTGGCGCGAACCTCCGGCGGATCGGTTGTCACGTCTCAGCCCGATCTGATCGTGCGGCAGAGAAGTCGATGGTAATCTTCGTGCCTTGATCCGGCGCGGTCTCGAAGGCGATCGGGGCATCATGCAGCTCGCTAATGCGCTGGACGATTTTCAAGCCGAGGCCGAGCTGTCCCGTCCGCTTGATATAGCCGAGATCTTCGTGATGTTCCGGCAGATCGACGAGCCCCTTGCCGTTATCCTCGACGCTGACGATCGAGCCGGGACCGCAGGTCAGGACAATGCGGGTGCCCGGCGGATTATGCTTGACCGCATTCTCGATCAGGTTGCGCAGCATGTTTTCGACGAGCGCCGGGATAATCGTGACTGCAGGCGTGCCTTCGTCGACGAATTCCAGCGATTTGTCGTGATCAAAGACAAAGGGCACGATCGCCTCTGCGAGGCTCGCACCGATCTGCGAGAGACTGGCCGACTGATAGGCCGAAGGGTCGACGGCGTCGGCCCGGGCGAGCGAGGTCAACTGCTCGAGAATATGCGTGAGGGCATCGAGGTCACGTTCGGCGGCGCGGGCACGCGGGTCATCGATATGGCTGAGTTCCATTTTCGCGATTGAAACGGGGGTCCGGATCTCATGCGCGATGGAGGACGAGAATAGCTTCTGGGATTGGATCAGGTCGGCGACCCGCGCCAGCATGCGGTTGACGGCATTGACCAGGCGAGCGATCTCTTCGGGCATGCGGGTGAGCGGCAGGCGAGCGCCGCTGTCGCGGGGATCCAATCGATCCGCTGCCGCCGCAGCCATAGCCACCGGTTTGAGCGCACTGCGGATTGACCAGATCGTCGCGCCGATGACGAGGCAGAACATCAAGGTCATCGGCACGATCATGGAATCGAACATCTCGTGCAGCAATGCGCTGTACATGAAGCCGTTCGGATCCTTCAGGATCGCCAGTTCGACCAGGACAGTCGCCCCCGCACGCTCAAAGGTTTGTCCACCGGCGACGCTGAACGGTTTGCCTGGTTGAATTTCGCGTTTCCAGAAATTCGGCGCGTCGATGCTCATTGGAAGAAAATGCTCGGCGCATTCCGTCGTGCAGTTTGAATAGAGCGGCTTACCCGACTCCGTTCGTACTCTGAGGAAGATCGAGCCATCGCGATCATGGCGGTCCATGTAGCGTTCACTCAGTTCGCGATCCGGTTCGAAACTCACAATGCCGTTGCGGACACGGACGGCGCTCGCCAGCAATTCCGTTTCCTGCTGCAGCATGAGAACGCTGAGCTTGTCGTCGTCGAACCAGTAGTCCGCAAAGACAACGCCGATCTGGATTGCCATGGCGAGCAGCGAGAACGCCACGATGCGGCGGGCGACGATGCCGATAAGCGACGAGTTCGGCCTTTTCATAAGGCCCGCCTGAGCAGATAGCCGATCCCGCGCACGGTCTCGATCTGGATGCCGGTCTCATAGACCTGCAGCCGTTTGCGCACCCTGGAAACGGCCAGCTCCAGCGCATTGGGGCTCATCTCCTGGCCATATTCCGAAAGTGCGATTTCCAGCTTGCGCTTGGGAACGACCCGGCCGACTTCGCGCATCAGGATTTCGATCAGCGAGCGTTCGCGCGGCGGCAGCGGCACAACAATGCCGTCACATGTCAGATCTGCGGTCGCAGGGTCGTAGCGCAGGGCGCCTGCCTCGAGAACCGGCTGCACCGCTTGCGGATTGCGCCGCAGCATCGCGCGGCAACGCGACAAAAGCTCCCGGTGATGGAAGGGCTTGACCAGATAGTCGTCGGCGCCGGCATCCAGTCCGGCAATGCGCTCATCGACCGATCCTCGCGCCGTGATGATCAAGACGGGCAGCCCCGGATACTCCTGGCGAACGCGGCGCAACAGTGTGAGGCCATCGCCATCCGGCAGACCGAGGTCAAGCAGAATCAGGTCGTGTTCCTGACCCGCGATTGCAGCTTCAGCGTCCGAGACGCTCGAAACTGCGTCGAGCCGCCAGCCCGCATCGCGCATGGTCTCTCCGACCAGTTCTACCAGTCGCGGACTGTCTTCAACCAGGAGCAGGCCCATCGAGTCGTCTCGGCATGACCATTCTTCGTTCGACCATATGGACTTTCTCAAGGGCTGCCAACTCCCCCGCGCGCGCCAACCAAAGCGGGTATCGCAGAGGCAATGAGCAATCTTGACGGGATTTCGACAGCTTGCCGGGCGTATCTCGACGGGGCAGGGGCAGGCTGCAGTCGAACCGGCGAGCCCGCATGTCACGGCTCCGCCTCTACTGGATGCCCGCGACAGCTTCGGCCGCAAAGCAAAATCGGCCTGGCAGTCGCAGCAGGAGAAGACTGTTTTGATTGTCACGAAAATCCGCCGGCCAGAACTCGGCAGCATCACGCTCACTGCAATCGTCAGCGCCTATCTGCTAGCTATGACCAACAATTCATTCTGGACGCACGCAGCGGCCTATTTCGATCATTCGCGGCTGTCGCTGCTGTCCTTCGGCGCCGCACTGGCGCTTGCAACCTTCGCGGTTTTGACGCTGGCTTCGGTGAAGTACGTCATGAAGCCGGTTCTGATCTTCCTCATCGTCGTTTCAGCGTCGGCTGCCTATTTCATCGACTACTTCGGCGTGATCGTCGACAAGGACATGATTGGCAATGCCGCCGTTACAACGCAAGCCGAGGCAAGCCACCTGCTGACCGGCAGCCTGATGCTGCATCTACTGCTCTACGCGGTCGTTCCTTCGCTGTTTGTCGTCTGGGTCAAGGTCCGCCATCGGCGCTTCCTGCCCAAGGCGGCAATCAATCTAGCGTTCATCATTCCGTGCCTGCTCGTTAGCGGCGGGTTGATCTATTCGGACTTTGCCAGCGTTGCCTATGTCATTCGCGAGCACAAGGATCTGATGAAGCGATTCAATCCCACAGGACCAGTTTCCGCTGCCGTTCGATACGCATCTTCAACCTACAAGGAACGCAATATTGTCGTGCAGCCGCTGGGCACCGACGCCCGGCAGGGGCCTCGTATCGCTGCGGTAGCCAAGCCGGTTGTCGTCATCGTCGTTGCCGGTGAAACCGCCAGGGCGATGAACTTCTCGCTCAACGGTTACGACAGGGAAACCAATCCGGAACTCAAATCTCTCGGTGTGATCAACTACACAGACACGACAAGCTGCGGCACGGCAACGGCGATATCGCTTCCTTGCATGTTCTCGGTCTATCCGCGCAACGAGTATACGGACTGGAAGGCCCGCTCGACCGAAAATCTCGTGAACGTTCTGACCCGCGCCGGCGTATCCGTGTCGTGGTGGGACAACAATACCGGCAGCAAGGGCATTGCCGATCTTATCAGCTTCGCCAGCATGACGAACCAGAAGGACAGCCCGCTGTGCAACAATGGCGAGTGCCTTGACGAAATTTTCCTAGGCGAGCTGGACAAGAAGCTGGCGGCGACAAAGTCGAACAGCGTCATAGTCCTGCACCAACTCGGCAGCCATGGTCCGTCCTACTATCTGCGCTATCCCGAAAGATTCCGGAAGTTCAAACCGGATTGCCGCACGGCTGAGCTGATGAAATGCTCGGTCGAGGAAATCACCAACGCCTACGACAATACGATCCTCTATACAGATTACGTGCTCGCAAGTGTTGCCCGGCTCCTTGAGAAGCATCAGAACGCCATTTCTGGCGCGATGATCTACATGTCCGATCACGGCGAATCCCTCGGCGAGAACGGCATCTATCTGCACGGCGCGCCCTATGCGATCGCGCCGCGCGAGCAGACGCAGGTTCCCTTCGTCACGTGGTTTTCGAAGCCGTATCAGGCGGCAATGGGCGTCGACGCGAGCTGCCTTGCCAAGGAAACAGATCAGCCGAAATCGCACGACAACCTTTTCCACACCGTGCTTGGCATGATGGATGTCGAGACGAAGGTCTACAATCGCGAGCTTGATGCCTTCGCCAAATGCACCCGGCAGGATCCGCCCGGCAAATCGAACGGTTCGGCCTTCCAGGCCGCCGATACCGCAAAAGATCTGCCGGCGCCGATTGTCCCGGCAACGGTCATGTCGGGTGCTAAGGCACTCTAGACGATCGGTCCGGCAGCGGATGCCGTACAAATCTGATCCGACCGTGGAACAAAGCAACCGTCTGCGCACTTCCCTGAATAGACTCTCGTTTGCGCCAGTACGGCAAACGCAAACGGAGGGTGGCAAAGACGTCAGCGCCAATCGGCGCCGGCGATCTATGCTTTTGCAGAAGGAGAGACTGATGCAGGTCGTCGGAATACAGGTTTCCGCTGAACGCGCCGGCAAGGCCGGCTTCACGGTCGAGTTCGTTGGCGCCGAGGGCGAAGTTGTCACGGTCACATGTCCGCAGGATGCGGAAGGATCGCTGAACAGGTTGAATGCGGTGGCGAGGGCAAAGGACAGTCTGTCCGCCGCGCTCGGGGCCGATGAAAAATTACTGGATGCACCAGATCAACCGCGCGCAAGTGCTGCCGGGCTTCGCCCGATCCCCAATGCGCGGACTGCACATGACCATAAAACCATGGAAGAACAGCTCGACGAAGGTCTAGAAGATACCTTCCCGGCAAGCGATCCGGTTTCCATCGCCAGCTCGGCGATTGCCAAGGGAAACTCCCGCCGTTAATCACCGGGTTCTCAGCGGTTCAATTCGGGCCCGGGACGGCGCACCATCCTTGACCGGCGCGTTGCCTGCTTTTTCGGCTTGATTATTGCCGGCCTTGCCGTGTTTCCGCCATCCGTGCAGTCTATCGGCGCTCGCATCCACGCGCCGAACATCCGTTGCGGCGTCAACCCTTTCGTCGAGTTCCGGAGGACTGGTGCATGAGCGCGCAGCATCTGACCTTTGCTGTCGGCGATATCCACGGCTGTTTGGCCGAGCTTCAGGCGCTCCTGCGGCGGATCGAAGCCTTTGCGCCCGAGGGCAGGGTGATCTTTCTCGGTGACATGATCGACCGTGGCCCCGATAGCCGAGGCGTGATTGAATTGATCATGGCAGGGCCGCAGATCCAGGGCTGGTCCTGGCTGGTGCTCAAGGGCAATCACGAAGAGATGCTACTCGGCGCCCGTAGCGGCGAGAGCGAAGTAGACTGGTGGCTGCTCAATGGAGGAAAGGAGACACTGGCATCCTACGCTCACACTATTCCCGCAGCGCATTTGAAGTGGCTGATGCAACTGCCGTCCATCATCGTCGAGCGTTTTCGCATCTTCGTTCACGCCGGGATCGACGAAACCATTCCGCTGGAGCGCCAGGGGGACGAAATCTTCCTCTGGATCAGGCGGCCGGATAATTACTCGGGCGACTATTGGGGCAAACACCTTTGCCACGGCCACACACCGAGCCTTTCCAATCCGCGGACCGTGGGCAACCGCACCAATGTGGATTCGGGCGCCGTGTTCGGTGGCCATCTTTCCTGCGCGATTTTTGACGATGATGTTCCCGGTGGGCCGATCGGCTTTCTGAGCACAGGGGACGGCGTTGACCAATCGTAACTTACGGTTGGCGAAGATGATCGCGGACATGCCGAATTGCGTTGTGCCCCTGCTCTTCAGGCTGTAGGTGTGCCGGGACTGTCGGGCGGGCTTTCTCGCTCATCATCGCAGCTTCAGGGGATCACCGTTGGATACCGCGCCTTCATCTCTCTTTGCCAAGAACTTCGCCGCTCTCCTGTTCGACATGGATGGGACACTGCTCAATTCCATGGCCGTCGTCGAACGCGTCTGGGGCGCCTGGGCCGTGCGCAACGGGCTCGATCCCGTCGAGATGATGAAGACGGTGCACGGCGTTCGCGCCGTGGATACGATCCGGACGCTCGAATTGCCTGATATCGATCCGGAGCATGAGGCCTACGAGCTTGCGCTCGCTGAAATCGCCGACGTCGAGGGGATCATCGAGATCGAGGGCGCTATTGCCTTCCTCAACTCGTTGCCGCCAGAGAAATGGGCGATCGTCACCTCTGCGCCGCTCGACCTCGCCGTTCGCCGCCTCGCGGCCGCGGGTATCCCGACGCCGAAGCTGATGATCACGGGCGAAGACGTGTCGGTCGGCAAACCCCATCCGGAGGGCTATCTTCTAGCCGCCGAAAAACTTGGCGTGCGTCCGGAAGACTGCATCGTTTTCGAAGATGCTCCGGCCGGAATTCTCGCCGGCAAGGCCGCCGGCGCCGAAGTCATCGTGATCACCGGCGCGCATGACGCTGCAGCCGACACGCCGCACATGACGCTCGCCCGCTATAACGATATCGAAGCGGGTATTGCCGACGACGGCATGCTGTCGCTGCGCCGTCGCTGAACGCTATCTTGAGCGACGCGGGCCACCGTGAGGGTGCCACGTCTCGAAGTTGATGAAAGCCGGAGAGCCTGATCAGGCCTCCGGCTTTTCCGTCTCTTGGCTCAGGCCGTGACCCAGCATTTCGTCAGGGCGTGGCCGCCCATCAGTTCGCCGTTCGGATCGTCGACCCAACCGCCGACCTTGTGGTTGGTGGCGTCGATATAGTTATTGAACATCGGCACGATGACGCCGCCTTCGTCGCGCAGCATCATCGCCGCCTGGCCATAGATCGCCTTGCGCTTGGTTTCGTCGAGCTCACCGCGGGCGGTAAAGATCAGTTTGTCGAAGTCTTCGCGCTGGAAGCGCGTGTCGTTCCATTCGGCCTTGGACAGATAGGCAATGGAATAGACCTGGTCCTGCGTCGGTCGGCCGGTCCAATAGGACATGCTGAACGGCTGCTTGTTCCAGACATCCGACCAGTAACCGTCGCCCGGCTCGCGCTTCAGGTCGATGGTGATGCCGCATTTGGCAGCGCTCATCTGGAAAAGCTGGGCGGCATCGACGGCGCCGGGGAAGGCGACGTCAGACGTGCGCAGCAGAACGGCGCCGTCGTGGCCGGATTTCTTGTAGTGGAATTTCGCCTTGTCAGGGTCGAAGACGCGTTGCTCGATATCGTTGTCGAAAAGCGGATAGCCTTTGATCATCGGCGTGTCATTGCCGACCGTGCCATAGCCACCCAGGACCTTTGCCACCATTTCCTCCCGGTCGACGGCATATTTCAGCGCCAGTCGCAGGTCGTTGTTGTCGAACGGCGCAGTATTGCAATGGGCGATGAACACGTAGTGGCCCTTGCCCGGAACGTTTCGGATGACAACGCCCGGCAGGCGCTGGATCAGCTGGACGAGCTTCGGCTCGATGCGGTTGATCATATGCATCTGGCCGCTTTGCAGCGCCGCCGTGCGCGCGGTCGAATCGTTGATGACGACGATTTCGATCTGATCGGCATGTCCGCGTTCGGCCGAGCCCCAATAGCCTTCGTGGCGCTCGGCGACGTGTTTTACGCCCGCCTCATTCACCACCACCTTATACGGACCGGTGCCAATGCCTGCGGTTGGATCGTCCTTGCCGCCGTTCGGCTGGATCATCAGGTGGTAGTCACTGACGATGTAGGGCATGTCCGCATTGGGCTGCCGCAAGGTGATGACGACATTGTCGCCGTCAGCCTTGATGGTCTCGAACTCCTGCACGAAGGGCAGGGCCGCCGATTTGGAGTCCGCATCGCCGTGGCGCTCAAGTGTCGCCACGACGTCGGCCGGGGTCAGAGGCTTGCCATTGTGGAAGGTGACGTCCTTGCGAATCCTGAAGCTCCAGGTTTTTGCGTCGCTGGAGGCTTCGTAGGATTCGGCCAGGCGGTACTCGATCTCGCCGGTCGGCGCGACTTCCAGCAACTGCTCGCCCCAGCAGCGACCGAGCGTGTATGGCACCTGGCTTGCCCATGTCGCAGGGTCGAGGCTGTTGGTCGATTCGCCGCCGACCAGGCCGGCCCGCAATGTCCCGCCCTTGACTGGGCCCGCCGCACGGGCGGCACTGCCTAGCAATGTCTGCGCCGACGCGATCGTCACGCCGAGCGCCGCTGCCCGTCCCAGAAATTCCCGTCGTGATAGACGACCCGCGGCAACCTGTCGGCTCATGTATTCCAGTTCTGTTGGCATCGCTTACTCCCTCCCTCGCAAGACGCGCCCGGCATACCGGCGCCGTTGCAGGATAGTGTGGGAGAAGAGACGTCTGAGATTCTCACCCGACGACAGCCCATGCCGCAGATGACGAACACAACGTCGTATTCGGTTCTGCCTTCGGCGTTCGCGGCGCACAAGCGCACCGCGAACGCTGGTGCGACTGACCTTGAAGTGATCGGCGATCGTGTCGTCGGAAAGCTTGGTGCCGGGCTTCAGCGCCTGCTCCGGGATGGCCTGGCGCAACAGCCGATAGACGACGTCGCTGCGGCTTGAACTCTCAAGCAACGTCGCCTCCCCAAGCCAGCCGAAAGGAACGGCGAAACATCTCCCATAACCTCGATGGCGCCCCAAAGCCATGTGCTTCAGTATTGTATACAATAATGTTGCCATTTGTATCCGGCTATCGTATGCAATTGATGACGCTGCGGGTTGCCCCCGGTGTCGGCCTAGGCGGGAGGAGGCATGCGAAGTGGATCGCATGACCCGCAGAGGCGGAGATTGTCGAAGTCATCGGGAGGGGAAAATGAAGAAAAGAATTCTGCAACTTTGCGCCACCGCGGCAGGTATCGCGGTTGGCCTCACGGCGTTCACCGCCAGCGCCGCCACCACGCTTGAAACAGTCAAGGCGCGCGGCAAGTTGATCTGCGGCGTTTCGATGAGCACGCCCGGCTTTGCGACGGCCGACGCCAAGGGCCACATGCAGGGCTTCGACGTCGACGTCTGCCGCGCCGTGGCTTCGGCTGTCTTCGGCGACCCGGAAAAAGTCGATTTCGTTCTGACGAACATCAACACCCGGTTCCAGGCTCTGCAATCCGGTGAAATCGACATGCTGTCGCGCCAGACGACCCATACCTTCTCGCGCGAGGTCTCGCTCGGTCTCGATTTCGGCCCGACGGTGTTCTACGACGGTCAGGGCTTGATGGTGCCGAAGTCGCTCGGCGTCAACAGCGCCAAGGAGCTGACGGACGCAGCGATCTGCACGCTGCCCGGCACGACGACAGCCCAGAACCTCAGCGACTTCTTCCGCTCGATCGGCGGCAAGTTCGAACTGGTCGTTTTCGAAAGCCCGGATGAGAACCGCAACGCCTTCTTCTCGGGCCGTTGCGAGGCGATTTCGTCCGACCGGTCTGACTTGGCGTCGATCCGTGCGGTTGCCAACAATCCAGACGACTACGTCGTTCTTCCCGAGACCATCTCCAAGGAGCCGCTCGCTCCGTCGGTCCGGCAGAACGATTCCAACTGGCGCGATATCGTTTCCTGGTCCGTCTGGATGCTGATGGCGGCCGAAGAGCGCGGCATCACTCAGGCCAATGTCGATGAAATGGCCAAGAGCGAGGATCCGGAAATCCAGCGCATGCTTGGCGTCAGTGAAGAGCTTGGCAAGATGCTCAACCTCGACAACAAGTGGGGTTACAACATCGTCAAGGGTGTCGGCAATTACGGCGAGGTGTTTGAGCGCAACCTCGGCACCAAGACCGCGCTCGGTCTGACCCGTGGGCCAAACACCCGCTGGAGCGAGGGCGGCCTGCTCTACGCGCCGCCATTCCGTTGATATTCGTCGGCCCGCGCTTAGGCGCGGGCCTTTTTCGTCTTCGACGTTCCCCTTGCCCGGCAGACGTGTCGCCATGTCCCTGTTTTATGACGCGCGCATCCGCGCGTTCCTCTACCAAACGATCGCGATCGGCGCCGTTGTCTTCGTCGCCTGGGCGATGTTCAGCACGGCGAGCGCCAACCTTGCCAAGCAGGACATTGCCACCGGCTTCGGCTTTCTGGCGCGCCAGGCCGGTTTCGTCATCACCGAGACTGCGATCGCCTATGAGCCGACCGATACCTTCGGCCGCGCCATTCTGGTCGGTATCGCCAATACGGTGAAGGTTTCGGCGCTCGCCGTTTTCTTCGGGACCATCCTCGGCGTGCTCGTCGGCATCGGTCGGCTGTCGCACAATCCGGTTCTGTCGCGCTTGATGCTCGCCTATGTCGAGGCGCTGCGTAACGTGCCGCTCCTTCTCTACCTGTTGCTCTGGTATTCGCTGATCATCTCGGTGTTTCCGCCGGTGCGGCAGGCAATCGAGATGCTGCCGGGCGTGTTCCTGTCCAATAGCGGTCTGGTCATGCCGGCCATGCGGTGGGCAAGCGGTTTCGAAGCGCTGCTTATCGCCGTGCTTGTCGGCATCGTCGCCGCCGTCGTGATCGAACGCGTCCTTGCCCGCCGCCGGATCGCCACGGGCAAGGAGATGCCCGTTGCCATCATCGCGATATTCGCCTTCCTGTTGCCGCTCGTGGCCACATTGCTGCTCGCCGACATCTCGGTCTCGATGGATGTCCCCGAACTCGGCCGGTTCCGCCTGACAGGCGGCTACCACGTGCGCCCGGAATTCGTGGCACTGTTGATCGGCCTGACGCTGAGCGCTTCGGCAAACGTTGCCGAGATCGTGCGTGCCGGCATTCAGGCCGTCAGCAAGGGACAATGGGAAGCGTCCACCGCCCTTGGCCTGCCGCGCTCGCGCACGCTGAAGTTGGTGATCCTGCCGCAGGCGCTGCGGATCATCGTGCCGCCGCTGACCAACACCTATCTGACGGTCTTCAAGAACAGCTCGCTCGCGATCGCTATCGGCTACCCCGATCTGGTGATGGTTTCCAACACCATCATGAACCAGACCGGCCAGGCGATCGAAGCCATTGCCATCTTCATGGCCGTCTATCTCGGCCTGTCCATCCTGATCTCGCTGGTGATGAACTGGTACAACGCGCGCGTCGCGCTGAGGGAGCGCTGAGCCATGACCCAGTTCGAAGGCTTCGTTGCCGACCCGACCCTGATGGCGCCCGCGGCCCGGCCGCCGGCGCGCAACCGCACCTGGCTTTCCGCCTATTTCGGAACGCCAGGCAATGCTCTGATCACCATCCTTTGCCTCGGTACCATCTTCGCTCTTGCCAAGCTCGCGATCGGCTGGCTGTTCGTCGACGCGATCTTCTCCGGCACGCCGACGGAGTGCAAGGCTTCCAGCGGGGCCTGCTGGCCGTTCCTGTCGGCCAAGCTGCGCTACATCTTCTTCGGCTTTTATCCTTTCGACGAGCAGTGGCGGCCGCTCGCGGCGATGCTTCTGTTTCTGGGTGCCTGCGGCGTGTCGATGGTGCCGCGCACCTGGGGCAGGGCGCTTGCGGTCACCTGGATCGTCCTGATCCTGCCGACGCTCTACACGCTGATGGCCGGCGGTATTTTCGGTTTGACGACCGTGCCGACCACACAATGGGGCGGCCTGCCATTGTCGTTCATGCTTTCCTTCGTCGGGCTTGCCTGCGCCCTGCCGCTCGGGATTGCACTTGCGCTTGCGCGTGCTTCGAGCCTGCCGGCGATCCGCGTTCTCGGCGTCGGCTTCATCGAAATCGTCCGCGGCGTGCCGTTGATCAGCATCCTGTTCATGGCGACCGTCATGCTGCCGCTGTTCATGCCCGATGGCATCACCATCGACAAACTGCTGCGGGCACAGGTGGCGATCATTCTCTTCGCCGCCGCCTATATCGCCGAAATCGTCCGCGGCGGGCTGCAGGCCGTTCCCAAGGGACAGATCGAGGCGGGCCATTCGCTCGGGCTGCATTACTGGCAGATCATGCGAAAGATCGTGCTGCCGCAGGCGCTGAAGAAGGTAATCCCGCCGCTCGTCGGCCTGTTCATCGGTTTCTTCCAGGATACGACCCTGGTTACGATCGTCGGCCTGCTCGACTTTCTCGATACCGTGCGCACCGCCATGCGCGATCCGCAATGGCAGGGCATCGCCGTGCTCGAAGGCTATGTCTTCGCCGCCGCCGTCTACTTCTTTTTTAGTGCACTGATGGGCGCTTACAGCCGTTTCCTCGAGCAGTATTTCAGGACCACGCATGAGTAAGAACATTCACGTCATCCGCAAGGCACATACGGTCGTCGGTTTCGACGCAGAGACCAAAAGCCACGTCTACCTCAACGACGCCGACGTCGCCTATGACGATAGCGGCTTCGTTCATGTCGGCGGACAATATGACGGCGCCTTTGCCAGCGAAACCTCCGGCGCTGACCGCATGGTGATGCCAGGTTTCGTTAATGTGCATTGCCACTCCGGCGAGGAGCCGATCTCCAAGGGCATCTTCGAAGACGCAGGTACGGCAGCGCTCTGGGGCAACGCCCTCTACGAATATTCTAACCTGCTGGAAATCGACGACGGTGCCATCGAGGCATCGCTGACAGTGATGCTGGGCGACTTGATGCGCAGCGGGGTGACTACCCTGCTGGACATTGCCGGACCGCATGAAAGCTGGCTGCCGACGCTCGCGCGAAGCGGTGCTCGCGCTTTCGTCGCTCCAGGCTTCCGCGAAGCGCAATGGCATGTCGAAGACGGCCATCGCCTTGATTTCATCTGGGACAAGGCGCGCGGTCGCGAGGCTTTTGCCCGGGCGCTTGATGTCGTCGACGCTGCTGCGGCCCATCCCTCCGGCCGCCTCGGCGGTGTGGTGGCACCATCGCAGATCGAGACCTGCTCGGCCGAATTGCTGCAGGATGCGGCAGCAGAGGCGCGCAAGCGCGGCATGCCGATCACCATCCACTCCGCCCAGACTATGGCCGAACATGAGGAAATACTGCGCCGGACCGGCCTGACCGCGGTGCAGTATCTGGAAAGCCTGGGGATCCTCGGTGACAACCTGATTCTCGGCCATTGCATCTTCATCGACAGCCATTCCTGGACGCGCCAGCGCACCAATATCGATCTCGGCCTGCTGGCGGAGCGGCTAACGACCGTGGCCCATTGCCCCGTGACCTTCTCGCGCAGCGGCATGGCGCTGGAATCGGTCGGGCGGTATCGCCGCGCCGGCGTCAACGTCGCGCTGGGGACCGACAGCTACCCCTTCAACATGCTGGAGGAAATGCGCCAGGCGATGATCTGTGCTCGACTGACCGGCAGATCCGTATTTGACGTATCGACCGCGGATATTCTCGAGACGGCGACGCTTGCCGGCGCCCGCGCGCTTGGCCGTGACGATATCGGCCGGATTGCCGTCGGTGCGAAAGCAGACTTTCTCATCGTTGATTTGAAACACCACGCGATGCAGCCGGTCTACGACCCCTTGCGCAATCTGCTGCATTGTGCAGCCGAACGCGCCATCGAAGAGGTCTATGTCGACGGGCAATGCGTCGTGCGCCATGGGCGCCCGACCTTGATCGACTACGACGGCGCCGTGGCGCTGCTGCAGGACGCGCAGGACTATGCGTGCCGCAAGGCGCCGGAAAACGATCCGAAGAAACGGCCGATGCGCGAGCTGGCACCGTTGTCGCTGCCCGTCGGGCAGTAAGCGCCGAAGCAATACGCAAGCACCAACTGGGGAACGCGCCGGTACGAACGGCGCCCTCGCGCTTCAGGCCTGTGCCACCAGCCGCGGCTTCTCTGCCTCGGTATCATTCTGCTTCGGCTTCACAAGGGGTTGCTCCTCCCTGAACAGTTTCCACTTTGTCGGCCGGAATGCGACCCTTGCGCGGTCCTGGGCTGTGGAGCGTTCTGGCGGCAGTTCGATTTCGGCATGCGGGTGGTTGCGGCCGAGATCGAGTTCGAGATGGCGGGTGCCGGCGACGCGGCGGCTGGCGGTGACCAGGCCAGCGAGACAACCGCCACAGCCATCGATCAGCTCGATGTCGTGCGGGCGGAAGTAGAGCGTGGCCGGACCGTCGGGCTCGGTCGGGGCGCGCAAGCCGATCGGCCGGTCCTCGAACCA
>NZ_JBNDIU010000023.1:0-116400 GCF_050434565.1 Ensifer sp. 4252
GAAAGGCCGGAAGCGTGACTGTCCCTCGATCATTATCATCTCCATCTCAGTGGTCCGTTCTCTCAGCGGGCGCGGCCTCTTTCATGCCACCTCCGTGACTGAAACGATGGGAAGAAGAGATGCGGACGGGCGAAGCCGCTAGGGAGTTGAAGATTACTGGGCACGTTGCTGAGCCTTCGTGTTGCCACGAATTCCCAAAGAAGCGCATTGACCGCAATCAACTGGCCAAAGCTGCTCGCCCGAAACAGCAATGCGGTGTCGAGATAAAGCGCTGTCGAGGCGATGATCACGGTCAGATAGTAGACGCGAAACCAGAACGCCGCGCGCACCTCGACGACCAGATCCTGGACCCGCGGCGTCGGCATACGCCCGAGCAATGGGCCGTAACATTCGAGCCAGGTGATGAACGGAACGATCTTGTAGAGCTGCGCCAGGCCCATGCCCGTCAGCCAGCCAAAGGTGACGAGATAGACGAGCGAACCCACGCCTCTTTCGATCTGGCCACTGACGACCAAAGCCACGAAGAATACGGTCGCAACAGTCAGCGCCGCGAAAGCCCCGATGCCGGCGCGGCTGTTCAGCTCGATGCGCTTGCGTTTGCGTCCGCGATAGATCCGCACGATGTCCACCATGTAAATTCCGATGGCGATCACGCCGGCAAGCGCGGCGACCAAAAGCAGGACGAAGCGCCCGGCGGAACCGGAAAGGATCATCGGTACGATGCAGGCAACAATTCCGAGCGCCGCGGCTCCGAGCGCCCAGACGATCCTGCTGCTTTGCCGCTCTCGTTCGGGGGAAAGCATGAACATGGTCAAAAGCCTGTAACTGACGCCCATGGTCGTAAAACTCAGCCAGCCGCCCAACCCCAGCGCAGCATGCAGCGAAAGCCCTTCCAGCGTCAGATCGATCGCGGCCTGTGCATCGGAGAGCCCGACAAGGACAAACGCATAGGTGCCGCCAAGGGCGATGGTCGCGACCAGCGAGCCGAGACCGACGGCGACGAACCGCGCAGGCAACGGCAACGGACGCGCCTGCCACAACGTTACTGCAAAGACGATGACGAGCAGGCCGAAGCCGACGATCGTTACAGTCGCGCCGAACGGTAGCAGAAGCGGTGAAAGGCTGTCGGCCCCGGCGAGGCTGGCAAAACCAAGCACCAGGCTAGTTATGCCGACAACCAGCAGCACCAGGGCCGGGAGAGCCAGGCTCGGGAGGGAAAGCGGCCGGCCAACGAGAACCGGCACGAACTGCAACAGCGCTCCCGCCATCAGCAGGCTGAGCCAGCCAAGCGCGATCGTATGAACGAGTGCCAGCGTCTCAGGCGCTTCGATGGCGGAAACCGGATATCCGAAGCCGAGCACCATCATCATCTCGCCGATGGCAAGAAAGATCAGCGCGGCCGCGAAATAGGACATCGTCCAGCGGGAAAGCGTGGCTCCGAACATCGCGGTTCATCCTGAACGATGAGCATTTCCAGGAAAAGTGTGAAGCGGTTTTCTGTCAGGAAATGCGTAGAAAAAGAGCTGGAGCGCTTCTGCGGCTCCGCCTGAACCGGAAACGCTCTAGCGGGGTGCACTTGTTCAGTGGCCGCTGCTGCTGCCGCAGCAGCAATCGCAGCCGGAGGCCTGTTGCCGGCCGATCTCGACCCGCCAGACGTCGGGTCCCTGCTTAAGGTAATCCCAAGTGAATTCACCAGGATAACGGCTTTCCAGCTGATAGTGCAGCGGACGCGGATCATGGTCGTTGACGATGATGAAGGAGCCGCCCTCGGCCAGCGCATTGAGCATGCCGAAGATCTTCGGATGGCGCTCCACCGGCGGGATCGTGCGCACGTCGATGAAGGGTTTTGTTTCTGTCTCTGCAGTTGTCATCTCAGTCCGTTCAGGGCGCCGTCGTTGGCTCAGTTTCCGGGATGCCGCCGACGCAAACGGCCCGGATTTGCAAAGCCTAATGCCGACGGCAACGCGACATTTTGTCGAAGCGCAAACAAATCCCGCTTTGCACCTTGTTGCTCGGCTGCTTGGCTTTTCGCAAAGAACGACGGTGGGCATTCGGCCTAGAAACGGATCGATTGTTTCGACAAGCCGATAGGAACCGCCATGCAGTCCACCGCCCTTTTGAAATATGCCGAGATGCGCTTGCCGCGTTACACCAGCTACCCAACCGCACCGCGCTTTTCCGCCGAAATCGGTCGCGAGACCTATGCAGATTGGCTGGGCGCAGTCCCTGGAGATCGCGATGTATCTCTCTATCTGCACATCCCTTTTTGTCGTTCGATGTGCTGGTATTGCGGTTGTCACACCACGATTACCCGGCAGGACGAGCCGATCCTCGATTACCTCAATGTGCTGAGGCAGGAGATTGGCATGGTGGCCGATCACGTGTCCGCGCCGCTGCCGATCGGCGAGGTCCATTTCGGCGGCGGGACGCCGACGATCATCGAACCGGAAGAATTCCTGGCGCTGATGGCGCTCCTGCGCAAACTCTACCTATTTGGTCCGAAGACAGGCGTGGCTGTCGAAATCGATCCCCGACGCCTGACCGTAGCCATGGCGCAGGCGCTTGGCGAAGGGGGCGTCGGTCGTGCCAGCCTCGGCGTTCAGAGCTTCGACCCGATTGTCCAAAAGGCCATCAACCGCATCCAGAGCGAACAGCAGACAGCCGATGCCGCGGCGCATCTTCGCAACGCAGGTGTCACCGGCATCAACTTCGACCTGATTTATGGATTGCCGCACCAGACGGTTCGCTCCTGCGTCGAAACGGTCAAGGCCGCCACGGCAATGCGGCCGGAACGCTTTGCCGTCTTCGGCTACGCGCACGTGCCGTCGTTCAAGAAACACCAGCGTATGATCGACGAGAACGTGCTGCCCGACGCGGCAGCGCGCACTGAGCAGGCGCTCGCCATCAGCGAAGCGCTTTGCGAAGCAGGTTACCGCCAGATCGGCCTCGACCACTTCGCGCTGCCCGACGACGATCTGGTGCTCGCGCAGACCTCCGGCATGCTTCGGCGGAATTTTCAGGGCTATACGACGGACAATTGCGAATCGCTGATCGGTTTCGGCGCCTCAGCGATCGGCCGCTCACAAGACGGCTATGTGCAGAATGAGGTCCCCCCCGGGCTTTATGCAAGCCATATCGCCTCCGGCCGACTGGCAACGACGAAGGGCTATCGTTTGACCGACGAGGATCGCCTGCGTGCGGCAATCATCGAAAGACTGATGTGCGACTTCACGGTCGACATCAAGGCAATCGCCACTGCACATGGACGGGACCCTGATTTCCTTCTCGGCGGCAACGAGCGTCTGGCGAGGATGGCCAGCGACGGCGTGCTGGATATCGCCGACGGCGTCATAACGGTAAGACAGGATCATCGCTTCGTGATCCGCGCCGTGGCCGCGGCATTCGATACCTATATCGATGACGCGCAACGCACCCACAGCAAGGCGGCCTGAACCGCTGCCAACACCAAACACGAAAAGGCCCGGTCGCGACCGGGCCTTTTCGTGTTTCATCTGGTCGTTCTATCCCGCCAGGCTTCGGTAGATCGCCGGTAGTGCCGCCGGCAGCCGGGCGATGTTGCCGACGACGGCATAGCCGTTCTGTCCGAACATGGCAGGCACATAGGACCGCGCCTCGCGGTCGACGGTTACGGCAAAAGCGCTGATGCCGCTCCGACGTGCTTCCGTGACCGCCCTGCGGCTGTCCTCCAGCGCGAAGCGCCCCTCGTAGTGATCGACGTCGTTCGGCTTGCCGTCGGTCAGGACAAGCAGCAGCTTCTTGCGGTTGGGCTGCTTCTGCAGCTCGGCTGTGGCATGGCGGATGGCGGCACCGATGCGGGTGTAATACCCCGGCTTCAGGGCGGCGATGCGGCTTTCGACGAGCGGGCTCATCGGCTCGTCGAAAGCCTTGACGCTTTCCACCTTCACCCAATCGCGTCGCCGCGAGGTGAAGGTGAGGATCGAATGATTGTCGCCGCAGGCCGAAAGGCCGTGGGCGAGAATGAGCAGCGCCTCCCTTTCGACATCCAGCACCCGGCGATTGTCGGACCAGGCATCGGTCGAAAGCGACACGTCGACCAGGATGGTAACGGCAAGGTCGTGGACCTGCGGTCGGCTCATCAGATGGATGCGATCGCTCCCCTGCCCGCCGGCCGCCAAATCGGTGCGGGCGCGCACCACGGCGTCAAGGTCGAGGTCGGCGCCGTCGATCTGCGCGCGCAGGATTTCGTTGCGTGGGCGCAGCACTTCGAACTGGCGCCGCACCCGCCGGATCAGGCTTCTGGTTTCCGGCGTCAGCTCAGCCCTGTGTTCCATGCCCGAGGCCGGGCCGGCCAACACCCGGCAATGATCCTTGAGATAGCTCGACGTCCGGTAGTTCCATTCGGGATAGGTAAGCTCAGCCGTCAGCGGCGTCGGGTCGACGGCTTCCGGCGGCAGATCGAGATCGAAGCGAAAGCGCGCAGACGGGCGGCCCTTCCGCTCGCCAAGCGTCATCTCGTCAAGATCCTGCGCAGCCTTGTTGTCGTGTTCGTCGCTGTCGTCGGACGGTCGGTCGACATTGACCATCTCGGCCATTGCCAGAATTTTCTCGAAGCGGTTGAGGATGAAGGGGCTGCGGTCGCCCTTGCGGTTCTCCGGGTTTTCCCTGACGGCAACGTGCCGTTCGGTCTCGGCGATCTGGCTGGAGGCGGCGCCCGCTGCCGCGATATCGTCATTGCGTTCTGTGGAAGTCTCCGGTCGCTGCAGAATATCGGGCCACAGCGGCACCGGCAGCAGCGGCAAATACCCCGGCGGAGCACGATGCGGAAAGATCACCGGCAAGGTCGTATCCGGCTGGCCGGCCGCCTTGCGCAACAGCCGCAGGACGCGGTTTTCGACATGTTGCTCCACAGACGGAAGAGAACCGCGCTGGCGCTCGACGAGAACGGCCTCGGCCAGGTGGCAGTACTTGTGGCGCATGCCCGGAAACAGCTGAAAGACCTCGGCCACTGTTTCCTGCGCCCGCGACAGATATGTCAGGTCGGCCTGTAACGGGTCGACGTCATCGCGCGGGGCGAGCGGCATGGTCGCCATATAGGCGACCAGCCAGAGATAGAGATCGATGTTGAGTTTCCGGTCGGGGAAAATGTCGATCTCGCCGGGCAACATCAAAGAGGCATGATCCCGACTGGGCTGCACCAGCTTTTCCTCGCCGAGCCCCATTTTCTGTCGCCACTTCAAACGGTGGCCGGACGTACGGCCGCGCGCCGGGACGATCTGAACCGCGGCCTCGCCGCCGTGTCCCCGGAAGCAGATCGCCAACATCGGCATCATGTCGGCCAGTTTGACAGCCTGTCCGGGATAACGCCGCCAGGTGCCGGTATTGCCGATGAAACGGTGCCAGGCGCGCCCGACGGTTTCTTCCAGTTCGAGGAAATCCAGCATGACCCAGTCCTCAGGCGATCAAGGAGGCGGCAACCTCGAGAAGTGCTGACCGCACGTCCGGCTCATCGGTCAACGGCTCGATCATCGCGGCGCGCACCGCGTCCTTGACCGGCATTCCGGCATCGATCAGGCAGGCGCAATAGACCAGCAGTCGGGTCGACACACCCTCCTCGAGATCATGCCCTTTGAGTGCCCGCAGGCGCTGAGCGAGGTTGACCAGCGGCGCCACCTGGCTTGCGGCCAGTCCGCTCTCGCGGGAAACCACCTCGATCTCCTCGTTGCGTGGCAGGAAGTCGAACTCGATCGCGACGAACCGCTGCCGCGTGCTCGGCTTCAGGCTCTTGAGCAGGTTCTGGTAGCCGGGATTGTAGGAGACGACCAGCATGAACGCCGGAGGCGCTTCGAGCAGTTCGCCGGTCCGCTCCAGCGGCAACATGCGCCGGTCGTCGGTCAGCGGGTGCAGCACGACGGTGACGTCCTTGCGCGCCTCGACGATCTCGTCGAGGTAGCAGATCCCGCCCTCGCGCACCGCACGTGTCAGCGGGCCGTCGACCCAGACCGTATCGCCGCCCTTCAACAGGTAGCGCCCGGTCAGGTCCGCAGCCGCCAGATCGTCGTGGCAGGAGACGGTCGAAAGCGGCAGGCCGAGCTTTGCCGCCATATGGCTGACGAAGCGCGTCTTGCCGCAGCCGGTCGGGCCCTTGAGCAGGAGCGGCAATTGCCGAACCCAGGCATTTTCGAACAGCGCGCATTCGTTGCCGGAGGGGCTATAGGCGGGAATGTCGATCGATACCGGAACCAGGCTTGGTTGAACAATGCTCATGGCATGTCTCCGTGAAAAAGGAGGGAGGAGATTGGCCGGTCCGGGCAACCCGGACCGGCGCGTTCATTCATTCTGCAGGTTGGATCGATGCGCTGAGTTTCGCGCTGCGTTCCCGACCGGGGACGAAGATCGCCCATACGAACAACAGGGCCGAGATCAGCACGAAGACGCCGGAGCCGAGCCGGATCCAGTAGAACAGCGCAAGCTGGTCCTGGACGTCCATGTAGCTGTCACCCAAGACACGCTGCAGATGGGCCTGCAGCACACCGGCGAAGGTGAGCGCGAAGGTCATCACCGACATCGCCGTGCACATGATCCAGAAGCTGACCATGGAAAGCATCTGGTTGTAGGGCGCCCGGCCGCGGATCTCCGGAATGGCATAGGCCATGACGGCGAGGTTGAGCATGACATAAGCGCCGAAGAAGGCGAGGTGTCCGTGCGCGGCGGTAACCTGCGTGCCGTGGGTGTAGTAGTTCACCGACGACAGCGTGTGCAGGAAGCCCCAGACACCGGCACCGAAGAAGGCCATCACCGAGCAGCCGATCGACCACAGCAGCGCCGCCCTGTTCGGATGCTTGCGGCCCGCCTTCCAGGTCATCACGAAGGTGAAGATCACCATCGTGAAGAACGGTGCGACCTCGAGCGTCGAGAACAGCGAACCGATCCACTGCCAGTAGCCCGGCGCGCCGATCCAGTAGTAATGGTGGCCGGTGCCGAGGATGCCCGAAAACAGCGCCAGACCGACGATCACGTAGAGCCATTTCTCGACGACCTCCCGGTCGATGCCGTTGAGCTTGATCATCAGGAAGGCGAGCACGGACGCCATGATCAACTCCCAGACGCCTTCGACCCAGAGATGAACGACGTACCACCAGTACATCTTGTCGAGCGCGAGATTGATCGGGTTGTAGAAGGCAAAGAGGAAGAAGATCGCCACACCCCAGAGCCCGAAGATAAGGATGTTGGTGACGGTTGTCTTGCGGCCTTTGAGGACCGTCAACGTGATGTTGTAGAGGAACATCAGCGCGACAATGACGATGCCGACCTTGATCGCGAAGGGCTGCTCGAGAAATTCTCGCCCCTCGTGGATGCGCAGGAGATAGCCGACGACGGCGATGGCGGCCGCGATCAGGAAGATCCAGAACTGCGCGATGGCGATCCTGGTGCTGTAGAGCTCGGTCTCCGCCTCTTCCGGCAGGAGGTAGTAGGTGGCGCCCATGAAGCCCATCAGCAGCCAGACGATGAGCGCGTTGGTGTGCACCATCCGAACGATGTTGAAGGGCAACAGTTCGGACAAGGTATTGGGAAGGACATAGATGGTGCCGGCAAGGACGCCGAACAGCACCTGGGCGAGGAACAGGCCGATCGCTCCGTAGAAATAGAGCATTGCGACCTTCTGGGTCTGGTATTTCATGATTTCACACTCCAATCGCGACGCTTAGCCGGCCTCGTTCGGCGGCCAGTTCTGGGTCTTGATGCGGCTCGTCCACTCCAGGAAATCGGCGAGGTCGTTGAGTTCCTGTTCGGTCAGGTTGAACTGCGGCATCTGGCGACGCCCTTCGATGCCGCTCGGCTGGGCGGCCATCCATGCCTTCATCGTCTCCCGTGCGCCCTCCGGATCGGTCTCGCCGCCCCAACGTTTCCAGACATTGCCGAGTTCGGGCGCGAAATAGGCGCCTTCACCGAGGAGCGTGTGGCAGTTGATACAGGCGTTCTTCTCCCAGACATGCTTGCCGCGGGCGACCGCGTCCGTCAGGGTCGACTCATCGGTCGAGACCGTGCGCATGTAGTAGTGACTGTGGGCGGTGAGCCCGACAAAGATTGCAAAAAAGAAGAAGGACCCGCCGTAAAAGACGTTTCGGGCCCCGGTCTTGGTGAGGCGTTCTGCCATCACGTCATCCTTTCGACTTCGGCCGGCCGCAAAGACGGTAGCCGGCTTATCTGATCCCCTCCCCGCTTGGCGCCGCGACGTGCGGCACCGACGAACTATCGGGGCGCGGACCATGTCTAGGGATTTCCGAAAGGCCTTCTTTGCGTTTTGGCAAACAAGAGGAAGAGTGGTTTCAAGCGGATAGCACCGCGTCCATTGCAAGCTTTGCCAGGGCCAGAAGCGCAAGGACAACCGGCCAGGCCAAGAGGCCAAACCGCAGGCCTGCGGGCGCCCGACGCAGGCCCATGAAATCGAGGGCAACAAGCCGGCACTTGATCACCGCCAGCACCAGCAGGGCCGGGATTACCGCAGCAGATCCGCCCCAGAGCGTCATGATGACCATGCCCGAAAGCACGATCGCGATCAGAGCGACAAAGGTGTTGCGAAGTCGGCGCGCATTGTGATGGGTCATGACAATCACACGAGATAGATGATCGGGAACATCACGATCCAGACAAGGTCGATGACGTGCCAGAGCGTGGTGATCAGAGCGATGTTCTCAGGGCTCGGGCGCCAGGCGACCAACAGCAGGATAGCGCTGCCGAAGACGACGTGGAGCAGGTGGAAGCCGGTGATGAGGAAATAGAGTTCGAAGAAGGCGCCGAACTGCGGCAGCCCGGCTGCGCCGATTTCGGTCGAGTACTCGAATAGCTTGATGGCAACGAAAGCGAGACCGAAGAGCGCGGCGAGAACGAGCGCACGCCGGCGCGTGGGCGTCGAAGCGGCCGGACGCGATGCCAGGGCTGCCTGCCAGCCGCTGGTCAGAAGAACGAGCGTATTGATGCCGGCGAGCAGCGGATTGAGCTGCGAACGGGCCACGGCAAATGCGTCCGCCTGGATGACGCCGACGACGAGAAAACCACCGAGCAGGATGCCAAAGGCTGCAAGCTCGCTCCACACGAGCACCCAAAGCAGAAGGTCATCCGCGGTTGCGTGCTCGTCTGCTTCTCGAACCGGGAGTGCCCGTCCGTCCATGCGCCAACTCCTTTGCCGGAACCGGCCGTCAGCTAGGCAGGCGGGCGCCCCCTGTCTTTGCGATTGCGCAAAGAGGCAGGGCAACGGGGCTGATAGCAGCAGGATCATTGCAGGAGTTTTCCGATGACAGACGCTCAAATCGGCCTTTCCGTCGCAACCCCGATCATTGTCGGGTTTGCCATCCTTCTCTATCGCATGGGGGTCCTGCAGCGCGCGGCGACGCTGTCGGCTATCCTGTTCTCGGTCGCGATCGCCATCATGCTCTTTCTCGACCCCTCGCAGTAGCAGTGTCATGCCGGGGATGCCCGCCCCAGCGGTCGTCATCGACTTTGCGAAATGTCAAAGATCGCCCGATCGATCGCGCCTAGACGATTGAGCAATGACAAATCTCGATCACGGAGCTGCCGATGTCTGGACAAGATACCTTGGAAGAAGGCTATCAGAACCTTCTCGGATTGTGCGATCGCCTCGAGGCCATTGCTGATTCCCTGCCGCGCCGCATTGATACGGCCGGTTGCCGCGAGGTTGCAATCCGGCTTCCTTCGACGCTCCTGGCCGTGCACAGGCTGGAGGACGAGATCCTGTTTCCAGCCATCACCGCCGCGAGATGCCCCGATGACGGGCAGCGGCTGATCGA
The DNA here is from genome assembly GCF_050434565.1 of Ensifer sp. 4252. Classification (NCBI taxonomy): domain Bacteria; kingdom Pseudomonadati; phylum Pseudomonadota; class Alphaproteobacteria; order Hyphomicrobiales; family Rhizobiaceae; genus Ensifer; species Ensifer sp. 4252. The sequence goes on from NZ_JBNDIU010000023.1 coordinate 9,789, forward strand.
ACGTTTGCGTGACGAGCACCGGCATGACGGAGAAGCGGCAGCACAGGTCGCCAGAACCCTCAATGACCTACTCCATAGCCGCAGTCCGCACAGCTGGGAGGCGATCGGCTACATGCTGCGCGCCTTTTTCGAAACCGTCCGGCGCCATGTCGCGACGGAACGGTTGCTCCTCGCGGAAAGGATCTGAGGTCCGGTCGATGTACAATTTTCTCGCCGCATTCGCGGTTTTTCTTGCCCTTCATATGGTGCCGGCATTGCCGACCCTACGTCAGCGGCTGATCACACTATTGGGGCGGCGGACCTATTTCGGCATCTATTCGCTGCTGTCGATCGTCGCACTGATCTGGGTTTTTCAGGCAGCCCTCGCGCTCGATTTCATCCCACTATGGGAACCGGCCCCGTGGCAGGCCTGGACGACATTCATCCTTGCGCCACTTGGGCTCTTCCTGGTGCTCGCCGGCCTGTTCAGCGAAAACCCGTTGTCGATCTCCATCTTTCAGGGCAGCGACCGGAGGGGTGCTATAGTCAGCGTCACGCGTCACCCCGTGCTCTGGGGCTTCCTTCTATGGGCCGTCGGCCATGTCATCGCCAATGGCGATCTGCGCTCGCTGGTGCTCTTCGGCAGCTTCGCACTGTTTGCGTTCGGTGGGTTCTTCATGGTGGAGAAGCGCGCGCGGCGGCGCCTCGGGGAAAGATGGCCGGCGGCAAGGCAAGGCACCTCGATTTGGCCCTTCGTCGCGATCCTGGAAGGCCAAGTGCGCCTGCGCGCCGATCCCGTGATGATCCTGTCTGCCTTCGCGACCGCAGCGGTCACTTTCTGGCTGCTCGCCGGTGGCCACTACGCGATGTTCGGCGCAGACCCGCTGCTGCAGGCATTGCCTTTCGACTGAACCTCTCCCTGCCAGGCGACGGCAAGCGGCCCGATCGGCAGTGTGAGGAGATCGATCGCCCTTGCGGCGAGATGATCGACGATCGCCTCGACGCTCTCCGGCCTATGGTAGAAGGCCGGCACCGGTGGCATGACGATCGCTCCCATCTCGGTCACTGCGCACATGTTGCGCAGATGCCCGAGATGCAGCGGCGTTTCGCGTGCCATCAGCACAAGACGCCGACGCTCCTTCAGGTGCACGTCCGCGGCGCGCACGATAAGATTGTCGGCCAGCCCGTTGGCGATCGCGGCAAGCGTGCGCATCGAACAGGGCGCGACGATCATGCCGGCAGTCGGAAACGACCCGCTGGCGATCGCAGCGCCGATATCGTCATGGTCGTAGGTCCGGTCCGCCTTCTCCAGCAGCCGCAACAGCGCATGGGCGCCAACTTCGTGGGCAAGCGTGCGGTGGGCCGATGGCGACAACACCAAGTGCAGTTCCACCTCTTCAATCTGCGCAAGCCGCTCGGCAATGCGCAGTGGAATGGCCGCGCCCGATGCGCCGGTAATGGCGACGACAATTCGGTGCCTGCTCATGATGCTTTCCTTTCGAGCCCTAGATCGGCCCAGATGGCATCGACCTGGCTGATGACATCGGGCGTCATATCAAGGACCTGCCCCCATTCCCGATCGGTCTCAGAGCCGATCTTCGTGGTGGCATCCAGCCCGAGCTTGCCGCCGAGGCCCGAGCGCGGCGACGCGAAGTCGAGATAGTCGATCGGCGTGTCAGCGATGATTGTGACGTCGCGGCTGGCATCGAAGCGCGTCGCCAGCGCCCACATGACATCGGGCCAATGGCGGACATTGATATCCGGGTCGACCGCGATGATCAGCTTGGTGTAGCTGAACTGCGGCAGCATCGACCACAAACCCATCATCAGGCGTTTCGCCTGTCCGGGGTAGCGCTTGTCGATCGCGACGACCATGGCGCGATAGGAACAAGCTTCCGGCGGCAGCCAGAGATCGGTGATCTCGGGGAACTGCTTCTGGGCGAGGGGAACGAAAAGCGTGTTCATCGCCTCGCCAAGCCGCGAAGGCTCGTCCGGCGGGCGGCCGGTGTAAGTGGAGAGATAATAGGGGGCACGGCGTGTGGTGATGGCGGAAAGCGTCATGACCGGAAACGGTTCGACCGAATTGTAGTAGCCGGTGTGGTCGCCATAGGGCCCCTCGTCGGCGGTTTCCGTTGCCGATACGGTTCCCTCGAGCACGATCTCGGCATTTGCCGGAACGGCTAGCGGTACTGATCGTGCGGCCACGAGCTGCGTTCGGCTGCGCCGGAGCAATCCCGCGAAATTGAGTTCGCTCAGCCCTTCCGGCAGCGGCATGACGGCGGCGAGGATCGTGGCTGGATCGGCGCCGATCGCTACGGCAACCGGCATATCGCGCCCCTGGCGCTGCCAGAGACGATGGTGTCGCGCACCGCCGCGATGGGCAAGCCAACGCAGGATCACCCGGTCTCGGCTCAGCACCTGCATGCGATAGATGCCGACATTGACATCCAACGGATCGTCCGGCGCGCGGGTGATCACCAGCGGCCAGGTAATCAGTGGCGCAGGTTCGCCCGGCCAGCACCACTGGATCGGCAAACGGCCGAGGTCGAGGTCCGCGCCGCGCCAGACGACGTCCTGACACGGTGCTGATGTCACATGTTTCGGCCGCATGAAGAGTGCCGACCGCAGCAGCGGTAGTCGGTCCCAGGCATCGCGCAGCGACCCGGGGGCACGCGGATCTCGAAGCTCTGCCAGTTCGCCGGCAAAAGTGGACAATCCGCCGTGCTTTAAACCGAAACCACGCTCGATTCGGCGCTCGGTGCCAAAGAGATTGGCAAGCAGCGGAATGTCGTGAACCCGCCCGGAGGCATCGACCGGCTGCTCGAACAGCAAGGCCGGTCCCTCATCCGCCAGAACGCGCCGGTGGATTTCGGTCACCTCATGCACCAGGGAGACGGGACGGGAGATGCGCTTCAGCTCCCCCTCACGCTCCAGCGCGCAGGCAAAATCCTGAAGCGAGACAAAACCCTTGGCGGAACGGAAGCTCTTGTTCATGCCGCCTCTTAGGGTCGGCAAATGCCCAATGTCTTTGAGGTGGGACAAACAGCGGCGGCGACGCGCCGACTAGCATGCGGCCATTCTTTGCTCCGTTTTCATGCAGGCAGCCCATGACCCTACCCTTTGCGATGACCGCGCCGTTGCGGATCGTGCCAATCCCCATCCTAGAACACGCCGCGCGGCTCGTCTTTGCCCAGGTCGTTCAGCAGCATCCGGATCTTTTCGACCGGCTCGGGGAGCACGCCGGCAAACGCTATGCCTTCGTCCCGACGGACCTTCCTGTGGGTTTTCTGGTAGAGCCGGCCGCCCGGCGCATCTCCGTACACCGCACACCGCATTTGCCGGTCGCAGATGCCTGCATGGGCGGCAAGTTCGTGCTGCTTCTGGCGCTGCTCGAGGGCCAGATCGACGGCGATGCCGTGTTCTTCTCCAGAAGCCTGACGATAACGGGCGACATGGAAGCAATGCTGGCGCTACGCAACGCGCTCGACGACTGCAACATCGACCTGCCCGCAGATATCGCCCGCATGAGCGGGCCGTTCGCGCCTTTGGTCCGTCGTGCGGCGTCGGCGATCCGGACACGCGCATTGTCCGGGGAGGCAGCCAGATGGAACTGATCTGTCCGGCCGGCACGCCGGCTGCCTTTCGCGAGGCCGTGGATGCCGGCGCCGATGCCGTCTATTGCGGCTTTCGCGACGAGACCAATGCGCGCAACTTTCCCGGCCTGAACTTTTCGCGCGACGAGCTGAAGACGGCGATTGCCTATGCGCGCCGGCACAAGGTGATGACCTTCGTCGCCATCAACACCTTCATGCGGGCAGGCCACGAAAAGCTCTGGCATGACGCCGTCGACGATGCCGTGCGTCTTGGGGCCGATGCCCTTATCCTCGCCGACTTCGGATTGATGGCTTACACCGCCGAGCGCCATCCCCAGCAACGGCTGCACGTCTCGGTCCAGGCTTCGGCCTCCAACGCCGACGCGGTCAAATTCCTGGTCGAAACCTTCAGTGCGAAGCGCGTCGTGCTTCCACGCATTCTCACCATTCCCGATATCGCCCGTCTGGCGCGCAAGATCAGCTGCGAGATCGAAGTCTTCGTTTTCGGCGGGCTTTGCGTGATGGCAGAGGGGCGCTGCTCGCTCTCTTCCTATGCCACCGGCAAGTCTCCCAACATGAACGGCGTCTGCTCGCCGGCAAGCCATGTGCGTTACCGCGAGGATGGCAGCGAACTGGTGTCGGAACTCGGCGACTACACCATCAACCGCTTTCCGGCCGGCGAAGCCGCCGGTTATCCGACGCTCTGCAAGGGCCGCTTCGACATTGCCGAGGAGCGTGGGTACGCCTTCGAAGATCCGGTTTCGCTCGACGTCATGGACCATATCGACGCCTTGCGTGATGCCGGCGTCGGAGCACTGAAGATCGAGGGTCGCCAGCGCGGCAAGGCCTATGTCGCCGAGGTCGTTTCTATCATGCGCCGCGCCGTCGCCGCCGATGCGACCGAAAGGCCCGCCTTGCTGTCGCGTCTCAGGCGGCTCAGCGAGGGACAGAAGACGACATCGGGCGCCTATGAAAAGCGGTGGAGGTAACGACATGTCCGCAACAACTCACCTCTCGCTCAGCCTCGGTCCGGTGCTTTATCTCTGGGACGGACCGAAGTGGCGCGACTTCTATTTTCGTATCGCCGACGAAGCCCCGGTCGAACATGTCACCCTCGGCGAGACGGTCTGCTCGAAGCGTCTGCATTTCATCGAGCCGCATGTTGCAGAGGTGATCGACCGCCTGGAAGGCGCCGGCAAGACGGTCAGCCTCGCCTCGCTTGCGCTCGTCACCTTGGAACGTGAGAGCCAACTCGTGCGCGGCTTGGTGCGCGACAGCATCCACCCGATCGAGGCCAATGATCTGTCCGCTCTCGGACTGCTTGCCGGCAAACCGCATTCGGTCGGACCTTTGATCAACGTCTACAACGGTGCCACCGCCCGACTGCTGGCGTCGCGCGGCGCGACCAGCATTTGTCTGCCGCCGGAGTTGCCCTTAGCGTCGGTGCGCGAGATCGTTCGCGATGCGCCTGATGTCATGTTTGAAATCTTCGGCTTTGGCCGCGTGCCGCTGGCAATCTCGGCGCGCTGTGCCCATACCCGTTCCAAGGGGCTGGTGAAGGACAATTGCCAGTTCATCTGCGGCGAAGACAGCGACGGCCTCATTGTCGAGACGCTCGATCGCCAGCCGTTCCTCACCCTCAATGGTGTCCAGACCCTGTCGCACACCTGCCAGAGCCTGTTGCAGGAGCTTGTCGAGCTGGCGGCCGTCGGCATCAGCCGAATCCGGCTGTCGCCGCAGGATTGCGACATGGTGGCAGTCGCCAGGATCTACGAGGATGTTGCAACCGGGCGGGTCTCGGCCATAGAGGGGCTCGAGCGGCTGGTGGTCGCCTATCCCGGCGTGCCGTTGTCGAACGGCTTTCATCATGGCCGATCCGGCGCATCGTGGATCGCAGCCCCGGCCGTCTCGCCCGAGGGAGGCAGGCGGTGTCAGATGAGTTGATCCTCGGTGCCGCCGACGATGCCAACATCGCTGACATCGTCGGCGGCAACCGACGTCTGATCGACTATTCGCCGGGTCCGGCCTTGATCGTCTTTTCGGCCGGGTCGGTGGTGTCGTCGTTCAAGCCGGCCTTGAAATTGCGAATGCCCTTGGCGACGTCGCCCATCAGTTCCGGGATCTTGCCGCGCCCGAACAGCAACAGCACGACTGCCAGCACGATCACCCAATGCCAGACGCTAAAAGATCCCATATCGTTGCTTCCCTGATCCAATGAACCATCATCCCGGTCGGCGGTGGCGCCGCCGGCGACAATCGGAAGCTAGCAGGCTATGGGGGCACCAGTCTTTGTCAGGTCGCAAACATCCAAAGGACGCGACCTCGTTCACTCGGTCAGGCCGATCTGGCGTTTAACCGCCATCAGAGGTTGGCGGTGATTAGTTTCATCATCGCGCGACGACGATCGTCCAGACCCGCCGCCATGCCAAGGCTGCAAAGCGATTACTGATCCGGTTTCCAAAGAAGCAATGGCTCACGCCAAAGCGCATCATCATCGACGCGCGCATACGGTGAGGCCGAACGTGGCGCCATCCTAACGGTCGAGCATTGGCCCCACGGGGGCCTGAACGCGTTCCACGCCTGCCAAAGACGTCAGTGTCGAACCGTCTGCTGCAGGCCGAAGCGCTGCAGCTGGGGAACAGGACGCCATCCAAGTTCCCATTGGTCCGGTCGCTTGCTGACCCTCGGCAGCGCATTCAAACGAAGAATCAGGACTACCAGTCGTCCACCGCCAACGCTTCGCCAGTTGCCGACGGCGTTCCATCCAGAGAATAAGCATGAATATAGTCGATCTGCATTTCCGCTCCGTCGCCGAAATCTGCGTTCGGCTCCCCCGCTGCTCCTCCAACGGCAAGATTGACCACCATGTACATGGGGTCGTGCATGTCGGCGGGTGTATCGGCGCGCGCCACCGCGACGTCGTCGAAGTACCAGACGATTTCATCCTCTTCCCATAGCACGCCGTAAGTGTGAAATCCTTCGGTACTGGCGACTTTGACTGCGGTCGTCTCGCTTGTCTGTTCGCCGGTCTCGTTGCTGTGAACGGTGACGTTGACAATGTTCGGTTGCTGCCCCCGCATCTCGACAACATCGAGTTCGGGGGGCCACGAGCCATCTGCCGGCAACAGCCAGAACGCCGGCCAAGTGCCTGTTTCGGTCGGCATGTCCGCTCGGATTTCGAAGTATCCGTAGGTCTGCGCAAAGGTCGAGAAAGTCGTCAGCATTCCGGACGTGTAGTCGTACCCGTCGATCTCCGGTTTCAGTGCATCCGGCGTCGGCTCTGCCTTGATCGTCAGCACGCCATCTTCGACCGAAAACGGATTGATTGCGGCTGTCCCCGCATGGGCGGGATTGATATACCACTGCAATTCGCCGTTGCTGGCCAAGGTTCCGCCTTTTTCAGGCGCCCACCAGAACTTGGCATCCCATACGCCCTGATCGCCATCGTGAAGGGAGAGGCTGTCAAACTCGTCGGCAAAACTCAGCGCAAGGTTGGAGCGATCGAGACTGAGCTGAAATTGCTCCGGTGCGAGATCAGCCACTGTCGTGTCTGCAAATAACAAGCTCTCGCCATCGACGAGGTTCAGCCTTAAATCTGCGCCTTCCTGGGTCGCAAGGCTGATGACCTGTTGGAAGCTTGTGAGATCGTAACCATTTAGCCGAACCGTATCGGAACTGTCGAAGTCGACAATCAGATCGCTGCCGCCACCTCGACCGACGACAAAGATGTCCGCGCCGCTGCCGCCGACCAGAATGTCGTTGCCGCCGCCACCGTCGATCGTCTGGCTGCCTGAAGCTCCCGAGACAATGTTGTCGGCACTGTTGCCGAACGCATGCCGGCCACTACCGGTGACCGTCAAGTTCTCGAAATTCTCGGGCAGAGCATAGCTCATCCAGGTGTTGATGGTGTCGACACCAGCCCCAGCCGTCTCCATGGCCCGGTTGATGCCCGAATAGAGGTAGTAAATGTCATCACCTTTACCGCCGGCCATGGTGACATCGACGGAGCTATCGCCCCAGATCGAGTCGTTTGCCTCAGTGCCGTAAAGCACTGGCCCCGACCCCGTCGCAGAGAACCACGCACTCGATGGTCCACTGTAAAAAAGAGGGGTACCCACGGCGTTGACGATCGATTTTGGCATAGTCAGCTCCTTCGTTTCCTCCCGGAGGCAAGCTAACATCGCTCGGCAGGCCGTGGCACCGCCTGCATTTATGGGTTTTTGATGAGACTTGCGCGCTGAAAAACGCAGGTGTTCGGGATGACCTCAACGGTTTGCCCGCGGTAAATGACACGATCCAGGCCACTTCTCGGCAAACAGGATGGGGTCGCGTATTGAAAGGTTTAGGGAGAAATCCTGCCACCAAACGATCTCGCCCCCTTGCTCGATGGCTAGGCGCGAACCACCGTGGACGATGAGGCGCCCAGACCCTCTGGAAGATCACTCACGTCGATATGGATACGTTCTGGGTCTCAGTCGAGGAGCGAGACGATTCGGGACCGCGCCGCAAACCTGCGGCGGCCTGCTTTAAAGCAGCAGAGAACACGTCAAGTGCGATACCATCGGCGCGCAAAACCTGCCTGATTAGTGGGTCTCTCAAAACCTCGGCCATAGTCATGTCTATCGCCATCACGTTTCTCCTCCACAGATCCGCTGATAGAGTTTACCTCACCGGCGTCAGCTCGACTGTTCCGCTGGTAACAGGAGAGGGCGGGACAACGGCGCGATCTAAATGGCGTACCGCTCCGGCACGGCGCACGCTTAGATCCACAGGTCGATCCGGCCCCTCGACGGAGTGCGGACCTTGTCCGCCTGCCGCGACCGCGAACAGATCACAACAATCGAACGTCCGGCGCTATGTTCTGGTTCAAGTGGAAGACGTTATCCGGATCGTAGACGCGTTTGATCTTCTGAAGTCTCGAGTACGTTTCAGCGCCGAACGCATTGCGAACCAGGTTGTCGCCTTCTCCGAGCCCGGGAAAATTCAGATAAAGGCGGCCCGTGGAATGGGGCTGCATATCCTGCCATGCATTGCGAACCCAACTGATGTTCGCGTCATCATCTGACGGATCGGACCAGATCGCATCAAGGCTCAACATGTAAGGCATGCTGCGATCGCCGAAGGCAGTGGCGTCGGAAGCAATCCGCTGCATGGCTCCGCCAAATCTCCAGATCGACGCGTAGGTCATCTCGGAGGGGCGTTTGGCCAGGCGCGCGATGATCTCGCCGATGACATCGTCACCAAGGCCCGAAAGGTAGGTCGATTTCCAGTAGCAGCGATCACGCCCTTTGGGGAACAATCCGTCATAGATGGACTGGAGCTCCTGATAGGGCATCCGGCCACTGAAATCGAGCAACGGCTCCCCAAGAGCGCGCAACGGCTGCATGACGCGCTCCCCCTTTTCAGCGGGACCGTCATAGACGGTGGCAAGCGTTATCACTCGCCTGCCCCATGTCTCTTCCGGATAGGCCTGATCACCGGGTATGGTGGAGAATTCGGCGAGACCGCTGACCTCGTCAGGGGCTGAAGCCATGTAGTCACGCCATTTCGGGATGACGTCGATGGCGCACTCCTCGGGATAGGCGGGCGCGCAGAACATCACCTGATGGGCGATCTCGTGAAGGCGAAGCTCGAAGTTCACGACGATGCCAAAATTCCCGCCGCCGCCCTTCAATGCCCAAAGCAAGTCGATATTCTCGACTTCGCTCGCACGGACGAGGCGGCCATCCACAGTTACCACATCCGCAGCAATGAGGTTGTCGCAGCTCAGACCGTGGGTGCCGCGCAGCCAGCCGATGCCGCCCGAAAGAAGGAGCCCAGCCACACCTGTCATCGAAATCAGTCCGCCCGGCGTGGCCCGCCGAAAAGGCGTGGTCGCCGCATCGACATCGCCCCATGTCGCCCCGCCTTCGACAGAAGCATGGTCAAGTTCGGGCGCGATGCGGACGGCATTCATGAGCGACATATCGATCATCAAGCCATCATCGCAGACGGCGTAGCCGGCGACATTGTGCCCGCCGCTGCGAACGGCGATGGTGAGCCGATGCGTGCGAGCGTGGTTTACCGCTGCGATGACGTCGGCGGCATTGCGGCACCTGGCAATCAGGACCGGTCGCCGGTCGATCAACCCGTTCCAAACCACTCGTGCAGCGTCGTAAGCCAAGCTTCCGGGCTCGAGCAGTTCGCCACGCATTACTCTGCGGAGCGCATCATGGGACATGTCGAGACCTCCTCTTGGCTGACAAGAGCCTAGTCGCGTTCGAAGCTTGGTACTAAAGTCGAAAATGCTGGAAGGCGGTCATTTCTGCCATGCTTGATCAGGAAAGCCCCATCAATGTAGCCCTTCTCGCGGTGCCCGAAGTCACGGCCTCCGCCTTGTTCGGCATGTTTGATCTGTTTTCGTCTCCCGGCCGCGACTGGCCCTTCATCGTCAAGGGTGAGGCGGGAAAACAGCGCATGCGTCCCTACGTCGTTGCCCGTTCACGCAAGGATTTCCGGGCTGCCAACGGCATTTGGATCAAACCAGACTTCGCACTCGGCGACTGCCCTTCACCGCAAATCGTGTGCATTCCGGATTTCTTCGTCAATCCGGGCGACAGCGTCGCGGGACTGTATGAACCTGAGGCAAAATGGCTGAGGCAAACGCATGAGGATGGAGCGATGCTGGCGAGCGCCTGTTCCGGTGCCGTCCTGCTCGGCGAGGCGGGACTGCTCGTCAATTGTGAAGCGACGATCCACTGGGGCTATGTCGCGACCCTTTCCAACAACTATCCTGGTGTCAGGGTGCGCTTGGATCGGTCTCTGGTGCTGAGCGGCCAGGCGCAGCGCATCGTCATGGCGGGGGGCGGGTCAAGCTGGCAGGATCTTGCACTCTACCTCATTGCGCGGTTTGTCGGCCTCAAGGAGGCGATGGAGGTGGCCAAGGTTTATATGCTGCAATGGCATGACCTGGGACAGCAGCCGTTCGCATCGCTCATGAGCCTGCGGCAGAACGCCGACGCGGTAATCAATGCCTGCCAGCAGTGGCTTTCGCTGAACTACAGGGCCCGCACGCCCGTCGCCGCGATGGTGGCTCTTTCCGGACTGTCGGAACGCTCGTTCATTCGTCGCTTCACCAAAGCGACCGGTATGACGCCGCTGGCCTACGCGCACGCGCTCCGCATCGAAGAAGCCAAGCAGATGCTGGAAACGACCGACCTGACGATTGAGGCGATCGCCAACGAAACAGGCTATGAGGACGCAAGCTTCTTCGGTCGCCTGTTCCACCGCGAAACGGGCCTGACCGCCGCACACTATCGCCTCAGATTTGGCTCGCTGCGCCGAGCCTTGAAGCATACGTGATTGGAGCCCGCGTTTCCTCACAGCCGGCGATGATCGCCGATATCGATCCTTGTTTCGACCGAGTGGCACCGACGGTGCCCTCAGTCGCATATTTACCTATTGCCAGTTTCGGGCGAATACTTGCCTGCTGATGGACACTACACCGGAGATCGGCAGAATAATGGACCGCATTGATGCAATGAAAGTGTTCGTTACCGCAATCGACGAGGGCAGCCTCGCCGGCGCCGCCCGGCGGCTGAGGCGCTCCCCGACGGCGGTCAGTCGCGCGCTGAGCTTCCTGGAAGCGCATGTGGGTGCCGAACTGCTGCATCGAACCACCCGCACACTCAAGCTCAGCGAGGCCGGCCAACGTTACGCCACTGCCTGTCGGCGGGTGCTGATCGATCTCGAGGAGGCTGACATGCTCGCCGGCGGCGAGCGTGCGGCCCCTCGTGGAATGCTGACCATTTCCGTGCCGCCGATCATAGGGGAAGAGGTTATGCGTCCGATTCTGGATGATTTCCTCGACGTTCACCCGGCTGTTTCTGCCCAGCTCCTGCTGCTCGATCGGTTTGTCAACCTCGTGGACGAAGGCGTCGACATTGCGCTGCGTATTGGCCATCTGGCGGATTCGTCACATATTTCCACACGATTGGGCGGTGATGTCAGGCGCGTGGTGGTCGCTTCTCCCCGCTACCTCGCCAATCATCCTCTCATCCAGATGCCAGCCGACCTCGCGAAGCACCAAATCATCGCCTTTACCAATTTCGGTCTCGATTCCTGGAATTTCACGTCGTCGGAAGGTTCGACCATCCCGCGGACGGTTCACATCACGCCGAGGTTGATCGTCAACAGCGTTCGGGCCGCCACTGCTTCGGCCGTCGCGGGTAGAGGCTTGGCCAGGCTCTATTCCTATCATGTCGCCGAATATGTCAAAGACGGGCGACTGAAGATCGTCCTCGCCGACGCCGAGCATCCACCCCTGCCCGTTCATTTGCTCGCGCCGCAGGGGCGCATGTCCGTACCCAAGGTTCGGACCTTTGTCGATTTCGCCACGCCACGTCTGCGCTCCGAATTTGCACGACTGGCTGCGGAAGCGGGCACGCTCACTTGATTATGCCGAAATACGGACGACTGACCTTCAATTGCTGACCATTCTCCCTTTGTTGGGATGGATCTAAATTAATAGCACCAACGCCGAGGGCGTCGGGCGAGCGTCGATCAGACGGTCGCTGCCATTGAGAAAGGATCACATCATGAGTACCGAACAGAAGGTCGTCATCATCACCGGCGCGTCACAAGGCATCGGCGCCGCCCTGGTTCGCGCCTATCGTGACCGGAACTTTCGCGTCATAGCCAGTTCCAGGTCGATCGAGACAACTGCCGATCCGGACATTCTCGCCGTGCCGGGCGACATCAGCAGGTCGGAGACCGCCGAACGGATCGTCCGCGAAGGCCTGGAGCGCTTCGGTCGCATCGACTCGCTGGTAAACAACGCCGGCGTGTTTCTTGCCAAGCCGTTCATTGAAATGACCCAGGAAGACTATGATAACAACCTGGGCGTCAATGTCGCCGGCTTCTTCCACATTACCCAGCGTGCCGCGGCCGAAATGCTGAGGCAGGGCTCGGGCCACATTGTCAGCATCACCACGAGCCTGGTTAATCAGCCGATTGTCGGTTTGCCTTCAGCGCTTGCGTCCCTAACCAAGGGCGGACTGAACGCCGTGACCCAGTCGCTTGCCATGGAGTTCTCGAAGAGCGGGGTTCGCGTCAACGCGGTGTCCCCGGGGATTGTCAAGACCCCCATGCACTCGCCGGAGACACACGCGGCCCTGGCTGCACTGCATCCAGTTGGTCGGATGGGCGAAATCCGCGATATCGTCGACGCCGTACTCTATCTGGAGAACGCGAGCTTCGTCACCGGCGAGATCCTTCATGTCGATGGCGGCCAGAACGCCGGGCGCTGGTGAAGCGAAGGAGACTGCAATGCCTATTGTCATTGTACAGGTTACCCGCGAAGGAACCACGCCCGACCGCAAATCGGTATCGGCGGAGGAAAAGGCGGCCATCATCAAGGGCGTCAGCGAGGTGCTTCTCGATGTTCTGCATAAGCCGCTTGAATCGACCTATGTCGTGATTGAAGAGGTCGATCTTGACAACTGGGGCTGGGGTGGGCTCCCGGCGATGCAATACCGCACGCTGCGTGCCGGCGCTGCCAAGTCCTGAAGCAGTTAGCCAACCGATTTCAACGGTCTCCGCCCAAACGCGTGTACGGAGACCGTTGCGATGGTGGAAACGGCAGATGATGATTAAGCGGCCCAGTTCGCCCGACCGCCACACGGCCTGGGCCTCAGGATGCCGCCGCGCCTTCGCGCGCATGGCGTCGGATCGATTGGAGTGGCTGACTGAAGAATACAGAGAAACAAGTCAGCTTTTGTGCGCCTTTCGCATCGCAAAGCATGAACTTCGAATCTCTGGTCAATCAACCTCGACGTTCGTCCATTTTTCCAACCAATCCAGGAAAACCCCTGCCATGCCGAATTCGACAGGCTTTGAGATTTCGTAGGCACCGACGACAGGTACCACCGACGCCGCCAAGGCTATAAGCTGACCCGATCTCAGCTCGTGTTCGATAAACAGCGGGCTTGCCTGCCCTACTCCCAATCCCGAAATACAAGCGTCAATCGACGCCTCGTCGGTATCGAAAGCGATGCTTCCGCCCCGAGGCTCGAACGTGAGGGCCGCAGAATCGCACCAGCATCGCCAAGACCATGCGTCTGCTGTGTCCAGCAAGATGGGCAAATCGAGGATGTCACTGGCCTCGAGTTGCCCCCTGCTTGCGGATATCAATTTCGGCGAGCAAACCGCCATCGTCCTATCCAACAAGAATGCCGATGACACTTCCCCAGCAGCGGCGCTTCGCCGATATGTGATGGTTAGGTCGGGCCTCTCAAGCGAGCCCAACGCGAGCGATTGGATAACAAGATCGGCGGTCGGATTCTCCTGCCGGAATGCCCCGATGCGTGGGATCAACCATCGACGGGCGAGAGTTATCGGAGCCTGGATAATGAGCCGCGACCGTTGCGTATTCAGACCGCGCGCGCCCGTCTCGAGCATCGCGAGGGCGGCGTTCACGTAGGTCAGGAAACGTTGCCCGGCATCCGTCAGCGCGATGGCATTGTGGGAACGGTGAAACAAACTCACCCCAAGCGCGTCTTCCAACTGCTTAACCTGTCGACTGACAGCCCCGGGGGTGAGGTGCATTTCCGCAGCCGCCAATGTCAGGCTGCCGCGCCTGCTTGCGGTTGAGAACGCAACGAGGGTGTTCAACGGAGGGTTTTTCAGATTCTCGGCTTGAGTTTTTTTCATGCTGGCTTGAGAAACTTTCGATTGCTTTAAAGTGGACTATTAATATCAACAATCTCATAAAGCAAAGCGGTGTAAAGGCTAACATGCTCGACCTCGAGAACGAGCCGGTCCCACGACACGTTGCTGAGATGATGATTGTTCATGCCTGGCACATGCCGGGACCAAAAGTCGATGGAGACCATGATGCTATACGCCGGTTTGGCCCGCACTGCGGCCGCAGGACATGTCATAGCCGCCTTCCTTGCCTGGAACGCATGCATACTGCCTGCCAACGCCCAATCTCCGTCAACGCTCAACGTGATTGACGACCGTGGCGTGATCGTTGCAGTGCCGGCCGACGCGAAGCGGGTGGCGTCAGTCTCATATTTCGCTGCGGACGTGGCACTGGCTCTTGGTATCAAGCCAGTCGCTGCCACCTATATGGTCGAAGGCCGAAATCCTGACTTTCTCGGTGGCTATCTCGAAGGTGTTAAGCAGATTGGTCAGCGAGCCACACCAAATATCGAGCTGCTCGCCGAAGCTAAGCCCGACATAACGATCGCCATCCGGCGTTACACGGAAGGCAATGCCGTTCAGTATCAGAAAGTAGCGCCGTATCTGGCCTACAACCTCGAACTATACGCCGACAGCGACCGTACGATCGGCCAATTGGCAACGATCCTCGGCAAGCCGGAACGCGGCCAGGAACTGAACAAACAGTTCAAGACGGACCTTGAAGCCTACGCAGCGAAAGCTCCAAAGGATGTGCATCCACGCTTCGTGGTGATGTGGGGCGGAGAGACGCCGTGGGTCTTTCGTTCGGAGAACATGACCGCAGCCATTCTCGTGGCACTCGGAGGTGACAACATCGGCGGTCAGAATCCGACACCATCAGTACCCGACAACTGGGGCCTGGAAATGAGTCTCGAAACGATGCTGGAGAAGGACCCCGAGGTTATCTTCGTCTACGACTATGGTCCGGACCGTCCGCAGGAGAACAACCCGATCTGGCAGCAGCTGAGCGCTGTAAAGAACGGCCGCGTCCATTATGTCGGCGACCATTGGGTTGAAGCGCATGGGCCGATCGCCCGCGAACTCGTGCTGAAGGAAGCCGCACATCTGCTTCATCCCGATACGTTCCCGGCAGTGGACGTTAAGGCCGAGGCCCGCAAACTGATACCGGAATCGGTCAAGTAGCACTAAGCTGCCGGCCTGTCGCGGCCGGCCCAATCTGGACCACCGCAGTGTCAGACAGCACCCCGACCCTTCACGAAGCCCGGCGCATCGCCGAGTTGGCGCTACCGCTTTCATTCATCCAACTCGCCCAGGTTGCCATTTCGACGACCGACATGGTGATGCTCGGCTGGTTCGGTGGCACTGCGATTGCGGTCGGCGCCCTCGGCTATGCCCTCTTCAACCTGCTGCGGACCATGGGGTTCGGGATGATCATCGGAACGTCCAACCTGGTGGCGCAAGACAGGGGCGAGTACGTCGGCGGGGAGCATCTGGCGTCCGCCTTGATCATGGCATCGATCGCGGCCGTTGCTGCCGCGGTTGTCCTCGCCCTGGCTGGGCCCAGTTTGGAATGGTTCGGGCAAGACCCGGGGATTTCAGCGCAAGTTCGGGATTATCTGGTTTTCATTGCTCCCGGGTATTTGCCGTTATTCTGGTTCTACGCCTACCGCGGAGTGGTAGTCGGGCAGCGCAAGGCCAACGTGCTGCTCGTGATCACACTGGGAACGGTCGTCGTCAACGCGTTCCTCGACTACGGCTTCCTGTTCGGAGCTTTCGGCCTGCCTATGCTTGGCATTCCGGGCGTTGCTGCGTCCAGCTCCCTTGCCTTCCTCCTGCAGTTTATCGCCGTCGCTGTCGCGACGCATCGAACGACCCGGTTTGCGCCAGTGCGGTCCTCCGCGGAGGTTCTTGGATCTCTCCGCAGGCTGCTCGCGATCGGCTTGCCGACCGCCGGGTCTTACGGATCGGAGGCGGGCTTTACACTTTCGATCGCGTTGATGATGGGAGCGTTTGGTGCTTCAGCACTTGCAGCGCACGCGGTGGTCAATCAGATAATGTATGTCGTTTTCATGCTATCGATCGGGATGTCGCATGCGACATCCGTGGGCGTCAGCGAGGCTTTCGGCAACAAGGATAGGAATGGCACCCTGCGCGTTGGGCGTAGCGGCTTCTGCCTTGGCCTAGCTGTCGTCGGCCTTTTCTCGGTGCTGTTCTGCCTGCTTCCCGCGCCGGTTCTGCGACTGTTCTCACTCGATCCGGCCTCTGCCGCCCAAGCTCATGGGATAGCTCTTATTCTGATATTGATGGCCGCGTTCATTCAGGTGTTTGACTTCATCCAGAACATCGGCGTTGGTGCAGTGCGCAGTGTCGGCCGGGCGGGCCACGGCTTCTGGATAACGATTGCTTGCTATTGGGCATTTGGCCTGCCCTTGGCCTGGGTCCTGGGTACTCAAACAGAACTCGGCGCATACGGGGTCTGGCTGGGAATGGGCGCAGGTCTGGTCGCCGCCGGAATTGGCATGGTGCTTCTCTTCGAACAGACCGCCGCCAAGCTCGAATTTTTCGGGTCCACGTCATGACACGGCACTCGCGCTCCGCGTCCGTATTTCTAACCATCCTAGCCGGCGCGCTCGTCATATTCGTTCTCGGGCTGCTCTACGGTGCCAAGCCCATGACGATTACCAAGGCCGTCGGCGCGCTCTTGTCTCCAAATCAGGGAACAGACGGAATTATCGTCTGGACGCTTCGGATGCCCCGGAGCCTGGCGGCTTTTCTCGCGGGGGCGGCACTGGCGACCGCCGGCTTCCTGCTTCAATCGGTCACGCGAAACCCGCTTGCAGCGCCTGACCTGACAGGTGTCTCAGCTGGAGCCGTCACCGCAATCGTCACGACTTTCATATTCTTTCCTGCCGTATCGTCCGTCTACTATCCGCCAATCGGCATGGCAGGCGGCATGTGCGCCGCGGGCCTGACGCTTTTTGCATCCAACGGCGGACGGGGCTCGCCACTCCATCTGGCGCTTTCCGGCGTTACGGTCGCGCTTTTCCTAAGCGCAATCACGACCTATGTACTGCTCCGCGGTGGGCCCCAGTCACCATCGGTGCTGTTCTGGCTTTCCGGTGGGTTCCAGGGTCGCTCCTGGCAACAAGTCGTTTACATGCTTCCTTGGATCGTCATCGGCCTCCTCGGAGCCCTGGTTAGCCACCGGGTGATTGGCTTGTTTGGTCTTGGCGACGAGACGGCGGCAGGCATGGGCGTCAACACCGCCGTCTGGAAACCGATCGTCCTGATCTGCGCTATCATTCTGGTCGCCGGCGTGACGCCTGTCGCCGGCCCGATCGCATTCATCGGCTTGGCCGCTCCCCATCTCGTTCGTCTTCTGCGACCGGCAGACACGTTCTGGGCGATCCTGCTCAACATCGCACTCGGTGGAGCCCTGTTGGTGACGGCGGACGCATTGGCACGCTCCGTCGCAGCTCCGCGCGAAATCCCCGTTGGCATCTTCACGGCGTTGATCGGTGGACCGGTGTTCATCTATCTGATCCAGCGACGGCAGCTGGGAATGGCGACGGGGCCACACCGATGACGTCAGGCACCAACAATGCAACACGAGCGACGCCAACGCGCGCCATCCTCGCCCTCACACTTCTGGCTGTGGGTTTGATATTGGTCGCGGTTCTCCTGGGCGTCGTCGATATCCCGACGGCCGAAGTGATTGCGGCACTGACCGGCAACGGCTCAGAGCAGTCGGATCTGATCATTCTGACGATCCGTCTTCCACGCATTCTGACAGGGACATTGGCCGGCATTCATTTCGCGGTGGCCGGGACACTGCTGCAGTCCATTACCCGCAATCCACTCGCCGATCCAACCATTATGGGCATATCGCAGGGTGCAACCCTCGCCGTGACCGTGTTCCTGTTCTTTGCCGTCTACCGATTCAACTCAGATGCCAACGCGCTTTACACACTGCCCGTTTCCTGGTTACCGCTGGTCGGCTGTGTCGGAGGGCTGATGAGTGGCATTGTCATCTACAGTCTTGCAATCGCCAAACGCATGGCCGCGCTACAACTGACGCTATGCGGGATCGCTATTGGCGCGTTCCTGCATGCTATTGCCATGGGCATCGTCGTCGGGTGGGGTAGCTCTCGTTTCGAGATCGTCATGCAGTGGCTTTCCGGCAGTCTCTATGCGCGCGGCTGGGAACATGTGCTCTTCCTGCTGCCGTTTACAGTGGCTGGCCTCGCCGTCCTGCCGGTGCTCCATCGACCTGTGCTGATGTTGCGTTTCGATGAGGATGTCGCGCGTTCCTTCGGCCTCTCATACCGGCTGTACTTCAGCCTGACGCTTGGCGTCGCCTCGATCCTGGCCGCCAGTGCCGTGGGTGCCGTTGGGCCGCTTATCTTCGTCGGCCTCGTCGTGCCGCACCTCGCACGCTTTGTCGCCGGCAGGCATTTCCCGCTGGTCATTCCGTTTGCTGGGCTGATCGGGGCGGTTCTTGTAACTGGTGCCGATCTGGCGGGCCGACTGATCGGCGGGCCTGAAGAAATACCGATTGGAGTGGTCACGGCCTTTGCTGGTGCGCCGTTCCTGTTTTTCCTGCTCCGCCGATATCGATGAGGCCGTTATGCCATTGAGAGCCGATGAAATTACAATCAAGTACGGAGCGATGACCGCGCTGGAAGGACTATCGATCGAGGTCCGACCGGGCGAGATAACATCGCTGATCGGTCCGAACGGCTCCGGCAAGAGTACGGCGCTACATGCTTTGGCCGGTCTTGCGCGGTGCACACACGGTACAGTCAGCCTTGATGCGAAGCCGATCGAAACCTGGAAGCGGCGCGACCTTGCCAAGCGGCTCTCCTTCCTGCCGCAAAATCCTACCTCACCCGAGAATATGTCGGTCGAGCAACTCGTTCGCCAAGGCCGGTTCGCCCATCTCGGTTTGTTCCAGGGTTTTTCGCGGAGGGATCTCGCGGCCGTCGGCTGGGCGCTTGAGCAGACAGACCTCGTCGAGCTCGCTGACCGTGATCTCGCCAATCTTTCGGGAGGAGAACGCCAGAGAGCCTGGATCGCGGCGGCATTGGCACAGGAAGCGGAAATCCTCCTGCTGGACGAGCCGACGTCATTCCTCGATATTGGTCATCAGGTCGAAGTGCTGGAACTGCTTGATCGACTAAGCTCCGAGAGGGGTATCGCTGTCGTGCTTGCTATCCACGACCTAAATCATGCGATGGCCGTTGCCGACAACGTCGTATTGCTCTCCAAGGGCAAGCTCATCTTTGAAGGTCGGAGCCGAGAACTGCCCGGCACCAGCTACCTTCAGACAACCTTCGAGGTTCATGGAAATTTCGAAGCCACAGCCTCGGGAGAGCACTATTTCCGGGTGCCTCTCGGTGGAACACCGTTGCAAAAGCCACGATCGCCGAAAGCACTCCAATAGTACGATCGCTTGTCCCAGGCCGATCCTATTCCAGACGCAGACGACGGGCAGCGTCTTCGGGCTTCACCGCAACAATCTGCTCTTCCCTAAAATCTCCGCTTTCCTCAGTCCTTCAATAGGCGGACCTCTGATCCAATCCGCAGGAAATCAGCCGTGACAGGTCACTGGTCCACGTTGCGCGGCGGCATGGTGGCGCCCTCAGCATTGCCCAACTGCTGCTTTCCGCTCAGGCCGAACGCAGCGCGAACCGGAGCCCTGCGCGTCACCCCGTCGTTCAGGTTCATGTCAGGTTCGAATGGCCTCCTGCGATTGTCGGTGGACCTTCATCGCGTGCGATGAAGGTCATGACGCAAGGCATCAATCGGATCGCAACCCATGGCCAACAACGCACCACACCTGCATCTTCGCTCCAGCAGAAAGGACGAGGTTTTTGCCCGCGACGATCAACAGGTCGGGGATTTCGCCTTCAACGCAACGGTCGCGGATGTGTTCGACGACATGGTCGGCCGCTCCGTTGCACATGATTTCGCGCAACCCGATACCAACCTCTATGACATCGGCTGCTCCACCGCCACGACCCTTCTAACCCTCGACGGCGTCATCGAGCCGAGCGTTCGCTTCATCGGCATCGACAATGCGCCCGACATGCTCGACAAAGCGCGCCAGAAGATAGACGCATCGGCACCCCGCAGGCAGATCGACCTGAAGGTCGCCGACCTCCACCAGGGCGTGGACATGGACAATGCGAGCGTTGTCACCATGTTGCTGACGCTGTAGTTCATTCGCCCGCTCTACCGCGAACGCGTTATCCGCATGATGCATCAAGCTCTCAACGATCTTGGCTGCCTGCTTCTGGTCGAGAAGCTGACGGGTGAAGATACGACCTTCAACCGGCTCTTCATCCAGCACTACTATGATTTCAAGCGGCGCAACGGCTACTCCGAGATAGAGATATCCAAGAAGCGCGAAGCCCTGGAAAATGTGTTGATCCCCTATCGGCTGGAGGAAAACTTGCAGCTGCTGAGAGAAGTGGGCTTCCGCAGCGTCGACGTCTTTTTCCGCTGGTACAACTTCTGCGGCATCGTCGCGGTCAAGTAGAGTGCGGACATGAAGACGGTGATGATTCGACTCGGCAATTTCTTCTTTCGATACCGCAACCAGGTCTTCCCGGCCATCATCCTGGCACTCTTCATCCTGGCGCTGCCGCCAACCGAGATGTGGGGCAGCAGGACGGCGAACCTGATCAAGGCCGCGACCGCCATTGCCGTCGTTCTCGTCGGTCTGGCATTGCGCATGGTCGTGGTTGGCTATGCCTATATTCAGCGCGGTGGGTTGAACAAAAGGGTCTACGCAAAGGACCTGGTCACCGAAGGCATGTTCGGCGTCTGCCGAAACCCTCTCTATGTGGGAAACATGCTCGTCTATACCGGCATTTTCCTGCTGCACGGCGATCCGCTCGTCATTGCGATCGGCGTTGGCCTGTTTGCCTTCATGTACCAGTGCATCGTCTATGCCGAGGAAGTTTTCCTGCAGCAGAAGTTCGGCGATGCCTATCGCGCCTATTGTCGAGACGTGCCGCGCTGGGCGCTGCGGCTTGAGAACTTCCGCCGCTCGATCGACGGGATGGCATTCAATTTCAAGCGTGTCATCGCCTTCGACCGTCTCAGCAGCTCTGTTGGCCATCCTCGCAACGGAAATGGATCGGTTCGCCATCGCCGAGAACCATGAGCACCAGCGATCCTACCTGCTTGTTCTCGGTGCCCTGATGGCGCTTGTCGGCCTGGCGACCGCATTGGTCAGCCACCTCAAGAAGCACGGTGCATTTCGCGAACAGCGCCACATGCGCGTGCCCCTGCCCGGAGACAATGGCATCCATCGCCTCGCGCCTTTCAGTTTCATGTCAGAGATCCCGCGACCTGCGATCCACAACTCGGCGCCTTTTCGGCAGGCAAGGGAGCCATGGCCTCGTGAGCAATCCGACCGATCGAAAAACAATCGACTTGACGCATGCCTATGGGCGACAATAGGCAGGGGTTGTTCGGTGACGGGTGGTAGCTTGCGCGTTCTGCTTGTGGAAGACGATCAGGTCCTGGGAGAGGCGTTGCGTGATCACGTCGCCGCCGCGGGCCATGCTGTAGACTGGTTCTTGAGCGTCGTTGATGCGATGTCGGCAACGGGGACAGTCGAATACGGGCTTATCCTTCTCGACCTGAGATTGCCGGATGGAGATGGGCTGTCATTGCTCCGGTCTTTGCGCTCACGTCAGGATGCAACACCGGTCATCATCCTGACAGCGCACGATCAGGTATCGGATCGGATCGCGGGACTTAACATCGGGGCAGACGACTATCTCGTCAAACCCTTCGACCTCGACGAGTTGTCCGCGCGCATGCTGGCTGTGTCGAGGCGCTATGCGGGCAAGCCAACCTCGACCATTCGCCTGCCCGGGATCGAGATAGACCAGATCAACCGAAACGTGGTGGTGGACAACGAGATCCAGCTCTTAAGCGCCCGTGAATGGGCCGTTCTGGACAGGCTGGCGGCCCGACCCGGCGCGATTGTGTCCAAGGCTCAGCTTCACGATGAGCTTTATGCCTTCGGCGCCGAGATCGAAAGCAACACGGTCGAGGTCTATATCAGCCGGCTGCGAAAAAAGATCGGCCATGACCGCATCGAAACCGTGCGGGGCGTCGGCTACTGCATCAAGTGAGTGACCATGTTCCAGAGACCAAGCATGACCCGCAAGCTCGTCGTCGCGATCACCAGCGTCGTTGCTGTCTTCTGGCTCGTCGCCATGGGTTTTGGCATGCTGATCATGCAGGACGAGTTTTCCGAGATATTCGATAGCGGCATGCAGGAAACTGCCGAACGCCTGCTTCCCGTCGCAATCGACGATCTGGCCGGGCGGGATGCGGGCAATGCGCTACGACGCCCGGCAGAAAAAGCAGCCAGCAACCGCGAATATCTTATCTACCAGGTTCGCGGTCGGGACGGGCAGATCCTGTTGAAATCGAGGGATGCGCCTGCCGAGCCCTTCCCGGTCCCGCTTGAGGTCGGCTTCTCGCATAACGATACGCACCGGATATACACGGCCGGGACCGCAGACGGCTCATTCTACATCCAAGTGGCGGACTCTCTGGACCACAGGCGCGAGGCGGCAATCGAGGGGGGAATGGCCCTCTTTCTTCCGATCCTCGCACTCATTCCCGCCAGCATCATTGCCATCATCCTCGTTGTGCGGATGACGCTGTCTCCAATCGAAGGGTTGCGCGACGATATCGGCACCAAGGACGGCGGCAACATGATCCCGGTGGATGAAGCCGGGCTCCCGGTCGAGCTTCGCCCGATCGCCCGCTCCGTCAACTTGCTGCTGGACCGACTGCGGGCCGCACTCGAATCCGAGCGGGAATTCACCGCCAACAGCGCACACGAGTTGCGCACACCGATTGCCGGCGCGTTGGCGCAGACCCAACGCCTGCTCGCCGAGGTGCCGCCTTCGCTGTCTGCCCGTGCCGGACAGATCGAACGATCGCTTCAACACCTGGGGCGGCTGGCGGAGAAACTGCTGCAGATGTCGCGCGCTGAAGCCGGCATCGGCATGTCGGACGAAAAAACGGACCTCTTCCCAATCCTGAAGGTTGTCATCGAAGACCTCCAACGATCTGCATTGGGTGCGGGGCGTATCGTGCTTCATGCGCCGGATAAGGCGCGCCTCGATCGGCAAATCCGCCCGGATGCCTTCGCGATCGTCGTGCGCAACCTGCTTGAGAATGCGTTGGTCCACAGCCCGCCGGGCAGTATCGTCGATGTCTATTTCGGCAACGACGGCATCCGCGTCGTCAATGAAAGCGCCGTCCTCGATCAAGCGACATTGGCGGGCCTGACGAAGCGGTTCACGCGCGGGCCGACGCAAGCGGCCGGCTCTGGACTTGGGCTGTCGATCGTCAAGCGCTTCGCCGAGCAGATGAGCGGTAGCTTGACGCTCCAATCTCCAGCAACCGGCAGGTTGGGCGGCTTCGAGGCCGCCGTGCGCCTTTAACCCAGTGGGAGCCCGCCTTGTCCAAGATCGCCGCGCTAACCGCAGGGATTTCCAGACGCATGAGCGCGTATGGGCCGCTGGGCATCGCCGCCTTTGCACTGGTTTGCGGAGGCGCCTTCGTCTTCCTTAGGCTGACGAGCGAGGTGGTCGAGGGAGAAACGCGCGCGTTCGATGAGGCGATCCTGCGCGCCCTGCGCCAGGCCGGCGACCTCTCCGCTCCCATCGGGCCTGGATGGTTGACGCATGTGGTCACCGACATCACCAGTCTCGGTGGCACCACCGTACTGACCTTTGTCACCATCGTTACAGTCGGCTATCTGGTTCTCGCCTCGCGTCGCGCAACCGGTATGTTCGTGCTGTTCTCGGTTCTGGGTGGATGGTTGCTGAGCACGCTTCTGAAACTCGGGATTGCGAGACCTCGGCCCGACATCGTGCCCCACCTGGTCGATGTCCACGATCTCAGCTTTCCAAGCGGGCATGCCATGCTGTCGGCCGTCACCTACCTGACGCTTGGACTTCTTCTCTCGCGGGTCCAATCGAGCCGCGCCACGCGCCTCTACGTCATCGCCGTGGCGCTGGTGCTGACTTTGATGGTCGGATTGAGCCGGATATACCTCGGCGTTCACTATCCGACCGATGTTCTTGGCGGTTGGTGTGCGGGTGCGACATGGGCAACGATCTGCTGGATGATCGCCAGGCGTTATCTGCCCCGCCCCGAGGAGCGCACCGGCAGCTAGAGCGTTTCCGGTTCAAGCGGTGGGACAGAAACGCTCTATCTCTTTGTTTCCAAGCATTTCCTGACGAAAAGTCGCTTGGCACTTTTCCTGGAAATGCTCTAACCGGCCAGGCCGAAGGCTTTCTCCAACTTCTCCCAGTTCTCGTCCATCGCGTAGCTTGGCGAGAGGTACGGAATCCCGATGTGCCCGAAGCGGATCGACAGCTGCTTTTCCGCGGTCTCTTCGTCGGCCCTGGCGATTTGCTGGAGATAGATGACCGAAGCAAGCCCTGTGCGGTCGGCACCCGACCGGCAGTGAATGAGGGCCGGTTTGGGAACATCACGCAGCAGCGAAACAAGGATCAAGGTATGATCGAGCGTCATCTCCCGGCTCGAGGACATCCTGAAGTCCACATGTTTCACACCGAGCGCTGCGGCTGTTGCCACCTCATCGCGATACCAGGCCGCGCCGTTGTCGACACCACGAAGGTTGACGATCGACTTGATGCCATACCGCTTGGCATAGTCGGCGATCTGCGCCGACGTCGGCTGGTTCGAACGGTAGAGCTCACCCGGAACGACCTCATGAAAGTTACCGGAAAGCTGGATTCCTCCGAGGTACCCGCCGATGATCAATGCGGCCGAGAGCGTTGCCCACAGAATTGGTTTGATGGATCCAATGTTCATCCAATGTGCTCCTTTTCAAGCACCATGGATGCAACCACTGACATGAACCTGAACGCCAATGTGACCAATGTTCGCCCGCAGTGGCTGCCCATTGGAAGCGGGAGGCGGCGTCGTCGCTGCTTGCGAAGCGATCCGTTCCGGCGGTATCCAAATGATAAGCGTCGAGCAGGACGATCAGCGCCGCTCGAGGTCGAGACAGACCTCGAAACGGCGCTACCGATTGCCTCACGCAAGGACCGCCTTGGGTTCAAGATGAGCCTCGAGGCCCACGACGCCGCGTTCGCGGCCGATGCCCGACTGCTTGAACCCACCGAAGGGTGCCAGGGGCTCGTGGGGTGCTCCGTTGATCACGACGCGCCCGGCCTCCAGGCGCGCGGCAACCCGCCGCGCCCGCCCGGGATCGGACGACAGGACATAGGATTGCAAGCCGTAGCTCGTGTCGTTGGCAATGGCGATGGCGTCCTCCTCAGTGGCGTATCCGATCACGCTCAGCACAGGTCCGAAGATTTCCTCGCGTGCGATCCGCATGTCGTTGGTGACGTTGGCAAAGACGGTCGGCCGTACGAACCAGCCGCGATCGAGGCCTTCGGGCCGACCCTCTCCGCCGACCAGCAGCGTCGCGCCTTCCTCCTGTCCAAGCCTCAGATAGGATTGCACCCGATCCCACTGCTGGCCGCTGACCATCGGACCGACGGAAACCTCGGGATCGGTCGGATCGCCAGCGCGAACCGCCTCGACCTCGGCCTTCAGGCGGGCCAAAGTCTCTGCCATTCGGCTTTCCGGAACGAGAACCCGCGTCCCCGCAACACAGGCCTGACCGCTGTTCATGAAACCGGACGCCACCACCACCGGGATCGCCTCATCGAGATCGGCGTCGTCGAGGATAATCTGCGGCCCCTTGCCACCGAGCTCCAGCGTCACGCGCTTCATCGTTTCGGCCGCCGAACGCAGGATCGACCGGCCAACTGCGGTTGAACCGGTGAATGTTACCTTGGCGATGTCGGGGTGGGAGCTAAACTCCGCGCCGACGACATCGCCCCGTCCGGTGACGATATTGAACAGACCTGCAGGAGCGCCCGCCTCATGCAGCGCCTCGGTGACGATCTGGGTCTGGATCGCGCTCATTTCGCTGGGTTTGATCACGATAGTACAGCCGGCCGCGATAGCCATCGCCATCTTGCCGCAGATAAAACTGGCATTGCTGTTCCAGGGCGTGATCGCCGCAACGACGCCCAAGGGCATCATGCGCACTTCAGCACGGCCGATGGTCTGGTCGAAATCGTAAGCCTCAAGCGTTTCCGCCGCCTCCAGAAAGGCGGTTGCCGCCATGCTCGCCATCCATCCCGCGCGGCTCTTCGGTGCGCCATATTCCTCAACGACGGCGTCAAGCTGGTCGTCGAACCGGGCGGCAACCGCGTCATGGAAGCGGCGCAGCAGGGCGACCCGCTCCTCCTTGCTGGTCTGCGACCACGCGGGCAGCGCGCGTTTCGCGGCAGTGATTGCGGCGCGGGCGTCCTCGACGTCGCCCAGGCGCACCGCGCCGATCACTTGTTCGGTAGACGGGTTGAAAAGCTCGAACCGCTCGGTCCCGTGCGGTGTGACGAAGGCGCCGTCGATATAGATCTCGTTGATATCACGCATAGTCGTTCTCCTAACTAAACGGGATGTAGCGCCTTTCAATTGCGTGTATAAGTCCACGAAAGAGGCGCAAAATGTCCCGGAAACCAGCACAATGAATCGCAGCGGTCTGATTGAACTGGAAGCCGTGGTGGCGGTGGCTCGACGTGGTGGATTTCGCGCCGCCGCCCGCGACCTCGGCATGTCCTCCTCGGCACTCAGCCACGCGGTCGCGGGTCTCGAGGCCCGGCTTGGCGTACGCCTGTTCGATCGCACCACCCGCAGCGTTTCCCTGTCGGCGGCGGGTGAACAGTTCATCGCGGAGGTCGCTCCGGCCCTTTCGCAAATCCATGCCGCCATCGAGAATGTCGATCAGCACCGCGAGCGGCCTTCCGGCACGCTGCGGTTGAACACGTCGCTCGGCGCAGGGCGGATGATCCTGTCCCCGCTCATCCTCGAATATCTCCGGCGCCATCCGGAGATGAAGGTCGAATTGGTTACCGACAATCGGCTGATCGATCTGGTGGAGGAAGGTTTCGACGCCGGCTTCCGCCTTCAGGAAAGCTTGCCGGCGGACATGATCGCCGTGCCGTTCAGCCGGACGATCCGTTCCATCGTTGTCGGGTCGCCCGCCTATTTTGCAGGCCGCGAACACCCGCGCGTGCCCGCCGATTTGCTGCGTCACGTCTGCATCCGCATGCGCATGGCCTCCGGTTCGATCTATCGCTGGGAGTTCGAGAAGCGCGGCGAGGCGGTGGAGATTGACGTTCCCGGCGTCCTGACGCTCGACGAAACCGCATTGATGCACGAGGCGGTTCTCGCCGGCGCGGGACTGTTGCTGATCACGCAGGACTTGGTGGCCGAAGATCTGGCGACGGGACGGCTGATCCAGGTGCTTGATGATTGGACCCCGGCGTATCCCGGCCTCAGTCTCTACTATCCCGGGCGGCGGCACGCGCCCGCCAAGCTGCGCGCCTTCATCGATCTCGTGAAGGAACGATCTCGATGAGCGATATCGTCTCCTTGGCCCTCTTGACAGTATCTATAAAAACATTGCATCGTTAATTGAAGCGTAGGCTTATGCCTCGCAAGAATTGCCCCGTTCAACCCACGTTGATGACGATCCGGAGTTCGCACCTCCTGGAACAGGGTCCTAGCGAAACTGGCCGATTGCCAGTTCAACTATGGAGCTGGTGGGGGCATGGAAACCGATATTCCCTTTCGCAATATCTTTTGCTTTGATCATCGTTGGGAGACCCCATGCGAAGATGGGTTAATCTATGGCTATCATTGCGTTACCTGTCGCAACGGAAGCCAGTCTGACGCAGGTTACAAGGTCTCCGCCAATAGCGACGTGGTCGCATCAGAGCTGATCGACGCCTACTCAAAGCGCGTCACAAGCATTGCGCGGTCCGCGGTTGCCAATGAAATTGGCGACAGTCTCTTTTCGGCTCACGGCATCGGGATCCGTTCCATTGAGGATGGTAAAACTACCTCGCCGCCCGCCCCCTTCGATGGCCCGGTTCGCCTCTTAGAGAGCGCAGCGACGCTGGGCACCGCTCCTGAAAATCCGTTCGGGCACCCCGCCCCTGTTGCGCAACGACACGATTCTCGTGCGCGTTCCAGCAACGACGACGGCAATCGGCAACGATCTCTGCTTCAGGCATGAGCCAATGCTCGGCACGGGCCTGTGCCCCGATGGCACTGCCGCAGTGCCTGATCGAAATGGGGTTCAACGCAAAGCGCAACACTCGCAAAGGAATGGAGGAGTTTACCTTGGCAAATAGAGAAGAGGGAAGTGTATCAAACCGGCGCCCGGAAGACGAAAAGCTCAGCATCGGCGCCAACATCGCATATGGGCTGCAACACGTTCTGACGATGTACGGCGGCATAGTCGCCGTACCGCTTATTGTCGGTCAGGCAGCGGGGCTCAGCCCAGGTGACATCGGCCTGTTGGTGACGGCGTCGCTTTTTGCCGGTGGTCTGGCCACCATCTTGCAAACATTGGGATTGCCATTTTTCGGGAGCCGTCTGCCGCTTGTACAGGGCGTCTCGTTCTCGGGGGTTGCGACAATGGTCGCAATTTCCGGCAATGGGGGAATTCCGTCGATTCTGGGCGCCGTTATCGCGGCTTCTTTGATCGGGCTGATGATTACGCCTGTATTCTCACGGATTACCCGTTTCTTCCCGCCCCTTGTCACCGGAATCGTCATCACCACCATTGGACTGACGTTGATGCCGGTTGCCGCGTTCTGGGCAATGGGTGGCAACAATAGTTCACCCGATTTCGGGAGTCCGGCAAATATCCAGCTGGCCGCTACCACGCTCGCCATTGTTCTCCTGCTCAGCAAACTCGGAAGCGCATCGGTTTCAAGGCTCTCCATCCTGCTTGCGCTCGTGATCGGAACAGCCGTCGCCTATGCCGTCGGCATGACGGACTTTTCGCAAGTGGCAAATGGCCCCTTCTTCGCCCTGCCGACGATATTTCATTTCGGCTACCCCACCTTCGAGATCGCCGCCATCGTCTCGATGCTAATCGTCATCATCGTAACGCTCGTCGAGACATCGGCCGACATTTTCGCCGTTGGCGAGATCGTCGAAACAAAGGTCGATTCCCGCCGCCTGGGCGATGGTCTTCGAGCCGATATGCTGTCGAGCATTCTCGCACCGATCTTCGGTTCGTTTACACAGAGCGCCTTTGCGCAAAACGTCGGACTTGTCGCCGTAACCGGCGTGAAGAGCCGCTATGTGGTGGCGACAGGCGGCCTTTTCCTCGTCGTCCTCGGCCTTCTGCCTGTCATGGGACGCGTTGTTGCAGCGGTGCCAAGTTCCGTTCTCGGCGGGGCCGGCCTCGTCCTTTTCGGTACGGTCGCGGCAAGTGGCATACGCACACTCTCCAAGGTCGACTACCACAACAACATGAATTTGATCATCGTCGCGACGTCGATCGGTTGCGGCATGATCCCCATCGCGTCACCGGGATTCTACGAGCACTTCCCGGCCTGGGTTGCGACGATCTTTCATTCCGGGATCAGTTCCGCTGCTTTGATGGCGATTGTCCTCAACCTGCTGTTCAACCATTTCAAAGCAGGAAATGCCGATCAGCAGTCAGTGTTTGTGGCGGGGACAGAACGGACGATCCGCTACAAGGACATCGTGCGGCTTCGCGACGGTGACTACTTCCTCAACGGCAAGCTTTATGACGAAAAAGGCATCGAAATACCGATGGTTCCCGAGGGCGCTCATTGAGCATTGCTTTGAAAAAGCGTTCCGGAACGAAGTCCAATCTTTGGAATGGATCAAATTTATCCCCGACATTTCAAGGAGATGAAGAATGTCAGAAGAAATCGAAACGACGCGTCTGCTCGAGGCCCTGCTCACCACCATGGAGGCTGGCATCATCCCCGCCACGGAGGCCGGCGTTGCGGCCGGCAACAAGATCTTCGGAGCGGCGCTGCTGCGGAAATCGGACCTTTCGACCGTGCTTGTCGAAACCAACAACGAAACCGAGAACCCGTTGTGGCACGGGGAGGTTCACACCCTGAAGCGCTTCTATGAGATGACCGGATCCGAGCGGCCGGATACGACAGATCTCATTTTCCTATCGACACATGAGCCTTGCTCGATGTGCCTTTCGGCGATCACCTGGGCGGGATTCGACAACTTCTTCTACTTCTTTAGCCACGAAGATTCCCGGGATGCGTTTTCCATTCCGCACGATTTGAAGATTCTGAAGGAAGTCTTCACGCTGGAGCCAGGGGGCTACAATCGGTCGAACTCATTCTGGAAAGGACAGTCGATCATGGGGCTGATCGATCGGCTTTCGGAGCCACAGCATTCTCGCTTGAAGGAAAGAGCATCGGCAATAGGCCGCAAATACGACGACCTCTCTGCTGTCTATCAAGCCAGCAAGGGGGGCAATGCAATTCCCCTCAACTAGAGCGTTTCCAGGAAAAGCGCGAAGCGGTTTTCCGTCAGGAAATGCGTAGAAAAGAGCTTAGAGCGTTTCTGGGAAGCGCTCGAGGTGTGAGTTTTCAGGAGGTTGTCCATTCGGAGCGGATTTAGGAGACTGGAGCTACCGCACCTCAGTTTCCAGGATCGCTCCGAATGAACATCCACAAGAATGCCCGACTGACGCCGATGCGTCGATCAGGAAGGCCGCAACGGCGGCGGCGAACAGAAAGCCGGCAAAGATGCCGATGGTGAGGCCGAAACTCCGTTCCACCACAAGCCCTGTCAACGATGGGGCAAGCAAACCGCCGAGCCGGGCCGCGGCTCTTCCATGCCCATACCGGCTGCCCGCGATGCCGTCGGGTGGAGTTCCGGCTTAAGGGCATAGAGAGCACCCCAGGCACCGAGCAAGGCGAAGCTCATGATCAGCAACGAGGCGCCGATCAGCACGGGCATTCCGGGCATGACCAACAGCAGGCATCCCAGCCCCGACAGGACACAGAAGCCTATCGGAGGTCGGCCAGCGGACGCCTTGAAGCCAGTTCGGATCGATCGCGGTTTATGGAAAGCAAAATTTAACCATACTTGTTCATTCTTTGTCGATCCGTCGTCAAAAAAGGGACAATCCGGGAATTCGCGCAGCGGTGGTCGCTCGTCGGCCTGAGGACGTTTGCGAGATGTACTGGCTTGAGATGCGTTGTTGAGTAAGGTCGTTCGTTCACAGTCTTTGCGCCGCCTGTTGCGTCCATTGCTGATCACCTGTTGCGGCATCGCCCTTGCCGGCGCGGCTGTGGGATCCGTGGCCGGTGCAGTCGCGATGGGCAGTTATTTCGGTCACGGTTCGGGCAACCTCCTGCCCAAACCACAGCTCTATGCGACGCAGCACAAAAAAGAGCGTCCATGGGTCAAGCAGGCAAGGGTCGAACAGACGCCGAGGCTGGTCGCCGTGGCCGAGCCCGTCGAGCTCGCTAGCCTTAGCGGCGCCGAAGGGAAACTCCCCCGCAGTGTCAATATCTTTGGAGATGCCGAGACGAGTGGCAAGGCTGCACGCTTCACTCCCGTGGCGAAGCAGGCTGCATTGACATCCGAGCAGCTCGCCCGCCACTTCAAGGCTTCTCATTCCATCACGCCGCGCCGCGCGATCGCCAGTATCGACGCGCCTGCGCCGGAACGGTTCGGGCCACCGCGCGCCGTAGCGACCGACAAGCCCTTGGTCTCGTTGGCCTATGCGGGCCCCTCCC
This sequence comes from Ensifer sp. 4252, assembly GCF_050434565.1. Taxonomy (NCBI): domain Bacteria; kingdom Pseudomonadati; phylum Pseudomonadota; class Alphaproteobacteria; order Hyphomicrobiales; family Rhizobiaceae; genus Ensifer; species Ensifer sp. 4252. The sequence goes on from NZ_JBNDIU010000023.1 coordinate 41,737, forward strand.
AGAGCGCAACGGACAGCGCTGTATTTTCGGCGTTGCTGACGGTACCAATGGAGGACAACCTCGCGGCCTCGCAGGATCCGAACGCCGAAGATGAGGCCGCTGCCCTGCCAGACTTTGAGGATACGCCGCCCTCCGGACCGCTACCACAGTTCCGTCCCGGCGCCGATCAAGTCCAAAAGCCCGCCGCTGAAGCGGCGAAATCCGAGACGAGGCGGGCCCAGGACGATGCAGCGCCGAAGGCCGATCAACGCGAAACGCAAAAGCAGCAAAAACTTGCCTTTGTGCGGCCGGACAATCCGGCCGACAACAGATCCCGCAGTGGTCTGGGGACGCTGCGCAACCTATTCGGCGGCGGAACCCGGGCAGGAAATGGCGTCGCGGTCTACGACATCACCGCCGCGAAGGTATACATGCCCGACGGCAGTGTGCTCGAGGCCCATTCCGGCATCGGCAAGATGGCCGATAATCCGCGTTACGTGAATGTCAAGATGACCGGCCCCACCCCACCGCACACCTACAATCTCAAGATGCGCGAAACGCGCTTCCATGGGGTCGAGGCGATCCGCATGCTGCCTGTCGACGGAAAGAACAAGCACGGCCGCGACGGTTTCCTGACGCACAGCTACCTGCTGCGCGGCGGCCGGGCGGAATCGCACGGCTGCGTCGCCTTCAAGGATTACGCGCGTTTCCTCACGGCGTTCAAAAAAGGCAAGGTCAGGCAGATCGTCGTGGTTCCAAGCGGCGGGCGCGCGGCCGGCATGTATATGGCATCGAACGGAAAGAACACCTTGTAGCCCCGCGACAGTCGAGTGGTTGAGCGAAGACATCGTGACGAAGGCCTTTCGTCAGCGAGGTGTGGGCATTAAGATCTCGCCTTCTAGAGCAATTCCAGGAAAGTGCGAAACGGTTGTCCGTCCGGAATTGCGTCATTTCAAAGAGCTAGATTATTCCACTGTTTCAACGAAACAATGGAATAATCTAGACACGCGAGAACAAAGCGGACCGGGAGCCAGCCATGTGCCGAAACATCAAACCGCTGTTCAATTTCGACCCTCCAGCGACTGACGCGGAGATCCATGACGCCGCGGTGCAGTTCGTGCGCAAGCTGAGCGGAACCACCAAACCGTCCAAACGCAATCAGGCGGCCTTCGTGCACGCGGTCGACTCGATCGCGGCATGCGCCCGAGAATTGCTCGTTTCGCTTGAGACCTCGCAGCCCCCACGCAACCGCGAAGAAGAAGCAGCCAAGGCCCGCGCCAGAATGGCGATCCGGTTCGCCTGACCAGAACACCAACAGCCTGGCGTAGGCTTGGATCTGCTCGCGTTGCCTCGCGACAGACCACCCGGCAAGTCGCTCCGCTCAGGCAAGGGATGACATGCAACTCGCCAAAAAGTATCGAGATCCAGCCGTCTTCGGTGTGCTGGCGGGCTTCGCGCTCCATACCGATGTCTGCCTTGCAGAGCGGTGCTGTCTATAACCGGCCCGACCCATGAGACGAGCCGCTGTCTTTGAAACGCCGCGAACGATACAAGCAGCCTCAGCGAGGCGAATGCATTCCCGCCAAGCAGTCGGGATTTGCGAAGCCGCCCGTTAGCATTCCAAGTCAGGCAGTGCGCCCAAGCTTGGTTAAATTCGCAATGTCGATCAAATTGCGCGCAGTCTTCGACATGAAGGCCGCGATCTCGGCATCGACGTCAGCGGCAAACGATGCGGCGAACTTTGCCTTGTCGAGGAACAGGAAACCATCGACCGGCGGCAGGATCGGCGGCACCGGGGCGCCGGCCGGCGGATTGGCGATGAGCGACGAGGCGGACTCGCCCCTGTCCGGGGCAAACGCGGCGATATAGACGACCGATTGCACCTTCTCATGGGTGCCGGCTTCGCTGATGACGACGCCGCCATAGGAATGGCCGACCAGCACCACCGGTCCGTCAAGCTTGTCGATTGCCTGCCGGGTGGCAGCGACGTCGTCGGAAAGCGAGGTCGTCGGGTTCTGGACGATGCTGACGGTGTAGCCGTCCTTCTTCAGGAGGTCGTAGACGCCCTTCCAGCCGGCGCCATCGACGAAACCGCCATGGACGAGGACGACGTTCTTTGCCGCCGCGTCAGCGGCGGAAGCGGTGGTGCCGGTGGCGGCCAGCGAGCGAGGCGGCGGCGGCAAGCAGCGATGTCTTCAACATGTGCGTTACTCCTTGGTTTGTTGGCTCAATATTTATTATCGCGATAATCATTAGATATACCTCACCCAATCGCCTGTCCAGCATTTTATTATCGCAATAATGATTTCTGTGCTAAGCTCATGAAAAGCCACAGACTTAAATGGAGACCACCATGACCGAACCCGCACCGCTTCCGCTCGACAGCCAGCTCTGCTTCTCGATCTACTCGACGGCGATCGCCATCAATCGCGCCTACAAGCCGATGCTGGACGCGCTCGGCGTCACCTACACCCAGTATCTCGCGCTCAGCACCCTGTGGGAACAGGACGGCCTGAGCATCTCGGCGATTGCCGACCGGCTTTGTCTGGAGCCGAGCACCATCACCCCGGCGGTCAAGCGGCTCGAGGCGGCCGGTTTCCTCTCAAGACGTAGAAGCACGGTCGACGAACGGCTGGTCGAGGTCTTCCTGACCGAAAAGGGCAAGGAGCTTCACCCCAAGACCGCATGCCTCACCGACACGCTGCTCAGGCGATCCGGATTTACCGTACCGCAGATGATCGAGCTCAACGAAAAGGTTCAGATGCTGCGCGACGGCCTCACCCGCGAAGAAGAAACGACGCGATCCGACGCGTGAGCTTTGAAGGAGATACGGGCGAAACAGAGGCGGCGGATCGACGAGTAAAGAGGACTGCTCCGTCGCACCGACACGTTGCGCGACCATCGTCACGAGCGGGCTGCAACGGCTCCCTGGGACGCCGCATTCGTGCAGTCAACTTCACGCAGTCCTCGGCCAACAGGTAGAGCGCCGGTATTGTCACCAATGACAACAGCGTGGAAAAGGTCCGTCCTCCCATCACCACGATCGCCATGGGCGCGCGGATTGCCGCACCGCCGCCGAGCGCGAGTGAGCTTGGCACCATGCCCGCGGTCATGGCAATCGTCGTCATGATGATCGGCCTCGCGCGTGTTCGGCAGGCGTGAACGATGGCGTCTCGCGCCGTCATCCCATGTCGGATCCCTTCCTCGGCAAAATCCACCAGCATGATACCGTTCTTGGCAACGATACCCATCAGCATCAGGATGCCGATGACGACAGGCAGGTTTACCGTCGTCGCGGTCGCGAACATCGCGAGGATGGCGCCGGTCAGCGACAGCGGCAGCGACAGCGGCAGCGACAGCATGATGACAAGGGGTTGCCGAAGGGCACTGAACAGCAGAACGAGGATGGCCAACATGAACACGAGCCCGAGGCCCAGCGCCGCGACGAAGCCGCCGAGCACTTCGCGATCTCAATTCGATGCGCAGCAAGCGCGTTTGGCATGGCAAGCGCGCGTCAAAGGGTTCGACAGCAGGCTGACGCGCACGCTTGTCGCGGCCCGCACCCGATTGGTCCGCATGACCATTGATCTGGCAAATCAAATCCGCGGTTTCATGATGACCTTTGGCCTGGTCGTCCCCACGCCAGTTTGGCTCCTCTCGCAGTCGATCGATGTCGGAGATTGGGAGAGCCGCGGAGTTTCAATCTACGGCAAGCGCTCTACTCTGCTGGCAGGACTGGGCACGCTGCCCGAACTTCCGACAGCAAGTCTGGATGCCGATCCAGGATGCAGAGCAGTTTTACCAAAGGCACTGACGGTTTCGACCTGCCCGTTTCGAAAGACGAAAACGCATTTACGCCAACACCAAATACCTCAGCTGCCTCACGCTGACCAAGTTTAAGCTTCCTACGAACAGTAACTATGAAGCAAGGGTCGACATGCTCCAGATCCACTTTTCTCTTGAACTCGAGCATTGTCCTGACAACCCGCCGCCCGTCAGCATCATCCGGAACGACTTCATTGCATTGCCCGCAGAAGCGACCGGTGACATTCTCTATAAGAACGCTGTCACCTCTGTAGTCATAGGAAATGTTCCGTGTATCTCGGACAAGCGCATCTGCGCCACAGTAGGAGCATTCCATCACCCATTCCCCTGAACGAAGTCGCAATGCTGTTTAGGCGATCGCAGCTGAAGTATCGCACATGTGCAGTTTTACCTTTTCGAATTGGACGGCATGTGCCGAACCCGGCGAACGGCATGGTCCTCTGCGATCGACTATAAATCGTCGCCGCTCAGTTAAGTACCGTCCACTGCCTCCACGTATCGAGTATTTCGGGCGCGCATCGCTCGCCCCCTGGTCGCCGACCATCAAGGCCCGCTTCGACCCGGCGCCTTAAGAAACCACGTGAGTTTCGTCTCGGTGTCCCGGCAGAGCCCTTCGAATTCACAGATCAGACCTTGACGCGGATTTGGCTCGTCTCGCAATCGCTGCAGCTCCGAAGAGGCGGCGTTGAAGGCCAGCCAGAAGTCCAGAAAAACTTCCAGAGCTGGCCGGCGCGCAGGGATAGGCTGCGTTGTTAACGACAAAATCTGGGTCTGGAGAGTCCTCTTGGTCGTCATCGTTGCAATACCGAAACAAGACTGCTCAGCATCGTGCGATCGGTTCAGCATGGTGTCAAAGGCCTGAAGTCGCACCACTATTTGGACTAAAGTCCAGTCAAGCATATCCCGTGACAGTCCGGCGACAGACGGTCATCCCAAGGATGTCGCGGAAACAGCCTTGGGATGACCCCGTCCCCGAACCGAGGCACGTCACGCCCCGGCGCGGAAGGTCGAAAATTGTTCACTGTTCTCGAAAGGCCCGGCTGAATTGGTCGGTGAGCGGCTTCGATAGGAACGACAGCGCTGTTCTTTGCTCCGTTGAAACGAAAACCTCCACCGGCATGCCGGGCAACAGTTTGTTGTCGCCGAGCTTGGCCAATTCCACTTGGCTAACCCCGACGTCTGCCAGGTAATAGGTCTCGCCTGAGCTCGGGTCATTGCTCGTTGCAGCCGACACATAGGTGATGTGCCCGGAAAGCTCCGGAGTAGTGCGCTGATTGAATGCCGAGAAGCGAAGCTTCGCGACCTGACCGGAAAACACCTGATCGATATCCGTGGGAGAAAGCCGGGCCTGTATCTTAAGTGCTGCATCGGTAGGGACAAGCGTGACCAGCCTTTCCGCTGGTGTAATCACCCCACCGATCGTGTGGACGAAAAGCTCGTTCACGGTTCCCGACAAAGGGGCACGTATATCGGTGCGTTGCAATCGATCTTCGACAGCCACCTTTCGTTCACTCAGCTCCGAGATCTTCTGTTCGACGGTCGTTAGATCACGCTGTGCTTCGGTTCGAGCGGCCTCGTCGATGGCAATGATCTGGAGCTCGATTTCACTGGTTCTGGCCTTGGACCGCGCGATGTTGGCTTGTATCTCGCCGTACTCGCCAGTGATCTTCGCCATTTCGCGATCGATGATGTACTTGCGCGAGCTCTCGAGCAGGTTCTTGTCGGTGAGGCGCTTGATCTTCTTGTGCTCGGTCTTAATCAGCGCCAGTTCGTCCTGCTTTGCCGAGAGCTGAACCTTCAAGCCATTGACTTCCTCTTCCAGTTGGGAAATCCCCAACTGCAGCTGTTGCTTCTGGCTTTCCCGGTTCTGGCGGTTCCCGTAGAAAAGCCGCGCCTCACCCATGAAGACCGTCGGAACCACAGTCATCGCTTCACTGAACTCTGCTCCGAACTGCAATTCGGCCACATTGTCCCGCTCGGCGACAAGGCGGGTCTTTCGCGCCGCCAGTTCGACGAGCTGATTCTTGACAATGGAAAGTTCGGCTCGAGTTTGTACGTCATCAAGCCGCAACATGATGTCGCCTTTTCTGACTGCGTCGCCTTCCTTGATCAGGATCTCGCTGACGATGCCGCCGTCGCGATGCTGTATTGCCTTCAGGTTCTGATCGACCTTGACCATTCCCGCCGCAACGATCGCACCTGTAAGCTGGGCCGTGGCGGCCCATCCGCCGGCGCCGGCAAAAAGCAGAACCCCAAGCATCGCGCCGGCGATGACCCGGAAGGTAACCGGGAAGGCGGCGTCTGGCTCATCGTCTCCGATGGCTGGAGGATTTCGTTGTGATTTCAGCATTTTGTTTCCCTCCCCAGTTTATATTTGAGCGGTCTCGACGACCACCAACATGTGATGACCGCTCAAAGTGACAGCCACCTCGTATTCCTGGTCATTGTCGGTATCGAATTCGATCAGCGTTATGCCGTCTTCCTCTGTCCCCTCATGCCGCATCCTGATGGGGAGAGCATCTTCATCGACATCCTGCCCATAGACAGCCTCGAAGTGATCCTCGAGATTATCGACGATCTCCTCGAATATCTGATACCGGGACATTTCGATCCGATCCCCGACCATGAAATCGAGGATGTGATGGATGGCGTCGCTGGTCGATGAGCCGGGCGGCACACTGAAACGGAAGATGTCATCGCCGCTGCCTCCCTCAAGGATCAAGGCGGTTTGACCGACGTGGAAGACATCCGCCTGGGCGCTGCCCACGATCTGTTCAAAGCTCGTGACAGCGTCGGTGCCGATATCGACACCGGTCGCAACGCCGGTCGTAAGGTCGATCATCACCCCGTGCGTTGCTGCGGAATAATTCAGGGTGTCCAAACCCGATTGGCCGTTATAATGATCGTCGGCGCTGTCAGCCGCAGCCATGACGGTATCGTTTCCCGCCCCAGCCGAAACGACATCTGCACCTGCTCCATCGTCAATAGTATCGTCGCCGGTTCCCGTGGCGATCGTCTCGGCGTTGTTACTGCCGATCACGCTGTCATCACCTTGACCTGTCAGGACCACCTCGAAATTCAAGACCGTGTCTTCGCCGACGTCTTCGCCCGAGGCTTTGCCCTCGCTAAGGTCGATGTCGATCGACCGTGACAAGCTGGAATAATCGAGCGTGTCGGTGCCACCTCCGCCATCGTAAAGATCTGGGAGAACATCCCCTCCAACATCTCTAATCGTGTCATTGCCGGCGCCCGTGACGATTGTCTCGGCCTCAATGCCGGCGATCACGCTGTCATCCCCCTGACCGGTCACGACCACCTCAAAATTCGAAACGGTATCTTCGCCAATTTCCTCACCTGAGGCTTTGCCGTCGCCCAGGTCGATGGCGACTGATTGTGACGCGCTGGAATAATCAAGCGTGTCGGAGCCCTCTCCGCCATCATATTGGTCCGATACGAGATCCAACTCGCCGGCAATCGTGTCGTTACCAGCACCCCCTATGACGATATCCTGGTCGGCCCCCCCCACCAGAACGTCGGCGCCGTCATCCCCGAAAAGATGATCCTTGCCCGCTTGCCCGAGCAGGGTATCGTTACCGCTACCGCCGGACAGGCGATCGTCTCCGCTACCCCCGTCGATGGCGTCGTTGCCTTCATCACCGGCAACCAAGTCGTTTCCGTCGCCGCCGAAGGCCAAGTCGTCGTCAGCGCCTCCATGAAGGGCATCGTCTCCCTCATCCCCAGACAGGATATCGCGCCCCTCTTCGCCAAACAGACGGTCATTGCCGCTGCCGCCGTGGATCTGATCGTCGCCTGTACCGCCGAAGACGACGTCGTTTCCGATCCCTGCGAAAATAATGTCGTTGCCCCCGCCCGCGACGATGTTGTCGTTGCCTTCGCCACCATCCACCGTGTCGGCACCACCTCGGGCATCGATGCTGTCATCGCCCGCCCTGCCGTCGATGGCATCACCGCAATTGGTGCCGAGCAGCAGATCGTCCCCCGTCGTCCCGACGATTGGCGGGGCGTTGACCACCGAAAAATACGCGGTCTGGCTAATCGAAAGCTGGCCATCTGTGATCTGGTAGGTAATCGTGACCGGACCAAGCTCTGTCCAATCGTAAAGCCAACCTTCTGCGGTCGCCGTGACCGTGCCGGATGTCACGACGATATCCGTGACGGAAAGCGTATTGCCGTCCGGATCGGACGCACCGCGCAATAGATCCGAAAGAGCGATGACGACCGCCGCGCAACCTGAAACATCTTTCAGCGTGACCGAGCCGTTCACGCGCGGTGCGCGGTTAACGGGATCGTTATCTTCGTTGTCGTCATCATCATCATCGTCGTCATCATCGCCCGGCTTATCGTCTTCGTCTCCCTTCGTCGGGAAAGATCCGACGGGAGGGACGCCAGTAGAAGACCCCGGCGCGACATTGTCGTTTGATGCCCTCAAGACGGGCGATGGACTTCCCGGCTCCCAACGCTCGGACATCGAGGTTGAGAAATCGTCCAGCTGGAATGAGAGCGGTCGAATGTCGACGGCATCCATCTCTTCGTTCTGGCTGTTATAGTTCCGCATTGCGCCGCCAGCCTTCTTTTTGGCAGGCGCTTCCGGTTCCTCGTCCTTGACTTCTTCAGGCTTGTTCTCCGCCACCAACTGCAATGGGGCTATATCCTCCTGTGGCTCCTTGGCTTGCGGACGCTCCTCCACCGGCTCTGACGCCGTGCTGAAGGCGCTCTTCAGATAAAGCGCTATGCCGGTCAGAAACATCGCGATAACAGCCGGCGCTCTCGACGGCGCTTCCTCGTTCTTCAGGCTGTAGCGCTGGTGCGGGTCTTCCTCTTTGACCGTTTTTGTTCCCTTTGCCTCGATCATTCCGACACCTTTGACGTCATGCGCGCGGGTAGTGCGGGTCGGCCACCGGCGTCCCCGATCGCGGCTGGTTTCAGGATTTCGTTCTTGGGCCCAAACGCCACCAGCTTGCCGTTTTGAACCACGGCAATCAGGTCGCAGGCGGTCAGCGCGCTCGGACGATGGGCAATGACAACGGCAATTCCGTTGCGCGCGCGCACCGCTTGTATGGCCTGGGTCAGTGCGGACTCGCCTTCTCCGTCAAGATTGGAATTGGGCTCGTCCATGACGACGATGAAAGGATTGCGGTACAATGCGCGTGCAAGCGCGATCCGCTGTCTCTGACCGGCGGACAGGGATGCGCCCTGGGGCCCGAGTGCCGTGCGGTAGCCATCCGGCAGACGCACGATCATTTCATGAATTCCAGTGGTCTGCGCAGCTTCCACGATTGCCCGTGCATCGACATCAGGGTCAAGCCGGGAAATGTTCTCCTCAACCGTGGCATCCAAGAGCGCCACGTCTTGCGGAAGATATCCGATGTGCTGCCCGAGACAGCTGTCTGACCATTGCGTCAGCTCCGCATCATCCAACCGAACACCACCGCGAAGGGGTGGCCAGATCCCGGTCAGCGCACGCGCGAGCGTCGTCTTGCCACCGCCGCTCGGACCGATGATGCCCAATACCTGGCCGGCTTCGATGTCGAAGCTGACGTCAGTCAGAAGAACGCGACCGGAACCGGGGGCTGCGACCGTGAGCTTTTCGACCTTCAAGGTCTTCGAAGGGGGAGGTAGATCCATCGGCGCAACAGCAGCCGTCAATGCGACCACCGTTTCCTTGAGACGACCGAAGGCGGTTCGTGCTGTCACGAAACTCTTCCAGTTGCCGACAGCAAGATCGACCGGTGCAAGGGCACGCGCCGAGGCAACTGACGCAGCGATGATGGCGCCGGCAGACATTTCCCCCTGGATCGTCAGCCACGCCCCCAGGCCCAGAACCGCAGACTGCAATACCATCCGAAGCACACGGGAAATCGCCCCAAAGGTGCCGCTGATGTCGTTCGTCCGGGTTTGAAGCGCCAGATGTTCCTTGTTGGCAACATTGAACCGGTTCACCGCACGCGGAGCAAAGCCCATGGCCTTCAACACCTCGGCATTGCGGGTGTTTGAATCGGCAATGGCATTTCGCTCAATGCCGGCCTTGTGCGTGGCGGCGGCCCATCTGCGCGTCATCACCTCGGTCAGGATGGCGAGGATCGTGAGGACAAAAGCGCCGCCAAATGTCAGAGCGCCCAGATAGGGATGCAGCATGTAGACGAAGATCAGGTAGAGCGGCATCCAGGGAAGGTCGAAAAAGGCGATCGGCCCCTGGCTGCCGAGAAATCCCCTGACCGTATCGACGTCACGGCCGCGCTCGAGAGCCTCTGCCGTCGAGAAGCCGAAACGAGGCATGTCGATCGCAACCTCATGCGCCAGCGGAGCGATCTTTGCATCGAGCCTTGCTCCGACACGCACCAGTATCTGCGACCGGATGATGTCGAAGAACCCCTGGAACAGATAGAGCCCGATCGCGAGGATCGAGAGCCCCAGCAGGGTTGGGATGCTACCGCTGGTCAAAGCCCGGTCGTAGATCTGCAGCATGTAGAAGGAGCCGGTCAGCGCCAGAATGTTGATTATTCCGGAAGTGATGAAGAGAAAGAGAAATATTCCTTTGAATCTCTGCGTAAGCTTCTCGGCGTTCTTGCGTTTCGTGCCAGTCAATGGGGTCTTTGTGCGCATGATACTCACCAATCCGCGTTTGATGGAGTAGGCCGGCGCGCCCTTTGTCGGCGCGCCGGAAAACGCTGGTTACAAGTTGAAGTCAGAACCGGTGAGGTTGTGGTTCCCCTTGATGTTCAGGCGGAACTCTGCGGCTCCGTCACTGTCGACGCTACCCGAGACGACGGTGTAATCGCCATCGGCCCTGGTTTCATGGGTCACGGCGAGTTGTGCCGGACCACTTAGATTGGCCCCCGAGACCAGGGTGAAGGACTGATTTCCCGCCACCCCGTTGTTGGCATCGGTGCCGCTGAGGTCGATCTTGTCACCGGCCTGGAAGCTGGTGATCGTATCGCCATCGGCATTGGCTTCCGACAGGAACCGGAAGGTATCGTTGCCGGCTCCGCCTTCGATGACGTTGACGAAGGCGTTGGCGACAATCGTGTCGTTGCCCGAACCGGTCACGACATTTTCGATGCCCCACAGGGTATCCTGTCCGGTTTGGCTACTGGACACGCTCCCCTGGCTCATGAAGCCCGAGCCGATATCGACAGTCAGATTGGCGGTTATGGCCGACATGTCCAAAGTGTCGTTGCCGGCATCGCCGTAGTAGATGTCGTCCCCGTCATCCTTGGCCGCCACGATGATATCGTCTCCGGCACCCCCGGATACGAAGTCGCTGCCGGCACCGGTCTGGATCATGTCATTCCCGGCATCGGCAAAGATACGGTCCGATCCCGCATCGCCGTAGAGCATGTCATTGCCCTCACCACCGAGAATGTCATCGTTGCCCTCACCGCCGAAGACCAGGTCGTTTCCGCCGCCGGACGTGATGAAGTCGTTGCCTTCATCGCCTCTGATGACGTCTGCACCCTCGCCGCCAATGACGGTGTCATTGCCTGCAAGAGCAACGATCGTTTCCGCGTTTGCGGTACCAAGCAGCACATCTGCGCTGGCTGTACCGGCGATCGGCGATCCTGCGGAGGGAGCAGGCGTGTTCGGTGTTTCACCGGCATCGTCCTCCGTCCCTGTGATCTGCGGCCCGCCTCCTTCTTGCTTTTTAAACGTGACGGAGTTCGTGCCGTTGCTGACAGTGACATTGCCATTGGCCTCAGTGGTCACGAAGTCAGTCAGCGCGCCCCCGAGTTCGATCACGTCCTGCGAACGCAGTTGGCCGATAATCGTGTCGTTACCACCATTGGACCGGAAGACGATCCGGTGCTCGGAGCTGAGCCCCGTTATGTCGACAGTGTCGTTGCCGGCATTGCCATCGATGGTAATGGTGCTGAAGTTCAGGCTGGTGAACGGCGCGTTGAAATTGCCGAACACCTGGATCGTGTCGCCATTGCTGATCCCGCCGTCAGGCGTGTTCGGATTGTTGTTGTTGTTCTGGGTCGTGTTCAGAGCGTTGACCGTGATTTCTTCAATATTGTCGAGCTCCGCAATGACTGTGGTGTTCAGCCCGACCGTTCGGGTGATGATGATCTCGGCGTCCGTCCCGGTGACTGGAACCCCCGCGGCAATGGCAGCGGCCCTTGCATAGATGCGGAACGTTTCTGCCTCACCATTACCAGTGAGCTGGAAGGTGTCGGTGCCAAGGTCGCCATCGACACGATCAAAGCCTTCGGTAGAACTCATGTTGATGATGTCGTTGCCGGTACCTGCATCGATGATGTCATTGCCAGTGCCGCCATTGATCGTGTCTCCGCCGTCGCCGGCATCGATGTTGTCATTGCCGCCTGCGCCGCTGATCGTCGTTCCCGCGGTATTGCCGATAATGATATCGGCACCGCCGCTGCCGGTGATGTTGCCGATCACGCGGTTGATGTTGACCTGCGCCGTATCGGTCAGAGCGCCGTCGGTTGCGGTGTAAACGAACGAGCCGCCTGCGCCGCCTGTGTCATTCAGAGTGATGATGCCTGCCCCAAGGACCGGAGCACTGACGCCATCCGGAGTGCTGACGCCTGTGATGGTTAGTGCAGCTCCTTCCGGGTCGGTATCGTTTGCGAGCAGGGCTGCGTGAGAGATCGTGAAATTCACACCCTGTGCGACATTGGTGATGACCGTATCGGTGTTTACGGACGGAGCATCGTTGACTGCGTTCACCGTGACCGTGGTGGTCGCGACAGCGCTGGTCAAAAGGCCGTCATTGACGGTGACCTGGATGGTACGAGCGCCTGCAGTGGGGTTGTCCGAGTTGTTGCCATATCGCACCTGTTGGATCGCAGTGCGATAGTTTGCGATCGAAGACGTGCCGGAGAGCGTCAAGGTGATCTGGCCGGCAACCGAAGTGTCCACCGCTGCGGTAATGCCCCCAGGCAGGGCGCCTTGCGTCGACAAGACGTCACCGGCGCTGGCATTGGTCAGCACAACCCGGGCAGACGCCAGGGTCGTACCGTCGTCGGTGATGACAGGGCCAAGCGCAACGGCAACGGCAGGGGCATTTTCAGTGTAGCTCGTTTGGTAGTTGTTCCCGGGCGCGCCAGCCACCGGCGTGATTGTATCGACCTCGGTTTGGATGTTAACGTTGTCGATGAAGAGGTTTTCACCGCCTTCGTAAGTCCCTGCGGCTCTGAAGCGGATCTGAGTATTCGCGCCGATCAAGCCCACAGGGATTGGTGCGGTAAAGACGTTCGTTTGATTGCCACCGACGGTTCCAAGCTCAGTCCACGCGCCATTGGTGGTGTTGCGAACTTCGACCACGACGTTCTCGCCGCCATCCAGGTCGTCTGCTACATAATTAAAGCTCAGCGTCGCCCTGGTAATGCCTGTCAGATTGACAGCACGCGCAAGGGTCTCATTGCCATCGGTGCCTTCGATGAATTGTAGTCTGCCATTAGCGAGACTGACACTGACATCACCCCCCGTGGCGCCGCCGGTATCGTTGGCCTCGACCCAGGGCCCGCCCCAGCTCGAAGTGCCGTCGTTGTTCGTGTAAGCGGCGGCGGTAAAGGTGTCGCGATAGGCCTGTGCGACCGTCGTGGTGGTCGTGGTGGTCGAGGGGCCGTGCAGATCAAGCGTCGGCGCCTGTAGCGAGATGTCCTGGTCGGTGAAATCCAGAAGCTCGACATTGCGGATCGTGTCCGTACCGTCGGTCGCCAATCCGCGGGCATGGGCAACTGTGACCGTGCCGTTGGAGTTGAAGGTGATGTCGTAGTCTGCACGGACCCCTGAGAAGACGGCCGTGTCGATATCGGCAATTCCGTCGCTATCGGGCTGGTCGTTGCTGTCGCGGATTGTCCGCACGATAGCCAGCTGACCCGGATTGATGGTGCCGGCGAACATGGCGGCGGCGAGCGTCGTCATGCTGTTGTGCAGGACAGGGGTGCCTGTATGTTCGGGATCATTGGCGGCATAGACGCCGATCTGAACGTCGAGCCATTTGTCGCCGTCGATGATGTCGTCGCCGGCGTTGCCGATGATACGGTCGCTGCCGTCGCCGCCGAGAATGATATCTCCGCCGTCGAACGAGGTGACGCCAGCGCCAAGCAGCGCCTGCAGACCGTTGACGAGAGCGATACCTTGGGCATCAAGCCCGCTGCCGAGGTAACCAGTGGTCCCACCCTGGCTGAGCGGAGCGCGATCGGCCGCAACGTCTTCGGTGCCGGCCAGGACGTCGTTGAACCTCGTTCCGGAGAGACCTTCTACCGATTCAAATTCATCGAGCGCGGCATTCTCCGGCAGAACCGGTGCCTCGTCGAAGATGATCGGGATCGACAGGTCGGCGTTCACCCCACGCGCGTTGTCCTTGTAGGTCGCCCAGTCAAAGCCGGACATACCCACCATCTTGCCGCGGCCGGCACTGCCGACCATGATGTCGTCGCCGCCTTCCCCGATGAACTCGTCGAAGCCGCCATCGCCGAGGAACACGTCGTGTCCGTCAACGCCGTCATGGGCAAAGACTTCGTCGAAGTTGTCGCCAGGCGCACCGTCGAATGTGCCGGTTTCAATCCAGTCGTTGCCCTCGTTGCCGAGGATGCGTTCGGCGTTCTTGTTACCGTAGATGAAGTCGTTGCCGGTTCCGGCGAAGACTTCCGAACCCATGTCGGTGCCGAGGAAGATGAAATCCTGGCCGTCATTGCCCATGACCAGGTCGAGACCGGGGCCCGCGTGAACGACGTCATTGCCGGCGCCTGCCTTGATGTTGTCGTCACCGCCGGAGTCGACGATGATATCGTCGCCTGCCCCGGCATTGATGATGTCGTTGCCGAAGCCACCTTCCAGCCGGTCGTTGCCGCCGTCGCCGTAAAGCGTATCGTCACCGATACCAGCGATCAGGATGTCGTTCTGCTCCGTGCCGCCGAGGACGACGTGGTCGCCACCGGTGTACTTGAGGTAGTTGGTGTCGGGACCGGCTGTCGCCGGATTGTTGCGCACGACCAGCGGCGTCAGAATACCACCGCCGGTGGGGTCGTTTCCGAGATTGTCGGCGCTTTCGTCGACGTTAGTGGTCAGCGGGTTGTCGTCCATGATGCCGTCCGCGCCAGCCGTCTCGCCGAGGCCGGGGTTATACTGCTTGGTCCGGTCGATCTCGAGAATGAGGCCGGGCGTCGAGAAGACGTCGGACGGAAGATGCGTCGCGTCGGTATTGCGCATGATCATGGCTGCGAAGGAGTTGTTCTCCATCTCGCCGAAGAGATGCAGGCCATCGAGGCGCTGCAGGTAGTAGAAGCGGTCGCCGCTCTGCAGTTTCTCCATCTGGATTTCGAAGACGAAGTTGAACGTCGAGCCGAGCATGCCGCCGAACGGCATGATCTGTTCGGCAAGGCCACCGATCCACAGATCGACATCGTTGAGGCCGCCGAGCGAACCGCCGGCAAAGGCGCCGGTGGCATTGAGAAAGTCCTCCGCGTTCGCCTGAACCGCCAGCCCACCGAATGACTGGTTGAAGATCAGGGTCATGGCGGCGTCGCGCTTGCCTTCGATCGTCGTCTGGCCGGTGATCAGCGGATGCGTGCCGTAGGCGGCGATGAAGTTGATGATCGAGGCTTCATGCTTGAGATGACTGGCGAAGTCGACCCAGCTCTCATAGGGCTTGAGCAGAGAATCCTGGTTGGTGGCCGCATAAAACTGGGCGCGTGCTTCATTCAAAGTCGGCACGCCTGTGTCACGGCCACGGGCAAGGTTGATGGTCGCCAAGTCGAGCGGCAGACCTAGCAGGTTGTTGCGCAAAGCGCTGGTGACAAATTCGTCGATTTCGTTGCCGACCTGGCGTGTCATGCCGCGGATAATGGCACCGGCCGCGATATCGGCACTGGTAACCTCAGTGGTCCCATTGTTCGTGAATTGCATTGGGTTGAGGAAGCCTTCGATCAAACCGATGTGATCTTCGTTGAAGTTTTCGTCGAAGCGGTCGATGGACTCGGTGAGCATCGAGTGACCGAAGCGATAGACCACATGGGCGAACTCAGCCACGATCGATGGGTCGATGGTGACGTCGAAACCGTCCGGCACCAGGAACACGTTGATATTGGGTTGGATCTTGCGGGCAAACTCTTCAAACACGAGATGCTGGTACTGCATTTCGGTGCCGAACTTGGCAGCCTGGAACAGGCGTTCGCCGTCCCAGATGAGCCCAGTTGCGCTTGCCGGAACTTCCGTGACGTCAACAGCCAGCCATTCGTTCAGAAATGCAACGGCTTCCGCCTGCGAAGCACCATTGGTGAGCATAGCGTTGGCATCGGCCAGCACCACATCCTTGGTGTGCTGTACCAGCCGGTTGTGTTCCGAGTGGAACACGTGGTGGACGGCTGTCAGGCCGATATTTTCGTTTGCGCGACCGTCGCCAGCGATGAAGTGGGCGTCGAGCAACTCGTTGTCATACTGGCCGTCGGTCGGCGACTGGTCCGGATTGCCAAGACCAATCTCGATGTCGCCGTCGGCGAGACCGGTTGGGACCGCGTTGTGGGCGATATCGGCCAGGAAGGCATGGCCGGTCCGAACTGCCAGATGCTGCACATCGGGAAGCGTGTCCGCGTCAGGACCGTCCGCGATCAGATTAACGAGGCTGAGCGGCGCCGTCGGCGTGCCGGATGCGAGCGTTTGGGGTGAACCTGCCATGACGACCTGCGGGAAGCCGGTGTCGGGGTCCGGGATGAAATTGCCATATGCGTCGGTGGCCAGCAGCGGCAGGTTGCCGACATGAAAATCGGTCAGTTCGATGCCGAGGATGTTTCTTGCCTGCGCCTTGACGTCGGCCCAGGTGGCCATCCCTCCATTGACGCCCTCAATCAGCCGTCCGGTTGCGACCGGAACGCCGTCATCATTCAGAACATACTGGCGCAGGAAGACCTGATGAGAGGGGTGCGAGGTATAGGTCTGGTTCTGGTCGACGAAGGACGTGGTGTTGTTCACCGGACGATCCGTATCGTCCGCAGTTCCCAGCACACCATCGTTACCCGGCCCTACCAAGGTTGCGCGCGTCAGGACCATGAAGTTCGTGGTGCCGCCCGGCACATAGAGCGGATCATCCGGCATGAGCGGAATGAACACGGTGCCGCTGCCGCCTTTGGCGACCAGATCGAGCCCGTGGTCGAAGAATTGGCCGAAAAGCGTGAACCAGGAATTGAACGACGCGGACAGACCTTCGTCCGGAGCCAGGTTGGTGATCTTGACGTTCGCGCCCTCCAGTTCGATACCGTTGGTTTCGAGAAGGGTCATCAGGTCATCGTCCACGGCAGCAAGTTCCAGCCGTGCCGTGTTCAGTTCGGTAAGGGCATCCGCCGCCGCCTGCTGCAGCGCCGCGTTGTTGGGGCTGGCCGAGGCCGCCGCTGCGGCTTCTGCATAGTCGCGCTCAGCCGTTGCGACCGCTCTGAACTGCTGGACCAGCGGTTCATAGGCGGCCGAAATCGCTGCCGTGACAGCCATCTGCTCTTCCGGAGGGACGATGCCTGCCCGTTGCAGGCCGGTCAGAATGGCCGATGGGTTGCCAAGGGTCTGGTCGACGAGCAGGTTGGAGATGGTACGCACATAGGGGTCGAAGACGTCGCCGGGGCCGGAATTGCCAGGGCCGTCAGGCATGCCGGGAGTATTGTCGACCCCAGGCGTGTAGGTGATCGGAACCATCGGTGCCGGCCCAGGACCGTCGGGATCCACCATGATCGTGCGGAAATCCGTGCCCAAAGGCTCTGGGAATTCGTTGTCGGCCGCACCCCATTCCGGGTGAAGCGGGTTGTTGTAAGTGCCGTCAACCGTTCGCAGGCCCCAGGAAATATTGTAGCTCGGGATCGAGCCGTTCGGGCCGAACAGCGACTTGCCCTGAGTGCCACCTGACTGCTCGAAGAGCGCGTGATCCTCTGCGATTTTGATCTGCTTCAAGATGAAATCGAGGTCAGAACGAATGTAGGCAACCATTTCTACTCTCCCCTTGAAGCCGGCAAATGCGGCTTGGCGTGACCGGTGAAATATTATTGATGACGTCGATCGTCCCGCTGCGCGGGGTGTTGCCCGCGCATCGTCGACAGAAACATTCGCTTTATCTAATTTGCCAATAATCAACTGGTCTGGTGCCTCTTGGCCAGTTGCCTAAGTCCAGTCTTTTTTCAGACCTTGGTGCCTGCGGCGCCCATGACATTGGTCGCCTAACCCTTGGGACCAAGGTCTTAATCACAGGGCGCGGCAAGACCGCGGTTTTCGAGGTCAGGCGGTTCACACGGTGGCTTTGCCCGACGGACAATTCCTGACCGTTGTCGCACTACAAATTTAGACTTACCTAAATAAGCTCATGGACAGGAAATGGGTGTGGGCGTATATCTCCCGTCAGAGGGTGGGAGATCAAATATGAGATCAATTACGCTGGCTCTTGCCGATGATCATCCGTTGATGCTCGCGGGTCTCGTAGACCTGTTTAGACCCAAGGAAGAGTTTGAAGTCGTTGCGACTGGGTCCACCGCGGATGAAGTACTTGAGATCGGGCTTGAAACGTACCCCGATGTTTTCATCGTCGACATTATGATGCCGGGCAACATCTTCAATACTATCCTGGAACTGGTGAAACGCGGCTGCAGGACGAGATTCCTGGCATTCAGCGCGATGTCGAAATCTGACATCGCAATCAATGCTCTCAAGGCCGGTGCCAGCGGCTACGTCGTCAAGGGGACCAGTCCACAGGAACTCATTGATGCGGTTAAGGCCGTTCAACGAGGTGAGATTTTCATAAGTCGGGATCTCGCCTGCAAGTTGATCGAACACCACAGAATGGCGTCACTTCGTGTCGCAGCCGGGCCACCCATCAAGTTCAGCCTTAGGGAAGGCCAAATCATCGCGATGCTGACGCGGGGATGTACCAACCGCCAGATCGCGGTCGAACTGAAGATTAGCGAAAAAACCGTTAAGAATCATATGACTGCACTTATGCAAAAGTTAAATGTCCGCAATCGCCTCGAAGTCCTGATTGCGACTCAGAAACTTGATCAAGACGAAATGCCCGCTCCGCGCCACTGAAGGTTATTTCTCACAAAGCCTTGCCTGATCTGATACGCCCAGCCCGCCATGGGAAACTCAATTAAACGTTGTATTTTGAAGCATTTCTGAGGCGCCATTTCCCTGCATCTATCCAATTGGTTCATCCGATCCGGAAAAGGCGCTACGCTCGCCGATTCCGCGCACTGGGCGACGGATCTCACTCCGCCCTACCGCTATTGATGAGTACCCAGTTAGAGCAACTCGCCACAAGTCGCACACTGCGGCCGGTCGTTTGACCGTTGTACCGCAAACGGACGGATTGCAGAGAATTGTGCGCAACAGCACGCTCGATCCAGACATAAGTCGCTGGAGGTGCAGTGCCATGCCAACACCCGTCGACACAACAGCCGCGCTTGCGGAAGAACTTGGCGAACGCCTCCGGGTCGTGCGGCTTGATCGCCGGTTCTCTCGGGATAGGCTTGCCACCGCGCTTGGCATCACGCTCCACCAGGTCCAGAAGTACGAAGATGGCAGGAGCACGATTTCCGTGCCGATGCTTGTGCTTATTTGCGAAGTCCTCGGCGCTCACCCAATGGAGTTCATCGGTACGATGGTCGAGGCTCGCGTGACCGTTTGCAAGACACCGGATGTCGCCCAAGAGCGTCTACTCGTGGCCCAGCGAAAACTCGAGGAGATCTGTAGGGAGATCGCCGCAGGGGTGTGATCGGTGGTGTCGCCGGCCTCCTCACCGCCGGGCCATCACCCAGCGGCGACGCCGGTCCCGGCTGCGGTGAAATGCAGAATTGGCTCATACAGGGAACTCGCCTCCCCCTACCGGCGTTATCAAAGCCGGAGGAACGGTCATGTCTAAACATATCGTCGATGAAAAGCTGAGCACGCAGCCGCCCAAACCTGTGTTCGACGTCGTCGAGCATTGCGTCCGCCACAGCATAAGCAGCAAGGATCAGGGCAAGCTCCTTTCCCTCTTGGGGAAGTTCGCCAGCAGACATGAG
This sequence comes from Ensifer sp. 4252, assembly GCF_050434565.1. Taxonomy (NCBI): domain Bacteria; kingdom Pseudomonadati; phylum Pseudomonadota; class Alphaproteobacteria; order Hyphomicrobiales; family Rhizobiaceae; genus Ensifer; species Ensifer sp. 4252. The sequence goes on from NZ_JBNDIU010000023.1 coordinate 61,560, forward strand.
CTCGAAACCAACGCCCCGCCCAAACGACCGCGCTTCCGGTAACCCAACTGCTGTGCAGTTCGTCTGACGAGTGTGAAAAGTGGCCGTGCGAACCAATGCGCTAGAAGGCGCTGGAAGGCGCTGTCATGCCAATGAGCCGCCAACCACCCAACCTCTTTTTATCGATTGATGCAGGGACCGATGTGGTGCGTGAGAAGCCCTGCATGACTCCATCTTCGAAGGAGAACTCCGAAACCATTCCCGCGCTCGGGCTTTGGAATGATATCAGACATCTTCCGCGGGATCGGCACATGGCGGTTTGCATCGGACCTTCACCCGATGACTATGCTATTCAGGATCGTCAACGATTCTGTCCGAGTGTATGTGTGATGACCTCCAAGACCCGCGGCTACCTCTTCGCTTTTCTGGCGATCTGCATTTTCGCGGCCCAGGACGCCATCACCAAATACCTTGGTGACCGTTATCCGGCGCTTTTCATAACCATGATACGGTTCTGGGCGTTCGCGCTCTTCGTACTCTGTTTCGCCGCGTCGTCACCGGGCGGGATTCGCCGTGCCATTCAGACGCGCCGTCCCTGGTTACAGATTGTCCGCGGACTTTTGCTGGTGGCGGAAATCGTCATCATCGTCTTTTCCTATGTTCATGCCGGGCTCGCCATGAGCCAGTCGATCTTCCAGGCAACGCCGTTGATCATCACCGTGCTATCAATTCCTCTCCTCGGAGAAGCGGTTGGATGGCGGCGTGGTAGCGCAGTACTGGTTGGTCTGATTGGCGTTCTGGTGATCATAAATCCAGTCGACGTTCACTTCGACATGTCGCTCCTTCTGCCGCTCGCGGCATCCGTGCTGTTTGCGCTCTACAGCATCGCCACACGCGCGGTCAGTCATGAGGATTCGGCGGTGACCAGCCTCTTTTATGCCGGCGTCGTCGGAGCTGTCGCGATTTCGCTGATCGGCCCCTTCTATTGGACCGAAGTCCAGCGCTTCGACTGGTTTGCGCTTGCGGCGCTTTGCGTCTGCGGTACGCTGAGCCATTACTTCCTGATCAGGGCTTACGGGCTGCTTCCGGCCGCAGAGGTTCAACCAGTCACCTATTTTCAGCTGGTTCTCAATGTCATTGTCGCCGTGATGTTGTTCGGCGAGAATTTAACGCACAACATGATCGTAGGTGCCCTCATTGTCGTCGGCGCGGGCTTGTTCACCATCTGGCGAGAACATCAATTGACGATGCGGTCGTAGGCAAGATCGTGGGGCGCCATCCGCGGGCGGGTAGGCTGGCCATCAGGCATGCGAGCCTTGACAAGGCGGTCAACGAGCCGATGTTTCGACCGGGCGGCCGTTCTCCGGGCCTCGGATGAGGTCATTGGTCGAACTGCCGGATATGGCAGCTCGATGTCGGGATCCTTGCGGCCGATGCACGCTTGGACGCGGGCCCTCACGGCAGCAAGCTCTTGACCTTACCATCGTTGGAAGGCCCACAAGGATCACTTTGTCCTTCATGGTGCCTGGAGCAAGCGGGCTCGGCTGACCGTGAGGGACTCCGAAACGTACCCGCATGTCCAGAGGAAAACATGAGATCTTCACTCAGCGCTGACTGGGACTTCGAGCGGGAAATCCGTTCAATCCTCCTGCGGTTCGTCGCCTTCGCCATCCTTCTCGCCAATCTCTTTCTGGGCGGGGACGCAGGGGTTGAAGGGACCCATTTCGCCGTCATTATTTGCTATCTGGTTATCAGCATCGCATCTGTCATGGGTGCCCGCTTCCTGCCCGGACGATCCTGGCTGAAAACGCTTTTCGTGGTTCTTGACGCGCTCCTGGTCGCGTTGATCCTCTATGCCCATATCCTTGGCGGCCCGGTCACCGAGAACCACAATGTTACGACGACCAGCCTTGTCGTCGCTTTCATTCTCCTCAATCATGTTGGCCTGAAGCTTGACCGTCGGCTGGTCCTCGTCTTTTCAGGCATCGTCCTTTTTGCCTGGATCGGCATGCTCGCGGTTACCGCGGCCAGGCATCACACGGCCGACGCGGTTTCGTTTATTGCTTACTTTTTCAATCAAGATCTTGGTCTGACGGTGAGCTATGGCTTCACCGCCTTTGCAATCTATCTGCTCGCCAAGGATCACGATAAAACGCGGAAGGAGGCTCTGCTGGCAGACAGGCGACGCCTCAATCTGTCCCGGTTCTTCTCGCCGCTTGTCGTCGCCGATCTTCAGGAAGGAAGTTCGGCTCTCGAACTCGAACGGCGCAATGCCGTGATCATGTTCGTCGATCTGCGTGACTTCACCAGTTTTGCAGAGACAGCACCCGCTCGTGAACTGGCAACGGTTCTGGCACAATACCGTCATCTCGTTTCGGGGATCATTTTCGACCATGGCGGAACCGTCGACAAGTTCATCGGTGATGGCGTCATGGCCGTATTCGGCCAACCCACGGCAATGAAGGATGACGCGGATCGTGCGCTCGCTTGCGCTCTCGACCTGGTCGACGCGTTGAGTGACTGGAAGCAACAGAATTTGGTTGACGGGTATCCGGCCCTAAGCGCTGGCATAGGGTTGCACTATGGCTCCGTCGTCGGTGGCGTCCTGGACAGCGGATGCCATAGCGAATTCACAGTCATAGGGGATGCGGTGAATGTCGCCCAGCGACTTGAGGCCCTTACGAAGACCCTGAGTTCACCGCTTGTTGTCTCATCTGCGCTGGTCAAACAATTGCGCAAGCCTGCGCCATCTGCACTTTGGACGGTACAGAATGACGTGGTGCTCGCTGGCCGGCGGTTGCCGATTGATATCTGGTATCTGCAGCATGAAGCGGATGGCAGTATCACTTCGGACGAAGCCGGCGAGCCAGGCGGCGCTAAGACACCGCCCCAAAGGTCGTCCCTCCAATCCTCGCCGTTTGCAGCGCCAGACGTCGGGATCGGATGATCCATCGCTCGGCGGAATCTCCGCCTTTATCAACGCCTTATGTTTGCCCGCATCCCTGTAAAATCGGCGCTTGCCTCATACTATTGGGCCAGTGCCGACGTCGTCGTCATACTCCATGCGTGCGGCACCGCCATTGGTGGAGAAGCCGAGGCTGACGATCTTAGCGTCCTTCAAACAGACTGTATGGATATCGATCCGGCGAGCCAATGGGAGCGCTCTTGCTCCGGCCCCAGAAAGTCGCCGCGTCTTCCAAGACGGTGACACCGACACCGGATCGCACCAGCGAACCTCGTCGGCATCAAAGTCGGCGATCCAGCTCCAGCAACGATGAAGCTGCGCTCCGCGCTGGAACGGAATCCAGGGATGCCATAGTTTCCCTCCCCCCGTACCAGCATCAGTCGTCACCGTGTGCTCGATCGTGACGCGCCCCAAGGTTGCATTGAAGAACGGCCGTCCCGTGCCGGCGATGGCGACCGCGAATGGGCTGGTCTTCAGGCATGTCAGGCTGAAAGGGGGCGGTGGCCGCCCCCTTTCAGCCTCGCGACACCGAACCCCCTAGGTGGGCGTTTCCAGGGCGGTGTCGGAGCTCCTTCGCTGCTCGCGGCTGATCGCCATGCGGCGCACGACGACGTAGAACACCGGAGTGAGCACGAGCCCGAACAATGTAACGCCGAGCATGCCTGCGAAGACTGCGATGCCCATGACGTGGCGCATCTCGGCACCAGCTCCCGTCGCGATCACGAGCGGCACGACACCGGCGATGAAGGCGAGTGAGGTCATCAGGATCGGCCGCAGGCGAAGCCGGGCTGCTTCGAGCACGGCGTTTAGGGGAACGATGCCTTCGTCTTCCTTTGCTCTGGCGAACTCGACGATCAGGATGGCGTTCTTGGCAGCGAGACCCACGAGTACGACGAAGCCGATCTGCGTGAAGATGTTGTTGTCGCCCCCGGTAAACCAGACGCCTGCGATCGCAGAAAGCAACGCCATCGGAGCGATGAGCAACACAGCGAACGGCAATGACCAGCTGTTGTACTGCGCCGCGAGAATCAGAAACGCGAGCAGAACAGACAATGGGAAGACGTACAGAGCCGTGTTCCCGGCTTGCTTCTCCTGATAGGCGAGTTCGGTCCACTCGAAAGCCATGCCGGGTGGCAACGTTTCCGATGCGACCCGTTCTATGGCTGCGGTCGCTTGCCCGAACGAGTATCCGGGCGCCGGGCTACCGCTGATATCGGCCGATGGGAACCCGTTATAATGCATGATGCGATCCGGCCCCGAACTGTGTTTGATGGTCAGCAGGGCCGACAACGGAATCATGTCGCCCGCCGCGTTACGCACCTTCAGTCGGCCGATGTCCTCCGGCTGCATGCGGAATGGCGCGTCAGCCTGGACCATCACGCGATAGGTGCGGCCAAAGCGATTGAAGTCGTTCGCATAGAGCGAGCCAAGGTTGACCTGCAACGTCTCGAAGATCGCGTTGAGCGGCACTCCCTGCGACTTGGCCTTCACCCGGTCGATGTCCACCTGCACCTGTGGGGCATTCACCTGGAAGCTCGCGAGCATGCCAGCCAGCTCAGGCGTTTGCATTGCTTTGCCCATGATCGCGCCCTGCGCTTGCGCTAGTGCCTCGAAGCCAAGCCCTGCCCGATCCTCGATCTGGATCTTGAAGCCGCCGGTCGAACCGAGGCCCGGAACAGGTGGTGGCGGGAAGATGCCGGCAAAACCATCGGGTATCTGGCTGAACTTGCCCATCAGGCGACCCGCTATGGCGAAGGCGGACAAGGAGGGATCCTTGCGCTGGTCAAAGGGCTTGAGCATCGTAAAGATCACGGCGGCGTTCGGAATATTGATCATGCCGTTGACCGAAAGACCCGGAAACGCAACGACGCTTTCAACGCCCGGTTCGGCAAGCGCTATCTCCGACATCGTCTTGACGACCGCCTCGGTCCGATCGAGCGAGGCTCCGGTCGGAAGCTGGGCGATGCCGACAAGGTAATATTTGTCCTGGGCCGGCACGAACCCGTTGGGCACAGTCTGGAAACCCATCCAGGTCATTCCGACCAAACCGGCGTAGACGAGCAAGACGAGCGCGCTGAGCCTCACGGCGCGGCGCACCGACCAGACATAGGCGTTCGAAGCCCTGTCGAAGAAGCGGTTGAACAATCGGAAGAACCACCCGAACAGGGTGTCGATTATGATCGTCAGCCGGTCGCGCTTCACGTCGCCGTGGTGCGGCTTCAGGAGCACGCCTGCGAGCGCAGGAGAAAGCGTGAGAGAGTTGACCGCCGACAGGATCGTCGAGATTGCGATCGTGAGCGCGAACTGCCTATAGAATTCCCCTTGCAGGCCGGACAGGAATGCCGAGGGAATGAACACGGCCGACAGCACCGAAGTAATGGCAATAATCGGCCCGGTCACTTCGTCCATGGCCTTGCGCGCCGCCTCCGTCGGCGTTTCGCCCAGCCCGATGTGACGCTCTACGTTCTCGACGACCACGATGGCGTCATCGACCACGATCCCGATCGACAGTACGAGCCCGAACAGCGACAGCGTGTTCAGCGAGAAGCCGAACATGTACATAAAGGCGAATGTGCCGACCAACGATACCGGCACGGCAACCAGCGGGATGATCGAGGCGCGCCAGGTCTGAAGGAAGAGCACGACCACGATCACGACCAGCGCAGTGGCTTCAAGCAGTGTCATCACCACGGCTTCCAGAGAAGACTTGACGAAGACGGTAGGGTCGTAGGCGATGCGATACTCTATACCCTCGGGAAAACCTTTCTGTAGTTCTTCCATGGTGCCGCGAATGGCGCTCGACACGTCAAGCGCATTGGCGCCGGGGCTTTGGATGATCTGCAACGCCAGCGCCGGCTTGCCGTCAAGAAGACTGCGCAACGCGTAGGAGTCCGCACCAAGTTCGATACGGGCAACGTCCCGCAGGCGGGTGATCTGACCGGCGCCGCCCGTCTTGACGACGATGTCGCCGAACTGCTCCTCGTTCGAAAGCCTGCCAAGGGTGTTGACCGTGACCTGGAGTGCCGCCGAGGCGTCCGGCTGCTGGCCGACCGAGCCGGCGGCCACCTGGACGTTCTGCTCCTGGATTGCCGCCACCACGTCGGAAGCGGTCAGACCGCGCGCCGCCACCTTGGCCGGATCGAGCCAGATCCGCATCGAGTATTCGCCAGCACCCCAGACCAGTACGTCCCCCACACCGGACAGGCGCGCAAGCTGGTCGCGCACCTGCAAAGTGGCGAAGTTCGACAGATAGAGAGGATCGTAGCGGTCGTCTGGCGAGACGAGATGCACGACCATCAGGATGTCGGGCGAGGTCTTCTGCGTCACGACGCCGATGCGCTGCACTTCCTGCGGCAGACGCGGAAGCGCGCGGGAGACGCGGTTTTGTACCTGGATCTGCGCCATGTCGGGATCGGTGCCCTGCTGAAAGGTCACCGTCAGCGTCATGCGTCCGTCCGTCGCGGCCTGTGAGCTCATATAGAGCATGTTCTCGACGCCGTTGATCACCTGTTCCAGCGGTGCGGCAACCGTTTCGGCGATCACCTCGGGATTGGCGCCCGGATAACTTGCGGTGACCTGCACCGTTGGCGGGGTCACCTGGGGATACTCGCTCAACGGCAGCTTCAGGAGCGTCAGGCCACCGGCGATCAGCATCAAGACAGAGAGAACGACCGCGAAGATCGGGCGATCGACGAAGAAACGCGGGATGTTCATCGACGCGCCTCCTGCGTTTCGGCCGTTGCCCGGTCGCCATCTCCCGCGTGGCCGGGGAGCATCGAAATCATCTGCGGATCCACTTGCATGCCGGGACGAACGAGCCCCTTGATAATGATCTTCTCGCCCGGCTTGAGGCCGGTCGAGACAACGCGCAAACCATCTATCATCGGTCCGAGTTCAACCGGGCGGTATTCGGCCTTGTTCTCAGGCCCGAGCGCCAGCACATAGCGGCGGCCCTGATCGATACCGATCGCCTGATCGTCGATGAGCACGGAATTTGCCGGCTCCGCGGTAACCAGGTTCACTCGCGCGAAGAGGCCAGGCGCTAGCCGACCATCGGGGTTCTGAACGACAGCTCGGGCTCGGATAGTGCCGGTGCCGCGGTCGACCCGGTTTCCGAGGAAGTCGAGGACGCCCGTATGCGGGAACCCGGCATCGGTCATAAGACCGACCTGCACGGGCAGTTTCTGGGTCGCATTTTCGCTCTTGTCGGGACGGGCGCGCGCAACGAAATCGAGAAAGGTGGCCTCGTCTATATCGAAATAGACGTAGACGGGGTCAGTCGAGACAATCGTGGTGAGAAGCGTGGCGGCTCCCGCATTGCCGCCGGCAACCAGGTTGCCCTCGGTAACGAGCACCCGATCGACGCGCCCACCAATCGGGGCCGTGACGCGCGTGAACGACAGATCGAGATCTGCGGCGGCCACGGCTGCCTTGGCGATTTCGACCTGCGCCTGGCGCTGGCGGCGTGTGGCCTGAGCATCGTCATAGGTCTTGCGCGACACTGTGCCGTTCGGAGCCAACGATTCAGCGCGCCCGAAAGCGATGTCGGCGTGATCGAGCAGAACGGCCGCTTGCTCCAACTGAGCCCTGGCGGCATCCAGGGCGACCTGGAATGGTCTGGGGTCGATCAGGAACAGGAGTTGGCCCGGGCGCACGAGACCGCCTTCGGGAACACTTACGACGTCGATGGCCCCGCCGACACGCGGGCGCAGGTCAATGGACTTTGCCGCTTCGAGGTGGCCAGTAAACTCGACCGAAGGCGCGACTTCGCGCGTGACGACTTCGGCGACCGGCACCTGGGGCGCAGGCATTCCCTCTCCTCCGGCCGCGACTGCTTCGGAGGCAGCGGTCGACGAAGCAAGCGCAAGGAGGCTGCTGGCATAAGACCCCGCCTCGTCCCGATAAACAAATGCCATGGCGCCACCGACAATGGCGACGCAGATTAGGACCCGTGTGGCGGCTTTTTTACTCATTCCCGTTCACCTTCATTTGCGCACGCTCCCGACCTGCGGGAGGCGGCGGCTATAGATTCTTGACGAAGGTGCGGTTTCCAACGATGGAAAGGTCAAGGCCTGCAGAAAACTCTTTCCAAAGGGTCACGGATGCAAGTCATCAGGCCCTGATACGACCGCCTGCAGGCATATTTCACCGATGTATTTTTTTGAATGAAAGGCAATCGTCTTCGTCTGAATTCCGTGGCTCGGCCGTGATATGACGTGCTCGGGCAGAGTGAAAAGCGGCCGGCCACACCAGACCGCCGGCTTCCTGGCGATGTCCTTCGCTGTCGCCTTGCTGCGGTGGTCACGCGACTGAACCAGTATCAGGTGAGCGAAGTTGGCGTCAGCGTTTCAGCAGGGACGCCGCCTCCCAACCCCGCGTTCTGACGGTGGGTGACCGGCCAAAATCCCTAGTCCGGAAAAATAATCGAAATGCAAAACACCCCTTGACCTTACAAGCGCTGGAAGCCGCAGCCTGACGGCAATGTTCCTCCGTCCGCCCCCTCAGGCGCGATCGGCTGCGAGCGAAATCATGTCGAATTCAGAGAAAGGCCAGACCATGACCGAAGCCAGCGCACCACACATCCTCATCTACACGACGCCGACCTGCCCGGACTGCCATGCGCTCAAGCGTTGGCTCTCCCAGCGGGGGATGGCCTACGAAGAACGCGATCTCACCGACCCACGGATCGCCGAGGAGGCAAAGGCGCGCACGGGTGTACGGGTGGCGCCCATCACGATCATCAACAACGAGGTTTTCTACGGCACGTTCGAAAGCCAGAAACCGGCGCTGACAGCAGCGTTTCGTCTGGCGAAAGACACTTGAGGGGCCCTTTGATATGACAGCCAAACTCGTCGATATCCGGCCGGTCGGGACCAGCCTTGAAGTTCAAGTCGGACAGACCATCCTTGACGCGGCGCTCGCCGCTGGAATTGCTTATCCCCATGGCTGCAAGTCCGGGCGCTGCGGCGCCTGCAAGTCTCGACTGATCGGCGGAGAGGTGGAACTGTTCCAGCATTCGCCCTTCGCTCTCACCGATGAAGAGAAAGCCGATGGCCTTATCCTTGCATGCCGGGCGCTTCCGCTAACGGCTACGGCCGTGGCATGGCTTGGCAGCGACGACGGAGATGCCGTCCACCCGCCGCGACGACTTGTCGGCATCGTGACCAACCTCGATGACCTCACCCACGACATCAAGCTCGTCCGGATTGCGACGCAGGACGGACCTCACTTGCGGTTTGCTGCGGGACAATTTGCGCAGGTCAGCTTTGATGGGGTGCCTGCCCGCAGCTACTCCATGGCAAATCGGCCTGGCGATGCCGGCCTCGAGTTCCACATTCGCCGCGTTCCGGGTGGGGTCACCTCGCAACACGTGCACAACAGGCTGAAGCCCGGCGACAAGGCAACGCTCGAATTTCCGCTGGGGTCGTCCTACCTGCGCCAGCACCATTCCGGCTCGATCCTGTGTGTCGCAGGCGGCTCCGGGCTGGCACCGATCAAGGCGATCGTGGAAACCGCTCTCGCCCACGGCATCACGCATCCGATTCATGTCTACTTCGGCGTCCGGGGCGAACGCGACCTCTACCTGGTCGAGCACTTCCACGCACTTGCCAAACGGCATCGCAATCTCAGCTTCACACCGGTTCTGTCTGACGCACAATCCACACAGTATCGAACGGGTTTCGTGACGCGGGCCGTGGAAAAGGATCTTTCGGACCTGGGCGGCTGGAAGGCCTATGTCGCCGGCCCGCCCTCGATGGTCGACGCTGCGATGGAGATAACGTTTGCACGCGGATTGCGCCAAGACGACATGCACGCCGATGTGTTCTTTACCCCGGAAGTGCAGCCCGTGCCGGTTACAGACGGGTAACGGTTGATTTCCATTGAGAGCTGACCCGGCGTTTTCGCCGAGAATTGACCCGCCTATTAAGTAGGTTTCGGGTCTGGGGTGGTGGTCAAGGTTCCTGTTTCCTCCTTCGAGGTTTTGGCTTCATGCGCTGAGCTGTTCTTGAAATCGGAGGCTGTCGTTTCCGGTTTCAAGGATGTCGCACCGTGATTTTTCCATAAAGTCTGCTTTCGCAGGCCTTCTAGGCTGCGGTCTTGGCGTTGCCAGCTTCGAAAGCGGAAATCGCGTCCTCCAGATCATCGAAGATCATGCCGTTGCCGATCTTGTCGATGACGCCCGAACGCAGCAAGGTTTCTCCAGGCTCGCTGTGGAGTTCGACAACGCCAAACTTCAAGCCGCGCCTCTCGACGAAATCACGCAGATCATCCAGCATCGCCGCTGCCGTGCTGTCGATCTGTGCCGTCGCGCCGGCGTCAAAGATGAACCATCGCGTATCGGCAGGCAGGTCCTCGACGATCTCTTCCACGCGACTGCGCACATGCTCGGCGTTGAAGAACAACAGGCTGCCTTGCAGGAGATAGACGGCAACGCCGGGGATCGGTCTTACGTCCTTGTAGCGATGCAGCTTGTAGAAGCCTTCGCGCCCGGGAATGCGGCCAAGAAGGGCATCGCGCGGCTTCAGCCCCTTCATCAGGATGTAGAGCAAAGTCGCTCCGATAGCGAAAATCACGCCATGCAGCACTCCAAGGGTCAACACGCCGGCGATGCTGATAAGGGCGAAGACGAATTCGATCGGGCTGATGCGCCACAATTCTCGCAGAGCGCGCAGGTCGATAAGGCCGATGGCTGCTGAGGCAAGGATAGCGCCGAGCGCGGGCGTCGGCAGCAAGGACAGAGCGCCGGTGAGAAATAGTACCGTCAATGCCAGCGCGATAGCCGAGAAAATACCAGCCAGTTGAGTCTTTCCGCCCATGGAATCGTTTATGGCTGTGCGCGAATCCGATGCCGTTACCGCAAAGCCCCCAAACAACCCGGAGGCAATGTTTGCCGCACCGAAGCCCAGCAGCTCTCGGTTGGCGTCGACCGGATATTTGTTCTTCGCACCGAAGCTGCGAGCCGTCACGATGCCCGCGCCGAAACTGACGATCAGCACGGCGACAGCGCCCAAGAAGAGATCGCCGATCGAGACCCCGGTAGTGATAGGTAGCATCGGCATTGGCAGGCGTGAGGGGATCTCCCCGACCACACGAATACCCGCGCCGGAAAAATTGAAGGCGGACGACATGGCCGTTGCAACCGCCACCGCCACCAGAGGCCCGGGAATGCCAGGGCGCCAGGCGTTGAGCAGACGCAGGAGGACGAAAAGGCCAACACCGAGGGTGAGTGACGGCCAATGGATCTGGTCGGCCTTGTCCAATAGCTCCGTGATCGGCCGCAGCACGCCTTCGCTTTCGATCTTCACACCCGTCAGGCGTCCGAGCTGGCCTATCAGGATCGATAGAGAGATGCCGGTCATGAAGCCCGTCAGGATCGGCCGCGATAAGAAGTTTGCGATAAAGCCCAGCCGTAAGGCATTGGCGGCAAAGCACAGCCCGCCGACGATGACGGCGATTGCTGCGGTCGCGACGAGCCGATCTTCTGTGGTCGGAAGATTGAACGACAATAGCACGGCGGCCAGCACCGTAACCGTTCCGGCGTCTGGACCGACGATAAGTTGTCGTGAAGATCCGAGGAGCGCGTAACCCAGAAGCGGCAAGATGCTGGAATAAAGGCCCACTTCTGGCGGGAGCCCGGCAATTGCCGGGTAGGCGATGGCGCTCGGCAGCCCGACCGCTGCAATCGCCAGACCCGACGTCAGATCATAGCGAAGCCATTCGGCGCGGTATTCTCTCAAACTCGCGATCAACGGCAAGGTCGGCATGGCTCAATTATACCTCATGACCGGATCTTCGCCATCGCTGATGGTAGCATCTCCTCCAGCAACCATCGGAAGGGACCCGGTGCAGCGCGCAACCCGCCGATCATCATGTCACAGGCAATTGATTTGATCGACCGGCACCTGTTCGATTGACTGCCTTCATCGCCTATTTCGCCCAGTCCCTTTCTATCGCCGACTGGTGCCATAAGTCTTTGGTTGTGAGCCTGCCCCAGCGGCTCCGTGAGAAGGATGCATGGACATGGTGACTTTCACGCTCAATGGCAAAAACCGAACGTTCGACGGCGACCCTGACACGCCTCTCCTTTGGGTGATCCGGGATTTCGAGAAGCTGACGGGCACAAAATATGGCTGCGGCATCGCCCAATGCGGCGCCTGTACGGTGCATCTGGACGGCATGCCGCGGCGCTCCTGCATCACACCGATTGCCACGATAGATGGCTCCGACGTGGTGACGATCGAAGGCATTGCCGGCAAGGAAGCCACAGCTGTCCAGACCGCATGGGCGGGGCTGGATGTGCCGCAATGCGGCTACTGTCAGTCCGGCCAGATCATGTCGGCGGTGGCGCTGCTGCAGATGGTGCCCAAGCCGACAGACGATGAGATCGATGGCGCCATGACCGGCAATCTCTGTCGGTGCGCCACCTATCATCGCATTCGAGCGGCGATTCACAACGCTGCCAATTCGATGGAGGGCTGAGGCAGTGACGATCCATGACATCAAAACCAGCCGTCGTGGCTTCCTGGCCGGCACGGGCCTCATTATTGGCGTTGCGATCGCGCCGAAATTCCTCAAAGCGGCACAAACCGGGGTGCCGGCCGGCGGAAGCGGCGAACTGCGGCCGCTGAGCGCCTTCGTCAAGATCGGTACGGATGACACCGTCACGGTGCTTTCCAAGCACATCGAGTTCGGCCAGGGGCCATTCACCGGCCTTGCTACCCTGGTCGCCGAAGAACTCGATGCGGACTGGAGCCAGATGCGCGCCGTCCACTCGCCGACCGACAACAAGATCTACGCCAATCTCGCTTTCGGCCTGCAGGGCACCGGCGGGTCGAGCTCGATTGCCAACGCCTATGAGCAGATGCGCAAAGCCGGCGCCACCGCGAGGGCCATGCTCGTTGCTGCGGCTGCCGAGGAATGGAACGTGCCGGCGGCCGAAATCACCGTCGACAAGGGCCGCGTCAGGCATGTAGCGTCCGGAAAGGAGAGCGGCTTCGGCGCGCTGGCGGACAGGGCCGCACGGCAAACTCCGCCCGCAGATCCGAAGCTCAAGGATCCGAAGGACTTCGTGTTGATCGGAACCGACCTGCCGAAGCTCGATACCCAGGGCAAGATCAACGGCACGGCGATTTTCACACTCGATATTACGCCGGACAATCTGCTGGTTGCCGTGGTCGCCCATCCCAAGCATTTCGGCGCCACCGTGAAAACCTTCGATGACAGCGAGGCGCGCAAGGTCATGGGCGTGGTCGAGGTCAAACAGATCCCCCAGGGTGTCGCGGTCTACGCGGACAACACCTTCGCGGCACTGAAGGGCCGCGACGCGCTCAAGGTCGAATGGGATCTTGCCAAGGCGGAAACCCGCTCATCGCAGGAGCTAGTTGCCGAATACGTCAGGCATTTTGACGAGCCGGGCCTCGAGGCGACGAATACCGGAAATGTCGACGAGGCCTTCAGGCAAGATGGCCTTCAGACGATCGAGGCGGAAATTGTTTTCCCGTTTCTCGCACACGCACCGATGGAGCCGCTCGATGCGGTTTTCATCAAGGCCGCCGATGGCTCCGTCGACATTTACAACGGCGCGCAATTTCCGGGCTTCGACCAGCAGGTGGCGGCCAAGATTCTCGGCCTCGACGAAAAGAAGGTCCGCGTGAATACCCAGCTTGCCGGCGGCAGCTTCGGCCGCAAGGCGCAATTCGGCTCGCCTTACATGCAGGAGGCGGCAATGACCTATGCCGCAATCGGCGGCGACCGACCGCTCAAGCACATGTGGACGCGGGAGGACGACATCCAGGGTGGCTTCTACCGGCCTATGTATGCCCATAGGATGCGTGGGGCGATCGATGCCGAGGGCCGCATCACGGCCTGGGAGCAGATCATCGTCGGACAGTCGATCATGGCGAAGGCGGACTTGGATTCGACATCGGTGGAGGGCGCGTCCAACCTCCCTTACCAGGTCCCCAACCTCAAGGTCACGTCACACAACATCGTGCTTCCGATCCCGCCGCTGTGGTGGCGCTCGGTCGGCCACACCCATACCGGCTTTGCGGTCGAAACCTTTGTCGACGAATTGCTGACCCGCGTCGGTCGGGACCCGGTCGAAGGACGGCTTGCACTGCTCGAGAAGGGGTCGCGTCACGCCGGCGTCCTGCGCAAGGCAGCGGAAATGGCGGACTGGGGATCAACACCTCCTGACGGGCGCGCGCGCGGTGTCGCCGTCGTCGAAAGCTTCGGTTCGTTCGTCGGCCAAGTCGTGGAAGTTTCCGTCGGCTCCGACGGTGCCCCCCGCGTCCATAAAGTCTGGTGTGCGGTCGACTGCGGGATCGCGGTCAATCCCAACATCATCAAGGCCCAGATGGAGGGCGGTATCGGCTATGGGCTGGGCGCCGTGCTGTTCGACGCGATCACCTTGGGCAAAGGCGGACGGATCGTGCAGTCGAATTTCCACGACTACCGCTCGATTCGCATCAATGAAATGCCCGATGTAGCAGTGGAGATAATCAAATCTGCGGCGAGCCCGACCGGCGTCGGCGAGCCCGGCGTGCCCCCAATAGGCCCGGCGGTTGCCAATGCATGGCGAAAGCTGACCAACGCCCCAGTGCGGCAGCTTCCCATTGTCAGTCTCATTTCATCGTGAGGGAAATCGTCAGATGAAAATCAAGCTCCTGTTTGCAGGCGTAGCAGTACAATGTCTTATCGTCGGGGCGGGCGTGATGCTCGCCCCGGCGTCCGTGGCCCAGAACGCCAACGCACTACGCTCCGCGGAGTCTTTTCAGTCGATTTCCGACAAGCGCGCGCGCTCGATCGCCCTTTTCGAAGAAGCCGGAAAGGTCATCCAGCATCCGCGATGCGTCAACTGTCATCCGGCAACGGAGCGTCCACTGCAAGGGATGTCGATGCATCCGCATCAACCACCGGTGTTCCGCGGTGAGGGCGGCATGGGCTTCGTGGGCATGCAGTGCAACACCTGCCACAGTGAGAAAAACACGCCAGTCATCGGCCAGGCGGACACACTGAAGAGCATTCCTGGCAATCCCGCTTGGCATCTCGCTCCGATCGAAATGGCCTGGGAGGGCAAGACGCTTGGCCAGATCTGTGAGCAACTCAAGGACCCGGCTCGTAACGGCGACAAGACCATGGCTGAAATGGTGGAACACATGGCGCATGACGACCTGGTCGGATGGGGCTGGCACCCCGGCGATGGCCGCGAACCAGTGCCGGGCACACAGGAAGAGTTCGGAAAAATCATTCAAGCTTGGGTGGATGCTGGTGCTGTTTGTCCGTCTGGCTGAAGGTCGACCTTCGAATGCGAGGCTTTTCAGGGGATGATCCGGCAGTTCGACCGTGCGGCCCGGCGGTGGGACTACACCACGCCCAGTTCCTTCTCCAAAAACTGGATCTGACAGCCGAGCCCGGCTGGGTGGTATACACCCGTGCTGCCGCCCGACCGAAATGTAGTTCCCCGGCAGCCACAACGAAATGGCTCGGCTGGCGAAGTTCCATGCGGACCCCGAATTGCTCCGTGCGCATGCTGCTAGATCTCTTGCACGAGTGAGACGCCGCCGCCTACTGCATGTTTCCTTACATCGTAGCCGATTTAAGGATAAAAACATGCAGCAATTCAAAGTGCTACAGCGACCTTGCGCGTCTGATAAGACGCGCAGCTGTAGGCATGTACGCCCAGGCCGCGCCATTGTTGGAAGGCGTTTTCTCTCCTGGCCACCAAGGGAAACGACACTCCGGGGCTCAAGTTTCATTCCGAGTTTCGCTCAGCCTGCAGGTCGCGACAATCGGAGTAGATATTCACGGCCGTTGAATGGATCGATACCGGAACGCCTGCGCGAACGCTGCGGGTCGGCTGCCGGGGCATAGTGGTGGAAGGAGGTTTCCATCGTCCCCATGCCACTTGTCAATTCTGGCAATTGCTGCTGAATGCCTTGAACCCTCTCGGAGGCGACATGCCCTTCCAGCCGCGCTACGCCATCGGCCACAATCGATTCCTTGGTGACAGCGCCCGACTTGGCAAGCAGAGTCAGCAAGCCACCCAAAGCCTCCGAAGGTGCTTCGAGGTCAAATTGGTCGATCGGCTCACAGACGATGGTTTTTGCCGTTGATAAGGCCGTTGCGAGGACCCACGGCGCCAACTGCCGAAAGTCTGCAGCAGTGCTCGACGGGGAACTGTGCCGAGCAGCGGTCATGGCGACGTGGCAATCAATGACTTGCCAGCCGAAGATGCCCTGTTTGAGCGTCTCGAATACGGTTTCCTCGACTGCCCGGTAGAAGCTTGCCGGCATCTGGCCAACATCCACTTCCAGCGCGAAGCTGTTGCCCGCCCCTTCCGGTCGCGGTTCGACGCGCAAGCCAATGGTCGCCAGGAAGGGGTTCGGCTCCTTGAAGATGATCTGAAGGCCCGTCCCGGTTCCCGCGAGCCTCTCGGCGCAGATGACAGTACTATCCTCAAACCTCCTTCTGCACCTCGCCATAGAGAGACACAAAGATGTCGTTCGTGTCCTCGTTCTTGCGCAGGTCAATCAGCGGGTCCTGTTCGGCCAACTGGTTTACCGCCAGCCAGAGCGCCGCACTCTCGGAAGGACGCTGCGGTTGAACGCCGGATTCCAACGTTGGAGGCGCAAAATGGTGCGGGACGCCTGCGAGGCGGTTGGTGCCTACTACGTCGCCGATGCGGGCGCTGGTAAGGCCGCTGACCCGAGCAATCTGACCTGCCCTGAAGCTGGTTGCGCTGTGAATTTTGCCGGCGTCGAAAAGCTGGATTCCGGTGACCCTTGCCGGCCCCTGAGGCAGATCGAGATATTCCCGCAGCCGGACCGCCGCAACGCTCGCACCAGCACTCGCGTCTGCGCTTGCACGCCTTCGACTGCAGAAACAACGACAACGGCAGCGTCCAGCAGCCCAAGCACGCGCTCGACCTCGGCGATGAAGTCGGGGTGACCGGGCGTATCGATGAGGTTCACCGCCGTGTCGCCGATCGTGAAAGAAACTACGGCAGCCCGGATCGTGATGCCACGCTGCCGCTCCAGCGCGAGGCTATCTGTCTGTGTATTGCCTGCATCGACGCTGCCTAGCTTGTCGATGGCACCAGCGTCAAAAAGGAGTCGTTCAGTAAGGCTAGTTTTGCCTGCATCCACATGGGCCAGGATGCCCAGATTTAACGTGCGCATGAATCCTCAACTTCTCAGAAATTCGGACGTGATTTTCGTGAGAAGGGACTCGGCGCATTGGGGCCTCTAAGAGCTGATGGCTGGGGTTTTGCACGCCTCTGCTGGTTTGCAGAGCCGCCAGCAAACATAAAAGCCGTATCTGAATACATGTCAAGAACCGCCATGCCTCCCCGGGAATGGGCGAAACACTCTACCAGGGCGATGTCGGTTAGGCGCAATACGTCACCGTTCGGACAGCATCGGCCGGCCGGGCCAACAGGAGCGCCATAGCGGACGCAAGCCGGCCCTAAGTAGCCGGCGTGCATCAGTTCATCGGCCCGCAGATTCCATTTTCTACTGCTTCGGAAAAACGAACTCGACGCGTCGGTTTAGAGCACGTCCTTGGGGATTGTCCGCTCCGTTTTTTTGCGTATTGGGTTCGATCGGACGGCTATCGCCTAGCGCCTTGACCGATAGCCGCGCTTTGTCTGCTCCATGTTTCACAAGCCATTGCACGACGGCCTTGGCTCGCTGAAGGGACAGTTCCTTGTTGTATTGAGCCGAACCCTTGGAATCGGTATGACCCTCGATAATGATCGTGCTGGCGGGGACGGATGCGATGAGACGCGCGATATCCATGAGTGTCGGTTCGGCAGCCGATTGGATGTCGGCCTTGTCGAAATCGAACAGCACATCGCCGGTCATGGACACCCTGACGGTCGTCGCATCTTGTCGTACGGAAAGACCACCGTGCTGAGCGGTAAGCCCATCGGCTTTCGCCGACAGATCAAACACGGCACTATTCAAATCGGAGGGTAGCCCCTTCAAATCAAGAACCGTAGCCTTAAGATCGCGTATCTCGCGATGGTAAGGAGGCACCTGCGCATAAGAACCGCTCGCCGCTATCATGATCACGGCCATCGCAAGGGAACACTTCGCTGCACCAGCCATGGCTATCGGTCGGTAATTTTGATTGCGTCGAGTGTCTCGACGCCCGGGATCGTCAGTGACACCTCGGTGACGTCCTTTGGCGGAGCGGGGAATCTGCCATGCCAGGAGCCCGCGATCGGTGAATCCTTGTTGGCTTTGACGACCAGGTTTGGATTTGTCAGCGGCTTATCATTGCTGTCCGTGAGCAGCAGGTATTTCTTGTTGCCGGCAAGAACGTAGAAACTGTTTTCATATGCATCCTTACTAATAGAATCGTAGATTCGTTCCAGCTTGCTCGTGGCGAGCGGCTTGAAGCGGAGCTTGATCGTTAAGACATCTCCAGTGCGGACGGCCTCAACTACCTGGGCTTCGGCGGCCCCGCCATCGGTCAAGCCAGTGGCCAAAGGCTTCACGGAAGTGGCCTCGGCTTGAGTTTGAGCGAATGCCGTTTGAGCCATTCCAGCGGTTGCTAGAAACGCACTAACGGCACAGATGGTCGCGGCAATTCTGGACACTTTTACCATATCAATCCTCTATTTTTCAAAATTGCAGGCTGTGCGTACGAATCACAAAACAACCTCCAATAGCGTGTTCGCATGGGAGCAATGTGGCGACGTCTTAAAATTCCCACATTCTCACCCGTTTCCATTCGCTGCAGAGGCGAGAGCTTGCCTTCTTCGCTTCAGGGCCCATTGTCACCATTGAGGATTTAGCGCGAGACCGGCCAGGCGGCGCTCCACGGGATCTGCTCGAGGTAATCGTGGAGCAGGTGCGGGTCCAAGTTCTTACCGGCAGCGTGTCGATCGATAGTGCCGCGCAAACGCTGGACACCAGCGTCCGCACGCTGCAACGTGAGCTGGATCGCGCTGGCACCGATTTCCGCGGGTTGGCGAGCGCGGCAAGGGTTCAGCGAGCCACTGAATTGCTGCGACACACGAACGGCTCGATCACGCGCGTGTCGGCAGAGTTGGGATATTCGTCTCCAGCCAATTTCGCCCGAGCATTCCGAAAGGCAACTGGCAACGGGCCGCGGGAGTTTCGCTCGAATATGTCGCGTTAAAGGTACGCCCAGTTGACCGTTCGGCAGCGTGACCGGCTACCAAGGTGAGAGGTACTTGGTCAGTCTTGCTCCATGGGAACTCAGTCCATTCGTATCTGCCGCAACAGGTTCCGTCCCGCGATCAGCAATTCAAACAAGAGAGCAACGAGCGATCCATGAGCGAAACTATGGCACCACCGAAAAACCTGAAGAGATTCTCCTGGCGCAGCCCCGATGGCAAGAGCGCCGGCAAGTAGATTCAAGATTGCGCCGCGCGTGCAAATGGCGGCCGGGAGCCGAAGGGCGCAGTGAATGTCGGTCCGCGATGGTGCCGCAGCCGTACAGATCGTCAACTGAAAGACTCGACTGTGCTTGTGTCGTGGACGGAAAGGGCTTCTTCGCGTTCATCGTTCGTGTGCGGTGCTGGATGGGATCTCGACAACGGCGACCTGCGTGTGCGGCCGCCGTTGGTACAATCAAGCCTATTGTAGCCGTTGCAGGAATGCGGGCGCGCTGGCAACGGCGGGTCGGCCTCAGGCTTTGCCGATACTGCCGAACACTAGACGCCCCTGGTGGAAGGTGGCGGTGCGCGCCGGTACGCGAGCCACCGCCTCCGCGGAGCAACTCGCGCCAACAAGCGTGAAAGCGGCGTCATCTCCGGCATTTGGCCAGGCGCGTTTGCCTGCATCATCCAATGGCAATACGCCGCCGGTGGCGATAGCCATGGCCCGCGACAAGTGGAACTCATCAGACCCGCGATAAAGCTGCGCGTAGAAGCAGGCCTTTTCGAGCATGTCGCCGCTGCCGAACGGTGACCAGTGATCAATGACGCTATCCGTTCCGGTCATCACGAAGACGCCCGCCTTGCTCAATTGTGGCAATGGCATCGTCAGAGCACCAAGCGGGACCGTCGAGGCGATCGTCATCTGATTTTCCGCCAGTCGGGAGGCCGTCTCCTCCAATGCTTCAGGGGTCAGTGTCGTCAGGGCAAAGGCATGGCTGATGGTCACCTTGCCGCGCAGCGCGGGATTCTTCTCCACGGTTTCGATCATGTAGTTGATCGCCGCCACCCCGGCCGGACTGGTTTCATGCAGGTGGATGTCCACGCCTTTTCCGGTATCGAGGGCGATCTGGAACATGGAGTCGAGTGACTTCTCCATCGCCCCATCGACGTTGGTCGGGTCCAGCCCGCCGACATAGTGCGCGCCCATCTGCATCGCTTCGCGCATCAAGGCGTCGACGTTGGAATGCAACAAACCGTGTTGTGGGAAGGCGACAATCTCGCAGACGAAATCGTCGCGGTGATTTTCCAGCGCGCGCTGCAGGTGTTCAAGACTTTTCAGGCCACTGACCGGATCGATGTTGCAATGGCTCCGTGCGACGGTGCTCCCCTTGGATTGAAGCAGCGCGATCAAGCCCTCGGCTCGCTGCTGCGAAGTGGGCAACAATTGGGGGATCAGCTTTTCTTCCAGCGCAATCATGTCCATGATGGCCTTGCCCTGGCGCGGTCGCGGCGCCTGCCAGGGACCGCCGTAAAAGGTCTTGTCCAAATGGATGTGCATGTCGCGCATGGCCGGCAGCAGCAGTTGGCCATGCGCCTGATAGCGCGGGACGCCGCCGGGCAGCGTTGCGTTCGCGGGATGAAGCGCGGCGATCTTGCCGTCCTTGATCTCAACGGTGTACAGCGCGGTGCGGGTGCCGATGACTGTGTCGCCGTCATACTCGAAACCTTCTTCCAGCCGCACGTCGGCCAACAGGTAGTGACGATCCGTCAGCTTGGTCGTTCTGGTCTCGGCAGCAGGCTCGGCCGTGTTCGCAGATGCCTCCTGAGCTAGCCCGCCAGGCAGCCCGACAACCGCGCAAGCGGTGGTCAGCTTCCCCGTTTGGCTGAGAAATGTCCGACGGCTTTGCGACAGTGCTTGTTCCAACATTGTTCCCTCATCGTGGGTTTGGATTTTGCGTCCGCCAGTTTACGGACGGAAACGCGGTTTGGCAGCGAGATTTGCCAATGACTATTCGATTTTGCACCGACAGCCGGTACGCGCCGCATCTTGCCGAGATAGGGGACGAGATGTGCTGCGGTTGCAGACTGCAAACGCGGGTGCGGCGTTCTACGAGAACCAACGCCACAGAGGGGGCGCCGTCGCGGCAGTGCAAAGTCAGTGAATTGATCCCTTCTTGGGAAATGGGCGTGAGACCTATCCGTTGATCAATGATGGGGGTGACAAGCCGATACGAAATCGCCGGACTTGTCGCGGGGATAAGCGTAGGCGCCGGCCTTCGAGGTCCGATAGCCACCACTTGCTAATGCCTCGGCAAGCTTGACGGCTGCCGCCACACCGTCGATGACGGGCACGCCGGTTTCGCGAGAAAGCCAATCGCACAATTCTGCCATGCCGGCGCACCCAAGGACGATGGCATCGACACCATCCTCGCGTATCGCAGCGCGCGCCTCATTGAGGAGTTTCGCGCGCGCCCCTGCCGGGTCGGCTTCGAGTGCCAGCACCGGCAGGTCGACCGAGCGCACACGGCGGCAGCGCGAGGCAGCGCCGTAGTGCGCCACAAGATCCTCAATCACCGGCACCGACCTCGGCAGCGTGGTGATCACCGCGAAGCGGGTCGCAACAGTCACTGCGACCTGCACCGCCGCCTGGCAGATACCGATGACGGGGCCGGAGGCAACCTCGCGCGCTGCGGCAAGGCCGGGATCATCAAAGCAGGCTATCACGTGCGCCGATGCGCCCCGCTTCTCGGCGGCACGGATTGCGGCCAGCATCGCAGGCACGGCCATCGCCTCGTCCGCGTAGCCTTCGATCGAGGCAGGCGCGTCCGTTGCGGTCTCCACCTCAATGACGGAGCCCTCCGATCGTGCTGCCTCGGCCGCACGTGCGATTTGGTCGGTCATTGAGGCCGTCGAATTCGGATTGATGACGTGTATGCGGATCATCGGGTGGCTCTCTCGGGCCTGGGGTTCACCTGTTCAAACTCGAAGCCCAGTAACTCTTCCGGCTTTTTAAGTTCGAATTGGCGATCTGAAGTGATGTAGTTGTCGGCATGCAGCCTTGCGATCGGCTGGTAGGTTTCGGGATTCACATAGCGCCCCTCGGCATCAAGGCACCGGTCCTGGATATGCATGTGCACGACTTTGCCGATGACGAGCACGCGCTTGGGATAGTCGAGGATACGGTCGACCTTGCATTCGAAGCTGCAGGGACTTTCGGCGATGCGGGCGACGTCGATCTGGTTACACGGCACCGGTGTCAAACTGGCGAAGTCCAGTTCATCCACTTCTGAAGCGAAGTTGACACTACAGACGATCATCGCCTCGGCGAGCGCCATATCGACCATGTTGACAACGAACTCGCCGGTCCGGCGGATGTTCGCGACGGTGTCCTTCTCATCACCATTGCCGCGGTTCTGGATGCCGAGCACAACCAAGGGCGGCTCGTGGGCGAATACGTTGAAGAAGCTCATTGGCGCCGCATTGTTGTGTCCGGCCGACGACCGGGTTCCAACAAGCGCGATGGGGCGCGGACCAATGAAATTGGTCAGCAATCGATAACGATCGGGAGGGGGTAGCGTAGTGAAATCGATGTCCATGCCCGGTTCTCCTCCATGTCTGTTCAACCGCTCATCACCGCGCCGCGAGGCACGGCGCGTCGACCGGCAGGGCGCATCACCGGCATTGGCCGCCTCGAAAGGCACTCTCCGGCCGCAAACCGCAGCCAACAACGCCGATGGTCCTCCCGGCGTGCAGCCGCAGCGCGGTAAACGTCCGGATACATCCTTCAGTAAGAAACGACAGGCCGCCAGCACAGCGGGAACGGGTGCGCCTGACATACTACCCTTCCGGCACCACCGAATCCCATTTCTGGTGTATATCGCATCCATTTTTATGTCAATATTGCATCCAATTTATGCATACAATAATGCCGATCAATTCAAGCGCGCCTGCGCCCCGTACCGGCATGAGCCGTCGGCGGAAAGGAATGTCGGGAAGAAATCTTAACTAATGGACTGATGCGAAAAAGATCTGCAACGAGGGCCAACCACCCATGGACGTTGCTCTATGCGAAGCGGGAAGCGATAGCGACAGACGGCACGCGCCGGAGTTTGCTTCACCTTTCGCCCAACTTGTCAGCCGTTAAGAGTATACGATTTATGCCTCATATTGTATTCTGTTACGAGGCATTCTCTGCGGGCAAGAGTCCTGACTTTCGCCGGTGCATGGAAAACGGGCGTTGACTTCCGGCAGGTCCTGCACGGAGAACCAGTGATCGCGCCGGTCACAAGGGGACAAAACGGTCTAAAGGCCCTCTTCTTTTGCGTAGGCGGCCAGGAGATCCGGCAGGTCGTTTTCCGAGTTGCTTTTGAGCAGAGCGCGCGTCGTGATGGCCCCAATGTGATGGTCCATCAATTCGCAAGCCTTTTCGCGATCGTTCCGTGCAAGTGCGGCAATCAACTCGCGGTGCTCCGACACGGCGCAATCGGAGGAATGAGGCCGGCCATAGAGCGACAAAATCATGGACGAGCGCGAGACGAGTTCGGTAAACGTATCGCGATAGGATCGCGTTCTCCGTCAGCTGTGCGAGCAGGACGTGGAACTCGCCGGCGAGTTGGATCGAGGCCGACGGATTGTTGAGCCTTGCCTTGTCTTCGGCGCGCTTCAAGCTGCTTGATCTTCGGGGCCGTCAGCCTGCTGATCAGGCTATCGACGACCAATGTCTCCAACGCGCGGCGGACAGCAAAGATATTGTGCCCGTCCTCCAGGCTGGGGTGGCTGACGCACGCTCCCTTGTTCGGCCGCAATTCGAACAAGCCCTCACCATTCAGTCGCGCCAGAACCTGCCGTACGATCGTGCGGCTAACGCCCAGCCGCTCGCCGATCGAATCCTCGGGAAGCTTCGTGCCCGCAGCGAACGCTTGGTCGAGGATGGCACGCTTCAAGATACGATAGACCGCATCTGACTTGGGGACCGCCGATTTTGGACTGCTGTCGCTGGGTTTGGGAGTCATGACTGTCCTCAAAAATAACCAAGCGTGCGATTGATAACGATTGCCAAGCGTTGGATCGCAAACACCTATCATCACGCGGGCCGAACCGTAAAGGCGCGGTCGGCCGCCACTGAACCGGCAGGTTTGGCCGTTGCATACTGGCGGCTCGACCGATCGTGGCCCGCCACTGCGAACGCCAGATTCGCGATTTTTCACGTTTCATCGACAAGGCGTCATTCGATGACGGGCAAATCGCTAGCCAATTCGCCGCGATCCACAACCACACGGCCGCGCCGGATGACGGTGCGCCTATACGGCGTCAGGGCGACGCTTCCGACAACGAGCGCGCGGGCACCAACACCAGGTCGCCGAAACGGTTTTGGCGGCACCGGGCTCTTGGGTGGGTATCCAGATGCGGTTACCTGTCGAGACACCAAATCACTGGACACCCCGCCATTTTGTATGCAATTCGAGGAGACTATTGCTACGACCTGGAGTGATCAATGGCAAAGAACGAGAGCGAGGGGGGCGGTGGCCGCGCTCAGGCCGTTCATCGCGTTTTGAAACGCGCAATCCTCGACCAGGCTTTGTCTCCGGGGTCGAAGCTGCCGGAAGACTCTATCGGCGAACGGCTGGGTGTCAGCCGAACCCTGGTCCGCGAAGCGCTGGTTCGTCTTAGCCAGGAGGGGTTGGTCGAATTGCGGCCGAACAGGGGTGCGATGGTCGCGCGGCCAACCCTTGAAGAAGCGCGCAATCTGTTCCTTACGCGAATGGCGCTGGAACGTCTCGTGGTGGAAACACTTTCCGGCAAACTGACGCCCGATCAAATCGACGCGCTTTCCACGCATATTTCGGCCGAGGAGGCCGCTAAGAAGGAGCAGGCCCCGTCGATCCGCCTGGCGGGCGAGTTCCATACCCTCCTTGCACAGATGACGAACAACACGAGCCTAATTCGTTACGTGAACGAACTGGTCGCCCGAAGTTCCCTGATCCTCGCGCTCTATGGCCGACCGCATTCTTCGGAATGCGCCGTATCGGAACATCGGGAGCTTCTAGACAACTTGATTGCTGGCAAGACCGACGAGGCGACTGCCCTTATGGCGCATCACCTCGAGTCGGTTACGACACGCGCACTCCTTCCCGCAGATGGCGACAGAAACATCAAGGAGGTGCTGTCCGCCTACGCTGCGGCGGAGGGCCTTGCCTAGACGAGACAGAGGGAGACGGGCGACTTCCTCATATCCCTGAGCACTGCGCGCCGACACCTCAGCGCGCCAGCCTTACAAGAGAAAGATGCCGCCCAATTGAGCGGCATCTGAACGAATGCCGGGCGCAGAATACGCCGGGCGTGACACTGTTTGGGTTAAAGAGGTCGGCCCGCAGCCACTGGATCGTCGCTCTGAAAATCCGGTGGCCCGGGTAACGGTGATGCCCGACGATCAAGCCTCGTCAGGCCCCTTCCTGTACACCAGGAACTTGTTGCCTTCAGGGTCGCGGAAATATGCGCAGTACGGGCCGTCGGAGTTTTCCCCTCTCGGACCGGGAGCACCCTCGTCAGAGCCGCCAGCCGCCAAAGCGACCGCATGGGCCTCCTGAACCTGAGCACGGGACCGGGCTTCGAACGCGACCATCCCGCCATTGCCGACGTTTGCCGGCGCGCCGTTGAAGGGGCTGATCACGCCGAATTCGAGCGCCTTGTGCCCATAATAGACAGCCCTTCCGGGCTGCACGAGAACGCGCCCGATACCGAATACGCCGAGCAGCTTGTCATAGAAAGCCGCTGCAGCACCCAGGTCATTGGTGCCCACGGTGGAGTGACCCGGCAGCCCGCGGGGCTTCTCGGGCTGAGCTGTGATATCGTTCATTACGATCTTCCTCATGTTGCGCACGGCCAGGGTGGTGACACCATCCTCAGCTCGCAGAGGAGATTTGCGCGCTTCTTGTGTATCGCATTTTTCACAAATGCAGCCCGTGTGTATCGAACGGTGTCGAACAGCCGGGCGGATACATCCTCATACAACTGCCCTTTATCGCGATACAGACCTGGGAAGTAAGCGGCGATACATGCCGTTACAAATCTCCCGTCCGGCGGACACATCGTCACTACACGAACGCACTAAAATGGTGCCGTTAGCCTCAAAGACGAGGGCTCCAACAACGCGGAAGGGAAGACCATATGAAAATGTCTCATATCATGGCGGGTACGCTGCTTATCGTTGGAAGTGGATTGGTGCTGCCCGCGGCCAAGGCGCAGCAACCGGGAATTCAGCGCACGGACCTTGTGCAGCACGATCTCAGCATACTCGGGCGCGAGACCGTTCAGGCACGCGTCGATATCGAACCGGGCGCAATCTCCATCAAGCACTCTCATCCGGGTGAAGAGGTCGCCTATGTCCTCGAAGGCTCGCTGGAATACCAGCTAGAGGGTAAGGCGCCGGTTACCCTTCATGCCGGCGAGGCCCTGTTCATTCCGGCCGGTGTGGCTCATGTCGCGAAAAATGTCGGCAGCGGCAAGGCATCGGAGCTGGCGACCTACATCGTCGAGAAAGGAACCCCGCTTGTCGTTCCGGTCAAGTGAGTGTTTCGAAATGGATCCTCGAAAGCGGAGAGAAGGAGGTGTGAAATGACCGCTGAGAAAACCGCCGGCGCTTTCGCGCTGTCGCGCCGGGCTCTGCTCCTGAATGGAGCCGTGGCGGCAGCCCTCGTGGTGTCTCGCCCTGCTAGCGCTGTCACCCAAACGAACACCACGAAGCCTCTGGAGGCTGGCGAAATTCGGCCCTTCCGTGTGGAGGTCCGGGCGGCAGAGCTCATCGATCTCCGACAGCGCCTTGCCGCGACACGCTGGCCAGACCCGGAAACGGTCGATGATCGCTCCCAGGGCGTGCAACTGGCGAAGCTTCAGGCGCTGGTGCGCTACTGGGAGACGGAATACGATTGGCGCAAGGCAGAGGCGAAGCTCAATGCCTTGCCGCAGTTTCTGACGACTATCGACGGCCTCGAAATTCACTTCATCCATGTGCGCTCGCGTCATGCCAACGCTTTGCCGCTCATCATGACCCACGGCTGGCCCGGCTCCGTTTTCGAACTGTTGCAAGTCATTGGCCCGCTGACAGATCCGACGGCGCATGGAGGGACGGCGGAGGATGCTTTCCATGTCGTGCTTCCGTCCATTCCAGGGTTCGGCTTCTCGGAAAAGCCCAAAGGTACCGGCTGGAACCCGGATCGCGTCGCCAGCGCCTGGGACGTCCTGATGAAGCGCCTTGGGTATGGGCACTACGTGTCACAGGGCGGCGATTGGGGCGCCATCATTTCCGATGCGATGGGCCGCCGGGCTCCTCCGGGTCTGCTCGGCATTCATGTGAACAGGATTGAGCGCTCGACCACCATCCCGCCGGAAGTTGCACGGGCGTTGAGAAGTGGTGATCCTGCACCGGCGAATTTGACCGGCGAGGAACGGGCAGTGTTTGACCAGGCAAGGGAGTTCCTCAGCAAAGGCTTCGGCTATGCGGCGATCATGGGGACGCGCCCGCAAACCGTCGGGTATGGCCTTGCTGACTCGCCGGTTGGCCTGGCAGCGTGGTTCTATGACAAGCTCGCCGACTGGGTGTTCACACGCGGTGAACCGGAGCGCGCGTTGGGCCGCGATGAGATTCTTGACAATATCACGCTTTATTGGCTGACGAACACCGGGACCTCGAGCGGCCGGATTTACTGGGAGAGCAGTGCCGGCAACAACAAGTTGGCTCCAGTGGCGATCCCTGCGGCCGTGACGGTATTCCCGGGAGAGGTTTACAAGCCGCCGAAGACCTGGGCGGCACGAGCGTACCACAACCTGATCTACTACAACCGGGTGGACAAGGGCGGACACTTCGCCGCCTGGGAAGAACCGGCGCTTTTCAGTGCCGAGTTGCGCGCCGCTTTCCGGCCATTGCGTCGGCTCTAGCGCACGATTTGGAACAAGCGCACGAGCCGGTGAATAGTGCGAACTCCGCTTGCTCTGTGATTCAATGGCAGTCGAACGGCGGAGATGGCTCCATGGAGCAGATCGATTGCGTCTTGATCGTCGGTGGCCGCCATGTGGCGACGAACGTTTTCAGGCTGCTGCATGTTTCCTTAAATCGTATTCGATTTAAGGAAACATGCAGCAGCCCAAAGTGCTACAGCGACCTTTGCGCGTCTAATAAGACGCGCGGCGCTGTAGGACCAGGTGAGTGATCCCTGCGCGTCTCAAACGCGCCACATCCTGACCTTCGCTAACGATGTCTCCAAGGTCCGCGTATCGACCCATTGCGGCCACTGGGGTTTGCTCGCCTATGGCGCAAGTGGACTCCATTCCGGTCATTCCTGAGTTTGATCACAGAGCTTTCTGGGAATAAACTGGCTGAGGAAAGCCCGTGATCATGAAACCAATGAATGAAAAGCACCTCGCGGTCCTGCGCAGACACATGGTCGAGTTGATTGCAATCCATGTGGAGCTTGCGAGCGAAGAGCTTGGCAGGGCGGCGTTCGATGAGCGGGTGATGGCTGCGATGCAGCAGGTGCCGCGGCATCTCTTCGTGCCCGCCCCGCTTGCGCCGTATGCCTACGAGGACATGCCGCTGCCGATCGGCTTCGATAAAACCATCTCGCAGCCCTTCATCGTCGCTCTCATGACCGATCTCCTCGCTCCCCAACCGCACGAGGCAGTGCTCGAGATCGGCACCGGCCTGGGCTACCAATCCGCAATCCTCGCGGAGCTCGCCGGGCAGGTCTGGAGCGTCGAAATCATCGAGGAATTCGCAAGCCGCGCCGAGGCTCTGCTGCGGGGCCTCGGCCATATCAATGTCGGCATTCGTGTTGGAGACGGGTCCCGCGGCTGGCCTGAGCACGCCCCGTTCGACAAGATACTGGCCGCGGTGGCGGCGGAGCGGTCGCCGCCGGCATTGCTTGAGCAGCTCAAGCCCGGTGGACGCCTGGTTATGCCGTTGGGATCTGAAAAAGGACAGTTCCTGACTGTCATTGACAAAGATGCGGCAGGGCAACTCAAGATTCGCAAACTTATCCCAGTTCAGTTTAGTCTGCTCGAAACGGTCTAACGCGACGTGCGGACATCCGGCGCGGCCGCACCTCTCCGATCGTACGCAGAAGTCAGGATTCTGCCCGTCTGCACCGTGAACCAGGGGACATCTTGGCCCCTTGCCCCGTTGACGCGCATCGATATATCCAATAGTGTGGATATATGGATAATTCAAAAGCTATCACCGCACTCGGCGCACTCGCACAGAGCACCCGTCTCGACACGTTCCGGCTTCTTGTCAAACATGAGCCCGACGGCCTGCCCGTCGGCGAGTTGGCCAAGATCATCGACGTGCCGCAAAACACGATGTCTGCGCATCTCAAGACATTGACGCAGGCGGGCTTGATCTCCGGTGAGCGCCACAGCCGTTCAATCATCTATCGTGCAAACCTCGATGTGTTCCGCGAACTGACGCTGTTCCTGATCAAGGACTGCTGTGGCGGCAATGCGGAGATTTGCACCCCTCTGATTGCCGAACTCACGCCCTGCTGCCCACCCGTGGGAGTGACCGCATGATCGGCGCCATTTCTCTGAAGTCGGACCAACGCCACTAGGGACAACTCCAATGTCTGAACGTGTTTATAACGTGCTCTTCTTATGCACGGGCAATTCTGCTCGCTCTATTTTGGCCGAGTCGATCCTCAACAAAGAAGGCAGCGGGCGCTTCAAGGCGTTCTCTGCCGGCAGCCAACCCAAGGGCAAAGTGAACCCGCATGCCCTTAGGGAACTCGATGCGCTTGGTTATCCATCCACCGGCTTTTCCTCGAAAGGCTGGGATGTCTTCGCCGAGCCCGGCGCACCGGAGATGGATTTCATCTTCACTGTCTGCGACAGCGCAGCAGGCGAAGCGTGCCCTGTGTGGATTGGTCATCCCATGACCGCGCATTGGGGGGTTGAAGACCCCGCAGCCGTTCAGGGGGATGAGGTCGAGGTGCAACGGGCGTTCGCCCAGGCAGCCCGATTCCTCAAGAACCGCATTACTGCGTTTCTCAGCCTTCCGATCTCTTCCATCGAAAAGCTCGCGCTCGAACAGCACCTTCGCCAGATCGGCAAGATGGAGGGCTCCACGCAGCCCCAGGAAAAGGCAGTCTGATGTCCTCGTTTGAACGCTACCTGACCGTCTGGGTATTTCTCTGCATTCTCGTCGGCATTGCGCTTGGTCATCTGATGCCAGGCGTCTTCCAGGCGATCGGTGCAGCGGAGGTCGCCAAGGTCAATATTCCCGTCGCCATCCTCATCTGGCTGATGGTCATTCCCATGCTCTTGAAGATCGACTTCGGATCGTTGTCCAAGGTCGGCAGCTACTGGCGCGGGATCGGCGTCACCCTGTTCATCAACTGGGCGGTAAAGCCGTTCTCAATGGCACTGCTCGGCTGGCTGTTCGTGGGCTACCTGTTTCGTTCGTGGCTGCCCGAAGACCAGATCGACTCCTATATCGCGGGCTTGATCATTCTTGCAGCAGCGCCGTGCACGGCCATGGTCTTCGTCTGGTCCAACCTGACGAAGGGTGAGCCGCATTTCACGCTTTCCCAGGTCGCACTCAACGACGCGATCATGATTGTCGCGTTCGCGCCGATTGTCGGCCTGTTGCTCGGCCTGTCGGCAATCACGGTCCCTTGGGACACGCTGATGATCTCGGTTGCGCTCTACATCCTCATCCCGGTGGCAATCTCGCAAGCCCTCCGGAAAATTTTGATGGCCGACGGCACGACGAAGGCTCTCGATGCGCTTTTGATCAAGTTGCAGCCTCTGTCGCTCGTGGCGTTGCTGGCCACCTTGGTCCTGCTGTTCGGTTTCCAGGGCGAACAGATCATCGCCCAGCCAACCATCATCGCTTTGCTTGCCGTTCCGATCCTGATCCAGGTCTACTTCAACTCGGGCCTCGCATACCTGTTGAACCGCATGTCCGGAGAGCGGCATTGCGTTGCGGGACCGTCCGCACTGATTGGGGCATCGAACTTCTTCGAACTCGCAGTCGCCGCTGCGATCAGTCTGTTCGGCTTCCAGTCGGGTGCTGCGCTGGCAACCGTGGTCGGCGTGCTCATCGAGGTCCCTGTGATGCTGTCCGTCGTCTGGATCGTGAACCGGTCGAAGGGCTGGTACGAAGCAAGCCCTGCCGTCGTCAAAAACACTCTCGTCGAAAAAACCATTGCCGAAAGGGCATGATCATGGACGTCACTATCTATCACAACCCGGATTGCGGCACGTCGCGCAACACTCTGGAAATGATCCGCAATGCGGGTATCGAGCCGACTGTCATCGAATATGTGAACACGCCTCCGACACGGGACCAACTCGTGCAGATGATTACCGATGCGCAGCTTACGATCCGTGAGGCGATCCGCGAGAAAGGCACTCCGTATGCGGAACTGGGCCTCGATAATCTGGAGCTGACAGATGAACAATTGCTCGACGCCATGCTGAAGCACCCGATCCTGATCAACCGTCCGTTCGTCATCACGCCGATGGGTACGCGTCTTGCCCGTCCGTCCGAAGTCGTCCTGGAAATCCTTCCCGACACCCACAAGGGCGCTTTCACGAAGGAAGACGGCGAACGGGTCCTCGACGAGAAGGGGCAGCGCATTGTCTGAAACATTTCCTGCCGCAGCTTCCGAGCACTTCCGCATGCCTGATCTCGGCGCGCTTCGTCCCGCGTTCTCGACGCACAAGCCGCGCATCCTGATCCTTTACGGTTCGCTTCGGGAAATCTCCTACAGCCGACTTCTCGCTCACGAAGCTCGTCGTCTCCTGGAGCACTTCGGCTGCGAGGTGCGGGTATTCGATCCCAGGGGCCTGCCGCTCCCCGATGAAGCGCCGGTCAGCCATCCCAAGGTGGCGGAACTGCGCGATCTTTCCGCGTGGTCCGAGGGCCAGGTCTGGGTCAGCCCGGAGCGGCACGGCGCGATGACGGGCATCATGAAGGCCCAGATTGACTGGATACCGCTCTCCCTCGGCTCCATCAGACCGACCCAAGGCAAGACGCTGGCGGTCATGGAAGTGTCTGGCGGTAGCCAGTCGTTCAATGCAATCAACCAGATGCGCATTCTCGGCCGCTGGATGCGGATGATCACGATCCCGAACCAGTCTTCGGTTGCCAAGGCCTACCAGGAGTTTGACGCCGATGGCCGGATGAGGCCGTCGTCCTACTACGACCGCGTCGTCGATGTCTGCGAAGAGCTGGTGAAGTTTACCTGGCTTACCCGGGATGCGTCGCCATACCTCACCGACCGCTACAGTGAGCGAAAAGAGGATGCCGAGAAGCTGGAAAAACGGGTCCAGCTCAAGGCCATCTGACGTGCGGCATCAACCGTGAGACGATCAGGTCGCTCGTCTCACGGTTATTTCGACAAAGATGGAAATATCACTTGACCGAAGCACCGTCCTCGCCTTAGCTTATTTCCATGATTATCGAAAAAGCAGCATCGCAGCTCGAAGCGCTTGGCAACGTTACCCGACTGCAGATTTACCGGGCGCTTGTGCGTGCCGGTGAAGACGGCCTGCCCGTCGGGAGGCTCCAGGAGAAGCTGGAAATCCCGGCATCGACTCTCTCACATCATCTTAAACGGCTCGTCGATACAGGCCTTGTTATCCAGGATCGTCAGGCGACGACGCTGATTTGTACCGCAAACTACAGGCACATGAATGCGCTGATCGGCTACCTCGCTGACGAGTGCTGCGCCGACGCGGCTTGCTCGAAGCAAACCCGCGAAACCGTGGCCTGAAGGCATTTTTTTTCGTTTCAATTTCGAAATTTCTGGAAATACGAAAGGATAGGCAGGTGGCTTTAGATGAAATTCTTCCGGTCGCAGTGATTGGCGCTGGTCCCGTTGGGCTCGCGGCTGCGGCAAGACTGGTTGAGGCAGGCATCACGCCGCTTATCCTCGAACGGGGGACCTCCGTCGGTTCGTCTCTTCTCGATTGGGGCCATGTGCGGGTGTTTTCCCCCTGGAAATACAACATCGACGATGCCGCGCGGCGATTGCTCGACGACCATGGTTGGAACGCCCCACGGGCCGATGGTGTGCCGACGGGTCGGGAAATCGTTCAAAACTATCTGCTTCCGCTATCGTCCGTCCCTTCCATTGCTGCCAATCTGAAGCTCGGCACAACGGTCACGGCGATTACCCGCGAGGGATTTGACAAGGTCTCATCAAAGGGTCGTCAGGATGCGCCTTTTGTGGTCCGATACGACGATATCGGGGGCGAGCACGAAGTTCTGGCACGAGCTGTCATCGATGCCTCAGGCACGTGGACACAACCGAACCCGATGGGGATCAACGGCCTGCCCGTCATTGGCGAACGCTCCTCCAGCAGGGTTTCCTATGGCATCCCGGACGTTGCCGGCATCAGGCGGCCTGACTTCATCGGCAAGCGAACACTGGTTGTCGGAAGCGGTCATTCAGCAATCAATGTCGCCTTGGCCCTGCTGGAACTTCAGCAAAGTGATCCTGCGACCGAAATCTTCTGGGCGCTCCGCCATCATGGAGTGGCCCGCCTGCTCGGCGGCGGTCTCAATGACCAGCTTCCCGAGCGCGGTACCCTTGGGCTGGCTGCAAAGAAAGCCATGGACGAGGGTCGCCTCAAAATGCTGACGTCCTTTGCTGCTGCGAGCGTGACATCCGAGCCCGATGGGATCGTCGTCAACGCGATGGCAAACGGAGAGCCAGTGACGCAGGCGCTAGACCGGGTGGTGGTCACGACTGGCTTCCGGCCCGACCTATCGTTTCTCAGAGAACTCCGCATTGATCTCGATCCGACTGTGGAAGCTCCACCAGCCCTGGCGCCACTGATCGATCCGAACCTTCATTCCTGCGGGACCGTTCCGCCCCACGGCGTCGTCGAATTGGCTCATCCGGACAAGGACTTCTACATTGTCGGCTCGAAATCCTATGGCCGCGCTCCAACATTCCTGATGAAGACCGGCTACGAACAGGTCCGTTCCGTGGTCGCGGAGCTTGCAGGAGATCATGTCGCCGCGCGACGGGTGGAACTGGTTCTACCCGAAACGGGGGCGTGCTCGGTCGATCTCGCAGTAAACGCCACATCGGGATGCTGCGGGGGACCCGCGCCCGTAGAAGCCGACGCCTGCTGTGTCGCAGATGCGACTGCGAAGGCCGCTGGAAAATCCGGATGCGGCTGTGCCGCACCAGTTGTCGAAGAAGAGCGAGCGTGATGATGGGAGAACGGAAGCTACCGGCATGGGCACTTGCGGGGCTCGGCGCAACACAGATCATCGGATACGGCACCCTCTACTATGCCTTCAGCATTCTGGTGCCGGAAATCGCTGAAGATATCGGCAAATCGCAGCAATGGGTGTTTGGAGCTTTCTCCGTGGCTCTTCTGGTCGGGAGCCTCGCCGCGCCCCTGTCAGGCTATCTTGCCGACAGGATTGGCGCCGGGCGGTTGATGGCGGCAGGATCGCTGCTCGCGTCCGCAGCACTCGTCTTGATGGCCGTCTCCACCGGACCGATCAGCTTCGCTGTCGCACTGGCGCTGACCGAGATCGTTTCGGTCGCCGTTCTCTATGCCACTGCGTTCACTGCAATCGTTCAGACCGGGGGAGCCAAGGCCCAGAAATCAATCGTTCACCTGACGCTGATCGCTGGTTTCGCCTCCTCGTTGTTCTGGCCACTGACCTCCTGGCTACACGGTTTTCTGTCCTGGAGGGAGGTCTATCTGCTGTTCGCAGCGTTGAACCTTCTCGTCTGCCTTCCAGTGCACCTGGCGCTTGCCCGGCTGACGACCACAGCCGTGTCCGCTTCCAGAGCCACCACCGCGCCCGTTAGCGAACACCGCCCTGTTGCGAACGGAACGCCGCTGTTCGCCCTGATGCTGCTCGGCTTTGCGATCGAAGGCTATGCCCTTTCGGCGATCCTGGTTCACATGGTACCGCTGACGCAGGCGCTCGGGTTTGGTGCCGCAGGTCTGCTGGTTGCCTCGCTGTTCGGTCCCGCACAGGTCGCAAGTCGCCTGATCAACATGCTCTTCGGCCGCGAACTGTCGCAGAAATGGCTGGCCGTGATCGCGACCGGGCTTCTGCCAATCGGGTTGACGATCCTGCTGATGACGACACCCTGGCTCCCAGGAGCGGTCCTGTTTGCTATCTGTTTCGGATTGGGCTCCGGTCTGACAAGCATTGTCGGGGGGACATTGCCGCTCGAACTGTTCGGACCAAAGGGATACGGCAGTCGTCTCGGTTGGGCCACGTCGGCCAAACAGATGATGTCGGCGATTGCCCCGCTCGCCATGTCCATGTCGATGGCGGGGCTCGGCGTCGTGCCGTCCATCTGGATGACCGTAGCAATTGGCATAGCCGGGGTGGTGGCATTCTTAGGCATCGTTGTAGTCGTGCAGAGCCCTGCCGCACTGCCACGACCGGCTTGACGCTCGATGCCACCTCCTTCGCTCGGTGTGCGGCCGCTATTGACGATCTGGTCGCACTTTCGCTTCCCTTTTTATCCGGACGCTCCGCTTAGGCGCCTAAGCAGAACACAGGCGCCGCGGTGATCGACGGTTGGAATGACCGCCACGGGGGTCGAGAGATCCCTACAATTCGGCCGATGAGTTCGGACTGCAGTCCTTCCAATTGTGATGCCTGGGAAGCCCTTGGCGACGGCGACTGGCGCGCGCAATTCAATCTTGCGACAGGGATGAGGTCGTTGGTCGACGCCACCACTTGCTCAAGCCCGGAACATTAAGCCTTGCGCGTTCGAAAAAACCGCCTGGCTATTTTCGCAGGATCTTCTGCATCGCTTTCCCTTTGGCAAGTTCGTCGATCAATTTGTCCAGGTAGCGGATTTCCCGCATCGTTGGTTCCTGAATGTCTTCCACGCGAACGCCGCAGATCACGCCCGTAACAAGTGCTCGGGCGGGGTTCATTTGCGGCGCTTGCGCAAAGAAGTCCTCAAAATTCGTGTCGTTCGCCAACTGATTATCCAGCGTCTCTTGGCAATGTCCCGTCAGCCGACAGATAATCTCGTCGACCTCAGATTTCGTGCGCCCCTTCTTCTCCGCTTTGGCGACATAATGCGGATAGACGCTCGCGACAGTGACTGAGTAGATTCGATGCCTCGTCATGCGTCCTCTCCTGAACAGCGCTATCGCAGCCGGTGGTGCGGCCCTGCCGCAACAAAGGCGGAGATGTCTACTTCTTTGTTTCCGTCGATTCCATTGTGGCCGTTCGATACTGCGGACGCCCGGCGAGACGGTAGGCTTGGATGATAACCCCGCCGACAGTGGACCGCGACTCGACCAGTTCGAGTGCCTTGTCCGGACCCGTCTCGGGAAAGAGCCGCCTGCCCTGACCGAGGATCAGGGGGTAGGTGAAAAGGTTGATCTCATCCACCAGGTCGTTGTCGAGCAGCCAGCGGATGAACGTGGTGCCGCCATGCACTTGCAACTCGCCGCCCGGCTTGGCCTTCAGGTCGAGGATCGCGGTCGCGATGTCGCCTGAAAGGACAGTGGTATTCGCCCATTTCGGGTCCCTGAGCGTATTCGATGCCACGTACTTGGGCCGCGTGTTCAAAGCGAGTGCGACGGGGTTGCCGCGCGGGATCGCTTTGACCGCACCCCAGGAGCCGGCAAAGACCTCGTACGTCCACCGTCCGAACAGAAACGCGTCGGCGCGCGCGTAGATCTGGCCCAATGCGGCCCCCGCCTCTTCGTCGAAGAGCGGCGCGATCCATCCGCCGCGCTCGAAGCCGCCGCGGCGGTCCTCGTCGACCGAGCCGAGCCCCTGCATGACTCCATCGAGGGAGACATTCGTCATGGTAATCAGTTTCATGATCGTCGTTCCTTCTGGTTGGTCGGCGTTTGGTCGGGCCAGTTACGGCCGCCTTCCCTCCATAGACGATCCGGATTTCGACAAACCATTCAAGAAATCTTTTCGGCCGCCGTCTTACCGCCAGCCGCACCGCGGCACGACGCGCAGCAGCATATCGTTGCTTACCGGCAACATCAGCCACAGCTTCCGAGGCATCGACCTCCGGTTCGCGAAATCAGACGTCGATACCAAGGGGAGAAGCCGGCATGCAGCCGATTTGACAACGCCTCAATGAGCACCGGCGCCGCCTCCAGCCCCTGACTTTTGGGTCAGCAGCAAAGCCAGAGCAGCGATTGCCAGCACGACCCCGATGACAGCGAAGGTGTCGCTGAACCCCAGAATGAGCGCCTGACGTCGAACGACTTGACCCAGAGCCGCGATCGCCTTGTGGCTGGCAAGAACCGGGTCGGAAACGCCGTGCGCCATGAAGTAGCTGGTGGATTGGGAGAGATGGTCGCGGACCTCTTCCCGGGCAAGGGTCACCGACTGGCCGATGATGTTCGAATGGAACTGCTCGCGCTTTGTCAGGATCGTGCCGAGCGATGCCGTACCGACCGCGCCGCCGAGGTTACGCAACATGTTGGACAGCCCCGAGGCCGCAGCGGCGTCGGACGGGGCAATGCCACCTGTGGTGATGGCGGTGATCGGTGTCAGCACCAGCGCCTGTCCGATCGCACGCACGATGTTGGGGATCCAGAATTGATCGCCGGCACTATCCGCCGACAGGGTAATGTTCATGAAGCAGCTGATCGCAAAGATCGAGATGCCGAGGAAACCGATGTAACGGGCGTCGAACCGTTTCATCAGGACAGGAACGAGCGGAATGAGCAGCAATTGCGGCAAACCCGTCCAAGCCAGGACGTTGCCGATCTGCTCGGCGTTGTATCGCTGCACCTGGCCCAGATATTGCGGCAGAATGTAAACGGTACCGAAAAGTGCGACACCGACGAGCACGTTGACGGCGACGCCGATCCCGAAATTGCGCTGTGTCAGCAGCCGCAGCTTCACCAGCGGCTTCTTCACGGTGAGTTCAATCCAGATGAAAGCGGAAAGAAAGACGAAGGCAACGATGCTGAGCCTGACGATGAAGGCCGACGAGAACCAATCCTCCTTGTTGCCTTCCTCGAGCACGGTCTGGAGGGCAGCGAGCCCGACTGTCATCGCAACGATGCCTGCCCAGTCGCCTTCCTTCAGCAGGTGGAGCTGCATCGGCTGCTTGTCGAGCGTCAGGGCAAGCGCAACGACCATGATGGCGCTCGGTACGGCGTTGATGAAGAAGATCGACTGCCAGCCGTAATTTTCTGTCAGGTAGCCGCCGATCGTCGGGCCGATTGCAGGGGCGAACGTAACCGACAGGGCAATGAATGCCAGGCCGAGCGGCTGCTGCGCCTTCGGAAGCTTGGTCAGGACCATGGTAAACGCCATGGGGATCAGAACGCCACCGGCAAAGCCCTGCAACCCTCGCAGAAGGATCATCGTTCCAAGGTCGTGGGCAAAGGCACAGGCAATCGAAAACAGTGGGAAGAGAACCGAGTTTACCAGAATGTATCGGCGGAACGAGAAGACGCTGCTGAAATAGGCCGTCAAGGGAATGACGACGATTTCGCCGATCAGGTAGGAGGTGGAGATCCAGGCGCCATTGTCGATGCCGGTACCAATGCCGCCCTCGATATCGAGCAATGAGGCATTGGTAATCTGGATGTTGAGGATGGCCATGAACGCGCCGATCATGCCGGCGAGCACGGCGATCCAATCCCTGGTGCTGGCCCGCGGCTGCGAGGCGACTGTGGCGGTTGAAATTTCGGAGGACATGGCTGCAATCTCCTCACATTTCCCATCAGACCCGGTTGCCCTGAGCGGCAGCTTTGGTGTCGATACTCGGCTGCACCGACATGCCGGGGCGAAGATCGCCGGATGCGGCGCTCTGACCGTCAAGTACGATTTTGACCGGGATACGCTGGACCACCTTCGTGAAGTTGCCCGTAGCGTTGTCCGGCGGAAGCAGAGCAAACTCCTGGCCACTTGCCGGCGCGATGCTGTCGACACGGCCATGATAGGTGCGGCCGGGGAACATATCGACTTCGAGATCGACAGTCTGGCCCGCATGCACGTCAGTCAACTGTGTTTCCTTGTAGTTGGCGATCACGTAGACCGCGGTGGTTGGCACGATCGACATCAGCTGCGTGCCCGCCTGGACATATTGGCCGACCCGTAGCGTGCGGTTGCCCACCGAGCCGTCAACAGGCGCGAGAATTGTCGCATAGGAAAGATCGAGTTCGGCCTGGTGTTGAAGGGCCAGGCCACGGGCTAGAGCGGCCTTTGCTTGGGCAACCTCGGCATTCAGAAGATCGACCTGTTTGATCGCGGCGTCGAGAATGGCGCTGTCGCGCGCAACGGCCGCCCTCGCCACCGCGATCTCGGAGGCTGCCTGTTCAGCGGTCCGCACCGGACCATAACCTGTGGTCGCAAGGTTCGAATAGCGCTTGTCGTTCTGTTGCGCGAAGGTCTCGTTCGCCCGGTCGACGTCGACGGTGGCGCGCGCTGCGGCGATGGTCGATTGCTGAATGTCGAGAGCGGCTTCCTTGGCTTTCAGCGTAGCCTCGGCGGCAGCGACATCTGCCTTCGCCTGGTCGAGCGCGGACCTGAAATCGCGATCGTCGATTCTTGCAAGCGGTTGACCTGCGATGACCGTTTGGTTGTCGCTGACAAGCACTTCGGTGATATGGCCGGACACCTTGGGAGCGATCGTGCTGGAGTCAGCTTTCACATAGGCGTCATCCGTTGACACGTGGAAGCGACCAACCGTCCAATAGTCATGGCCGAAATAGCCTCCGGCGGCAATCAATGCGATCGCAGTCGCGCCGATGAGCAGAGAGCGGCCCGAGCGTTTGCCGGCCGTCCTTGCTTCAGCGCCCGACCCGGCCAGTTCTGCGACGCGTGGCGGCTTGCCGGCATCGAGCGTTGCGGGCAGCGCTTCCGCAACCGCGTCATTGACGGAGGGGACGTTATTATTCAGGGCATGCAGCTTATTGATAGGCATTGCTTCTCTCCGGAACAGGTCGCGAAGGTTACGGCCCTTGGTTAATTGGAAATTTGATATTTTCCAAAATACGCGCTATAAAATCGAAGTCAACGCAAATTTGGAAACTCGCCATGGTCCAAAATCACAAAATCGAGAAGAGATCGCGAGGCCGGCCCCAGGTGCGGTGCGACGAGGACACCAGGAATGTCATCCTCGAGGCCGCAAACAAGCAGTTTCACCAGAGCGGATATGCGGCGGCCAGCATTGCCGCGATTGCGCAAGAGGCGGGTGTTTCGACCAAAACGCTCTACAGGCTTTTCCCGACGAAGGCCGACGTCTTTTCGGACCTGATTTCCGATCGCATCAGCCGCTTCCTGTTGGCGCTGGATGTGAGCACGCTTGCGACGACGGACCTGCGGCAGGGTCTCGAGCGGATGCTGATGGCCTATGGCATGCTGACGCTCTCCGACGATACCGTCACCATCACGCGTCTTGTCATCGGCGAGTCCGACCGCTTCCCCGAGATCGCAACCGCGTTTTATGAACAGGCGATCGTCAAGACCAACAACTTGATGGAGGATTGGCTACGCAAGCAGGCCGATCGCGGTGCCCTTACGCTTGCAGATCCGCATGCCGCTTGTGGGATGCTTCGCGGGATGATGGTCATGGAACCTCAGCGGGCCGTTATGTTACGTCAGAAACCAGCGCCTCGCATCGAAGAGATTGCCGAGCGCGCGCGGATGTGCGCGGACTTGTTTCTAAGAGGTGCTGCGACCACTCGATCGTGACGGCACGTTGCCGGCAATTGCACCGTGATCATTCGGTCGTGTCGAAATCGTCCTCCCGGGATGCCAGCATCGCGGCCAGTGTGCACAAGCCGGCATCGAGCTGATCCATTGTTGGCGCCGCCAGCGCGAGCCTGACGGCGTTCGGCGCATGACCGGGCGTGACGGCGAATGTCGTCGAAGGAGTTAGCGCAATGTCGCGT
Source organism: Ensifer sp. 4252 (assembly GCF_050434565.1). NCBI lineage: Bacteria > Pseudomonadati > Pseudomonadota > Alphaproteobacteria > Hyphomicrobiales > Rhizobiaceae > Ensifer > Ensifer sp. 4252. The sequence continues at coordinate 102,515 of NZ_JBNDIU010000023.1, forward strand.
CGGGCCGCGGCAGCAACAAAACTCTGCGATCGCCAGTGCGGTGGCAATGTCAGCCACAGATGATAGCATTTCGCGTTGGTCTGGATCTCAAAACCCGACAGACGGTCGGCGGCCAGATGTTGGCGCGCTTGCGCGTCGAGGCGCTTTAGCCTGGCAAGCTCGGCAAGGGTGCCGTCGCCCATCATCCGCTCCGCCGCCGCAAACGCGAACCCGGATGCAGTCCACCCACCCGAACGCACCGAGGCCATCACGCCTTCACGCAGCCGCTGCGGCGGCACGATGAAGCCCAGCGTCAAGCCCGGCGCGGCCTTCTTGGAGAGACTGTCGATGACAATGCAGCGATCCGGCGAGAGCGCGGCAAGCGGCGGCTCGTCGTCGAGGAAGCCGTAGACATGGTCCTCGATGATGGGAAGATCGAGATTCTCGACGACGTGCAGGAGATCCGCCCGGCGCGCCGAGGTCATCGTCATGCCCAACGGGTTGTGGATCGCCGGCTGAATGTAGATCGCCGAGAGATGCGCCTCGTTGTGCGCCTTTTGCACCGCGTCGGGCCGTACGCCGCCTTCGTCCATTGCCAGCGACACCAGCGAGATACCCAGCCGGGCTGCGATGCCCTTGATGAAGGGATAGGTCAGAGCCTCCACACCGCAACGGCCACCCGTTGGAACGACTGCCGCCAGCGCCGCCGCGATGCTCTGCCGCCCATTGCCGGTAAAAACGAGCTGTTCTGGATCGGGGGACCATGCGCCCTGCGAAAGGTAGGCGGCCGCAAGGCTTCGGAGCGCTGGCGTGCCAGCGCTGGTCGCCTGTCTCAATGCGGCATCGAGCGCAGCGGGCTTCTCCAGACCGTCCAGACTTTTCGCGATGAGCGCGGTCTGACCCACAAGCATCGGGTAGTTGAACTCGAGGTCGATCCGGATGCCGCGTGGCTCACTTGGCGCCGCTGCGCCGCGCCTGGTCTCCCCCGAGATGAAGGTACCCCTGCCTACTTCGCCGACGACAAGCCCGCGGCGCATTAGCTCGGAATAGACGCGGCTCGCCGTTGAGACGGCGATCTTGCGCTCGTAGGCAAAGTTGCGCTGTGGCGGCAGGCGGTCGCCGGGCTTGAGCGTACCAGCGGCTATCTCAGCGGCGATAGTATCGGCCAGCTTCAGATATGCGGACTTCGACATTATTGCACCGAGTTCAATGTTTATATTGTACTGAGATTTTATCGGATCATACTGTCTGCGTCAACCGGATTGCACCGGGCATTACCAAGGTCTGCGGTTAGTGGCACGCGGCCGCGCTTTACAAGCGCTGGCGCCGACGGCGTCGCATTGCCGCGGAGCAAACCAATGGAGAACAGAAATGTCTGCAATGCTTTCAACCATCGTCCGGCCCGTAGAGCAAATCGCTCGCTTTCTCGTCCGCCGCGCCGCCATTGCGAGGCTTTGCGCGCTCGACGACGACGCGCTTAAGGACATTGGCCTCGCGCGCTCCGAGATCGAAGCGGCGGCTTGCGGCCTCATGACCGCTTCCAGCCGGGCGACGCCACGATGATAGCCTCATCGGTTGCGCCGGAACTGACGGCGACCACGGTCCTCGTGGCCTTTGCCGGGGTGTTCCTGATCTGCTTCATGAAGGGCGCATTCGGCGGCGGATTCGCCATTGTCGGCATTCCACTGTTGTCGATCGTGATGGATCCGGTGACGGCCGGCGGCTTGCTCGCACCATTGTTTGTCGCGATGGATCTGTACGCGCTGCGCTACTGGAAGGCCTCGACGTGGTCGAGGCCGGACCTCGTCCTGTTGCTGCCTGGACTGTTGATCGGCGTCGGGCTCGGCTATCTGCTGTTCCGCTTTTTGGATCATCACCTCATCGCGATCATCATGGCGGTTGTCACCTTGGTCTTCGTCGGCCTGTGGTTTGCCGGAGGCGGGAAGGTAACGGTCCGACAGCGCTCGACGCCGAAGGCGATCGCTGCCGGTCTCACCTCGGGAATTACCACGATGGTGGCGCATTCGGGCGGACCGCCCCTTGCGATGTATCTGTTGCCCCTCGGCCTCAGCAAGGAAGTCTATGCGGGAACGACGAGCCTGTTTTTCACTGTTGGCAACGCGACCAAGGCTGTACCATGGCTGTTTCTCGTGCGACCGGCAGGCAGCGATTGGACGCTGATGGCGATTTGCCTACTCGCCATTCCCAGCGGCGTTTGGCTCGGCTGGCGGCTTCACGGCGTGCTGGACCAACACCAAATCTATCGGGCCTGCTACGGATTGCTGGTGGTGACGGCGTTGAAGTTGTTGTGGGATGGCGCCTCCGGGTACCTCGGATGAGTTCCTCCTGGCTGCGATGATCTATCGGTCGCGTGCTTGGTGATGTCGCCGACTATCCCTCCGATCTTCATCAACAGTATGGGTGGCCGCATTTCAACGGCTTCACTCGTCATGAAACCGGCGGCCGTGATTTTGAGATCGTCGAGGGATGCCAGATGTCGTCTGCTGCATCCCGCCTGCGTTGAAAAGGCTCGAGCGGGCCGATCGTATCCCTTCGGCCAAATGCGCATACCGCTCCCAGTGTCCACGACAGGCGCCAGTCCGGATGTCCTAAATTGACGGATATACGACATTTGAGACGTTTGAGTTAGGTCCTAATATCAGGACCAGGAATTCAGATGATGGAGATTGTTATGACTGAGAACTCGAAGGGAACCGCACTGATTACCGGCGCTTCCTCTGGTATTGGTGCGATCTATGCCGATCGCCTGGCGCGCAGGGGCTATGACCTGATCTTGGTGGCCCGCAACAAGGCGCGCCTCGACGCGCTCGCGGAGCGCCTCACTGACGAGACGGACCGCGCCGTAGAAGTCGTCGCGGCGGATCTCGGCAACAAGGATGATCTCGGTCGCGTTGAGAATGTGCTTCGGACCGACGCAAGCATCACCGCGCTGGTCAACAATGCCGGCATCGGCGCGACCGCCCCGCTGCTGGAGTCCGATATCGACAAGATGGAAGAGATGATAACCCTGAACGTCACCGCTCTGACGCGGTTGACCTACGCCGCGGTACCCGGCTTCGTGAAGCGTGGCACCGGCTCGATCATCAACATCGCCTCGATCGTCGGCATCACGCCGGAACGGCTGAATGGCGTGTACGGCGGAAGCAAGGCCTTCGTGCTTGCCCTCACCCTGTCGCTCCAGAAGGAGCTTGCCGACAACAATATCCGTATCCAGGCAGTGCTTCCGGGCGCCACGGCAACCGAATTCTGGGGTATCGCCGGGACGCCGCTGGAGCATGTGCCGAGCGAGATCGTCATGTCCGCCGAGGACATGGTGGATGCCTCCCTTGCAGGCTTCGATCTCGGCGAGCGGATCACCATTCCGGCGCTTCCGGACGTACGCGACTGGGAGGCCTACGAAGCGGCACGGCAGAAGCTCATGCCGAACCTTTCCCTCAGCGTGCCGGCTGCCCGATATCGAGCCGCGGGGTAATACGCTTCTTCCCGTCAGAGCCCTCACCCATTGAATTCAACGGCCATGTGGACGGCATTCCATCGGTCTTGAAACAAGGAGAATGATCATGTCGAGACCCCATTCGATCATTGGCAAGCGCAAACACCTCGCCGCCTACGCACTGGCTGGAGCGATCGCAATTTTTCTTCCCGCGGTCGTGGCTCATGCCGAAACGAGCGCTCCTGCGCGCAGTGGCGTCGAGGTTGCGCAGGCTTCCGTGAACGGCGCGTCCACAGCTCAGCCGGCTGTCGACGAAACCATCCATCCCTTCCAGTTCCGTGCAACCGATGAGGCTCTTGCCGATCTCAAACGGCGCGTCGTCGCAACCAAGTGGCCCGATCAGGAACTGGTCACGGACGATACTCAGGGCGTGCGACTGTCCACGATGCGGAAACTTGCCGACTATTGGGCCAACCAGTACGACTGGCGAAAGGTCGAAGCGCGGTTGAACGCCCTGCCCCAGTTCGTCACGAACATCGACGGTGTCGACATCCACTTCATCCACGTCAAGTCGAAGCATCCGAATGCCCTGCCGGTCATCATTACCCATGGTTGGCCCGGCTCGATCATCGAGCAGCTGAAGATCATTGATCCCTTGACCAATCCCACAGCGCACGGCGGCGCCGCAGCCGATGCGTTTGACGTCATAATTCCATCTATCCCCGGTTATGGCTTTTCCGGCAAGCCCACCGAGCTTGGCTGGGACCCGCAGCGCGTCGCGCGGGCCTGGGCCGTTCTGATGGACCGCCTGGGTTACAAGAAATATGTCGCACAGGGCGGCGATTGGGGTGACGCAATTAACGAGCAGATGGCGCTACAGAAGCCTGCAGGGTTGCTTGGCATCCACACCAACATGCCCGGCACGCTTCCCGACAGCATTTCAGGGGCGCTGGCCGGCGGTCCGCAGCCGACGGGCCTGACGGGCGACGAGGAATATGCGTGGAAGCAGCTCGATTTCTTCTACAAGCATCGCGTCGGCTACGCGTTGGAAATGGGAGCCCGGCCACAGACACTCTACGGCCTGAACGATTCACCGATCGGCCTTGCCGCATGGATGACTGATCATGATCCGGAGAGCCAGAAGCTGATCGGCCGCGTCTTTGACGGGGCCACGGAAGGGCTGACGCGCGATGACATCCTTGACAACATCACGCTCTACTGGCTGACCAACACGGGGTTGTCTTCGGGGCGCCTCTTCTGGGAGAGCAAACTCGCTTTCTTCGCTCCCAAGGGCGTTACCATCCCCGTTGCAGTGAGTGCTTTTCCGGACGAAATCTACACCGCTCCCCGCAGCTGGACCGAGAAAGCCTTCCCGACGCTGATCCACTACAATCGACTGCCCAAAGGCGGGCACTTTGCGGCCTGGGAGCAGCCGGAGATCTTTGCCCAGGAGCTCAGGGCCTCGTTCAAATCGTTGCGTCCGTCGCTTTGAGAAATACGGCGCGCTCACCCAGTCACAAGGAGAAAGCCATGACCAGTGCAACCATAACCTCCAACGTGCAAACGGTCGACCTGAAGCTTGAGGTCGTTGTTATCCCTGTTTCGGACGTTGACCGCGCAAAACGCTTTTATGACGGCCTGGGTTGGAGGCTCGACGCCGACTTCGCGGTCGGTGACACATTCCGGGTCGTGCAGTTCACGCCGCCGGGATCACCAAGCTCGATCCACTTCGGCACAGGGCTGACGTCGGCGGTACCCGGCTCGGCAAGCGGGCTCTATCTCGTCGTCTCGGATATCGAAGCTGCCCGCGCCGAACTCACCGCTCGCGGCGCCGTCGTGAGCGAGATCATCCACCGCGCCGGCCCTGGACAGCCGCCAATCAGCGGCCGGGATCCGGAACGGCGCAGCTACCGCTCCTCCGCCTCGTTCGCCGATCCGGACGGCAACGGCTGGCTGCTCCAAGAGGTCACCGAGCGATTGCCTGGACGCGTCGACACGGACATCACGACATTCACCTCGTCGAGCGAACTCGCAGGCGCGTTACGGCGCGCGGCAGCCGCCCACGGCGAACACGAGAAGCGAAGCGGCGGCAAGCATGATGAGAACTGGCCGGACTGGTACGCCGACTACATCGTACAGGAGCAGGCCGGCAAGCCGCTGCCATTGTAAGCGTCCGCGAGGCCGTATTCGGGGACGCAATCCATCGAAAGCCGGATTGCGTCCCCGTCCGCTTCTTCTCACCCGCTTTTGTCTGTCGCCTGGCAAACAGCCGGGCCTGGCAAGGCAGCGTGGCTTACAACGTTACGCGGGGGCTGCGTCCACGAGATGCGCACCGCTTCCCACGGAGGCAAAGTATGACTGACCTTCTCAACCGCATCATCGCGGCCCATGGCGGGCTCGACCGATGGAACCAGTTCAGTATCGTCAAGGGCACCATCGTCACCGGCGGTGCCTTGTGGGGAATGAAGGGGCTCCATCAGGATGCCGATCCGCGCGAGATGACGGTCTGGCTCCATCAGGAAAAGGCGTCGGTGATCCCGTTCGGCGCACCGAACCAGCGGACGGCCTTTACTCCCGACCGCATCGCGATCGAGACGACCGACGGCGGGCTCGTTGCCGAGCGGCTAGACCCGCGCGCTTCTTTTGCCGGGCACGGGAAGACGACAGCGTGGGATCCGCTTCATCGCGCGTATTTTAATGGGTATGCGCTGTGGACCTATCTGACCACGCCGTTCCTGCTCACCCTGCCTGGGGTCATGGTCGAGGAATTGCGACCGTGGAGCGAGTCGGGAGAAACCTGGCACAGGCTGCGGGCACGTTTTTCACCGCAGATCGCAACGCACAGCGCAGTGCAGGATTTCTTTTTCGGCGACGATCTGCTGATGCGCCGGCACGACTACTGCGTCGACGTCTCCGGCGGTTTCGCGGCGGCACAGCGCGTCTACGACTACGACGAGGCTAACGGCATCCGGTTTCCGACGAGGCGCCGCGCCTTCTTGCGGGGCACGGATGATAGCGTCGTCGACCATCCGCTGCTGGTGTCCATCGATCTGAGCAACGTCCACTTCGCGTGAGGACGAGGGAGCTTCTTGCGATGGCGCAAATATGATATAAGCGGCGGTTTCAGACAAAAGGTAGTGTGTCATGCACAAGGTCGGCTACGTCGTGTTTCCAGGATTTCAGCTCCTCGGTTTTGCAGCGGTCACCGCCTTCGAGATCAGCAACATTCAGCTTGGAGAGCCGGCTTACGAGATAACGCTGCTTTCTGAAGCCGGCGGAGAGATCAAGTCGTCGGCTGGCTTTGGCGTCATCACGAAAGCCTTCGACGATACGACCTACGATACCGTGATGTTTGGAGCCGGCACCACGATCGAGCCGGTGACGCCGGGTCTGATCGAATTCGCGCGCCATTCCCTGCAAACTGCGCGACGGCTGGCCGGCCCCTGTACCGGCGCCTTCATTCTTGCAGAAGCCGGATTGCTGGATGGGCGCCGTGCGACCACGCATTGGTTTTTTGCACGCCAGCTCCGGGACCGCTTCCCCGCCGTCAAGGTCGAGGAGGATCGCATCTTTATCGTCGACGGCACTGTATGGACGTCGGCGGGAATGACGGCGAGCATCGACCTCGCTCTCGCCATGGTCGAGAAGGACCATGGTCAGGAGGTCGCTCGCTCGGTCGCACGCAAGCTCGTGGTCTACCACCGCAGGGCCGGCGGCCAATCGCAGTTCTCGGCGCTGCTCGAACTGGACCCGAAGTCGGACCGGATCCAGAAATCGGTCAACTATGCCAAGGCCAACCTGCGCAGCGTTCTGTCGGTGGAGGAACTGGCGGATGCGGCGGGCTTGAGCGCGCGCCAGTTCAGCCGGGCCTTCCGATCAGAGACGGGGCAGTCGCCCGCCAAGGCGGTGGAGAACCTGCGCGTCGAGGCGGCGCGGCTGCTGATGGAACAAGGACGCCACTCCATGGACGTGATCGCGGAGGAAACCGGCTTCGCCGATAGCGATCGCATGCGCCGGGCGTTTCTCAGGACGCTGGGACAGCCGCCCCAGACGATCCGGCGCAACGCCCGGGAAACTGCAATGGCGACATGAATGAGGAGCGCCGACCGCGCGATCCGACATCGTCATAGTGGTGGAAAGAAGTACTGCCGATATCTCGGGGTTGTCCGCGTCAGTGACGAGCAGAAGATCCAGCGCCTTCAGGGGGCTGGCAATGCCGACACTCACCTATTTTCGATTGTGCGCCTGAAGGACCTCTGCTCAAACAGCGATTTCGCATCTCCGTAAGCGCGTTACCCGCGTCCAAGTGTTATCATCTGCCGATCCTCGTGGAGGGCAAATCTTAGTGAGACCGCCCGCGTCCCTATCCCGCATCTAAACGGGAGGGGCGGTTCGCCGCGGGAAGCGCAGAAATCCGCCGCTCACATTGTAGCGGTCCAACGTGGGAGGGAGAAGCTATGAGTAGAATTGCGATACATCCTGCCGTCGACACCGGCTTCAAGGCAACCGGTGGGTCTTTCTCGGGAGGGACCCTCGTCTGCAACTGTAGCAGCAATCCGGTCCGGGTCCGAGTAAGTGGCGACATCGCGCACAACCACGCGTGCGGCTGCACGAAATGCTGGAAACCTGAAGGGGCGGTATTTTCTGTTGTCGCCGTTGCCCCTACGGACAAGATCGAGGTTCTGGAGAACGGTGACAAGCTGGCAGTTGTCGATCCTTCGGCCCTCATCCAACGGCGTGCCTGCACGGAGTGCGGCGTACATATGTACGGTCCGGTCGAACGGGACCATGCCTTCAAGGGTCTGTCATTTCTTCATCCGGAGAGGTTTGAGGAGGATGGTTGGGCTGGTCCCGGTTTTGCGGCTTTCGTCTCCTCGATCATCGAAAGCGGTTATAACCCGGATGAGATGACCGCCGTTCGTGCTCGTCTGAAAGAGCTTGGCTTGGAGCCTTATGACTGTTTGTCCCCTGGCCTTATGGATTTCCTAGCGACTTGGACCGCCAAGAAGAACGGCGTCCTTGCGCAATGAGGCAGAAGCGGCCCGATCGAAGACAGCTATCCAAGGCTTGGCCGGAACCGACCTCGACCGAGTGAGGTCACCGTCAAAGCTCCAAAGGAGATATCAGAGCGTTCGCCATGCTCTTTTCTTGATAGATCGTTCCAGAATGCCTAAGTCACATATATGGCGAGGACAAAGGAATTCGATAGAGAGCAGGCGCTGGATGACGCCATCGAGGTGTTCCGCGAACGCGGTTTCGAGGGCACGTCCACCCAAATGCTCGTCCATGCGATGAAAATTGGCCGGCAAAGTCTTTATGATACGTTTGGTGACAAGTGGAAGCTTTACTGCCTTGCTGTGGAACGCTACGCCGCCGCGGAAACGGATGCTCACATCGCCATGCTGCGCGGTGCGCCGCGTGCCCAGGACGGCATCCGGGCGATGATGGAGCGAGTGGCTGAAAATGCTTCCCAGGCCTGTCTAGGCGTGAACTCGATCTGCGAGTTCGGCCAGAGCCGACCTGACCTGACGGCAATTCATCAGGCTGCTGATCGGCGATTGAAGCAAGCCGCCGAGCAACGCATCACCGAGGCTCAGGCCGAAGGGGATCTGGACGCAACGCTCTTCACGGACGAGGCGGCCGATTTCCTCTTCGCGAATGTCGCCGGCATCCGTATCGCTGCGCGCGGCGGCGCGGGACCAGGAGAGCTCAAGACCCTTGCCAGGATCGCGCTTCGGGCGCTGACGTGAGGATTAAATTTTTTGTGCATTTCTGGAATGATCAGTCAAGAAAGGAAGATCATGAAAGCCGTGGTTATGAATGAGATCGGTGGCACCGACGTGATGGCATATGTCGACCTCCCCGACCCGGTCGCTACACCGGGACATGTAGTGGTCGAGGTCGCCGCTGCAGGCGTGAACTTCATGGATATCGGTGTGCGCCAGGGCATGGCATGGACAGACAGGCCCAACCCGAAAATTCTCGGCGTCGAAGGTGACGTAGCCACTGCTAGTTTTTTGGAGAATTGGATCGACGACGGCGAACAGCGGATCTGGTTTTTGTTCGAAATTCTCCGGGGCACGAACGCTTAGCCATACGAGCAACAGCCGGTGCCAAGGGTTATCCTCGTTGCGGGAGCCCAGCCTGTTCCGGCTCCGCATCGATGTCGATCTCTGCAATTCTCGTTCACCCGAAGTCCCCGCACGCAAGATGCGGAACACACCGAAGTCGCGTTGCACGCGGGCCGAGGCTGGAATAAGGTTGGGGAATGGATCCGACTTCGTGTCGGTAGGTTCGTTCCACAGAAGTCGCCAGAGATTGTCGCTTGAGCTTACATAGTAGAGACATGGCATGCGTAGGCGTCTGCTTCGGGACGCCAGAAGCCCCCTGCCTGACCACGGTCCCGATCCGCGCCGCGAGCTTTTCCGTGACCAGCATTTTCCGGGAGCTTGGGGAACGTGAGGCGAATGACGTTCGACTGCCGGCCTGTGAGTCCTACTTCCTCATGCTCTATCTGGAGGACGCCGAACACGCCGACATCCGCTCGGACGGTTCCTGCACTCCGGTTCGCCGCTTTGGGCGCGGCACGGTCTGCCTCGTCGATCTTGCAGACGGGGCGGCCATTCGCCTCAACAGTCGACTGCGTTCGCTGGCTTTCGTGCTACCCAAGACCCTGCTCGGCGAGACTGCGGAGCTATCGCCGGACACAGAACAACGCCGCCTCGTGTGCCGTCGTGGCGAGCCGGATTCGGTGATCCACAATCTCGGCACGGCGCTACTGGCATTTTTTTCCGGTAACGGAAAGGCGCCTTCGCCGGCGCCGCTGCGGCCCGTGGCAGTCGCCATCTGCGCCCACCTGCTGCATCGGTATGGCGAGCCGATCGAGACGAGCGGTGGAGAGGCGCCAGGCGGGGACCCTCGGGAAGATTTCGGTGCCGCGCTATTGCCAATGGCCACGCGGATCGACAGGGCGAAGGCGTATCTCGCCAATCATGCCCTGTCGCTGGAGGACATTGCCTACGTGTGTGGATTCGGCGACCTTGAACATTTCGAAAGGGCATTTGCCGGCGAAACGGGCGTTACGCCTTCGGCCTGGTGGCGCGCGAGCCTCCATTAGTCCAATTGCTTCAACGAAGAAAATTGGGCAATCTTTCGGTCGCCTGCTAATTGGGAGTGCATGATGTATAGGGAGTCCGCCAACAGCCCGGAGCCGGACGCCATTCGCCGATCGATCGTCGATGCATCTCCAATCTCCATCATACGGCTAAGATCCGATCGAGAAGACCTGGCACCGAGCCCGGCCAACACGCGCGATGAGGCATTCAACATTATCACGCAATTGCGCGATTTCCGGTTACACCGGCTTTGGCGCGGTAAGACACTAGTCTTCGAAGGCGGCCATCTCAAAGGCGCTCTTGCCATCACGGACCTGCGCGAGGAATGGCGCTGCCATCATCTTTCGCCCTTCGACAATGTACGATTCCACCTTCCCTTTTCGCACGTGCGCGACTTCGCCACCGAAATCGGACGGCCCGAACTCCTAACTCTTAAGTGCCCGCCCGGCACAATGGACACAGTCATTCTCGGACTCGCCCACGCCCTACTGCCCGCGCTTGAACGGCCGAGACAGGCCAGCCGACTGTTCATCGATCAAGTCACCCTCGCCATCGTGACGCATCTGGCGCAGAAATATGGCGGATTGTACTTTCCGGGCGAGCGTAAGGGCACTCTCGCCCCCTGGCAGGAAAAGCGCGCACTAGAGTTCATGGCCGCGCGGCTCGATGGGCACTTGTCCATCATGGAACTCGCAGAAAACTGCCAGCTATCGCGAAGCTACTTCATACAGGCCTTCAAGACGAGCTTTGGCCGCACGCCATTACGTTGGCTTATCGAGTACCGCATAGCCATTGCCAAAGAATTGCTGCTACAAGAGTTGCCAATCGCCGAAATCGCCATTCGCTGTGGTTTTGCCGACCAGAGCCACCTGACCAGAAGCTTTTCCCTAGTAGCCGGCATCACGCCCGCCCGTTTCCGGCGTGAGAGGCGTCCCTGAGTCTGCTGCTGACCAAAACGGAAGCAGACGTTAGGCTGCATGAACGCAAAGCTTGCAAAGGTACGTACGATGAATAGATCTCCGGCCCCAGCCATCTCTTCACACGACAGTCTGGGTTGTCGCATCTCTCAACTCGAAGAGGAGCGACGTATTGACGGCGCCGGCATTACCTTCCACCGCAAGAAAGCGACCACCGCTCCTGTCGAGGTGTGTACTCCAGCCTGCGACCGAGGCTTTCTCCTCGGCCTCTCGCTTGCCAGCGGCCATCGGCGGCGGATCTTTCACGAGCATCATTCGACCGTCCACGATTTTGCAGAGCATGCCGTCTACCTGCGTAACTTCCAGGACCCCTACCGTGCCGAGCTTACCGGCTCGTTCGATTTCTTCCTCATGGAAATCGGACAAGATGCCGTCGAGCGGGTGGCGGACAGCGCCGATCTGGTTGGGGTGACCGAGCTTCAAGCTAGCGGAAATGAGCCCGATCCGGTTCTTGCCGGCCTTGCTGGCGCTCTCTTCGCTGCGACAGTCGACTCGTCGGGATTGAGCGCGCTTTTGGTCGACCAGCTATCGGTCGCGATTGGGATCCATGTCACGCAGCGATACGGGAATGCGCGACAGGGGGCGTCTGCTTCTGTCAGGAGCAAGGGGCGCCGCATATCCTCGCGCTCACTGAGGACGATCCAGGATATGATGCATGACCGGCTCGACGACGACCTTACGATCGGGGAACTGGCGCTCGTATGCAATATATCGCAGGCCGTGTTCTTGCGCGCGTTTCGCGAAACGACGGGAACGACACCCTATCAATTTCTCACGCAGGCACGCGTCAATCGGGCCCGCGACCTGCTCGTCTCCTCGCCGTTGCCAATCGCCGAGATTGCCATGGCCTGCGGCTTTGCCGACCAAAGTCACTTCACACGGGTCTTCTCGCGCGTGGTCGGAACCACGCCGGCTTACTGGCGGCGCAACCAGCGATAATTGAAGGCTGAAGCCCTGGCGGGCGTAGAGTTCCTCCTCGTTGCGTAAACGGTAGAATCTTCAAAAGGCAGACATTCCGGACAAGAAACTACAGCGGAATAGAAGCAATATCGGAGAACCAGTCCCGCAACCGGCAATAGATCAGGGAGAAGCCGATGATCCTGGCATCACGCCACCGTCCTCCAGCCTTCTGATCTCACCCAACTTTGCTCCCTCCTCCCGATCGGCAGCCAGTTCATTGATCCGTCACCTTGCGGACGACTAGTGGCGAACGCGTTCTGGTCACGAGCTCGCACCAGACATTTTGTGCCTGGCGCGCTTTAGGAGCATTCGGCGCCGCATTTCTGCGGCGTGCCGCATGCCAGTCCTCCCCGCCCCTAAGGATGGGCATTCGATCGACGACGAAGGATTCGGAGATGAAAATCTATCTGCTCGCACTTGGTGCTGGCCTGCTCGTAGGCGTGATCTATAGCCTTCTGAACGTCCGTTCGCCGGCTCCACCGGTGGTAGCGCTGGTCGGGCTCCTCGGCATTCTCGTGGGAGAACAGCTCGTGCCGCTGGCTAGGTCCTACTTCCAGCGCACCCCGGTAGACCATTCATGGCTGCACCATCAAGTCAAGCCGCATGTCTTTGGTCAGATGCCAAAGCGTGGCGATTCTACTGACAGGAAACAAGCATGATGCCGACCCGCCGCAGTTTTCTCGGTGCGACCGCTGCCGCCCTGACCTTGGGTGGCGGAGTCGCCACGCGTGCTCAACAGGAGACCCGTTCGATGACGCCCGACCTGATCCTCCACAACGGCCTTGTCACCACGCTTGACCGCACCAATCCCAGCGCCACCGCAGTTGCGATCAAGGACGGTCTGTTCATGAAGGTCGGCACCGACGGTGAGGTCATGGCCCTGGCCGGACCGGGGACGAAGGTGATCGACCTCAAAGGCAAACGGGTGCTGCCCGGCCTGATCGACAATCACACCCATGTCGTACGGGGCGGTCTGAACTACAATATGGAGCTGCGATGGGACGGGGTTCGTTCTCTGGCCGACGCGATGGACATGCTGAAACGGCAGGTGGCGATCACGCCTGCGCCGCAATGGCTGCGCGTCGTCGGTGGCTTCACCGAGCATCAATTTGCCGAAAAGCGTCTGCCGACGATCGAGGAGATTAACGCGGTAGCACCGGATACGCCGGTGTTCCTGTTGCATCTCTATGATCGCGCGCTTCTCAATGGCGCCGCTCTGCGCGCCGTCGGCTACACCCGCGACACGCCGAACCCGCCGGGCGGCGAGATCACCCGCGACGCTCAGGGAAATCCGACCGGTCTGCTACTCGCAAAGCCCAATGCCGGCATTCTCTATTCGACCCTTGCCAAGGGTCCGAAGCTGCCCTTCGAATACCAGGTCAATTCGACCCGGCATTTCAT
>NZ_JBNDIU010000024.1:0-111884 GCF_050434565.1 Ensifer sp. 4252
CTGTCCAGCGGAACGAAGACCATTGAGCCGATCGGCAAAAAAGCCGGTCAGAACAAAACCGAACCCAAGGAAAGCCGCCAACTCAAGGCGTTCTGTCCCTTGCGTTCTTTCATTGGAGAAGCCATGTCCTCGCTGTTCTCAAACAAGGTCGCCGCGGTCACTGGCGCAGGTTCCGGAATTGGTCGCGCCATCGCGCGCGGCCTGGCCCGGGAGGGCGTGACTGTGCATATCGCCGATCGCAATGCCGACGGACTGGCCGAAACCGCCGAACTGATCCGCGCTGAAGATGGCCGGGCGTTCACCACCGAACTCGACGTATCGAACGAACTTCAGGTGGTCGGTTGGATCGAGCAGATTCGATCCACGTCCGACCGGCTTGATGCAGCCTTCAACAATGCCGGTATCACTGGGCCGGCGAAGCGGATCGAGGACTATCCCATCGGGGATTTCCAGCGGGTCATAGCCGTCAATCTGCAGAGCGTCTTTCTCGGAATGAAATACCAGATCCCGCTTATCAAGCGCAGTGGCGGTGGCGCGATTATCAACACAGCCTCTGTTGCAGCCCTGACAGGTCCAGGCGGCATGAGTGCTTACGCGGCCTCCAAGCACGGTGTTCACGGCCTTACCCGTGTCGTCGCCATGGAAAATGCCGCTCACGGTATTCGCGTCAACGCGATTGCGCCCGGTTGGACCGAAACTCCGATGGTTGCGGCAAACAGCCAGCAGAACCCAGGTTTTGCGGCGCTTGCCCAAAATGCCATCCCCGCCAAACGCGGCGGCAGACCAGAAGAAATCGCGGCGGCCGCGATCTGGCTCGCCTCTGACGCCGCATCCTATGTCACCGGACACATGCTGACCGTCGATGGCGGCATGACGATCGGTGGTTTTGAACTCTGACACCGAACCTAGAAAGGATCATCCCATGTCAGACCAGCATGAAGCCTTAAGAGCCGTCGTGCGCCGCAACACGCTCGAAGTGCAGTCCGGCGGCAATTTCGAGCTCTTCGACGAACTGTTTGCCGACGATTTTCTCGACAACACGCCGCAGCCAGGCGGAACGCCGGACAAGGACGGTGCGCGCCGCCTTTACCACGCCCTGCGTGAAGCATTCCCGGATTTCCATGCAGAGATCCACTGGCAGGCGGTCGAGGGCGACATCGTCACGACCTTCAAGACCTACCACGGCACTCACCAAGGCGTGGTTCTCGGCATCGAGCCGACTGGCCGGAAGATCAAGTTCGAAACCGTCGATGCCATGCGCATCCGCAACGGCAAGATTGTCGAGCATTGGGGTGTCGCCAACCTCTACTACCTTCTGCAGCAGCTCGACGCCCTTCCCCCCTCGGCTCCAAAAGTGCCGGAAATTTAAGGATCACCATCATGAGCAATAGTAACATTCTTGACGGCAAGGTCGTCATCGTAACCGGCGCATCAAGCGGTATCGGCCGTGCCATCGCCATTCGGGCAGCCGAGCATGGCGCGAAAGCGGTCATCGTCTCTGACGTCGTCGAGGCACCACGCGAAGGCGGTGAACCGACCGCCTCCGAGATCCAGAAGCTGGGAGCGCAATCCGTCTTCGTGAAAGCGGACGTTAGCCGTAAGGCTGACAATGACGCCTTGGTCGCTGCAGCCGAGGAATTCGGGGGCGTCGACATCATGGTCGCCAATGCTGGCATCACCCTCAAGACGGATGGTGCCGAGGTCCCTGAAGAGGATTACCGCCGACTGATGTCCGTCAATCTCGACGGCCCGCTGTTCGGGGCTCAGGGGCGGTGTGGTGCTGATGGCAAAATCATTGGCCGACGCTCTTGGGCCGGACGGTATCCGCGTGAACGCGGTCGCGCCCGGTACGATCGACACGGAGCTTCTTCGAACAAGCCCCGGGATTGCGCAGGCCTCGGAAGGCTTCCGCCAAAGGACGCCGCTTCGGCGGCTTGGTAGGCCCTCGGAAGTTGGAGATGCCGTAGCCTATCTTGGCTCGGACCTGTCGAGCTATGTCACGGGCACAGCCATGCTGGTTGATGGTGGCCTCTTATCTGTCATCTGATTTACACAGCCCTGAAGTCGGACCCGCGCCCTCAAGAGCGTGGGTTTTTCCTGGCATTACTATTCGAAAATACCGACGATTATCCGCGATATTATCCAGCTTTTTCGTTGGGTTGGTTGGTGGCAATTTCTTCTCACGACGCAGCCACGGTGGCTACGCCCCCACTCAGGAGAACATTCATGTCCTATTCCGATGCAATCGCTCAGCGTGTTGAAACGATTTCCCAATCGGCCCTTATCAACGGTGTGACGCCGCTTGTCGGGCGCTTCCTTCTGACAGCAATCTTTCTTCTTTCCGGCGTCAGCAAGATTTCCGATCCGGCTGGTACGATCGGCTACATCAACATGGTTGGCCTGCCGTTCCCGTCTCTGTCCTACGGCGCCGCAATCCTTACTGAGATCGTCGGCAGCATCGCTCTCATCCTTGGCTTCCACACCCGGATCGTTGCTCTGATCCTCGCCGTGTTCAGTGTTGCGACCGCCTTAGCCTTCCACAACAACCTCGGCGACCTAAACCAATTCATCCACTTCTTCAAAAACATCGCCATGGCCGGCGGCCTGCTGCAAGTGGTGGCGTTCGGCGCGGGACGATATAGCCTTGACGCCCGCCGCTAGTCAGACGATCAGTAAAAGGCCGAAGCCCGGGCGGGGAGCCCGGGCTTTTTTCGTTATTACTTGCCCCACTCGGGGCCGCCGTCCGTGCAGGTCTGTCCGCCGTCCACTGGCAGGATGATACCGGTAATCCAGGCGGCTTCGTCACTGGCAAGGAGGGCAACCGCGGCAGCAATCTCTTCCGGCTGGCCGGGGCCTCTTAATGGGATACGGTCCCACGCTTTTTGCAGAGCGCGTGATCATCCATGATCGCGTCCACCATCCCCGTGACCGTTAGCCCCGGAGCGACGGTGTTTGCTCTGACGCCAAACTGCCGAGATCGCAGGCTGCAGAGCGTGTAAGATTGGCGACGCCACCTTTCGCAGCATTGTCAGCGGCATGGCTCCAACCGCCGCCAAGAGATGACACCGAGCCGATATTGACGATCGAGCCCTTCGTTTCCTTCAGATACGGGACTGCAGCCCGGCTCACGTAGAAAACGCCGGAAAGATCGGAGGCTATACACTCTTCCCAATCCTGATCACTCGTCTCTTCTTGTTTCAGGCCTGCGGAGACCGTTGCTGGTACCCGCAGATTTCCACGTCTTCGACGCACAGGTCCGGGACCTTCTCCACGAAGGCCTGGACGTAATCCGCGCTCATGTGCAGTTTGAAGTCGGAGGCATGCCGCCAGTCTTCGATCACCATCCAGACGTCAGTGACGTCTTTGGACTGGTGGATCTCGTAGCGAAGGCAGCCTTCTTCCCTTCTGGAAGAGGCGACGAGCTGAAGTAGTTCGTCGCCGAGATCTTGTGAGCGGCCCGGCTTTGCGGTGAAGTAGGCCACGTTGGTCAGTTCAGCCATTTCGGGTCTCCTTGTTCAGTGAGGCCGATATGAAACCCCGCAAAAGACGACCTCGCGGCCTTTTGCGGACCCTGTCGGGATCTCGCTCTTTTCAGACCCCGGCAAGGGCAATGATACGGGAGCCTGCAGCCGCCTGGCGCTGGGCCGCAAGCGGTGCGTATTCTGGCGAAGCGAACAGCTGGCGGATCGCTTGCTTGTCGGGAAACTCAATGATCAGTATGTTGGACGCCTGCCAGGCTTCGAGCTCAAGCGGCTCGGCGTCGAGAGCGATGAGGCGCCCACCTGCCCTTGCGACAAGCGGCAATGCCTTGGATCGATAGTCTTCGATCGATTGGGGATCGTGGATGTCGAGATCGACAACGAGATATGCGGACATGACTGTCTCCAATGAAAGAACGCAAGGGGCAGAACGCCTTGAGTTGGCGGCTTTCCTTGGGTTCGGTTTTGTTCTGACCGGCTTTTTTGCCGATCGGCTCAATGGTCTTCACCGGCATCTCAGTGATCCGTTCTCTCAGCGGACGCGGTCTCTTTCATGCCACCTCCTTCTGATACCGGAAATGATGAGATTTGTCGTGAACGGCGCCTGTCAGGGAAGATGACGCCATTTCACCATGCGGTCCTTGAGATAGAGCGTGCCACCGTCGACAGTAAAGGTGCCGTCACCCCGATGATGCATCGTCCGGCGCTCTTTGCGGTCTTCGTTGATCCAGACCCTCGTCGCCTCAAGGACGAAGAGGTTGTAGGGATCAGTGAGGGTGGTATCGATGACCCGACACTCGATGTTTGCGAGGCAATCATTGATGAGGGGGGCGGAAACGTCATTGCCAGGCCGTGTCTTGAGGCCAAACCTCTGGAACTTGTCGACACGGTCGCCGGAGCAGTTTCCAACATCAACGACCGTCTCACCGAGATCGAGACCGGGAACAGCAATCACGCATTCGCCAGTGTTCCGAAGGGCTCGATAGCTGTGGTCCCAGGGACCAATCACGCATCCAATCAGCGGCGGAGCATGCTGGATCATCATGTGAAAGCCCATCGTCATCACGTTTGGCTTTCCATTTTGACTTGTCGTGACCAAGACAATGGGTCCTGGCTCGAGAAGACGATAGGCTTGAGATGCAGGTATTTCCTTCATTGTTTTCTCCCTCGAGGGGAGCCCCCGCGCTTAGGCGGGGTCCCCATTAGGGCCGGCTTTTACCAACCCTGTTCAACAGGCAGGACGAACAGCTCGGCGACATCGACGTGAGCCGGGGCCTGAGCGGCAAACACGATCGTGTCGCCGATATCCTCGCCCTGGAGGAAGGTCATCTGACCAGCAAGCTCATCCATCTGCTTGCGGTAGCCCGGATCGGTGATGTGGTCATAAAGCTCGGTTGCGACAGCGCCAGGCTGGATGCAGGTGACACGGATGCCGTGCTTCTGGCCGACTTCCATGCGCAGGCCGTCAGAGAAAGCCGTAACCGCATGTTTCGTCGCGCAGTAGACCGAGAGACCCTTGAAGACCTTGCGACCAGCGATCGACGACATATTGAAGATGTGGCCGGAATGCTGCTTGATCATCCGCGGAAGAACGGCAGCCGTCGTGTTCAGAAGGCCCTTCACATTCACGTCCACCATGCGGTGCCACTCATCGACCTTGAACTGGTCGATATCAGAGAGCGGCATCAGGCCGGCGTTGTTGATGAGGACGTCGATCGAGCCGTAGGCATCGACAAGCTTCTTGACGCCTGCTTCGATCGACGCCGTGTCTACGACATCCATCTCGATCACCAGAGCTTCACCGCCCTTGGCTTCGATCTGCTTCTTGAGCTCTTCGAGCTTTTCGGTGCGGCGAGCCGCGAGGCCGACCTTTGCGCCAGCTTCGGCGAGTTTTACGGCGGTAGCAGCGCCAATGCCACTCGACGCGCCGGTTACCAGTGCAATCTTTCCGTTGAGGTTGGTCATTGTCTTCATTCCTTGTCTTGAAGCCCACCACCGCGGTGGGCGTTTCGTTTCGACAAGGAGGAACCTAAGTGTTTCACGCCGGCCCTTCTCACGGGGCCTTGCTCGACCTGTCGCGATCTTGCTCAAATCGCAAGCCCGTCGTAACACTAGCCTCGACGATAGTGGCTCGGCGGCAGGCCCGTCTCGCGGCGGAAGACCTGGGCAAAGTGACTTGGGCTCGAATAGCCGACGGACATGCCGATCTCGATAATGCTCGTGTCCGTTTCCTGCAGGAGCTGCTGTGCCTTCGCGACGCGCTGGCGGATGAAGTATCGGGAGGGCGAAAGGCCTGTTGCCTTCTTGAACAGACGGCTGAAATGGAATTCGCTCATGCCAACTGTTTCGGCCAGCTGAGCGAGATTGAACGGGTCGGCCAGGTGGTCTTCGAGGTAGGCAATGGCCCGTCGAAGCTTGAAGCCTGGAAGTGCTGTCTGCCGGCCGATGTCGGTCTCGCTCGACGCATAGTTACGGATGAGGTGGACGGCCAGGCTCTGTGCCAGTCCCTGGACGAACAATTGGCTGCCTTTGCCTTCAGCGGTAAGTTCCTGATGAACCAACGCCAGAAGATGCGAGAGCTGCTCGTCTTTGCCGCCGGATACATCACGCAGCGCGGGAGGCGCATCGCCGCTAACGACCTCATTTGCCACACGTTCGAAGAGAGGAACTGAAAGATAAAGGTGCATCACCTCAAAAGGGGCCGGGCCGGTCGCGCGCCAACGCATCTCATAAGGTGTCGGAGAGCGGGTCAAAAAGAAGTTGCCGACTGCTACGGTATTGGCGACCCATTCTCCATCCAAGTCTCGTTCCTCGACGATGGCCTCCCCTGACATGACCCAAACGATGAGCGGTTCGGCTACGGCCGGTACAAGAAACGGCTCTTGCTTTTTGTGCCGGGAGTAGACCTGCACGAACATATCGGCCCATGCTGGACTGTCCCCGCTCACAAGAGTGCGACCGGCGATATATTGCTCAAGACCAAGGGCGGAAGTCCGATCCGGTGTGATTTCGTCTAGGAGAGCGGCGGGCGACGCAGCGTGGCGCCCGTCTCCAACGCGGTCGGGGATGGGCGGGAGTGCTTCCGATTTTGTGGCATCTGCGATTTCCAACATGAACCCCTTTGTGAGAAGGCATGAAGCCGCGCCCTCGTGCTTGACGAGCGAGCGTTCTGTGAAACCCCTGTTCACATCTGCGCCCATGACCCTTCTAAATGATGCAACGCAGTCTTTGGTTTCAGGAGCCGGGGAAAGAATCCCTCCTCGATCATAACAAGACAACTCATGTGCCGATAATATCCTACGGGGAACTCCGGGGTGGCCGGTAGAAAGCTGCTCTCGAACCATTGCCCATTTCTCCGACCGTCCACCCTTTACGATCACACTTCGAGCCCAATGATCCCGAGAAAGCGAAACGCCGCCCACACCTTCGTTGTAAATGGCGAAGCCCACCATGCTGTTGCGTTCGCGCAGCGACAATGTCGGACGTCATGTTCTTTCCGTCGCCGGCTCGGGATTCATCGGCAGGGGGATTGGTATGAAGATCCTTTCGGACCACCGCACACCCAAGGTCTTAAAGGATCTTATCGTCAACACGGCGATTATGCTTTCGCCAAATCTAGTCGCCGACGAGTTCCAGTCCCGAGGTCTGCCCCACAAGTTATCTGGGTTGCGCTAGAAGCGATCTGCGAGCAGGTTCCAAATCCGGCGAGCAGGGTCAGCCTCAGTGAGCGGAAGGACAAGTTCGCCGTAGCGCTCGCCAAGATCGATTGGCGCATTAGCGACCTCGAATACAAAACGTTGCTCAGGATCGCCGAATTATCGCATGAAGCTCTCGCCCGTGCAGAGCTCCCCACCCCGAAACTAGAATCTTGGGCCACAGAACGGCGAACACAGGATCTCGTCATCATCGATATGGCGCACACGCTTGGTATGACGCGCATGTCGACGAGCCCGAAAACGGGTATTGCTGACGTCAATTGCAGAGTTCATGGCATCAACAACTTTTACATCGGCGGCGGCTCGGTGTTCCCCGACCAGCGGTCACGCCAATCCGACGTTGATGATCCTGTCTCTTGCAATTCGATTGGCCGATCATTTGAATAGGGAGCTTGCGCAAGGTTAGGACATGAAAATGATTGTCGCCCTTTGCTTGCTAGACAGCGGACGACAGGTCGTTTGGAGGTTTGGGAGATCTATCTGGCATGTTCGAAAAACGCGGCCGCCAATCTATCGACTTTGGTGACGACAGCGACCTCGTTTCGTTCCGACTTGAAAACTGAAAGATCGCCGTTGCCGAGCAATGCAAGCGGATTATCCGTGCTCCTCGCTTTCCGAAGCATCAAAAGCACGCCTCATCTTACGCAACACCGCCCTTCGCGCCCTGTCACCCGGCTCACGATCGAGTTGATCCCGCAGGTCAAGAACGAGGGATTGGAAATCATTGTGCCAGTCATTGCGGCCCGTCCTTATAGGATCGATCCTTGGCGGCAACAGCGCCTGGGCAATTGCCGACGCTCCTTCCGGCCCGAGGACAAAGCCTGAATCGAGACGAGGCTGGATGAGCGTCTCCTCTGACAGGAAACCTGCCAGGCGCTCCTGGAGGCCAGCAAGCCCGGCTTCCTCGCCATGGACCAGAAAGACATCCCTCTTTATCGGTTGGCGCGCTCGAACCCATTCCGCCAATTCGCGACCGTCAGCGTGGCCACTATAGATATCCAGCTTGCGGATCCGGGCACGCACGGTGATTTCTTCTCCCTGAATGCGGACAACCGTTGCACCATCCTGAAGAATTCGGCCGAGGGTACCGGCTGCCTGATAGCCGACGAGGAGCACGGTGCCCTCCTCGCGCCAAAGCCAGTTTTTCAGTCGATGACGTATCCGGCCGGCTTCGCACATTCCGCTGGCTGCAATCACGATATGGAAGCCCTTGACAAAGTCGATCGCCTTCGACTGCTCGACAGTTTCGGTGAAACGCACGTTCTTCGCCCGCATCGCCCCAGACAACAACGTGCCGTTTTCAAGCTCTGAAGCATGTTTTTCGAAGACCTCGCTGGCGCGTGTCGCCAGGGGCGAGTCGATCAGGATCGGACAGGTCCTGATTGCCCCGGAACGCATGAGAACGATGAGGTCCGTAAGCAGTTCCTGTGTCCGCTCCACCGCAAACGATGGCACGATGAGCGCTCCGTTGGGATGGTCTGCAGCAAGCACCTCGTCGCGCAACTGTCGGCGGCGATCCTCATCGGTGAGATCGTCGCGATCGACCGCACCGTATGTGCTTTCGCATATGACGTAATCCAGATCCCTGGGGCCGTCGGCGTCGAACTGCAGCAGCTTGTGACGGGGCCCAATGTCACCTGAGAAAAGCAGGCGCCGAGGAGACGTCGCCGTTTCGACTTCCATCTCAACAGATGCAGAGCCCAACAGATGACCGGCATCCCAAAAACGAAAGCGAATGCCTTCGGCAGCTTTCTGCCATCTTCCCAACGGAACCTGGCGGAACAACGTAATGGCTCTTGCAGCATCGGCGGCGGTGTAGATTGGCGTGACAGCATGCTTGCCACGCCTCTGATTGCGGCGGTTGAGATATTCAACCTCGCTCTCCTGAATATGGGCCGCATCAGGAAGCATGACCGAACACAGATCGATGGTCGCAGGCGTTGCAAAGATTGGCCCGCTGTAGCCCATGCTCGAAAGCTTCGGCAACAGGCCGGAATGGTCGATATGCGCATGGGTCAGAATGACGGCATCAATATCATTGGGCTCGAACGGGAACCGCCGGTAGTTCAGTTCCTTTTCGGTCTTTGAACCCTGAAACAGGCCGCAGTCGACAAGTATTCTTGCATCCGACGTCTCGATGAGCTGGCAAGATCCGGTCACCGCGCCGGCGGCACCGTGAAAGTGAATGGTGGGGTCCATCGGCATCTCACATGCCTCCTGAGGATAGACTGCGGCCCTGCTGAACAAGGTCGCCGCGTTTTTTTTCGCCGCGTGATGTGCCGGCCGGTTAATGCGCCAGCGTCGCCACAAGGATTGCCTTCGTGGCGTGAATGCGGTTTTCAGCCTGGTCGAGAACAATGGAAGCCTTCGATTCCAGAACATTCCTGGATGCGTCCGGCGAGCCAGTTTCGTCGCTTGCTGACTTGTGCGCATGATGACAGATGAAATCGGGCACGAAGCGCATGAACTTGCAATGCGGGTTGCCGGTCACCTCAAGTGTCGCCATTCTGACGCCGAACGGCATAAGGAGTTCAACGGCGCGGTCATTACGGGCGTTGTCCTCCACGTGGGAAACCCAGCGACTGGCGTAAATGAAGTCCGCATCGAGCACGCCGGCCGCAATGTCTTCCAGAACGGCAAACTTGCCACCGTTTTTCCATGCTTCGGCTTTGACACGATCGATAAATTGATGATCCGGCCACAGTTCCTTGGGGGACACGAGGCGGAAATCCATCCCCACCTTCGCAGCACCCATCGCCAGCGATCGAGCGCCGCTGACCCGACCGTTTCCAACCACCGACAACGTCAAGTCTGAGAGGTGTTTATGCGTGAACTCACGCATGGTCTGGAAGTCAGCCACAAGCTGGCAAGGATCGCAATGCTGTGACAGGGCATTGTGGACAGGAATGCCCGCCCGTTCGGCAAGGGCAGCCATGACATCGTCGGCAAGCCCGCAGCATTCGATTGCATCGAATGTTCTTCCCAGCATGCCCGCCATTTGCCTGATTTCATCGGGCGCTGCTTTCGCATACTGGTCCGGCCCGATGCAGACGACATGGGCGCCTTGATCGTAGGCCGCAAGCTCGAACGCCGCACGCAGGAATGGCAATTCACGCTCATGCAAAAATGCCAGGCTCTTTTGGAAAAGGTGCTGGCGTTCACTACCACAGCGTTTTGCAACCTTCAGGTCGCCGGCCAACTGCACAAGAAACCGCAACTCGCCTGGGTCGAGCGCCTCCACTGAAAGTACGTTACGGCCATGGAGATTGATCGACATAGTGTTTAAGTACCTCCCATGATTGAACCGAAACTGGACTGCTCCGATTGAGCACCCCCAAATTGCCCTTGGATATTCTTGCTCTTTCGCAGTCACACCACCGACGACAAATCCAACAAACCACAGACCAACACCAACGGCATTGACCGGCGTCAATGATCTTTCTGGACGATTGCCCGATCCTCTGCGGGCACAGGCTGGGGTCAAGTGCTCGAGGAATCTTTGATGGCTCAGGCCGGCGCCACGTGAGATGCGGATTGACCGAGACGACATCAGGGAGGCGGTAATGGCAATGGCATATCGAACCGGACCGATCCTGCGTCATCAGGTCGATAAGGCGTACCGCCTGATTGAGATCATCGAGTATCCGATCGATCTCGCGCAATGGCGATCCATCTGCGAACGTGATTTCAACCGGCGACATGTTGCATCCACACATGGCTCCATCGTCACTGTCGAGAACTCAATCGGCTATGTTCAGGGCATCAGCATCGCCCGTCCGGGCAGCGACACGAACTATGGCCACATACTCGATGTGCCCGTTTTTATTGTGGCAACGGCTGCCGACACTGTCGGCGTCTCGAACGCACTTCTGAGTCATTTGAACGCGATGGGCCGAGCAGACAACTGCAGCTACATGATTGTCGCAAACATCGACCCGAATGTGTGGCCAGAGAAAGGATCTGATCCTCGAAAGGGTATCGTCATACCCATAACGGCGTGATCATTGCCGTACCGGTCGGGCACTGAAGACATATCCCACCCCCCGCACCGACTTGATCAGCGAAGGATTGGCGGGATTTTCTTCTATCTTTCTGCGCAACCGCGCAACCTGCGCATCGATGGTTCGGTCAAATGCCTCCAGATTTCGACTACGCGTAAGATCCATCAGGATTTCGCGCGCCATCACACGGCCGGCATGTTTGACGAAGACACAAAGCATGTCGAACTCACCTGTTGTTAGCCGGATCTCCTCTCCCGCACGCGACAAAAGTTCGCGTCGCGCCAAGTCCAGACGATAGCCATCAAAGCAAAAGACTTCTTCCTCCTGGACTTCAGTCCGGCCACCGCCGACCGGCAGCCGGCGACGCAACGCAACCTTGATCCGTGCAAGCAATTCGCGAAGATGGAAAGGTTTGGAGATGTAGTCATCTGCGCCGAGTTCCAGGCCGACGACCCGATCGACCACATCGTTGCGTCCGGTCAGCATGATAAACGGAATGTCTGATCGGGCGCGAAGATCGCGGGCGAGGGCAAACCCATCTGCGTCGGGAAGGACCACGTCGAGAAGCACGACGTCGATACCGCCACGCGCCAGGCAATCGCGCATTGCACGGCCATCGCCTGCGACACTTACTCGGAACCCTTCATCTTGAAGGTACCGATCAAGCATTTGGCGGATTCGCTCGTCATCGTCGACGACAAGAACATGGTCCGGCTGCTTGCGGGAGAGCATTTTGAAGCGCCTTGTCAGCGGCCAAGTGCCGCGAGCGGTTGCACTCTGTTACAGACCTGAACGAAGTCTAGCATGTTTGTCGTCCGCCCGTCACGCGTTGGGCATCAACTTGATCGGTCACGATCAAGGAGGATGTCTGATGAACATGCCACTAAGGCTGGTTCAGCCAACAAATCATATCTCGATTGAAGATGCTCCCTTTGGTACAGCCGGGCTATCGTCTCTCTTTGCTCACCAGTCGCGTGAACACTTCGCGGCGGGAACAAGCATCTTCTGGGAAGGAGACAAGGCAACCCAGATCTTCGAAGTTGTTTCTGGCATGGTGCGCGCTATCCGCTTACTGAGCGACGGTCGCCGCATAATCGTCGGCTTTTTGCGCCCCGGTGATCTCCTGGGAGTTTCCTTCAAGGACCAGTACGTCTACACCGTCGAAGCCGTGACAAAGGTAGAGTTGCGCCGCTTTCCCCGCCATCTTTTTGAGGTCGAGATCGCTCGTCAACCGATCTTGCGGGAACTGCTCTTTTCCAGACTCTGCGATGAAATGTCGGCAGCACAAGATCAGGCGGTGCTGCTGTCGCGGAGAAGCGCCGATGAAAAATTGGCAAGTTTTCTTCTCCGTATGGCAAGCCATCGTATCGGACAGCATATGGCTGTCGATCTTCCAATGACAAGGCAGGATATCGCCGATTACCTCGGCATGACGATCGAGACTGTCTCGCGCACCACGACCAAACTTTCAAACAGCGGTATTGTCGCTACTCCGGACAGACATATCATTACGATCTTGAGGATGGATGCGCTGCGCTCGATCGCTGAGGGTGAGGAATGCGAGACATGGTTTGCTCCCTCGACGTTTAATACGCCGCCAGGCGGGGGATCCGCAAAACGCAATGGATGAACATGATCGACAACCGCATTGACGAAATCCTCAAGGTGTTTGACGACGCGAACGTCATTGTGCACGCAAGCGACGGGACGATCAGCCGTTGGAGCAGAGGATGCGAGCAGCTTTACGGGTGGTCGCGCAATGAGGCGAAGGGACAGATCGCGAGCAAGTTGCTGAACACCTCGTTTCCGATCGCACCGGAGGTAATCCATGCCCACTTGGCCTCATCAGGGGGGTGGAGCGGTGAACTGAGACATACACACCGTGATTCCAGTTTCGTGTTCGTCGCAACACGCTGGGTGCGACTAGGACCGACTAACATGATCGTGCAGACAGACACCGACATTACCAGCCTGCGGAAAACGCAGTCGGAGCTTGCCGCCAGGGAAGCACATCTGCGGTCGATACTCGACACCGTGCCAGAAGCCATGGTGGTCATCGATGAAGATGCTAAAATCATATCGTTCAGCGCCGCGGCCGAAAGCCTGTTTGGATACACGGAAAAGGACGTTCGGGGCCTGAATGTGCGAATGCTGATGCCATCTCCCGATCGGGACGCACATGATCGCTATATCGAACACTATCTACGCACCGGCGAGCGTCGGATTATTGGCATCGGTCGCGTGGTGACGGGCCTGCGCCAGGATGGATCGAGCTTCCCGATGGAATTGTCCGTCGGCGAGGCGAACGCCGATGGCCAACGCATATTCACTGGCTTCATAAGAGACCTCACCAGCCGCCAGCGGACCGAAGAGGAACTCCGACAAGCACAGAAGATGGAAGCCGTGGGTCAATTGACCGGGGGATTGGCGCACGATTTCAACAACTTGCTAACGATCATCACCGGAAATCTGGAGATGCTCGAGGCCCGCATCGGCGATGATAAGCTGCTCGATCTGTTGAGGGATGCCCAAGTCGCAGCGGATGACGGCGCAAAACTAACCGCCCAACTGTTGGCCTTTGGACGAAGGCAACCGCTCAATCCGAAGATCGTCGACGTTGGCGGACTGGTGTCAGATTTCTCAAAATTGCTGGCTCGAACACTTGGCGAAACTGTCGAACTGCGCACAGCAACCACCGGTGTCGCCAATGCGGCCGTTGTCGACGCTTCGCAGCTTCAGAACGCTTTGTTGAATTTGGCGCTGAACGCGCGCGATGCCATGCCCGATGGCGGACGCGTCAGCATTGAGACATCCACTGCGACCCTCGACCGTGGCTATGTCCTTATGAACCCGCAAGCACGCATGGGTCAGTATATCCTCATCACCGTCACCGACACCGGCGTCGGCATGACTGACGAGGTGAGACAGCGCGCCTTCGAACCGTTCTTTACAACAAGGGCTGTTGGCGCTGGAAGCGGACTCGGCCTGAGTATGGTCTATGGTTTCGTCAAGCAATCGGGCGGCCATATCCAACTTGACAGCGAACCGGGACGCGGTACTTGCGCCCGCCTCTATCTGCCTGCAGCTCCGAGGTTGAAGATCTCAAGTGATGCTGACGTCCCCGTGGCCGACGCGGTGCTGCCTCAAGGACACGAGACAATTCTCGTGGTGGAGGACGAATCCCGCGTCCGCCGCGTGGTCGTCGCCCGCCTTCGTCAGGCGGGATACAGTATCGTTGAAGCAGCCGCCGGCACCGAAGCGCTTAGCCTCCTGGCAAAGCATCCGGAGGTAGCGTTGCTTTTTACGGACGTTATCATTCCGGGTGGGATGACCGGTGACGAATTGGCACGCCGTGCACGGTTGTTGCGGCCGGATATCAAGGTGCTCTTCACATCCGGCTACGCCGAGCCAACAATATCCGGTCGCCAACTGTCTGGCGATGAGGAATGGTTGGCGAAGCCTTATACAGCACGTGAACTGGAAAGTAGGCTGCGCAAACTGCTGGACAGTTGAAGATGCTGACGCGGCCATGGCGAATCTGACCTCGGTCGCTCTATGTCACGGCACAACCGCTCGCAACTCTGGACAAGGGAAGACTTCATTCGTCCTGATCGCATGCCTGCCGCCCCGTCATGGCGGCGATATCGATGCTGTAGAACACATGTTTGTAGCCGGATGCGATCTCCGGAGTAGTCGGCTTCAGGCCGCCAGGCTCCCACCAGTTGGTGTGTTTTTCGAGCAGCGACCACGCATGGAGGTATTCCCGACGCCATTGGCCTTCCGGTGAGAGTTCCTGAAATTGCCCATGGATCACGACGCTTCGCCATTGGCGCGGGCCAGCCATTTCTTCTACCAGAACACAGACCTTGGGATTGGTCCGCATCAATTCGATCTTCTTGCCCGGCATCGAGAAGCTGTAGAGACAATTTCCAGCCATCGCATAGTAGATCGGGACCACATAGGGATCGTTATCCATGCAGCAGGCAAGCCGTGCGACGTGAGAAGCGCCGACAAGGCTGCTGCATTCGTGATGAGACATCTCTCTGACGAACATGGCCTTTCCTTTCCGAAAACCGCTCGCCTTCAACCATGGCGACAGAAGCGAACGCTTGCATTGATGCCGCGCAATGACAGCATGGACGGCGCCGGTATTCTTCCATGGACAGAATCATAGTGAGGGACAAGCGCTATGAATGACCTCAGCCTTCGACAGGATATTATCGACGAACTCGAATATGAGCCAAGCATCGATGCCGCCTGTATCGGCATTGCCGTCGATCACGGCATCGTGACATTGAGCGGCCATGTGCGAAGCTTCATGGAGAAACACACCGTTGAGCGGATTGTTCGCGGCATGCTGGGTGTAAGGGCCATTGCCCTGGAGCTTGAAGTTCGCCTGCCTGAACATCAGAGTAGGTCAGACGATGAGATCGCCAGCCGCGTGCTCGCTGTACTTGCATGGGCCGCCACGGTGTCCAATCCACGGGATATCGAAGTGACGGTCAGGCGGGGATTCGTGATACTCAAGGGCATGGTCGATTGGCACTTCCAACGCACAGCCGCCGATGCCGCTGTGCGGCAGCTCGCCGGGGTGACGGGCTTGAGCAATCAGCTCGAGATCCGCCGGAGCGTCAACCGGTTTGCCATGGCGCGGGAGATCGAGGAGGCACTGAGACGAACCACCGAGATCGATGCTGACGACATCCGGATAGAGACCTCCGGCAGCCAAGTCACGTTGCGCGGCAGCGTACGGACGCTTCGCGAGCGCGCTTTGGCCGAGAGGGCAGCTTGGTCGGCCCGTGGCGTCACCGTTGTTGAGGATCGACTGCTCGTCGACGACCAACGGGACGGTCTGTCCACCTGAGCAAGCTCTGCGGGAAAGGGATGCGATCCATTGCAGTGAGGGTCAATGAATTGCCGAAGAGGAGCGCCGGTATTCTCGCCTACAAGTTCGACCTGGGCTTGCCCCGCGTCTTGCTGGTGCATCCAGGTGGACCCTTCTGGAGCAACCGCGACTGCGGCGCGTGGTCTATCCCTAAAGGCGAATATGGTGCTGACGAGGCAGCCGAAGATGCGGCCCGGCGCGAATTCGAGGAGGAAACCGGCCGAGCTTTGACCGAGCCCCTATTTTGTCTTGGAGAGGTCCGCCAGAAAAGTGGCAAGATCATCGTGGCTTATGCCGCAGCCGTCGATTCCACAACATCTTGGCTTCAAAGCAACGCTTTCGACTTGGAATGGCCGCCGCGAAGTGGATGCATTCAACAATTTCCCGAAGTTGACCGAGCCGATTGGTTCACGTTTGCCGAGGCGCGCGGTAGGATCAATATTGGCCAATTGCCTCTGCTTGATCGGCTCGAAAAAATGCTGACCACCGGCGTTCGTCCTTGACCGCCGTCAAAACGCCGATCGCGTTTGTCGGTAAGATCACCGACAAGAGGAACGCAAGCGACGCTCCCAAGTCCAACACGGCGATAGATGCTGATCGTGCTGTTGCCAAGGCGAACGGCGCCAACCAGGGAAGGACAATACCATGCAGGTGCCCAGCGACATCCAGGCAAACCTGACCACACGATCGGGGTTTCAGCTCCGCGTTCGGCAAGCGATCCCCGCGGATGAAATGCTTGTCGCGGACTTCTTCGCCCATGTCACGCCTGAGGATCTCTCGTTCCGGTTCCTGTCGGGCATGACGGAAGTCTCACACGAACGGCTACAGGCGATCACGCGTGCCGACGACCCGAGGCGCATCAATTTTCTGGCATTCTCACCCGCGGATATGCTGGTGGGAGTTGGGGCTCTTGCGATCGACGAAAGCCTCCTCCGCGGAGAAGTCGCCCTCTCGGTGCGCGCGGACCACAAACACCTTGGCGTCAGCTGGACACTACTTTCCCACATTGCGCACTATGCGGAGCGCCGGGGTCTCAAGAGCATCGAATCCGTGGAAAGTCGTGCGAACCGGGCCGCGATCAAACTGGAGCGGGAGATGGGCTTCGAGATAACCCAGGTTCCCGACGACCCAACGTTGGTCCTCGTCAGGCGGGAGTTGCAGTCAGGCATCTAGACGGTCTCGTGCTTTCCTGGCACGGCCCGCCCGCCCATTCGATCACAAAAACGCGTACGCGACCGCGCACCGCACTACCGGCAACGATTGTCGCAATACCCAGCTGGCCCCAATAGGCGAGCGGCGAAGCGATGGCCGCGAGCACCAGCCTGCCAAACGCATTCGCGACAAGCGCCACCAGGATCGCGGACGTGTCGATGTCGGCACTTGCGGAATGGCCGAGCAGGCGAAGGGTGCTTAGTACCGATACGTCGGCATCAAAAAGAGCCGATACGGCCGAGACCACGAGTATCCCGGCATTGCCGGCGCGATTGGCCAAGGCTGCACTGAGCGTCATAGTGATCGCAAACAGTGCGGCGAACATCAAAAGCGGTGGTAGGTTGAAGGGATTGTTGGCGACGACATGAGAGCCCTGTGTCAGATTGCCTCTGACCAGCAAACCGGTGCCGCAGAGTGCAAAAACCAGAGCTGCAGCAGACATGGGCGCAACCAATGGACAAGCACCAAAATAAACACACGCAGGAGCGACACGGTCGCTGCCAGCATTGCAGCCTCGCCAAGGGCAACGGCTGCTCGCCACCGGCCGCCTTTTGCCCAAAGCTTACGGTTGCCGCCGTCGATGAAACGAGTGCGCCGGCAAGGCTGCTGACGATCAACCCCTTTGTCGTCCCAAGCAAACGGACCGCGATATATCCGACGTAGGAAATCACCGCGCTTAGAACCGTAAAAAAACCTGACTGCGCGCGGATTGAAGTCACCCAGGGGTCGATCGGTCGATCCGGAAGCAAAGGCAGAATGATAGTCGTCATGACAGCCAGCAACAGCGCCGAGCGCAGTTCCGTCCACGTCAGGCGCTGGAGCAAGCCATGCAATAGGTCGCGGCTGGACAGGACCGTTGCCAAGGCAGCACCACCTGCGGCGCCGGCACGATAGTCGCCAGAGACTGCCAGTCCGCCGAAGGCAAAGACGCACAGCCCGGCAACGACGCCGGTCACACTATAATCCCTATCGTGTCTGGCTTCTCTGACCTTGAACCAGGAAAGACTGAACGCGAACCCGATAAAGCCGGCGGCAAAGATGATCCCCTGACCCTGCTCCTGCGACAAGGCCGCAAAGACACCACCGAGCAAACCCGCTATGCCGTAGGTGCGGATTCCCGCTGTGCGGCTTCCGGCCGGCGCGTCCCGTTCGCGCCATCCGCGTTCCAGCCCGACAAGCAAGCCAACCGCCAAGGCAATCCCGAGCCGAAAGATAAGCTCTTCCATCTTAATCCACCCGAACGAACTCAGTTGCGGCCAAGCTTTGTCACAGCGCAGCACTGCGCCCAAGGGGCGATGTTCAGGACGAGCGATTTCCTCCCACCATGCAAATGGGCACCTGCCCAGGTACCTTAACCCACTGTCGTGGCCCCCGGTTGACGCGGATCAATGCGCACGTCCTGCCCACGGCTAGATTCGACGAGATTGGCCCTTGGGCAAACCATCGGGAGAAACTGCGATGACTTATAAAACCATTCTCGCTGTTTTCAGCATTCATCACAAAGAGCAGAGCCTGCGCTCTGCAGCCGAAATTTGTGCCTCCGTCGGCGCCCATCTTTCACTGTTGATTGTCAAACTCGCGTCACCTCCGCCAATTGGCGAATATGCAGCCGCTGTGTCCGTCGATTGGCTCGATGAAAGGCAGCGCGATATCGTCAGGCTTGAGACATGTGTGGAAAAGGCAAAAGCGATCCTGGATCAGACGGGAATATCCTTCGACGTCGCCACGATGTACACAGAAAGTGCCTGGGCAGACGACGAAATCGGAGAGAGGGCGCGCTATTGCGATCTCACGCTTGTCGGCGATGGGCTGATGGCCGATCCCGAACTACGCTCCCGCACACTCGACGGAGCGTTGTTTCGTTCCGCACGTCCGGTACTGATCGTGCCCAGAGGCAAAACCGCGACACTTACTCCGAAAAAAGTCGTGCTGGCTTGGGATTCGGGTTTCGAGGCGGCTCGGGCGGCCCGCGAGGCAATGGGCATTCTGGCAGGCGCAGATGACGTGCAGGTCACGATGGTGGATCCCCGCGCCAGCTACGGTCGCAACGGCGAAGAACCCGGCGCCGACATTGCGGCATACCTTGTTCGACATGGCGTCTCGGTCGCCGTCGAGCGGTTGCCAAGCGGGGGGCAGAGCATTGACGAGGTGCTGAACCGATTTGCCCAGGACGCCTCGGCCGAGCTGATGGTGATGGGCGCCTATGGCCATTCAAGAATGCGCGAGCGGGTCTTTGGCGGGGTAACCCGCTCGATGCTCGAGACCGCGTCAGTGCCGGTTCTCATGGTACATTGAACAACTGCTGAGCGAAGCCTGCTGCTTGATGGGACGCTTGGCGTGCTGTTCGGAATCGAGCGGTCAATGGGGACTGCCGCGACGGTGCTCTATTGTGGCACAATCGCCTGAGTCACTGAATGGACAGCGGGAGGTGCGGGTTGCATGAGAGCGGGTTTCTTCCACCTTTCATTCCTGGCGGTCGCTCTTACAGGCATGCTTGCCGGCTTGCTGGTTCAATACTTCGGCTGGCCGCTAGCACCCGACCTCATTTGGAGCGCCGCGACGGTTCCGGTCGTCGCAGCGCTCGCTGTCACGATTGCGCGCGATTTCCTGGTCGGGCGCATGGGTGTGGACGCCATAGCGCTCGTTGCGATGATAGCTTCGATCGCCATGGGGGAGCCACTCGCGGGTGTGGTGGTCGCCATGATGTATACCGGCGGCAACCTGCTGGAAGACTACGCACGCGGCAAAGCCGAACGCGACCTCAGGTCGCTTCGTGATCGAACGCCCCGTATTGCCCACAAGGTCGCTGAGGGCGAAGTAACGGACATTGCGGCTGAGGCGATCGTCGTAGGTGACGACTTGCTGGTAAGAGCCGGCGAGCTGTTGCCCGTAGACGGACATCTTCTTGATGAACGGGCCAAGCTTGACGAGTCCGCCGTGACCGGCGAGCCTTTGCCGGAAATTCGGCGGAAGGGTGAACAGCTTAGAAGCGGCACCGTCAATGCCGGCGAAGCGTTACACTATCGAGCGTCTGCCCCGGCCAGTAAGAGCACCTATGCCGGCATTGTCCGCATGGTCGAAGAGGCACAGACCGCCAAGGCACCGTTCATCCGAATGGCCGATCGTTTCGCCCTGCTGCTTTTGCCGGCGGCGCTTCTCGTTGCAGGTCTTGCGTGGTGGCTATCGGGCGATCGCATCAGGGCACTCGCCGTGCTCGTTGTCGCAACCCCCTGTCCCCTTATACTCGCCGCACCCGTTGCCTTCATCGGCGGCGTCTCGCGCGCCGCACGCGCGGGCGTCCTGATGAAAGGAAGCTCCGCGCTCGAGGCGCTTGCCCTTGTCCGCACTGCCATTTTCGACAAGACAGGGACATTAACCGAAGGCGGGGCGCGCATCACTTTTTTCGAAACGGCGCCAAATAGCGACGCCGAAGAAATCTTGCGCCTTCTCGCGTCCCTCGAACAGGCCTCACACCATGTTCTGGCCGAGACCATCGTTGCCTTGGCGCGAGCAAAGGGAATGCCACTGTCATCGCCGACAAATGTCCGGGAGTTTCGCGGCTCCGGATTGGAGGGCATTGTCGAGGGTAGGCATGTGCGTGCCGGGTCGCGTGCCCTTGTCCTTGGAGACGGAGAGGCACCGCCATGGGCTTGTTCGGTTGCATCGGCTAGGGAAGGCAGTTCGGGACTCGCAATCTATGTGTCCGTGGACGGTCGGATCGCTGCATTCCTCGTTTTGGCCGACGCAATCCGCCGTGAAGCGCCGGCCGCATTGGCTCAGCTTCATGCAGCCGGCATTTCGCGTATCATCATGGTCACCGGCGACGACGCCTTGACCGCCAGCGTCGTTGGATCTTCCCTTGGGATCGATGAGGTCTATGCCGATCGTAGTCCGGCTGAAAAGCTTGCAGCGGTTGCGGCCGAACAGCGTCGCCAGCCGACGATGATGGTGGGTGACGGGATCAATGATGCGCCGGCACTGGCTGCGGCTGATATTGGCATCGCCCTGGGTGCTCGCGGGGCGACCGCCTCGTCAGAAGCTGCGGATGTCGTGATCCTGGTCGATCGGATTGATCGCGTACCTCATGCTGTCATGATCGCGCGGCGCACAAGGCAAATCGCCATGCAAAGCATCGTTGCCGGTCTGGCATTGTCGGGGATCGCGATGGTCTTCGCGGCCTTTGGATACATCACTCCGGTCGCCGGCGCCCTTTTGCAGGAAGGGATAGACATCGCGGTGATTGTCAACGCCTTGCGAGCCTTGAGCGGGCCGTCAAACATTTCCTCCACCGAAGGATCAGCCTCGCCTGCCCCGGCAATTTCGTAAGTGCATATTTTCCGGAAGGTAGCGAGGGTCGCCGATCGGGCTTCGGTCTATGCCATCGCCTTGCCTCAAAACCTGATCACCACACGCTGACCACAGCCGGCCCAATTTTCGATCGTAATGCGCAGCCCCCTAGTCGTCGGCCAACCCTATCGTTGTACGGATATTGACGCCTCTCGTGGGACCGCGTGCAACCAGCTCAGGGCGATGAACACCGGCTTTGCAGTCATGTGGATATCGCCGAACTCGTCAGCGATATAAGCCGCTGCAGCCCACTTGCGGGATCCGCCAGAAGCATGAAGTAGAACAAGGTGAGCATCGCCTGCACTGCCATTTCAAAGGCCCGGGAGGTTGCCGCCGGTTTGGCTACGCGTACCAGTATCTGCAGGATTACCAGTGCAAGGATGACAAGGCCGACCCAGAAGTCTGCGCTCGCGAGCATTTCGAAATCCGGACGATTTTGTTTCACTACGACGTATGCCAGTCTCCCTGTCTTCTTGCTATTTCCTGTATATCAGGACGGGGATGCTCGAATGCGTAAGAACCTTGGCTGCAACGCTGCCGATGATCAAGGCGCCGACACCGCCGCGGCCGTGCGAAGCCATGATGATGAGATCGGCACCGATATCCTCCGCTCTCCTGATGATCTCCAGGTTAACCTCGTGCGCGCTGGAATGATCGGCCACGCAGCGAACGCCGGCCGCTTCGGCCCCAGTCCGAGCGGCGCGAAGCGTCTCGGCAGCATGCACCTCGGAAAGCGCCTCATATTGCGCGCGGGTGTTGCTGACCTGCTCCGCATCTAGAGAAACGAGGTGAAAAGGTTCCGTCACGATAAAGATGGTGATGTTCGCGCCCACTTCCTTTGCGAATGTGATGGCGGCATCCACGGCCAGCGTCGCGAGCGGTGAGCCGTCGGTGGGTATGAGGATGTTGCTGAACATGAAAGCCTCCCGATTGAAATCGGAATCAAGGTAGCCGCATCGCCCTGAGCCACATTGACCCAGATCAAGTAATTTAGCTTTGGCTTATTTACTCGTGAGCAAGCAAAAATAAAATGAATGACAAGCTTGAGTCATGGGCGTGGGTTCGGTCGACAGCGACGGAACTTCCGAAAAACGTCATTTTCAGACGTCGCGTTTGTGGGTTCACAACATAGACAATTCAACTCACTGGGAGGGAGAAAGGGTTTTTCCTGTCCGCCTGATCGTGAGGCGATCGATATAGACGAGCGCCATCGAGTGTATCTGGATGGAGATGGTGATCACAAATTCCATCCCTACAGGGCCGATACGGTCTGCGGGTAACCTCCACCAGCGCGACGCGGACTTCGGATCGGCATGCTTCAGCATTACTTTCGTCCGCGTTTCGGGAATGTCGGCAACGGTTATCGTTTCGGCGTTGAACTGCGCTTGCCCCTCGTAGATCAAGCCATCAACCGCCTTCGGCGCGGGATACCGTTAGCATCTCGTCGGCAACAGCCTGCTCTGGACGGCGGCTTGTGCGAGACGAAGCGTGCGTTGTTTGCTCGTGCTGACGGAAAGATCACCATCAATCGATTGGAAGTACATCCCTCAAGCGAGCGGCATCGCTCGTCGTCAAACGAGGAAAATGAGATCGGTTTGGGCCGCGCATTTCTTTGACGCGCATCAATGCACGTTTCTCTGGATGTGGCGTCATAGATCGATAGCCGAGTGACTACCCGCTCGAGGGAATTGGAAGTCCACAGGGTTCGCGCCTCGGCGTCGCGGCCCTGTTTATCCGAAGGAGAACCAGTCATGGCTGAACCAGCAACCCCAATGCCCACCAAACCAGAAGAAAAGGCGATCAAGCGCGGCACCGAAGCATGGCTTCCATTTGAGAGCCTTCGGGCCGAAATCGACCGACTATTCGACGATTTTCCCCCGAACTTCTGGAGCCGCCCTCTTGGAGTCGGCCTCACCCGTCGAGCGCCTCTTCTGTCCAACTGGGTAATCGCTCCCGCCGTCGACCTGATCGAAAAGGAAAACAACTACGAGATGACCGCCGAACTTCCGGGAATGGAGGAAAAGGACGTTGAGGTCAGCGTTTCGAACGGAATCTTGACGATCCGCGGCGAGAAGCAGGAAGCGAAGGAGGAGAAGGAGAAGGACTACGTTCTGTCGGAACGACGGTTTGGCTCGTTCCGCCGCACGTTCAAGATTCCCGAGGACGTCAAAATCGACGACATCGCCGCCACCTTCTCGAAAGGCGTTCTGACGCTAACGCTGCCGAAAGCCGAGGAAGCACGGCAGGACGAGCGCAAGATCCAGATAAACACAGACTGATAGCGAGCTTCTCGCTCCGCAAACGCGCGAGTGCGTTTGCGGAGCGGAGCGCACTAAGTGGAGGGAACCGATGTCTTTCAAGACCATTCTCAACGTGACCGGCGTGTCGGAGATCGATCAGGATCTTCAAGTCGCGATGGACCTCTGCAGTCAAGTGGGCGCCCATCTCAGCGTTTTTCTTGCTGTGATGGCGCCGCAACCGACCGGGCGCTACACAACGCTGGCGCCGAGCTGGCTGGAACAGCGAGAGCGCAACCTGCAGGAACTCGCGGAACGGGTAGGCAACGTCCGCGACCGCATCGCCAAAACGGAACTGTCGTTTGACGTGGATAGCGTCTATGCGGAGGTGGCCGGAGCCAGCTATGCCATCGGCCAGCGGGCGCTCTATGCGGACCTGCTTCTGGTCGGCCCGGCTGTCTTTGGGAATGAGGATCTGAAGTCGCAGATCGTCAGCGGCAGCCTCTTTCAGGCGCAGCGTCCGGTCCTCTTCGTCCCACCCGGCAGCAAAGCGACCTTGCAACCGAGAAAAGTCCTGCTGGCATGGGATTCACGCCCGAGCGCGACCCATGCTGCCCGAGACGCACTCGAAATGATGAAGGCGGCGGAATCGGTTCACGTCACCATGGTCGATCCGGTATTAGCACCAACGGCAAGCGGCGAGGAACCAGGGGCCGATGTAGCTGCCTACCTCGCCCGCCACGGTATCGACGTGTCGGTGGAGAACCTGCCGAGCTCGGGACGAGCCGTACCTGAGGTGCTGCGCCAGCACGCAGTGGACATCGACGCCGACATGATTGTCATGGGCGCCTATGGCCATTCCCGACTGCTGGAGCTTCTCCTTGGAGGCGTCACGAAATCGACGCTCAAGCACGCGAAGTTCCCCGTCTTCATGGCGCATTGAAG
Organism: Ensifer sp. 4252; assembly: GCF_050434565.1. Classification (NCBI taxonomy): domain Bacteria; kingdom Pseudomonadati; phylum Pseudomonadota; class Alphaproteobacteria; order Hyphomicrobiales; family Rhizobiaceae; genus Ensifer; species Ensifer sp. 4252. Next base: position 24,823 of record NZ_JBNDIU010000024.1, read on the forward strand.
CGATTGGGACCTGCTCGTGGCAGGACGAGAATAGGGACAAGCCCGTACTGGGTTTCGGTCGGACGGAGGTGCCCGCGCTCAGCCGATGGCAACCGACCCACGTGCAACGTGCTGCCGGCAAGAAAGAGGATGGTACCTAGAAATGCCCCGAACACTCAGCATGCTATGTGGCGCTGTAGTTGCCGTCTCGGTGTTAGTCGGTAGCGCGAGCGCTGCCGGCGATCTTGTCGACGGGCGCCGCATAGCACAGCGCTGGTGCAGCGCGTGTCACGTCGTGGCACCTGGGCAACGTCAAGGTTCGGACACCGTTCCAACATTCGCGCAGATCGCCGAAGCTGAGCGCTTCGATAAGGCAACCCTTGCAGCGTTCCTGGCGGTACCGCACCATTCTCGAATGCCCGACCTTTCGCTCACTCGCTCCGAGATTGCCGATCTCGTCGCCTATATCGCGGCGCAAAGACATTGACTCGGCCATTGCTGATCACGGCGACTGTCGATCTATCGGTTAAGTCCGTCCTGGGCAGCGCGCGGTCGCCTTGTCGGCTGTTTGCGGGCCAAGGATTGCATTTGACGCGGCTCATTGTAGGCCGCTCATCCTAGGGTTAGCATGCAGTTGTTCGCTGTGAGGTGTACATATGCTTGACGTGCCAAGTCAGAGCGTGAAGGAGTTCCACTTTCCTGCCGGAGCCAGATCGAACGATGTCGTCAAACAACGGCGGCAATCGCTTATCGGTCACCGCGTCCTGGTGGGCCGATGATGTTTACCCGGCGCTCCAAGGACCCGTCCGCTTCATTGAATGCTCTGAAGGTGAGCAGCGACGCAACCCTCACGACTTCTCGGATTGATCGGCTCCTGGCGGATGCAGACACCGAGGCCGAATTTACGATCGGGTGGGTGCGAATTGCTGCAGGCTTGTCGCTGTTTGCGGGTGGGCTTTTCGTTTCATCTGGGATTGGCTCCTTATCTCTGGATCCATTTGCTGAAAGGTCTGCCTTCGCCGCGTTACTAAGCGTGAGCGCGTTTGTTGCCCTGAGCGCCATGTCCTTGTTGTTGATCAGCCGTCGCTTGTTTAGACCGTGGATGTCATTTCTCCTCGTTGGCGGCGATACCGTCATACTTGGGTTAGCCCTGATAGTCAGTTTGGAAGATCATGCGCTGCGCGGAAATTGGATCGCAGCAATGCCGGTCGCTTGGGCTGCGCCGCTCGTTCTGACGGTGAGCGCATTGCGATATCGCGCCACCGTCCAGTTGTGCTTCGCAGCGTTTCTGACGGTCGGATTTTTCGCAGTTGCGTACGGCCTCGGATTTGAACCCTTTCTGGAAGCCAATGACGTCGGAGCGTCATCTCCCACAAGTGATGCAGTCGCACGGCTATTTTCGTTGCCCCCCTATTTAATGAGAGGGCTTCTATTCGTCATGCTCGGCCTCACGACAGTACTGACAATGTCGCGCGCCAGACGTCTACTCCTGCGCGCCGTCGGTGAGACAGTCCACGGGGCCAATCTCGCGCGCTTCCTGCCGTTGGAGATCGCATCGCTGGTTGGCACCGGTGGAATTGTCGCATTGCGTGAGGGACGCCGGCAACAAGCGACAATCATGTTCGTCGATATCAGAGGATTCACTGCTTTGGCCGAGGATATGGATCCGGCGAGGCTCTCAATATTCGTCTCATCGTTCCGCAGGCGTGTCATGGATGCCGCAGTTGCCCACGATGCAGTTGTCGACAAGTTCATCGGGGATGGGGCCCTGCTTGTATTCGGGATCCCTGAACCGAGGACTGACGATTCCGCCCGCGCCATTGCATGTGCCCACCACATCCTGGCCTCAGTGCAACGCTGGAATTCGAACCGACGATTCAATCCACCCGTTCGAGTCGGCATTGGTCTTCACAGCGGCGTCGTATATTTTGGGCTGCTCGGTGACGATCGACGTCTTGAATTCACCGTTCTTGGTGACGTCGTGAATGTTGCCGCGAGAATCGAGCAGGCGACAAAAGAATTCAATGTCCCGCTCCTGGCCTCAACAGCTGTAGTCGAGGAAGCTGGCCAACGTAGCGACTGGCGAGAAATTACGCACGAACCACTGCGGGGACGTGGCCACGTTTTAGGTCTCCTCGCACCTCGCTAAATCACTGCTGAAACACTCTAACGAACGACCTAGTCCCCATCGACCAAAGGAAGAGCCCTGCCCACGCCATACAGCGATCGGGAGCTTCAGTTGCGAAGCTGAGCGATTCTGAAGTGGCGCAAGCGGGCTACGGTCGAGGGTCTCAAAAACCGACCGAAGGAGCCGCGTTCAACTGTTCTCAGCGAAGAAGAGGAAGCCATCATCATCGGTCACTGCGGCCCTCGTTTTCTGAACGAAAACGACAAACGGTGAGCAATTGTTTTCACTATAACGCAGGCATTGTGCCAGCTCCAACGAGTTCTCATGTGGAATGGGCCAGACGCGCGATGAAGCCGCTGTGGGGACGCTTGCGAACGGACGGCTCTCCAGACCTTCGTATGGTCCGCATGCCGACAAAAAACGCCGGTTTCCAGGTCTCAATGATCGCGCATGAAGGCCTGCATCTCCTCGGGCGTCACCTTGCCGTCCTTGTTCGCATCGACCGTCTCGAAGATCCTCTTGTGGATCGTTGTGACTTCGTCGAACGACAGGGCGCCGTCGCCATCAACATCGGCAACGGCAAACATGATCTTCATCATGTGACCTTGCATCATGTTTTGGCGCATGCCACCCATCATGCCGCGTTGCCTCCACCCCATCATCTCGCCAGGCATCATCTCAGAATAACCAGGCTGTGCATCTTGTTTCTCGGCGGGGGCCGTTTGAGCCAAGGATGGCGTGGGGCTGTTTGGTAGGAGAGTGGCGCCAATCGCCACATATGCAAGTTTTGCCGTAGTCATGTGCGTTCTCCTTTCTAGAAGCAGAAGATCCGAGGCAAGACGCGGGTTTGCGTCCGCGCTTTGGCACTCACCTGGAGTCGTATGAACATGCGACAAACTACCAATAGAGCGGACCGGTTTCCTTGCGCCACGTCAATTGGAGCACGACATTTATGATCGCAGGTTCAAGGATCGAAGTTCAGAGACCGCCCTCCACTCCGGCGCAAAGCCGATGCCAAGACCGGCCGACAACCTTGCGCCAAAGACCGCCCGCCGCATCCGCAGCGATGGCACCGACGAGGATGTTGAGCTTGAGACTGTGGCAGTCGGCGACAAGCTGCGTGTCCGTCCCGGCGAAAAGGTGCCGGTCGATGGCACCCTTGTCGATGGCCGAAGCTCGGTCGATGAATCGATGATCACTGGGGAGTCGATGCCCGTTTCCAAGGAGTTGGGAGCGAAACTGATCGGCGGCACGATGAACAGGACGGGCGGCTTCGTCATGGAGGCCGGCAAGGTCGGCCGGGACACCATGCTGTCTCGGATCGTCCACATGGTCGCCGAGGCCCAGCGCTCCCGCGCCCCGATCCAGCGTCTCGCCGACGAGGTTTCCGGTTGGTTCGTGCCGGTCGTCATTCTGATCGCCGTCATCGCCTTTGGGGTATGGATGATGTTTGGCCCGGAACCGCGCTTTGCCCACGGGCTGGTCACTGCGGTTGCGGTGCTCATCATTGCCTGCCCCTGCGCTCTTGGGCTCGCCATGCCGATGTCGATCATGGTTGGCGTCGGCAACCCTTTTGAACAAGGGCGGCATCTACAATCCTCCTGAGCCATCCTCAAATGCTGCGGCAATCTGAAGAGCCTCGGGACCGATAAACTGATCTGACCGGCGTCGGCCGGCAGATGCAAGGTGCAATTGCAAACGATGAACCCATGGGACGACATCCCGGAACGGGTGAAGCCGCCAACCTCACTGCACTTAAAGTGCGTGGATGTGATTTAGCTCCTCGTTTCGCGGATCTCATCGAGGCCAGCGGTCATGTACCGCACTCAAAGGCCGTACATATGAACGCACCGTCCTCGTGTGTGAAAACGATTGCGAAGCCCCTTGCACCGCGGGCCGTTCCACATATGAGGTTGTATAGGCCCCAGGACGGGCCGGTAATTGCTATGGGCTCAGACCGTGGATCCGCCAAAACGGAGAAATTCGATGCCACTCGAATGACCAAATTGACAAAGATCCTGATGTGAAGGGATACGAACACAGAACCCGTTTGCAAAGCGACGTCACCAAAACCGCGAGCAACAACTCGACGCACTCGGCGATGTGCTAGCGATATGGCTCCGGCCCTTTCAATGGCGCAGCTTCCCCCTCGCGGACGCTACCACCCGACGATTGATGTTTACCTGCCGGTCGTGACAATAATTTCGAGGGATAACTCCTCAAGAAGGACTGGGACATGGCGAGCCAAGAGCGGCAGGTTCACTGGCAAGGGGTCTACACAAGTAAGGCGGATACCGATGTCAGTTGGTACGAAGAGACGCCCGCCCTGTCGCTTGCGCTGCTGCGCGCGGCCGGATTGTCTCCGGAAAAATCGGTCGTCGATATAGGAGGCGGGGCTTCGCATTTGGTAGATGCCCTGCTTACGCTCCATCAGGCTCACATCACTGTCCTTGATCTCTCCGCCGCCGCGCTGGAAAAAGCAAGGACACGACTTCAAGAAGGCGCACGTGTGAATTGGGTCGTATCCGATGTCATCGCGTGGAAGCCTGATCGAGGCTATGACTTCTGGCACGACCGTGCTGCTTTTCACTTTCTGACTTCCGAGGACGACCAGCGGTCGTATGTTCGCGTCCTGGAAGACACACTCAACCCCGGCGGCAAAGCGATCATCGGTACATTTGATCTTGATGGACCGGAAAAATGCAGCGGTCTGGCGGTCGCCCGTTACGACGCCGAACGTCTACAGCGGGTTCTCGGCAGTCGTTTCGAGCTCTCCGCCTCCTGTCAGAACGAACACGTGACGCCTTGGGGAGCCGTTCAGAAATTTCAATTTGGCACCTTTGTGAAAGTTTGAGTTAAATCAGGCTTAAGACACTTCGAGAACCTGCATCAGAGGCGGCGGGCTTTTGAAAGCTGAAAGCCTTCAATCCCGTTGGTCGCCCAAAAAGGATGGTTCGTATGCTGCGCCCTTGCCCGCTTTGGGCCGAAAGCTGACTGCCAAACTGGGAGGGTTCAAACAATCCCCCAGTGGCGGTTCTCGTGATGGGTAACACAACCCAGCGGCTCCCTTGATACTCACTGTACTCGTAGGGGCATCGAAAATAGTGCTTGCAGAAATAGCAAGCGCCACTATATTTGCTAGCATGAACAGCAAGCAGAAAAAGACCCTCGCGGCGGTGTTCAGAGATCCGGTCTCGGGAACCATTGAGTGGGCCGCTATAGAAAACTTGCTTGTGGCTGCCGGCGCGAAAGTCATCGAAGGAAACGGCTCTCGCGTTAAGTTCGAAAAGGACGGCATTATCGCGAGCTTCCATCGTCCTCATCCCGATAAGGAGGCAAAGCGTTATCAGGTTCGCGACGCGCGCGAATTCCTGACGCAAATTGGAGTAGAACCATGAACACCATGACTTACAACGGTTACCACGCTCGCATAGAATTCGACGCGGAGGACGAACTGTTCTTCGGTAAGATTGCTGGCATTTCTGACGTAGTCGGGTTTCACGGGGACAGCGTTGCCGAACTGAAGAAGGCGTTCCATGAGGCTGTCGATGATTACCTTGAGACCTGCAAGAGCATCGGCAAAGAGCCTCAAAGGCCCTATTCCGGCAAGATGATGTTTCGAGTCGCTCCCGAAGTGCATCGCCGAGCTGCTCTGGCTGCCGAACTTTCGGGAAAGAGTCTCAATCAGTGGGCCGAGGAGGCATTGGAAGAAGCGGCGGCGCACTTCGCAGAGGCCCGTCTTTCGGCATAGGCCATTCGCTTCCTCGCAAGGCCGGCATTCCAGTCGATACATTATCCGATCCTAAACGCACAAAACCTGAACATATGAAGGCCTCGGACTGATCCGTACGAAACCAAGCCAGGGCTTGCTTCGGCCTCTCGTCGACCCCCACAGCGAGCGCAAGGAAGACGCGGAGAAAGTGTCTCGGCAAACAAACTGAGCATCCGCGCCTCACAGGCTGCACGGTGCCAGCTTGTCCCCACTCCTGGCCGCAATGTCCTCGGCATTCTGGAAAACGAGCTCGTCGATCGGTGTTGCCAGGAGATATTCGGCAACCGCAAGCTCAGAGCGGCTAAGCTTGGCCTTGTGCCGCTGGAATCGATCTTAAGCGTATTCTAGCCATCCAAGGCCGTGTGCATCCCGTGGTTGTCGTTGTTGAGGAGCCTGGAACGTCTGTCCAATTCGCGAACTCATCGGATCGCCAGCTCTCAGGTTCTTCCCTGCAAGCTCTACTTCTAGCAGAACACACTCAACGAAGTCACCGGTCTACGGGCGCGGCCTTTCTCTTGCTTGAATACCACCGGCATTTGCGATCGCCGGCACGGCGACCTGGCCACCGCCTCTGGGAGCCGCCGTCCATCAATGGCGATCGCAGTTTCAGTCCGCCTTCAGCGCGGCCTCAATGGTCGTGAAGATCGTCTCGACCTCATGCTCACCGATGGTGAGCGGCGGCGACAGCACGATCGTGTTTGCCACCGGACGAACGAGCACTCCGTGTTCGAAGCAGTGCTCGTAGACTTTCCTGGCCAGCGCCTTGCCGCTGACGGGATCCTCTCCAAGTTCGATGCCGGCGAGCAGACCGAGGTTGCGGATGTCGACGACCCCTGGAAGACCCTTGAGGCTGTGGGCGCATGTTTGCCAATGCGGCTCAAGGCGCGCTGCCCTTTCGAACAGGCCTTCGGAAACATAGACATCGAGCGACGCGAGGCCGGCCGCCGCTGCCAGCGGATGGCCGGAATAGGTATAGCCGTGGGACAGTTCAACGGCACCCGAGGCCGCTTTCCCGATGACCGTGTTGTAGATGACGCTTGAGGCGATCACGCCGCCCATCGGAACCGCACCGTTGGTCATACCTTTCGCGACCATCAGGAGATCGGGTATGACCCCGAAGCGATCGGCCGCAAAGGGCCGGCCAAGCCGCCCGAAGCCGGTGACGACCTCGTCAAAGATCAACAGGATGCCATGGCGCGAGCAGAGATCGCGGAGCCGTTCGAGATAGCCGACCGGTGGTACGAGCACGCCGGTCGAACCGGCGACAGGTTCGACGATAACGGCTGCGATCGTCGAGGCGTCGTAGGTCGCGATCATCTGTTCGAGTGCATCGGCAAGCTCTGCACGGTGGCGAGGCTGACCCAGGCTGAAGGCGTTCCTTGCCGGATCGTGCGTATGGGGCAGGTGAACCGCGCCCGGCAAGAGCATGCCGAACTGCTTCTTGTGCGGCCCCATTCCGGCCGCCGACAGACCCCCGAAACCAACACCGTGATAGCCGCGCTGGCGCCCGACGATACGCTGGCGCTGCCCCTCCCCCCGTGCGTGATGATAGGCAAGCGCGATCTTGATCGCCGTATCGGCGGCTTCGGAACCCGAATTGGTAAAGAACACATGGTTCATATCCGCCGGAGCGATCGACGTCAGCCGATTGGCATATTCGAAGACCAGCGGATGCCCGAGGCCGAACGAGGAAGCAAAGTCCAGCCGCGCCGCCTGCTTCTGGATCGCCTCGACGATCCGCGGATGACCATGCCCGGCGTTGACGCACCAGAGACCGGCAATGGCGTCGAGCAGACGATGGCCGTTGCTGGTGAAGTAGTAGAGCCCTTCGGCATGCGAGATGAGTGCCGCATTCGCCTTGAAATCCCGGTTTGCCGTGAACGGCATCCAATAGGCATCGAGGCTGTTCGGGCCGGGCGTGGTGAGCGTGTCCATGTGATTGGGCCTTCTGTTCGCTGGGCAAACGCACCGGCAAGGCGCGCCGGTGGGCCTTCAGGCTGCGATTTCATCTCGGTAGGTCGGGTAGCTCTTGAAGCTCGGATTATCGGCCGGCAGCACCGCGAGTTCCATCTCGCCGGCCGCAGGCCGCATCACGATGGTCGCGACCGTCGCTGAGACATGGCCACGCGACGAACGATGTGGCGGACGGCAGACGGCGTACGGATAACCGAACTTGTCAGAAAGCGCGGCCTTGACTTCGGTGACGCCGATCTTGTCGGACTTTTCGAGAATGCGGCGAACGCGCCAGTCGCGATAAAAACTGTCCGACCAGCTTGAATGTGCCTGCTCGCGCAATTTCAGAAGCGCCGTTTGGCTCTGCCAATGGTTGGCATGCACGATGAGATCGTTTTCCGGATAGATGTTGAACGCTTCGTCCGGCGCGCATTCGAAGCTGACGGCAAAGCCATCCTTGTGGCTCACGATGATGTTGTTCGACGCCGACTTCCTCGTTCCAGCCACGGCGCGCATCGCCATCGCCAGATGTTCCTGCTGCAGGACCATGCGCCGGATGAGTGCCAGTGGCACGCCGTCGCCGGCAAAGTCGCGATCGCTCTCGAGATAATTGGCCGTGACGGCGATGCCCTTGTCGTTCATGCCGCTGCGTGCAAGGCCACCGGCCTCGGTGAACGTCTGGTAGGACGGACCTTCATCCGGCTTGACGCGCAAGACGATCGCGGTCTCCGCGCATTCTGCCATCCAGTCCCAGTTCTGCGCGTGCACGAGCTCTCCCGTGGCGCTGCGCTCGGGCAGGATAACGACACCGGTGCAGCCGTCGCCCGAATGCTCGGCCCTCGCCGCCCGGGTCCTTCGCGCCCTCGCAAGGATCTCGGTACGGGCATTGATCAGCACGACGTGCTCGAACGGCAAGTCCGCACCTTCGGCGATGCCCTTCATCTCCACCACGAAGTTTGGGTCGAATGCCTCGATGAGTGGCACATAGCCGGCAACGATCGATTTCAGGTCGTCGGCCAAGACCCCTAGCGTCGCAAGCCGGCCAGCATACAGTTCGACGCTGCGACGCACACGGTCCTTCGCCTGCTGCCCATACTGACGCCCACGCTCGAGCGGAGTTCCTGAGATCGAAACGAACGGAAACGGTGCGGCGGTCATCTGTCTTCTCTTTCACTCTATATTGCGTTTTGTGCTGTTAAAATGCACTATCACAAGCAATTGTCCAGAGGAAATCGAGCAGCTATGTCAGAAGCGCACTCTAAAGACCGACCAGACCCTGGAGCAAGTTGATGAGCACGGAAAGCAGCCCGAGCGCGTTGCAGATCGACATTGCCCGGCAGATCCTGCTTCAGGCACAAAAAGAGGGCTGGCGGGCCGGTCATCCGATTGTCGAGAAGACCCTGGCAACGATGTTCGGCGTATCGCGCACACCGATGCGGGCCGCCCTCGAGATCCTTGCGACCAAAGATCTGGTGCGCCTCATCCCCAACAAAGGCTTTGTCGCCGCCACCGATCTCGGCAACGGCACCTACATCGAGACATTCAGTGAGAGCGAAACGGAACGCCTGAAGCAGCAGATCCTGCGTGACCGCTCTGTCGGGACCATTCCGCAGGAAGTGTCGGAAAACGAGCTGACGGAACGCTACGGCATTGCGCGCGGCACGATCCGCAAGGCGTTGACGCAATTATCATCGCAGGGTCTCATTCACCGCCAGCGCGGCCACGGATGGGCATTTGTCGATTCGCTCGACAGCCCGGAAAGCCTGGCCGAAAGCTACCGTTTTCGCATTGCGATCGAGCTTGCGGGCCTTGCCGAGCCGAATTATCGCGCCGATCCGGATGCACTTGGGGCCCTCATTGCGGAACACGAAAACATGTTCGACCAGATCAATGCCGCCGGCAGCGTCAGCCGCGAGAGCTGGTTGAAGCTCAACGCCTCCTTTCACGAGGCGCTGGCTGCCTGGTCCGGAAACCGCTTCATCCTGCAATCCGTGCGCATGCAAAACGACCTCAGACTGCTGCGCGAGTCCTCGGTGTTCGATCGGCTCCGGCCCGAGCGCATGGAGAGGTCGCTGACGGAACACATCCAGATCCTCACGTACATCGGCTCCGGCGAGATCGAATTCGCCCAGCTTGCGCTGCGGCGCCACCTCGAATCCACGCTGCAGAAAGTCGAGGACCGTATCCGTAGCGAAAGATAACGCCTGCCGAGAGCGCATAACCTCCTCATTTGCAGAGGCGGAAAAGGTTCGCGATTTTTTGTATTGCATTATGAGTGAACAAAAGGCACAGTTCGATCAACCACAAAAAACGGGACAGACCACAAAGAGGAGAACTGAGGTGAACCGTAGACAGAGACGTGCCGCATCGGCCGCAGCAATAGCGCTGACCTTGACCTGCGGCCCGGCCGCAGCCGAAACGCTGAAGATCGCGCTTAATGCCGACATCCGCAGCCTCGACCCGGGCGTAAACCGAGACGCCAACAGCGACGCCGTCGTGTTGCACATCGTCGAGGGTCTTGTCGCATACAGCGAGGACGCCTCAGTAAAGCCGCTGCTCGCCAAGGAGGTCGCTGTCTCGGACGACGACCTGACCTACACCTTCACGCTCAGGGATGGCGTCAAGTTCCATAACGGCAACGTGCTCACATCAGCCGACGTCGTCTGGAACTGGAGCCGCTACATGAACGAAGCCACGAAATGGCGATGCCGCAACGACTTTGCCGAGGGCGGCGCCGCCCATGTCATATCCGTCACGGCACCCGACGACAAAACCGTCGTGTTCAAGCTCGAAAAGCCGAACGCCCTCTTTCAGGCAACGCTTGCCAGGACCGACTGCGGCATGACCGGCATTCTCGACAAATCATCGTTCAACGCCGACAGCTCGTTCAACGTGCCTGTCGGCACCGGTCCCTTCCGGTACAAGGAATGGCGCAAGGGCGAATTCATCCACCTCGAAGCCTTTGCCGACTATGCGGTACGCAGCGAAGAAAAGCGGGACGGCTACACCGGCGCCAAGCGTCCGCTTGTCGAGGCCGTCCGCTTCGCCGTTGTTCCCGACCGCTCCTCCGCCAAGGCTGCGCTGCTCAATGGCGATATCGATATCGTACCGGACGTTCCCTATGCCGATGTCGAGGAATTCAAGCGGAACGCCGATACCGCCGTCTCGCTGGCGACCAATCCCGGCATCGTCGCGCTCCTGTTGCAGACGCGCGATCCGCTGCTCAAGGACATGCGCATCCGCAAGGCGATCGCCATGGCTCTCGACACCAAGACCATGGTCGAGGGAATTACGCTCGGTCTCGGCAAGGCCAACAACTCGCTGATACCGCCGACCTCAATATACCATTCCCCAGCCCAGACCCAGGGCTACAGCTACGATCCCGAAGCGGCAAAGGCGCTGCTGCGGGAAGCCGGTTACAACGGCCAGCCGATCAAGCTCATCGCCAATACGCGCTATTCCAACACGTACGATGCGGCAATCGTGGCACAGGCAATGCTGCAACAGGTCGGCATTACCGCTGAACTCGAAGTGCTGGAATGGGCAGCACAGCTCGACCGGTATCAGAGCGGCAACTACACGGCGATGGTGTTTCCCTATTCGGGACGCTACGATCCCGCACTGACCATGGACTCCGTCATGGGCAACAAGGACAAGGAGCCGCGCAAAGTCTGGGACGATCCGGACGCACAGGCCATGCTCGCCGACGCCGTGCGTTATTCCGACCCGGCCAAGCGCCAGGAGCTTTTCGACAAGCTGCATGCGCGCTTCCTGGAAACCGTGCCCTTCATCATGATCTATAACGGGCTCGAGGCGTCGGCCTACCAGAAACACGTCCAGAACTACGCGGCTTCGATCTTCTCCATGCCCAGGGCATGGGAAGTCACGATCGCCGAGTAAGAAGGTACCGTCGAGATGCTGCGCTTCATCCTATCGCGAATAGGAATGGCCGTTCCGACGGTCTTCCTCGTCGCCGTCGTCGTCTTCTTCCTGATCCGCCTCGTTCCCGGTGATCCAGCCGCGCTCCTGCTTGGAGACATGGCGTCGCCCGAGAGCGTCGCCACCCTCCGGTCGGATCTCGGCCTGGACAAGAACATCCTGACGCAGTTTGCGATCTGGTTGACCAACGTGCTCCAGGGCGATCTCGGGACGTCGATCACGACGAAGGAGCCGGTGGCCCATCTCGTCATCGAGCGTTTCAAGGTGAGCGCCGGCATCGTCCTCGTTGCCGTCGCCCTTGCCTCGCTGGCTGCGGTCCCCGCCGGCTTCATTGCCGCGCTCCGGCAGAACTCGAAGCTTGATCTGACGCTCGTATCGGTTGCGGCCTTGCTCTTGTCGATCCCGACCTTCTGGCTCGGCCTCGTCATCCTGCTCATCTTCGGCCTCAAGCTCGGGTGGTTGCCGGTGGTCGGCTACGTATCGGTTGCCGAAGACCCGAGCCGGGGGCTGCTTTACGTACTGATGCCGATCCTCACCCTGTTCCTGCACGAGATCGGCGTGCTCCTGCGCATGGCGCGCGCGTCGGCGCTCGAAGTCCTAAGGCTCGACTACATTACCCATGCCCGCGCCAAGGGCCTTCCCCAGCGCACCGTGCTGTGGCGACACGTGTTTCCCAATGCCTTTGCGCCGACGCTGACGCTGATCGGTCTGGTTCTCGGCAATATGCTGGGCGGCATCGCCGTCGTCGAGACCGTGTTCACTATTCCTGGCCTCGGGCGACTTCTGGTCGATGCGATCTTCGGCCGTGACTATCCGGCGATTCAGGGATGCCTGCTGTTCATCGCTGTCATCTACGTGCTGGTCAATCTGATCGTCGACCTCTGCTATCCGCTCTTCGATCCGCGAGTGAAAATCACATGAAGTCCCTTTCTGCCAATGCGATGGTTGGCGGCCTGTTCGTCGGCACCTTCGTGATCGCAGCCTGCATCGGTTCGGTCTGGACGCCCTACGATCCGATGGCGCTCGACTTGAAGGCGCGCCTGGCCGGACCGTCGACCCAGCACCTGCTCGGCGCCGACGAGTTCGGGCGCGACGTGCTCAGTCGTCTGATGCTCGGCGCCTCGGCGAGCGGCATCGTCAGTCTCGCGACCGTCGCGATTGCGACCGTCCTCGGCACCGCGCTCGGCTCGATATCGGGCTATCTCGGCGGGTGGACCGACCGGGTGCTCGTCGCCGTCACCAACGCCCTGCTTGCTTTCCCCGGTATCTTGCTCGCACTCGGCCTGCTCGCGATCTTTGGCGCCAACAAATACGGCATCGTGCTGGCGCTCGGCATCGCCTACACGCCCTCGGTCGCCCGGATCGTGCGCGGCACCGTGCTTTCGCTACGGGAGAGGGAATTTATCGACGCCTCGCGGATATCAGGTGATTCCGAGATATACACGCTGCTTCGCCACATCCTGCCCAATTGCATCGCCCCGTTGACGGTTCTGACGACATCGATGTTCGGCTGGACCCTGCTTTCGGAGAGCGCCCTTTCCTTCCTCGGCCTCGGTGTACCCCCACCAGCGCCGACCTGGGGCAACATGCTGGCCGCTGCCCGCCCTTACCTCGCCCAGGCCGCCTGGCTTGCGATCTTCCCGGGCCTTTGCATCTCAATTGTGCTGCTCGGCATCAATCTGCTCGGCGACGCACTGCGGGATCGGCTCGATCCGAAAATGAGAGGCATGCAATGAACACGCCAACCCTCCTCACGGTCGACCGGCTGGTGCTCGGCGCCACGGCCGTCGCCACCCAGGTCGTCAACGGCGTCAGCCTGACGCTTCGCCGCGGCGAGCGCATCGGTATCGTCGGTGAATCCGGCTCCGGCAAGTCGATGCTGATGCGCGCCGTCATCGGCCTTCTTCCGGCCGGAATCTCCAAGCTCGGCGGCAGCGTCCGGTTCGAGGATCGCGACATGGGAGATCTTCAGCCTGAAGAACTGCGCAAGCTGCGCGGCAAGGGCATAGGGCTCATCTTTCAGGAGCCGATGACCTCACTCAACCCTGCGCTCACAATCGGCCGCCAGTTGGAGGAAGGCCTGGCACTGCATACCGCGATGGACGCCACGGGACGCCGGGACGCAATCCTTGCGATGTTGAGGCGTGTCGGCATTGCCGATCCCGATGCCGCCGTTCGCGCCTTTCCGCACGAGTTTTCAGGCGGCATGCGCCAGCGCATCATGATCGCATCCGTCATGTTGCTGGAGCCTGCGTTGTTGATCGCCGACGAGCCGACGACCGCGCTCGATGCCGTCGTCCAGCGAGAGGTGCTGGAACTGCTGCACGCACTGGTCGAAGAGAAAAGCACCGCAATGGTGCTCATAAGCCACGACATGGCGATGGTGGCCCAGTACACCGATCGTGTGCTGGTCATGCAGAAGGGCGTGTGCGTCGAGGAGGGAGCGACCAGCGAACTGTTGCGCGCTCCGCGCCATGAGTACACCCGGAAACTTATGTCCGCCCTTCCCCGCCGCGCGCCGGCACGCGCGATCGCACCCAACGCGCCGCTTGCTAGCGTCAGAAACATGAAACTTGCTTATGGCAGCGGCAGCAGCGCCAAGGCTGTGTTGCACGGCATTGACCTCGACATCCATCCCGGCGAGATCGTCGCGCTGGTCGGGGGATCGGGCTCCGGCAAGACGACGCTTGGCCGCATCATCGCAGGACTGCTACAGCCGAACGAAGGCACACTGACCTTCCGCGGCCAGGCGGTGAACCGGAAAAGCGGCGGCTACGCCGAATACCGTGCCAATTGCCAGATGGTGTTTCAGGATCCCTACTCCTCGCTTGATCCCAGGATGCGTGTGCGCGAGATCGTCGCCGCGCCGCTCCGGCACGAAAAGTCGATGCGCTCGACCGCCCGCCGCGAGCGGGTGAACGAAGTCTTGAGCGAGGTCGGGCTCGGTCCGCAATTCGCCGATCGTTTTCCGCATCAGCTCTCGGGCGGACAAAGGCAGCGTGTTGCCATCGCCCGTGCGCTCGCTCGCCGGCCGGACCTCGTCATCGCCGACGAAGCGGTCTCGGCTCTCGACATGACCGTAAAAGCCCAGATCCTCAAACTGTTGACGCAGTTGCAGGAACAGCAGGGATTTGCGTGCCTTTTCATCTCGCACGACCTTGGCGTCGTCGAACAGATCGCCGATCGCGTCGTGGTAATGCATCGCGGCGTCATCGAGGAGCAGGGCAGTCGTGATGAAATCTTCGACCGGCCGACGTCGTCCTACACGAGGAAGCTACTGTCGGCGGTTCCCATGCTTACTCCGGCTGACGGCGGTGGCATCGACCTCGTCTGGCGAGCAGCTTAGTCTAGGCGTTCACCAATAGCGGACGGCGCAGTATCGCCTGTCTTGCTCTGCGCCGCCAAGAATGCCCGGCAAGGCCCGCTCGCCGATCACTTCACCTCGCGAGAACGAGGCGATGAACATTCATCAAAGGCTCTCCATGACACAGTATCCGGACATTCTCCTTCACATCGATGGCAGCTGGCGCGCCGCACGCTCCGGTAAGACCATTCCGGTCGTCGATCCCGTAACTGAAGAGACGATCGGCCACGTGGCTTGGGCCGAGATTGCAGACCTCGATGAGGCACTCGCCGCTGCAAAGAAGGGCTTCGACGTATGGAGCAAGACCTCCGCCTCCGACCGTGCCAAGGTCATGCGGACGGCGGCAGCCCTGCTTCGCGAAAGGGCGAGCGACATCGCCTGGCTGATGACCCGCGAACAGGGCAAGCCCCTTGCCCAGTCGAAGGGCGAGATCCTCAGCGCCGCCGATATCATCGAATGGTTCGCCGAGGAAGGAAAACGCGCCTATGGCCAGATCATTCCGCCGCGTTCGCCCGATGTCACCCAGATGACGGTCAAGCTGCCGGTCGGTCCGGTGGCCGCGTTCACACCGTGGAACTTCCCGATCAACCAGGTGGTGCGCAAGCTCTCTGCGGCGCTCACGACCGGCTGCTCGATCATCGTCAAGGCGCCGGAGGAAACACCGGCTTCGCCAGCCGAACTCATCCGCTGCTTCGTCGACGCCGGACTTCCGGCCGGCGTCGTCAACCTCGTCTACGGCGTGCCGGCGGTGATCTCGGAATATCTGATCGCCCATCCGGTCATCCGCAAGATGTCGTTCACCGGCTCGACGCCGGTCGGCAAGATGCTCGCATCCCTCGCCGGCCAGCACATGAAGCGCGCCACGATGGAACTCGGCGGGCATGCGCCGGTCATCGTCACCGATGATGCCGATATCGAACAGGCCGTCGCGGTCATGTCCGGCAGCAAGTATCGTAATGCCGGCCAGGTCTGCGTGTCGCCGACGCGCTTCCTGGTGCAAGAACGGGTCGCCGACCGGTTCCTGGAAGGTTTTGTTGCCGCGTCGCAAAAGATCAAGGTCGGCAACGGTCTCGAAGCCGGCGTCGACATGGGTCCGCTGGCAAACGAACGGCGCATCCCGGCGATCGAGAGCCTGGTCGCCGACGCGGTGCAGCATGGCGCCCGCCTGGCAACCGGCGGCAATCGCATCGGCAACCGCGGCTACTTCTTCGAACCGACGGTTCTCGCCGATGTACCCGTGACGGCGCGGATCATGAATGACGAGCCGTTCGGCCCGGTTTCGATCATCAACCGCTTCGCCGATCTGGATGAGGCGATCCACGAGGCCAACCGCCTGCCCTTCGGCCTTGCTGCCTACGCCTTCACCGGGTCGGAGAGAAGCGCCCATCGCCTTGCAAGCGAGGTCGAAAGCGGCATGATCTCGATCAACCATCTCGGCCTGGCGCTGCCGGAAGTTCCCTTCGGCGGCACCAAGGATTCCGGCTACGGCACCGAAGGCGGTTCGGAGGCGATCCAGGCCTATCTGGAAACGCGCTTCGTCACGCGCAAGAGCATCTGAGCCGACAGAGCGAACGCGCCCGCCCTGGGCGCCATCCAAGTTCTTCTCATCCAGTGACGAGCGCTTCCTGCAGATCGCCGGTCGATTTAGGCTCAGGACGCATTGATCTGGCAGCCTGCAACCACTGCGGCGATTCCGCGTCAAAAAAACGAATATGAGTATATCATTATGACCCAAACGACTGCTGGCTCCTGTTTGTGTGGTACCGTTAAATTTCAAATCTCAGGTGAGTTTGAGAGCTTCTTTCTTTGTCACTGCAAGCGCTGTCGAAAGGACACGGGGTCTGCACATGCGGCCAATTTGTTTTCATCGACAGCGACTGTAATTTGGGTTTCTGGTCATGACAGCATCCAGACCTATCGGGTTCCAGAGACCCGACACGAAAAAAGCTTTTGCACTAAGTGCGGGTCTGCTCTTCCGAGTGTTCAATTGAAGGGCGCTTTGGTGGTTGTACCTGCTGGGAGTATTGATAGCGCGATCGACATCCGACCAAGTGCGCATATCTGCTTTGCAAGCCGAGCCGAATGGGACGCGCGTTTGGAAAACATCCCCCAAGTAGATGGTCTTCCAGGTTAGGTTCAATACCCACTAAAATGGTTGCGGGAGATCGGATCGGTTGATTTAATGGCGGTGCGAGGAGGCGTTGCCTTTCGCGGCACTGGCAGCCAAGGGGGCAAACGGGATCAACTGATGATCGACGCCACCCATCTCAAAGCGCACCGCACGGCGGCCAGCCTGCTCAAAAAGGGGCTGTTCCCCGACGTATCGGACGCACCAAGGGCGGTCTGAACTCCAAGCTTCACGCCGTCTGCGATGGCAAGGGCCGACCACTCATCATGGTGATCAGCGAAGGCCAGATGAGCGACTTCAAGGGCGCGGCACTGATGATCGACGCCTTGCCCAGGGCCAAGGCGTTGCTGGCTGACCGGGGCTACGAGGCCGACTGGTTCCGTGCTGCTCTAGCCGAGCGTGGCATTGCCGCCTGCATCCCGTCAAAAGTCAATCGGAAGATGCCGATCCAGCATGACAAGGTGCTCTATCGCCAGCGGCACAAAGTCGAGAACATGTTCGGAAAGCTCAAGGACTGGAGACGCATCCACACCCGCTACGACCGATGCGCCCACACCTTCATGTCCGCCATCTGCATCGCCGCAACCGTCATCTTCTGGCTCAATCAATGAGTCCTGAGCCTAGCACTACTTTGGCAGATTAACCGGCCATTTACGATGATGGGCCATCTTGGGCACTTTCACAGGGGTGCGCGAGATGGCGGAGCTGGATGTTGCACTGGCGGATTGGCTGAAGCCGTTCGTTGAGAAGCTTGGTCACAAGAAGCGGCGACATATGTGCCCGGTCTATGTTTCGGGCCTCATCGGACCTGGCGATCGCAAGAGTATCGAGCCGATGGCGGAACGTCTCGCGCCTGATCGCTATGACCGTCTGCATCATTTCATCTCGGATGGGATTTGGGATGCCGGTCCCCTTGAGGCGGAACTGGCGGTGCAGGCCGACAAGATTGTCGGGGCTTCGGATGCTTTTCTAGTGATCGACGACACAGGCCTGCCGAAGAAGGGCGACCATTCTGTTGGGGTTGCGCCGCAGTATGCGTCAATGCTCGGTAAGCGCGCCAATTGCCAGACGCTGGTGTCGTTGACGCTGGCCCGCGACGAGGTTCCCGTCCCAGTGGGCTTACGGCTGTTCCTGCCCGAGAGTTGGACCAGCGATCAGGATCGGATGGCCAAGGCCGGCGTTCCCGAGCCAATGCGCCTATCCCGCACCAAGCCGGAGATCGCGCTCGACGAGATCGATCGGCTGATTGCCGCGGGTGTGCGGTTTGGCACTGTGCTTGCCGATGCCGGCTATGGTTTATCGGCTGCGTTTCGCCAGGGGCTCAGTGCACGGGGCCTCACCTGGGCCGTCGGTATTCCCAAGCATCAGAAGGTTTATCCGCATGATGTTGCCTTGATCTTTCCGGTCGCCGGCCATGGACGACCGCGCAAGCATTCGATCCCCGACACCCTGTCGACGGCAGCCGAAACCATCCTGGAAGGAACGACCTGGAGGAAGGTCAGTTGGCGTCGCGGCACGAAAAGCCGATTGGCCGCACGCTTCGCTGCCCTGCGCATTCGGATTGCTGACGGCAATCCGCAACGTATTCTCGACAAGGGACAGCAACATATGCCAGGCGAGGACGCCTGGCTTGTTGGCGAATGGCGCTCAAACGACGAGCGCAAATACTACCTGTCCAATCTTCCAGCGGAGGCGACATTAAAGCAGCTGGCGGCGGCCATCAAAGCCCGTTGGGTCTGCGAGCAGGCCCATCAGCAGATGAAAGAAGAACTCGGTCTCGATCACTTCGAGGGCCGATCATGGCAGGGCCTCCACCGACACGCACTGATGACAATGATCGCTTACGCCTTCTTGCAACATCAGCGCCTACACAAGGCAAAGCGGGAAAAAAACCAAGAGGCACGGCCCGCCTAAGCAAACACTGCCGGCCATTCGACGCATGCTGATCGCCGCGCTGTCGCAGCACCAACCACCACAACGATGTCCCCATTGCCGAATTAGGTTCCAGCCATCCCGGAAATCGAATCTGCCAAAGTAGTGCTAGCCAACCGGTTTGTGAGGGTAAGTGGCAAGACACCATAACCCTTAAAACTCGGACTTCGACTTGCGTTACCATCGCCGCGATTATTTCGAAATTGAACGCTCTTCTGTCCACCTTCGCCAGCAAGAAGTCCATCCGCACAGGCGTCAGATTGAACCATTCGGGAAGCCGCGCGTTGCATGTCAAATGGTGAGGTAACGTCGTGCCACGAATCTTCAAAAGCAACAGCAACCGTGCGAATGCCTTCCACGTTGGTTTGGCCGTATTCGCACTGCTGATCATCGCGGCTATGGTCGCACTGTTGTAGGGCGAGATGCCGCATGCGAGCCGAAACGAGGCAGGCGATTGAAAGTCCTCTCCGTATGCATCTGTAAAGCAGAGGCACGACCCGGCAATCTCAAGACAGGGATCAACAAGCACGCGACAAGCGACAACCTGCTGGTTGGGCTTGAGGGGTTGGAACGCGACACTATCTGCAATCGCCACTATCACGGCGGACCCGAACAGGCCGTTTACATTGAGGGGGACCTGACACGGCTGTGGTGGGAACAGGAACTTGGGGTGCCTGTTCACCATGGCCTCTTCGGAGAAAATCTTTGTCTTGAAGGTCTGGATAACCGCGACGTTGCAGCGGGAGATCGCTTTTCTACCGCCCATCTAATCATGGAGGTTACAGCGCCACGAATGCCATGCCGCATCCTGTCCGAAAAAATGCGCGAACGTGGTTTCGCCAAGCGATACATAGAGGCTGCTCGTCCCGGATTTTACTGTCGGGTCGTCCAGCCGGGTTTCATCGCCGTTGGAGCGAAGGTGAAATACGAGCCCTTCGAAGGTCAGCGTATCTTGACGGCGGAGATGATGGCCCACCATGGAACGAGAGCGTCACCCGATCTAATCGAGCGCTATCGCAACGTTCCGGCCCATGCCAAGCTCCTGGGCTCACTTTCCCGAGGCACGGTAAAGTTCTAGAGTTGTGGGCGAGGCCGAGCACGATTTCATCGGCTTCGACGGCGACCAGCTCGTCGGTAGGATCTACCGCGTCGACCACTCTCCGCTAAACGGCAGATGGAAATGGCAGGTAGGCAGAATCCGAGGCGTTCGGGAACACGTGATGCCGCACAGTGGATGGGCCGATACAGCCCGCCAGGCCGCGGCGAAGGCAGAGGCCAACTACCGGGAAACGATCGCGCGGAACGCAGCGTATCTAGGTTAAGAAAGACTGGAACAATCATCGGGCATTGGCGTTTTTCGGGACACCCCATGGACAGTTGGCTTCCCCCAGCGCCGCTGTCGTTCTCTTGGGCCCCTCGTCCCCCAAGGGGCCTATTTTTTGATCTCGAAGACGTCGACGTTGTCCGCCAGCTCGCGCATACCCTTAAATGAGGGGTGGCGGAGCTTTCCGTCGCTGGTGATCTCGGTATAGGTGATTTCGGCGACAAATGCGGGCTCGCAGAACACGACGTTATTGCGCGTCAGTGCGATCGGCGGCACCTTCGGCGGGATGGCTGCCAACTGCTTGCGAAGATCGCGGCTCATCCTGTCCGTAAAGCCCGTTCCGACGCCCCCAACATAAACCAGCTCGTCGCCTCGCCTTGCCGCCAGCAGTAGCCGAGAGATTGCGCCCCGAACCTTCGTCGACGGCTCGTACCCAACGACGACAAAGCCGTCGCTCCGATTGCATTTAAGTTTGAGCCAATCGCCCTTCCGGCCGGATCGATAGGGAGCCCGCCTGTCCTTCGCGATGATCCCTTCAAAACCGAATTTGCAGGCCTGCGCCAAGATGGCCGCGCCCTCGCCTTCGATCTCTTCCGACACGCGAATGATAGGTGCACCCTCTTCGATCGTATCTTCCAGGATCATCCGCCGTTCTCGCTGACGCATGCCGCGCAGGTCGTTTCCGTCGAAGTAAAGAAGATCGAAGGCATAGAACAGCGCCTCGCCGGCGACGCGCTTGCCGCCACGGCCGCCGAGTGCAGCCTGCAGCATGCCGAAGTTCGAGCGGCCGGCCTCGTCGAGCACCACCGCCTCGCCGTCGAGGATCATGGTCGTCGGTCCAAGCGACATGGCCGCCGCCTCGATCCCCGGGAAACGATCCGTCCAGTCATAGCCGCCGCGCGTCAGTATGCGCACGCGGCTGGGCTCGATATGCACAGCCAGGCGATACCCATCCCATTTGATTTCGAAGGCCCAATCGCCAACGGAAGGCAACGTCTTGGCGAGCAGCGCAAGACAAGGTTCGATCCGATCAGGCATGGGATCAAAGGACAGACGCGGCTGGTCCGGATCCCGGGCTTTCTGCGGTTTCCCGCGCAGCACGGGGTCTTCATCGAGAAGCAAGTGTTTCCGGCGTTTTGGAGGTGCCTTAGCCATCGCTTATTAAATCCCGCATGCCGCTCTCATGGAGAGCGATTAGTCTGATAGCCAAACTCTCGGCTTCCCCGCCAGAGCGGATAAGCCCGTGCGATATGACACGTTCGTCGAACACGTCCTCTTTTATCGAACTGGTCGGCCGACGATCTGAGGGTGAAAAACCGCCGGGAACGGCATGACGCGATCTCCTCTCGTTGAGGCAACTTCACGCCGCAGTTGCCTTCAGTACAATTATAGATCACCGATCTCGATCATCCAGAGCCCGTGCCATTTCTCACTATCCATGCACTCTAAAGTGAAGCTTCGCCGCAGGAATGAAGGGTTGTGGTTTTGCGCATAGGAACCGCGTCGCAGTCTGGACGTAGAACAACTGCGGAACGGAACAAGCGATCCCGGATGGCGTTTAAGCCTTTACTCACGCTCCCGTGACCCTAAGGAAAAGCCATGACCGACCCTTTCTCGATCCATCCCGGCGCCATCGGCGATCCATCTGCCACAACGCTGTTCAACAAGATTTCGTGGGGTTCGATCTTCGCGGGTGTAGCCATTGCGCTGGCTGTCCAGTTTTTATTGAACCTATTGGGCGTCGGTATCGGCGCGGCGGTCCTTGATCCCGCAACGTCCGATAATCCCGAAGCAACCACCTTCTCGATCATGGGCGGCATATGGTTTGTCGTCGCTGGCATTATCGCTTCGTTTGTCGGCGGATATATTGCAAGTCGCCTTTCCGGTCGACCGAGCAATTCGACTGGCGGCTACCACGGCTTGACGACCTGGGCAGTCACCACTCTCGTCGTGCTCTATCTATTGACAACCTCAGTCGGTGCGCTGGTGGGCGGCGCCTTCAGCGGGTTGTCGAGCGTGGTGGGCGGCGTGGGACAGACAGCTGCCACTGCGGCGACCGCGGCAGTGCCCGCCCTTGCCAATTCTGCCAACCCCATGGCCGGGATAGAACAACAAATTCGCGGGTCGACCGGCAACGATCCCAAAGCCCTGCAGGATGCGGCAGTCGCCGCTGTGCAGGCTGTTGTGACGGGTGACGAAGCGACCGCCGAAGATGCGCGTGTTCGAGCGGCCGATGCCGTTGCCAAGGCCCAGGGCATTCCCGCCGATCAGGCGCGCACGCAGGTCGACCAATACGAAAAGGCATATAGAGAAAACGTCGCAGCTGCCAAGCAACAGGCCCTGGAGGCGGCCGAAGCCACAGCCACCGCAATCTCCGCCGGGGCCATCCTCGGCTTCCTCGCGCTCGTGCTTGGTGCCGTCGCAGCCTGGTTCGGAGGCGTCAGCGGAACGAAGCATACCCTCCTGCTCTCCGGCCCAGCAGCAACCCGCCCTCGTGTTTAACCAACTCCGGCCACCGGAATAGTTCGGTGGTCGGGTTTTACCACCATGGAGCCCATCATGGCCGACAGAAAGAAACTCGCCGACCTTTTCCACGATACACTGAAGGACGTGTACTTCGCCGAAAAGAAGATCGTCGCGACCCTGCCCAAAATGCAGGAGGCTGCCATTAGCCAGCAACTCAAGGACGCCTTCACCAAGCACCTTGGCGAAACGAAGGTCCATGTCGAACGCCTTGAGCAGGTGTTCGAGATGATCGGCAAGAAACCTGAAGCAAAGACCTGCAACGCCATTCTTGGAATTACCGAGGAAGGTGAGGAGGTCATGAAAGACTACGAGGGCTCGCCTGCCCTCGATGCCGGGCTGCTTGCTGCGGCACAGGCCGTCGAACATTACGAGATGTCCCGCTACGGCACGCTGAGAACATGGGCGCTCGAACTGGGCTACAACGAAGCCGCGGGGCACCTGCAGTCGACACTTAACGAAGAGCAGGCCACCGATCTCGCGCTCACGGCGATCGCCACGTCTGTCGTAAACCAGAAGGCAGAGGCCTAAGAGGCTTTCGCGACAAAGGAGGAGAAGCACATGGCAAGCACAGCACTGAAAGCCCTTCTCGGTGTCCTGGCGGTGGCGGGGTATCAGAACAGGGAGAAAATCGGGGAGCTTCTGCGAGGTCTGACGCAGAAACCACAAGGCGAAGGATCAATTGGCCAGCAGGAGGCGACAGGGGGAGTGGGCGACCTCCTTGGCGGTCTGACCGGCGGCTCGGGTGGCCTCGGCGGACTTGGCGGCCTGCTCGGCGGTTCAACGACAGGCGGCGTGTTAACGGGCGGTCTCGGCGATCTTCTCAAGCAGTTCCAGCAGAACGGACAAGGAGAGGCCGCCAAATCGTGGGTGCAAACCGGCCCAAACATCGAGCTCGATGATCGTGAGTTGTCCGAAGCGCTCGGGCCGGAAGTCCTGGAGGATCTCTCCGCAAGGACGGGTCTGTCTCCCGATGAGATTCTAAGCCGCCTCAGCCGTGATCTGCCAAAGGCCGTGGACGACCTCACACCCAATGGGGTGCTGCCTCAAGAAGACGAAATCTCGTTCGAGGGGAGGCAAACCATTCCTCCACCCAAAACACAGATAATCTAGCGCAAAAAACGCTTAAGGGCCGCTGCACAGCGGCCCTTAAGCACTGCCGATTAGAAGGCGCTGGCCAGAAGGCATCCGCTGAACCTTTTCAAAAGGAGCCGAACCCACTCAGGACGGGTCGCCGTGCGCACCCTTCACAAACCGCTTGTGCTTTGCGTTCGTAGCAGTTCCGACAGTCGCTTTGCATTCTTGAGCGCATGACCATCGCGGTCGTTGTTGAAATATGCCCAAACGGTTCCGGCACCACTTTGACGGATGCGCTCGGCCCAGATCCTCAATTCAGGGTCGGTGTAGTCATGGCGGTACCACTGGCTGAGCCCATGAAAGCGTATGTAGATATCATCAGCCGTCTTCACCAGTTCGTCGGGCAAGCGCGGGCCGCTGCAGGAGCAAAAGATAGTCCCGGCCTTCTGAAAAGCGCTGAAAACCTCGTCCTTCCACCAACTCTTGTGGCGAAATTCCACAACGTTTCTATGCCTAGGATCCAGTTGATCTAGAACAGCGTGCAACATCTCGGTGGAGTACCGAACGCTTGGGGGCAGTTGAAACAGAAAGCAGCCCATCTGGGGCCCGAGCAGATCGGCGATGTAGCCGAAGTCCCTGATCAAGGTGCTCGTGTCGTCAAACCGCTTTACGTGAGTAATCAACTCGCAGACTTTCACCGTGTAAACGAAGCCGGGCTCTGCTTGCCGCAGCCAGGTTTTCACCGCCGCGATTGTCGGCCAGGAATAGAACGGCGCGTTGAGTTCCACCGTGTCAAATTGTTGCGCATAGATGGAAAACCACTGGTTTGAAGGGACATCCGTGGGATAGAACTGCCCTTTCCAGTGCCAATAGTACCAACCGGAGCAACCGATATGGATGCCGTTCATCGGGGTCCGGGCTGCGGTGAAAGGGCCGCCAATCTCCTCTTTGGCAAGTCGGGCCACATGCATCTTCTCGGCGCGATCGCTATTCGCAAGCCGCTGCCTTTGCCTGCGCTCGGCATGCAGCGCGCGCCGTTTCAAAATCTCTTCTGGAGAGCGTTCCATCACCAGACAAACCTCGCGTTTCCAAACCGGAAGCGACGAGAGCGGTGTTTGTTCCTTTGCAGGGCCATCTTCTCGAAGGCCATACATGGCCAGCACTCGAGGTCGTGGTACGCGAGACACCAGGCTTCTTGCGCAGGCGCAGGCGTCCGGATTTAGAGATTACCCCCTGGACCTTTAGGGGCTGTGACCTCTCGTCGCGTTAAAGCCGCCATCGCTAACATCCGCCAAAGGCACGGATGAAAGCAGCTGAAGAAGGTATCTAACTGTCCGGCATGATGGCGCTGTCGAGGAAAGAAAAGCTACTCCCTCGCTCCTCACCGCCCCGGCCGGGCAATGTCGATGATGTCGCCGCTGTCGGATCCTCTTTATTCCACGCGACGCCGAGCCCGATCTTGAGATCGACGCCGCGCACGGGCCTGAGCTCGAAGTTGCGGTTCGGCAGATCCTTTCGTCCATTCTGGCGCAAACCCGATCCCGAGACCCGCGGAGACTAGCGACAAGAGAGAGAAGGTATCGTCACAGCTGTAGGCGACATTGCCCGTCAGCCCATGGGTCTCGAACATCTCCGTCGATTACTTTGCCGGGCTTACAGATCGACGGTCCCATGCTCCACCTTCAAGGCGACGATCCTCGATGAGTTTTCCGACCGGAAGCAAATCTGGCATACCGGCAAGCGCCTGCGCCATGGCGTCGTTTTGCGGATCCTTGCATCCGAAGTTGAAGATCAGTTGGTCAGTCCGTCCGGCCTCGCTCCAGGTGACCGATACGGAGGGATGGTTCGTGGCAAACTGCGCGCACCGCGGATGCCCGGCGGTAATGTCTTCGGTACCATGCGGTCGGAAGGCGAGTGCCGACTGGAACGCGGACCATTCCTTAGGCGTAATCGAAAAACGTTGTTCGCCGTGAACGTTGGTAAAGCCCCGACCCTCGAACAAACCCCCGCCGGCACTCACTTGGAAACGGTAAACTGGGCATTCCCCGAGACACGGCCCCCGTTCGACGATGATGCTCAGCGCTTGGCTTGGTTCCACCAAGGACGCGGCTAACGCCAGGACAACCTTTGCAATCAGCACCATATTGCGCCCCTTTCAGAAACCGATGACGGTAGTCGGCCCGCCCTGAGGATTGGTTTACGAGGCAAGGGTCGTGGAACGGCCGCATCTTCCGCGTGTCAAAGCGCCAAACCATCAACCAGCGCGCCTCAGCAGTCAACGCCTGCCTCGTAGCGTTCCGATCTCTGACCCTGGGGGCGAGACATGATGACTCCCCCAGGGGCGGTTGAGCGTTTCCGCGTTGACCGATGGCTAGCCAAGTTATCTCCGAGCCCTATTCTAGCGCAGTTAGCGCATGCCTGTCCGCATCGCGGCAGAAGGCGAGCTCATGCGTGCAGGAAACAGCTGCATCGGCGAATCGCATTGCCACCTGACACTGGCGAGAACCGGGCCCAACTAATTGAAGGAGCGGGCAATCGTCATCGCAACCGTGCGGTGGACCTGTTTTTCAGCTCCGTGGCGAAATATGTGCAACGGCCATGTCGTAGCCCTGGTCCTCCTGGTTGGCTTAAGGACGGGTCGCGCGATTGCGGAAATCGCAGGCAACGGCGGCCGTACATTCGTGATCGGCACTGCCGGAAAAGCCGAGATCCGCATGTGAAGCAGTGGCGCCTGCAGAGCATGATTTTGGAAATGGCGCCCAAAGATAGCCCGAACGGGGCCGGAGGTCGACCAGCCCAAACGCTAGTTTCTGTGGTTCGACAAAGAACCGGTCAGTGTAAAATTTGAGAAACCGAGAATGCGTAGGCTGCGCCGGTTGGTTGAAGTTGAACTCATCGACGGTGGCCCTTTTCACTCTGGCCAAGCGATGTCGCCCCAAGAGTTTGGGAAAACAAGGAGACGGCGCGGGGGCGCTGGCTCATTCCAGTCGACACATTATGTGTTTCTGCTCAGAAGGTGAACATACAGGAGTATCAGACGTAGCAGGCTGGCGCCAACTGCCCATCGGGCACGAGGACCACGAGCGGCAGAGGCGCCAGCCAAGCATCAGCACAGTCGGGGGAGAACTATTCGGCCACGATGACGCCGGGCGGCTGCCACGTCCCTTCCCCCGGCGGCAGGATGGATGGCGCTTCCGTCTTCGGCCAGTATAGGCGCATCACGAGATAGATCGTGCCATTTGGCGCAGGCAGCCAATTTGCCTCCTTGTCTGCGCCGGGGCTGTCTTTCTGGATGTAGAGGGAGAGCGAACCGTCGTCGTTCTTCTTCATGGCTGACAACATCGGCGAGTTGATGAGGTAGCGGTTGATCGGGTTTTCGATTAGGAGTTGGGACTTGCCATCATACATAGTTAGCGACCAGAACGAATTCACCGGCGGCAGCTGTCCCGCCGGGAAGGTCAGCGTGTAGTTGTGCTTGCTGCCGTCCAGCGTCTGGCCGTCGCTGTCGACGCGCGTGAACGGGTAGGTCGCTTCCTCCGGGTCGTTCCCATAAATGCCGGCTTGAGCGGCGACGGCACGCTTCAACCAGTCGCCATTGTAGTGGGCGCTGTCGCCTGGAAGACCGCTAACCCGCCAGCCATTGATCGCCTTGCCGACATTGGCGACGGCCTCGTCGACCTTCCGCTGGCCTTCCTTCATGCCGAGGCCAAGCTCCAGCTTGTGCTCCAGTGGTAGGTCCTTGAAGTTTAGGGTCTTGCCTGGCCCGACGCCGATGCGTGCCAGCTTGGCGCGTATCTCCTTCTCGTTCCCCTGCGCCGGCGCGAATTGCAGCGCAAAATCGAGATAATCCAAGAAGTTGGTCTTCACCAGTTCCTTATCGATCTTGGGGAATTCGATGGCTGGCGCGGCCGGCGGCGGCGTCTGCTTCAGATAGGCGGAGAGCATCTGCACCTTGTAGCCCGCCTGCACCTGCTTGACGTTGTCGAGGTCATCCGGGCCGAAAAGCTGGGTGCGATAGCCCGCGAGAGAAAACTGTGTGCTCGAACGAAATACCTGCTTGATGCCCGCCGGGGTGTCGCCCTCCCAATCGGGCCCGACCACCATATAGTCGCCGGCCTCGTTCCCTGTGGCACGGGTGCCAATATAGCCGTAATTGTATGTATTGCCGTCGCACAGCATGACCGAGTAGTAGCGCTTCGGATCGATCGCCGGTACCGAGAGCACCACCGGTTCCGCCCGCAAATCCATCCACACGAAGGAATAGGGTGTGTCGCTGTTGGGCGTGACGATTGCCGTATCTTTGTAGGTGAAGACGTTAGGTTCGTTCTTGATCTGATTGAACGGCGCCTTGAACTGCCCCGAATTGCGATCTACCGCGTACTCGTACATGATGGCATAGTTCATCACGAGCGGCAGACCGTAGATGAACCCTTCCTCGGCGATGTCCTTGGCCTCGATGATGCCCGGGTAGCTTTGCGCCATCAGGAGGCTTGGCCTCGCAATCGCCGCGCTAGCGGCGATCACCGCGGTGGATCGAAGTAGATCTCTCTTCGTCAGCATTTGCCGTACTCCATTATTGTTGGATCAGTTATCGAAACGCTGCCAGCTGTAGGGCAGCTCGGAAATTCTGGAATTGATTGTTCGCGGCCTTGTTGGCGAGGTACTAAACCGGAACTGAACTGTCATCAGGATCACCTCAAGGCCTTCACTGATCTGCATCCGCATGCTGCGAGGTATGCCGACCCTCATACGCCGGGCAGCCAGTTTGATTCCATCTCCGCTCCGGGGGCTTCATGCTGGATCAACAGGTCGATCGAGGTGAAGGCCGCCATAAGGTTGGTAATCCCCCCACCACACGATGGCGCGGTGATACTGGTTCTGACGAAACCGGCAGGGAGCGTGCGACCTCACTTGATGAAAAGCCAATCACTCGTGCTATTTGACGAGCCCGAGATTGATCAGTTGAACCCGTCGGTTTTCCGCCGCTTTCGGGTTGGCTGGATCGAGCGGCCATTCCTCGCCCACACCAATCGAGTACAAACGGTCCGGCTTGATCGCAAACGTGGTCGCAAGCGCCTCAGTTATGGCATTGGCGCGCTGCGCGCTGAGTTCGAGATTGTGTTTGGCGTCGCCCGTCGAGTTCGTGTGGCCCACGACGAGAAACTTATAGCGCCGCAGGTTGGGATGGTGCAGCGCGTCTGCAATCAGGCCTACCGTGCGATAGGACTTTGGTTCGATGGCGACGGAGTCGTTCTCGAATTCGATCTCGACGATCAGTTGCGACAGCTTGGAGAGTTTCTGCCAGTTCGGGAGGTTGACGACACCTTTGCCCGCATTCGCCGATGCCTCTTCCACCAGAAGCGCTATGTCGATCGCCGGCGCCGCGCTTTCTATCCGTCCGAGGGTGCGCACGAGTTGCGTGTCGTTGAGCTCCTGTGCCAACGCCTGCGCAGAGGACACTATTAGGCCCATTGTCAGCAAAGCGCTAAATCCAATGTTTTTCATTGCTTGTCTCCTGTTCCCGACATGGTTCAACGCCATCCGGCATCGATGATGGCCTGTCCGCACTGCCCCTCGTTCACACGCGTCGCCTTGTTCAGGCAGGAAAGGACATTGCCCTCTCCTTTGACGCTTTTGCAGTACTGAGCGATGTCATGTTTGCAGACCGTCGCGAAGGACGACTGCGCCGCCTCGCGTTGCTCGATCGACGCGAACACGTTTGCCAGTGTCACGGTGCAGGCCTGTGAGACTTTCCCCGCGTGCTGCTCGAGGCAGGTCTGGATGCGCCCGCCGCCGAGGTTGAGGCCTTTGCAGTATTTCTTAATATCCGAGCCGCAGTCGTTGGCGAGGGTGCTCACCGCGTCAGCATAACTGATGGTGTCCGCCCGACTGACGGCGGTGAAGGCAAAAGCCATGAGGGCTATCGCTCCTGCGAAAACTGCAAGTCTGTTCGTCATGGCAGGTCCGATCGAAAACAGCGTGGAAATCGGCCATCGCCTGGCCGCTGGGCAGGTGATGGCCAGCGCCGACATGCTCCACGCGATTTGCCGAAAGGAAAGTATGTTACAGTAGCTAACGCCCCCGCTGGCGCCGTGTCGTCATTTCCGCGGATGCGGAAACTGCACAACGGCAGCGTTGTCGAGGGCCGTCGTTATTTCGTCCCGGAGGACGTCCACGAGCTCCAGGTACTCTGCAAGACGCTCGTCCCCGTTGGGGCCGGAATTCTC
Organism: Ensifer sp. 4252; assembly: GCF_050434565.1. NCBI lineage: Bacteria > Pseudomonadati > Pseudomonadota > Alphaproteobacteria > Hyphomicrobiales > Rhizobiaceae > Ensifer > Ensifer sp. 4252. The sequence goes on from NZ_JBNDIU010000024.1 coordinate 55,169, forward strand.
TTCCAACGATAGTCGAAGATGATGCGCGGTGGCGAAGTCATCGCACAAGTCGCGGAAGTTTTCATCACGGGCGGCTAGTTCGTCGATCGAACTTGTTCGGGACGGGAAACATCGCTTGGCGAATGAGACGTCGTATCCCATGAATGGCTCCCCAAGGCCTGTGCCGCACCAAGCGAACGAACTTCCGTCAATGTCGCATGATGCACCAAGGTTCCGCTCTTGCATCGTATGTTACAGTAGCGACAATGTAGCGCACACCTGCAAGCTGGTGCCCCAACGCAGCGCAGACGACGAACACCACTCCCTACAGAGATCCTACCAGATGTTACGGGCGCGCGAGGCGAGCAGACGTAGGCTCCGGGCGAAACTTCCCCCAAAGGAGCAATTTATGAAGCGCATCTTCACCACCGCTGCCGCACTGACGCTGGCTACAGGTATTGCCCACGCAGAAGACCCGATCGTTGGCAACTGGAAGACCGAACTGGGCGATACCGCGGCGATTGCTTCTTGTGGCGGAGGCTACTGCATCACCTTGAATCCGGCAAGCATGCGGGCAAGCAGATCGGCACCTTCCACGGCAAGGACGGCAGCTATTCCGGAAAGATAACCGACCCCGACGCCAACAAGACCTATGATGGCTCCCTTACCGCCTCGGGCAACGCCCTGAAGATGAAGGGATGCGTCCTGAAGGTTGTCTGCGAATCTCAGACCTGGCCACGCCTCTGAAAAGAATAAGACTCGCCTCTCGCATGGGACGAGGACAAGCGGATGAGGCCTCTGTTTGCCATCACCCTGGTGCTGGCCCGCCACCCCGATCTTCTCGGTGTCGCCTGCGGAGGCCCGCCGCGCTGCCGCAGCCTGCGGTCGACACGGCTGCGCGGCTGCCGCCTGCGGCCCGCGTGGATGCGCTGGTGCTACTGCCACCCGGCCAGGCGGCGTCGTAATCGTCAGTCCGAACCGCTCCTGGCGGCGGGGTGGTGCTCCACAGATATGCCGACTCGCGCCCAGCGGCTGCATGGGCATACCCGCCGTCCCGTCCCAAACTGGGCGATACGCCCGATCATCCAGAATGCGGCCAGACCGCCGATTGTGTAGGATGCCGCGGCCCGCATTCCGCCGGCCTTAGCCTAGAATGCACGCACCCGTCGGGTCATCGCAACGCCCGACCTCCACGCTGACTTTGAACATCTGCAGCGCCGAGGGCACGCCCGAGGGAAGCCCGAGCTCGGCGCTTGGTGGCGCCGGATCAAGGCAACAATAACGTTACATTAGACCGGTATGTTTCTGGACGCGCCGGCCCGATCAGCGTAGGTTACACCGCCGGACGCTACTAAATCTGTGATTGTTGCGACTGCGTGCGTACTGGGGAGCAATTGATGGACATCTCTGTGGCACACGGGTCGGAGGACATGGAAGGATCGTCGCCAAGTCCAGCAGAGATTCGTGAGCAGCTCGCGCGGATCATTTCCAGTCCGGAATTTCCACGAGCTGGCCGCGGGGCGGCTTTCTTGGCTTTCGTCGTCGAGGAGGCCTTGGCGGGACGCGCTCAACGCTTGAAGGGCTACACCATCGCGATCGAGGTGTTCAAGCGCAGCGAAAACTTCACCCAGGACGATCCTGTCGTCCGTATCGAAGCCGGACGGCTGAGGCGTATTCTTGAGCGCTACTATCTTGTCGCCGGGCAGCGCGATCCTGTCAGAATAGATATTCCGAAAGGGCGTTACGCGCCTTCGTTCGCCTGGAATGGCGCTCTATCGACGAGATCCGAGGCTGAGCCGGTCGAGGACGGCGGCAAGCACCCGGGCCGATCCCGGCCACGTAGCTGGTGGCCGATGCTTGGTCTTTTCGGCATCATCGGCCTCGCCGCGCTGACATACTGGGCGAGCGAGCGTGTCATTGAGGCCGCGAAACGGGAGGGCACCACAAAGACGCCGGACGAGCCGACGCTGGTGATCGCGCCTTTTGCCAACCTCGGCGACGGCCCGCAGGCCCAGTTGTACACCGCCGGACTGACCGAGGAACTGCTCACCGCCCTGCCGCGGTTTAAGGAGATCAAAGTCTTCGGCCGCGAGACGTCGAAGTCGCTTTCCCCAGGGGTCGGAGCTTCTGAAGTTCGTGGAGGGCTGGGCGCTCGTTATCTGCTCGCAGGCGGCGTCAGGGTGTCCGGTTCCAAGGTCCGAGTGACGGCTCGCCTGTTGGCCACATCCGATGGAGCAATCCTTTGGTCGCAGAACTACGACGACGACCTGACCAGCCGCGAACTCTTCGCCATCCAATCAGACGTTGCGGGCAAGGTGGCGACCGCCATTGCCCAGCCTTACGGCATCATCGCGCAAGCGGCCTCGGCCACCCCTCCCCCGAACGACCTCGGCGTCTACGACTGCACACTTCGCTTCTATGCCTATCGCGCGGAACTGAGTCCGGAAACCCATCTGACCGCGCGAGACTGTCTTGAAAGCGCCGTTGCACGATACCCGGCCTATGCGACCGCATGGGCGATGTCGTCCATCGTGTATCTCGATGAAGACCGGTTCCGCTTCAACCTCAGGCCCGGTCAGCCGATGCCGATCGTGCGCGCGCTAAGCTCTGCCCGGCGGGCGAGTGAGCTGGAGCCGGGAAATACCCGCGCACTTCAGTCTCTGATGATCGCGCTGTTCTTCAATCAGCAACTGACGGAGGCGCTTCAAGTCGGTGAGGAGGCGCTTGCTACGAATCCGAACGACACCGAGCTGCTGGGCGAGTTCGGAACGCGGCTCGCGATCTGTGGTCAATGGCAGCGCGGCGCGGACCTGCTTGACCGTGCCCTAGCGCTCAACCCCGGCGGTGCGAGCTACTATCACGGCGCGCGAGCGCTCGCGGCCTACATGCTGAACGACAATGACAACGCTGTGAGCCTCATCCGGAAGACGGATCTGCAGAAGTTCCCGATGTTTCACTTGGTAGCAGCCGCCATCTACGCCGAGGCCGGTTTGTTGAATGATGCGAGGCGGGAGGGAGAGATCTTCATGAAGATGCGTCCGGATTATATTCCGAATGTCATCGAGGAACACCGAAAGCGTAACATCAAGCCGGAAGACAACATCCGGATGATCGCGTCGCTTCGCAAAGCGGGACTGCCTGTGCCGAGCGCAAAAGAAGTGGAAGCGACGCTATTGGCGTCCGCACCATCGCCCCAAGCGCCTTCGCAATAAGCAGATTCTACTGCTCGAGGTGCACAGAACCTACAAGAGGTTACGGGTGTTCGGTCTCAGCGGCACTTACAGTTGGCAGTGCAGGCCGCCAGCCGGCGACCAGTTCCGACCCTGCAAGCGAGAGACCTAGCCGATGAACTGCAAGAACACGACCCTTTTAGCAGCCAAGCTCGCTCTTACTTTGGGGCTGCTGGCACCACCAGAAGCCATGGCGGTGGAGGCCGAGGCCAAAAGCCTCCTCAAAGCGATGTCTGACTATCTGGCTTCGCAAAAGGCGATCTCGTTCACCTACGATTCAAACCTGGAAGTCGTCACAGGAGAACATCAGAAACTGCTGCTGGCGAGTTCTGGCAAGATCGAACTGGGGCGGCCGGACAAACTGCGCGCCACGCGATTTGGCGGCTTTGCCAATGTCGAAATGGTCTTCGACGGCAAGACCGTGACGCTCTTCGGTAAGGACGCCAACCTTTATACCCAGGTCGAACTCCCCGGCACGGTCGAGCATCTCGTCGACGAGATGCGCGACAAGCTCGGCAAGCCGGTCCCCGGCGCCGACCTGCTCCTGCCCGACGCCTATGACAAGCTGATGGAGGGCGTGACCGACGTAAAGGATCTCGGCAGTGGCGTGATCGGCGGTGTCGAATGCGACCACCTCGCCTTCCGGGCGAAAGACGTCGATTGGCAGATCTGGATTGCGCAGGGCGACCCCCCCCGTCCCTGCCGCTACATGATCACCGCCCGCCAGATCGATCAGGCTCCGCAATACAGCATCCAGTTTTCCGACTGGAAGGCCGGCGTCGATGTCGTGGCCGAGGACTACGGCTTCGTCAACGGCACCGACGCCAAAAAGGTCGACCTGAAGGATCTCGCCGACATCGACGAACTACCCGATCACCTGAACATGAGAGACAACAAATGACCGCTCAGGGGAAACTGAAGGCCATTCTGCTTATTGCCGCGTTGCTGCTCCCGGCGATTGATGCCACCGAGCAGGTATCGACCCGCGGGCTCTACAGTCTTTCGAAGCCCGCCGAGGCTCGTGTCGGTCGCCCGTTGACACCTGTCAGCGTCGCCGGCGTGGCGCGGCGAACCGTGCGGCGCTGCGCCGTCGGCGTCTACTACTGCTAGGGCCCAATGTCAGGGAAAGTTGGAAGCGTTTTGATCAATTCTGACACCGGCGATGCACGCGTTGCTTCATACTCATGCCGCCTGCGGCGGATGATCCTTTGCCTGACGCTCCTCACCGTTTCCGGATGCGGCGGCCACCCGAAGGGTGCGCTGACACCCGTGGCCGACACGTCCCCCGATGCAAGCCGGGTGGAAATGCTGATCACGACCACGCGGGGCCGCTCGGAAGTGCCAGGAGAGATGTTCACGGGCGAGCGGGCACGTGCCCCGACGTTTGCGGACATCACCGTATCCATCCCTCCTGTCCGCAAGGTCGGGGATGTCGCGTGGCCGAAAAAGCTCCCCCCCAATCCGGCCACCGATTTTGCGACCTTGAAAGCGGACGAGCTGACGAAGGATGAAGCCAAGGCCTGGCTGAATACCTCGGTCAGGAAGAGCCCCGACCGCAGCGTGCTCGTGTTCATCCACGGGTTCAACAATCGGTTCGAAGACTCGGTCTACCGTTTTGCCCAGATTGTCCAGGATTCCGGCGTCAAGAGCGCGCCCGTTCTGGTGACCTGGCCGTCGCGGGGCAGCCTGCTGGCCTATGGCTACGACCGCGAAAGCACCAACTACAGCCGCAACGCGCTGGAGTCGCTGTTCCAGTATCTGGCCGCGGACAAAGAAGTGAAGGAGGTGTCGATCCTCGCGCATTCCATGGGAAACTGGCTGACGCTGGAGGCCCTTCGCCAGATGGCGATCCGCAATGACGGCCTGCCGGCAAAATTCAAGAATGTGATGCTCGCAGCGCCCGACGTCGACGTCGATGTGTTCCGTTCGCAGATCGAGGACATGGGAGGCCAGCGCCCGCAGTTCACCCTCTTCGTGTCGCAGGATGACCGGGCGCTGGCTTTCTCGCGCAGGGTCTGGGGTGACATTCCTCGCCTGGGATCGATCGATCCGGAGCAGTCTCCTTACAAGCAGGAGCTGGCGGACAACGACATTACTGTCATCGATCTGACCAAGGTGAAGGCCGGAGACGGCATGCACCACGGCAAGTTCGCTGAATCTCCTCAAGTGGTTCAACTGATCGGCGCCCGGATCTCTGAGGGCCAGACGCTGACGGACAGCAAGACGGGCCTTGGGGATCACCTCATAGCTGGAACGACGGGGACAGCGGTGGCAGCAGGCAGCGCTGCGGGCCTGATCCTCGCCGCGCCAGTCGCTGTTGTCGATCAAGCGACGCGCGAAAATTACGCTCACCACGTCAGCGCGCTATCCGGTCAGCCGGACAGCAAGCAGAAGATCGCGGCCAGGGACTGTGGTTCAACACAGCGTGCGGTACTGAACCAGACGTGTCGCGCACAACAAAACTAAAGGGCAGTCAATGAACAGTTACATCCAACTCGGCCTGGCGGCAGCAATCGCGGCGCTGATTAGCGGCAGCGCCGTTGCCGCCGACGTCTCCCCTCTACTCACCCAGGATCAACAAGCGGAAGGCCAGAGCGGATGGACGTTCTCGGTTGCGCCGTACTTTTGGATGGCTGGGCTCTCGGGCGAAACGAAGCAATTCGGGCTTCCAACCGTGAATATGGATTCGGACTTCGACGACATCCTCGGTAATCTCGACTTCGCCTTCATGGCCGCCGGCGAGGCTCGCAACGGCCGCTTCAGCGTCATTGGCGACGTCATATATACGAAGCTGGGAGCCGATGGCGACACGCCAGGCGGCATCCTGGCGACCAGGGTCGATGTGACCTCTGAGACATTCTCGGGTCTGTTGGGCGCTGGATATGCCGTCATCGATACGCCGCAGGGACATTTGGATGTCGTTGGCGGCGTGAGAATCTGGTCGGTGGACACGACAATTCACTTCAATGGTGGCCTCCTTGGCGGCATCGAACGGAGCGACGACGCGACTTGGGTGGACGGTATAGTTGGGCTGCGAGGCAAGTACTCCCTTACCCCGGAAGTCTACCTAACGGGATGGGGACTAGTCGGCGGTGGTGGAGCTGACATCGATTGGGACGTTGCTCTGGGTATCGGCTACGAGATCAACGATCGGATTTCGGCAATCGCGGGCTACCGGGCACTCGGTGTCGACTATAGCGAGGATGGCTTCGTGTTTGATGCAGTCCAGCAGGGTCCAATTCTCGGGCTTGCCTTAAGATTCTAGGCCCCCTGTTTGCGGTTGCAGACGAGCATAAGCAGTTCGGCTCGGCCTAATTGGCGCAGAATGAGAATGTCCTATCGCCCTTGCTTTCTGGCCGGGGCCGTGGCGCTGTTTGCGCGCCGCGGCGTTGACGTGGTGGACTCAATGGGTGCCGATTTGGAAGGGGCAACATTGCTCCCGACCTTTTCGAAGGTGCTGAACTCGAATTTCTGTAGTGATCCCCATGGGGTTGTGTGTTGATGTAGCTTCGCCGCGAGGAGCTTAAAATGCGTGCCGAGAACAGCCTGCAATCCTTCCGCATCATGTCGGCATGGACCTGCTTCAGTGTTCGGCGCTGCTTGCGCGACTTTCCGGCTTCAGCCAAGCTGCCAGTTTGTCGGCAAATGGATCAAGCTTGCTCGGTCGTTCCGGTACCGTAAACGTCGGCTCGATCGTACCAGCGTTCAAATACTTTGCGATCGTGTTACGCGACAGCCCGGTGCGCCGGCTGATCTCGCGGATCGACTGCTTCTCGCGCAGCGCCATCCGACGGATGATGTTTAAAAGTCCCATGTGGATCACTCCGTTGCCCCCGTCGCTCACCGCGTTGGGGGAAGGTTCACATGGCTCAATTCTCAATGGAAATTATGCGCCTAACCGGCTCAGTTCCGCGTGAAAACCAACAGTATGGTTTTGCCTGGATTGTGCGACACGCTCCCCCAACCGCTAACACGCCCGCGCGACGTCAAACTTAGCCTGCGTGGCATCACTGGCCAGATCGTCAGTGCGGCCGACGATCGCCGGCCAGAACTAAAGATCTTGAAAAACCCAAGTTGTTAGGTTATTTTGCTTCATGGTTACCGTTCTGCGCGCCGCTGGCATGCGATTTGTCATTTACACCGACGACCACGAACCTGCGCACGCCCATGTCTACGGAGACGGTGAAGCTCGTATCAACATTCTCGATCTCACCGTCTTGTCGAACCGAGGGATGAAAAAGCGAGATTTGAGCGTGGCCCTCGCTATTGTCCAGGCCAGCGCTTGTTCATCGAAAAATGGGAGAGCATTCATGGGTGAAGTCATCTTTGAAGATCGTCACTATCGAGAAGCAACCTTGAAGGGGGATGCGGAGCGTGCACGCGCGCCGGTCCCATCGTCGGTCCGTTTTGATGAACCCTCCGGCCGCATTGTCGTGGATTTTACGAACGGCGCGGCGTTCATGGTGCCCGCCCGATCGATACAAGGCCTGGAGAACGCAACGCCTGGCCAGTTGGCCGAGGTCGAGCTCTTGGGCGAAACTGGCCTGCATTGGGAAACGTTAGACGTGGATTTCACCATCCTAGGATTGATGAAGGGCATTTTTGGAACGGCAAAGTTCATGGATGCCCAGCGCCGAGGCGGGCAATCTCGGTCTGCCGCGAAGATCGAGGCGAGCCGGTCCAACGGCGCGAAGGGTGGGCGTCCCCGGAAGATCAGCTAGGCTGGCCGATCGCAGCGTGTTCCGGTCGATACATTATGCGATGCGCACAAACCGGAAACATATCCGGGACATGATGTTGCGGCTTCCCGGATCGGGGGACACCACTCGAGCATCGTTCTCGAGTCCGAGCGAAAGCGCAACCCATCGTCGGTAAGCGTGCGGTTTAACGGGCTTCTCGGCTGAGCGAGGTCTTCAATGAGGTCGAAACCATTCGGTCAAGCCGACCAGCGCGATGTGTTTAAGGTCGGACCTGTAGTATTTTGGTGACCTACAGGAAGAGGCGCGCCATGGCCGTAGCTCCGCTCGATCGGAAGTTGCTCGCGATACTGGCGGCCGACATCGTTGGCTTTTCGGCGGCGATGGAGGCCGATGAGCCTGGAACCATTGCCCGTTTAATGGCCGTGCACAGCGAACTTCTCGACCGGCTGATCGATCAATACCACGGGCGGATTGTCAAGTTGATGGGAGACGGCACTCTCGTCACGTTCGACAGTGTCGTCGATGCAGTCGGCTGCGGTGCCAAGATCCAGGCCGCACTCGCCGAACGAAACGCCGGCTCCGCGCAACGCGATCGTGTGATGCTCCGCATCGGTGTGAACGTTGGTGATGTCACCCTGATTGAGGGTGACGTTTATGGCGATGCGGTCAACACTCGGCGAAATGCTCGCCCGTCAAGGAAAGTTCGATCGGGCAAGACCGAACTCGAAACGGCGCTGCGTTTGAACCCTGGATCGTTCTCGGTCCTGACCTATTACCTTTCTTGGGCCAGCGCCTTCGGCGAACCGGCGCGGGGTGCTGACCTCGCTGACCGAGCAGTCAAGCTCAATCCCAACTACCAGCCCTGGGCAAGCGGCGGCCTGCGCTATGCTTATTTCATGTCGGGCCGCTATGACGACGCACTGAAAGTGATGGAACGGCAGAAGCCCGAGAATTATAGCAAGTACGCCTGGGCCGAGCGCGCCGGAAGCTTGGCAATGCTCGGCAGAAAGACGGAAGCGGACGCGGCGGTAAAAGAGGCTCTGCAGCGGTTTCCCGATCTCTCCATCGAGGCCATTGCGAACGATCCGGCTTTCAATGCAGCCGAGCATCAACGTCATATTGAAACCATGCGTCTCGCCGGCTTTCCTCCCTGCGCTTCAGGGGAGGTTCTGGCGGGGCTGACAAAACCGTTGCGGCTGCCAGAATGCGTCGCGAAAACGACCCCCTAGAGGCGACCGTTCAACCTGGATTATGAGCGCGAGGCGGAAGGAGGCAGGGCGACGCGATGCGCCGGGTTTGCTCCTCCTGCACGGCCAACCCAGCTCATCATACAGTTTCCGCGACGTCATCGGCCCGTGGGCCAGCGTGGCGCGGGTCGTCTCCTTTCCAATGTAATCCCCCAGCGCCGGCGCATACTCGGCGGGGGCTAATGTCGGCCCTTTCCGCCCGGGCCCGGCTGGAATTAGTGGCGGCCTGCGGGCAGCCGAGATTTGTCCGCGACTCGGCTTCGTCGCTTTACCGCCAGAACCGTTTGCTATCGATCACATCGTCCAATGCACCTTGAGCTTTTCCAATCAACGAGGCCTTGTTGGCGTGGGAAACGAGCGCTTGTGCGTCGGGATGTTCAAGCAAGCCCTGCATCCGGAGCACGTCAGGCCCGGAAACAAGGTCGTTTAGGGCACCAAGTTCATCCTGCAGTAACCCCATCGAAGCGATGAAGCGCTTGAAACGGCGGCTACCACGCTTATCAGAGAACAATGAACCGAAGAATTCGGCGGCGTATCTCAGCTTCTTGGCATCCTTTCGCGCTTCATGGCGTTGTTCATCATCACGATGAGCCAAGTCACGCCCGTGCTTCTTCATTTTTTTCCGCGCCTTCTCCAACGCTTGGATGGCGAACTCAGCCACCGGTTTCTGTCTCGTCTCGCGTGTTTCTGGGCTATCGAGGTAGTCTCCGCAATGAATCCACTCGTTGAAATCGAGCATGAGCCCCCTCGCCCGCGCCGAGGCCAGTGCCGCCAACACGTTGTCGTACGTCAATGCGCGATTGTCGGCCAATTGCTCGCGCAAATCGCCGCGCGGTGCCTTTGAGAGCAGAACGTCCAGGTCCCGAGCTTCACCGAGGACACCAGCGAGCCATCGGAACTCTCCGGATATCCGCTTTGCGGTTTCATCAGCAAACAACGGTTTGAATAGTGTGATCGCGGAGCGCAATCGCCTGAGTGCAACCCGTGCCTGATGGAGCGCCTCGGGGGTTTTTCTTGCGACGACGATATTCTCATTCAACCGGAACTGTCGAAAGCATGACTGAGCGATCGCTTGAAATGCCTGGCACGACGTCATGCTGCGGGTGAGCTCAACAGGCTCCGCTTTCACGACGGTGCGGGCTGCTTCGAGGAGCCAAAAGCCTCGTTCAGCCTTCGAAAGAACACCTAATTTGATTGGGATGACGGCTTCGATCTTCCTTGCGAGCACGAACAGATCTTTCGGCTGGCCATCCTTAAGCTCGAGTTCGAGTTCCAGAATCTGCGTCCGACGTTCTGCAGCGGTCGCGGCACCCTCATCCAGAACGGCTTCAATCTTGGAACTACCCTCATCCACACCCCAGACGCGTCGATCGATGGAAATCTCGAACTGAGGTTTCACATCGATCCCGGCACCAAACTCATTCAGCAATGGCGTCGAGTGATCGATCACCGGGTTCTCGCCGGTAATATTAACCTCCCATTCGCTGCGAGCGAATATCGACGCACCGGCCCCAGTGGCCTTGACGGTCTGGATCCGCGCCTCACCCGCCTTGCGGACACGAAGGGTGAACCCGGCGTCAAGCATCGTCCGGTCACTCGTGTCGAAATATGTGTCGTGCTGTTGGACGATCCGAACAGGTTCGCCCAGCATGTCCGATCCAACAAGTCTGTCGAGATCAGCAGGTAGAACTTCAAGTTTCAGTTCGATTTCCGCCATCGTGTCCCGTACTTCCATAACGCGTGTTAAACCAGTCTGATCGATATAGTTCACTCGTTTGCGATGGCTATGACGTGCGTAAGAACGAACGAATATTCAACAGCCGCTCGAGGCGGTGGCCATCTTGGAAGCCGGCGGTTTGCAAAGGTTCAGCATGGCGACGGCCAACGACCGGGATCCGGGAAGCCTGGGCCCGGCAAGTTGCTCCGCTGGCAAACTCCCGGCACCTCGCCCTAACCTGCCCGCCCTGACCAGCGAGCGCGCGACCGCCTACAGTATAGAGCTACGGTCGCTGTAGTTCAGCAAGGTATCGCACGTCGCCAAAAGCACCTGATCGAACAGGGTGACGCCAGCCGAACGGCCGTTCGGCCAAGACGTCTCGGTGTCGTGAGTACGCCGGCTGCACGAGGAAAGGCCCCTTTGCGCCATCATCCGAACGTGCGTCCAGGTTTTGGTCGGGCACCCCTGTTGGCTGGCGCTAGTCGTGGCAAGCCCCACACACGCATCAGCGTTGTTGGAGCGGAAATCGCTGCTGGAAGCACGAAAGAGTCTGTAGGGCGCTTCGTGATGAGATTGTCACTTTTTTTGATCGGAAGCCCGTGGCCCATGTCGTTGATCGAATAGAGCGCTAACTTCCACGACTGCAGCCTTCCCCATGGTTTTTTCTCTGAACGTCTGTCATCATCTGTAATACCGAAAACGTGAAGCCATTGGGCGACGCACGCAGTGGCATTGAGAGGGTTCACAACCCTGTCACCCGTCCCTTGCCATATGGTGATCGAAGGCCATGACTTTGCGCCTGAGGAAATCTGTGTGACCGGATAGTCCCATCCCGCTGGGGGTGGCGTCGCCCCCGACTTCATCGCACGCAGAGCGGACATCGCGTCGCGCGCCGATCCGAGGGGCATCCCGGCGAAGATCGCGGCGCCTGCGAAGAGCTCCGGATAGTTTGCGACAAGCGCACCCGTCATGGCTCCGCCGGCGGAAAGACCCGCGACATAGATCCTCGAACGGTCGACTCGGTTCCGCACGCACGCGTATTCTATCATCTGCTTGATGGACAACACCTCGCCACGGTCTCGGACGACAGCGCTCGGACGAAACCAATTGAAGCATTTTTGTCGGTTGTTGCTCAACGTCTGCTCGGGGTAGAGAAGAACGAAGCCCCTCTCTTTGCCAGTTTGGAGAAGCTGCTTGCAGCGTCCAGGCTCTCGGGTGTCTGGTGGCACCCGTGAAGCAGGACGACGAGTGCCGGTCTTTTCTGCAGCCGCGGTGGGACGAAGGACTTCATTACCAGTCGTCCCGGGTTGCTTCCGAACGCGGACGTCTCTTGCAGCACGAACCTCTTCGGACGGCTTGAGGTGTGCCGGGCGCCTTTTGTTTTGCCGCGAGGAACCTTGAGAGCAGCCTCGATCAGCGTGCCGATCTTCTTTTGCGCTCGAAGAGCTCTCGAAATCGTTTTACCCAGAGTGATTTTCATATGCCGGCTTCTTTAAGCTGCAATAGCAACGTTCTGAGGCCCGGCTGTGCATCTTCCAGCGAGAACCATTGCGTCTTGCGGATGCCTTTCTCCGGAAATCTGGTGACGATCTTTGACACCTCCAGCAGATGGACCGCCACAATGAACCGGTTCAGGCAGGTGTCCTTTCGATAAGAAGACCTACCGAACACCGCCTTGTTGACAATTCCGATTGCGCCGGCGGCCGCGCTACTCGACTCGCCAACCTCAATGTGACCTTTGGGCACGAAGCAAGGTGACGGTTGTCAGCAGTCCCGCGGGCGCAGAAGCTCGGAGAAGCGCGGATTGCCGGCGAATGGTGTCAAAATCGGCATCGCTACGCAGCATGTCGATCGTATTCTGCTTCCTCGCAACAAAGCCGTCCACAGGGCCGGACAAGAACGGCTTCCCTTGACCCTATGCAGACAGCGGCGTCCGGGACGATAAGTGGCTTGGCTCCAAGCGGTCTTCCCATCTTGGCAGGCAGCGGGGTACGTTTTGCGCGTTGAGCTTAGAAAGCTGGATCACACTATAGCGAGCTAAATCCACGTTCGATCACCCGTTTGACATCGTCGGCGCGCCTTGCAAAATCAGCTACCCCACAAGTCAGTAATCCCGACCTTCGGGCCGACCAACAGCCATGTCGTCATCTTGCCCTTGCCTTTCACATCGACCGGCCCCCGACATTCGAAATCGAATTGATCGTTCGCCTGTGCGTAGGTCTCAGGAGAAACCTGGATCCGCCCGGGCACGCCTGTAGTTTCCATTCGCGATGCGACGTTCACAGCATCGCCCCAGACATCATAGAAGAATTTTTTCACTCCTACGACGCCCGCAACACCCGGGCCGGTGGCGATGCCGATACGAATCGACACGGTGCGTTCTTGCGGATCATGCAATCGGCCGGCAGCATTGAGCATTTCGATCCCAAGACGAATCAGGGCTGCGGCGTGATCCGATCGCGCCACGGGCACGCCGCTGACAACCATGTAGTTGTCGCCTGTGGTTTTGATTTTCTCTAGGCCATGGCGCTCAACCAGCTGATCAAAGGCCGTGAAAACGTCGTTGAGGAATCCGACAAGTTGGACGGGGGAAATCTGGCTGGCCTCCGCGGTGAACCCTGCCATGTCGGCGAAAAGAATCGAAGCGTGCTCGTGCTTGTCGGCGATGACCTGTGCGACACTGGACCTAAGCCGATCTGCGATCGCCTTAGGCAAGACGTTCGCCAACAACGATTCGGATCGCGCATATTCAAACTCTGCGATTGCCTCGGAGCGGGCGGCCTCGCGAACCGCATAGAACACGACGGCGAACATGACCGTTGTGGTGGCGGTCACAAGGGCAATGAAGCCGCCTAGCATTGCTGTCTCGTCCAGAAGTCCGCCATTTTGGGGAGCAAAGATTTCCAGTGCCAGGATTAACGCCAAGGAGAAAATGCCGAGGATGAGTGGAAGTGCTAGGGGTTCCACACCCAGGATTAGCACCGCGCCGGCAGCAAATGCCAAATACTCCATTTGCATGCCGCTATCGGTCCCGACCAGGAAGCAAACGACAAAAATTACTGGGTAACTCACGAAAACAAAGGCCATAGCAGCGGCTTTGGGTCCAATGCGATGCAGCAGAGGAACGCAGAACAGGAGAACTGCCGTTCCTATATCAATGAGGGCGACTGTGCGCATCTTGAGGTCTGTCAGATGGAAAGCGCCGAATCCCAACCAAACCAGAGCCGTGCTCCAACACGTAATATTGAGGACGCGAAGTCGTCTGGCTACCTTCATCGGATATCGTTCGGTTCCGTAGCTGAGGGCTTCAAGCAGACGCATTGGAATTATCCGCGAAGAAATGACCGAAGGCCTCGCTCTGGCCGGCCTTTGGCTGGCGTTTCCCGGTCAATGTCGGCCTGCCGCGCCCCACCAGCGGCCGCAGGCCCGCAGTTCGACATGAAGCCCGCGTCAGGCCGAAATGATCGCCCACAGCCGCGTGACCCCCATTGCAAGGACGAGGACGACGCTTAGTCCGGTGAACAGTGCCATAGGTATCTGCTTCAGGTGAGCGCCGAAGCTGCTGCCCGAGAAGTCGTCGACTGCATCGTTCAGCATTGCGTTTAAATCGTCCAGAGCGGACTTGGCTGCCAAGACCCCGTAAACCGTGATTGCGACCACAATCGTCGCGAGCGCGAACCTGGCGGCTTGTCCCGCTGATGATGCGTAAGCCAGTATCGCGACCATGGTCGCGATACTGGCGAGAAAAATGATCGCGTATGTCTGTGTCAGATGGGCAAGTCGCGCAGCCACCGCTAGGTATTGATCAATGTTGAGTTTCGCCATGTGCTCCTCCGGAAGGTGACCCGCCTGGGTACCTAGTTGCAAATGAACCAAAAGAGTGAAGAGCTCTTTCGCACTTGGTGAAGGTCCCCAGAACGGCATCGAAATTCCATTCTGGTCGCACCGCTCCATCCCAACAACTGTAGCACAAGTTGAAGATAACATCAGCATCTACTAATAATCGTAGGCCGTGCTCCAGCCTCTGAATGTCCGAAAATGGCGCGATCCAGCCGCTCCGTAGCCCGCACGATCGGCATGCCTCCCGCTCGAGATGATCGGCGCTTACCCACGCGACACAGTGGCAGGCCGACTGCGAATCCTTCGCCTTGAACCCATTTGAACCCGAGACCCACCCCATGGCGAGTCTATAGGTGGTTCCAAGGATTGACGACCGGGACTCCTGCCGCCTCAAAGGGGCTTGTATCGCGCGTCGCGATTGTAAATCCCTTGGAGGCTGCAATAGCCGCAATATATCCATCAGGTGTCGGGAATCCCTTCCCCCCTGCTCGCGCGGTTGCCGCAAGGTCCGCATAGTGCCGAGCGGCCGCAGTGTCGAATGACAACACGCGATCGCCGAACAGTTCGAGCAGGCCATCAAGCGTGTCGGCCAACGCCTTTTTGCGCCGGCCCTCCGGTAGCGCAGCGATGCCAAACAGTAGCTCCGCCAGCGTTACACTAGACAGATACAAGGTTTCGGCTACCTGGTCATTCAACCAATTGCGTACAGCCAAATCCGGGGCCGGCTTCATCGCCTCCGAGACGACATTCGTGTCCAGGACGATCATTCAAACCTCATTGGCTCCGCCGGCGCTTTCTCTCGCATCTGGTCGAACACTTCAAAATCATCATTGGTCAAGCCAAGCCGCCCGCTCAACTCGGCCAAGGCATCGCCGATGCGAACACGCTGTTCGGGCTTTACCGCACGTTCCAGAATCTCGCGGACTTCCGCCTCTGTGCTACGGCCGTGAATCGCCGCCCGGACGCGTAAAGCCCGGTGCACTTCATCAGGTACATTTCGTACTGTCAGGATAGCCATAGTCAGACCCTCGCAGTCGCCTTCATTGACTGCAATATAGTTCCGGCGCAGTCATTCTGCAAGTTTCGGAGTTTGAGATTCTTGAGCGTTGGCTTTCAGCCCGGCTTCTGGCTCGGTCACGGTCAAGGCCACGCCCAAGTTCCCGTCGATACATATGCGACTGTCGAGGCACTAGCGAACAGACCCCGATCAAGAAGCGTCCGCCACCTGTTGTTGGCCAACCGAGAGCCGCCGAGCCAATTGTCGATCCGCACTTCCTGGAGATGAGGCGCGAAGGCGCGCGTGTCTTAGTTTGCGCCAAACCGCTCAAGCATCTTTCGAAGCAGAGCATTCTCCTGTCGAAGCCGCCGAGCCAGAAGCCCTTTCAGTCTGCGGTTTTCTTCCTCGAGCGCAGCGAGCTCGTCCACCGCGACTGGAACGGCAGTCGCCACCTTCTTGCTTCGTGGGCTGCGCACGAAACGCGTTGGACGAGGACGCTTCGGAACCTGCAGCGCCTTAATCGGAAGTATCGCGTTTACGAGCGAGCCCGAAGCCTCTTCGGGGTGAGCTGGCAGGACAACAGCCTCTTCTGCCACGGCTGCAGGTCCGGCGACTGGTAGAGTTCCACTGACTGTGCACCCGATTTGATCGCAGCCTTCGGCGCTCTGCCGCGGCGCAGGCTCGACGGCTTGACCGACAGCTGCGAAGAGATGCGGCGCTTCGCTCTCGGCCTCGCGCACCAGCGCCTTCAGATCGGTATCGCCCCAAATAGAGGCTGGTCGCACTGCCGAACGCCGACGGCCCGACTTCACTTCGACGATAAAATTTCGCTGCTGTGGTTTCATCGATATCCGATGGTCAAGAGCGGCAGATACGAGCAGGACGCATCAAAATCGCTCGAGCATCTTCTTGAGTTGCGCGTTCTGCAAAGACAGTTTTTTCGCCAGCTGCCGCCTCAGTTGTCTGATGTCCTCGTCCAGTGCGGCAACCTCATCGGCAAAGGCGATCGGCGGCACACGGGCGTCGGAGTTTGGAGCTCCATACTCTACCCCGGCAGCCACGGCAACTTTTGGAGCGCTCGACTTCCTGGCTCGTGTTTGCCGTCTGGGCCGATCTATCCGTTCGGTGGCACGCGCCAGCTTGGGCGAAATGTTGGAGCGGACTTTGTCGCTGCCAGCCTCGACAACAACGCCCCCCGTTCCTTCGATGCGAAGATCGTTTTCGACATCGATCGCCGCCGCCTCTACGGCCGTTGCGGCCTCGTCAGGCGTTGGAGCGACGAGAGGGGCATCCGTCGCCATCGACGGCGCGACCGGTTTTTCGGTCTCGGCGTCAGGCACCCTCTCTGTCTGCTCGACAGCTCTTCCTCTCGACGCCAGATCAAGCAAGAACTTCCATGGTGATTTCATGATGTTTCGTCACCCAGGATTTATGCCAGACCCATCTCGAAAGACGCGATAACGAAGGCCGACCGCATGAACGATCGGCCTTTGACCGCGTAATCAGTTAAGCCCGAGTCGCTTGCGGAGATCGGCATTCTCTGCCCGCAGTTTCTCACCGAGCGCCTTGCGCAGCTGCGCATTTTCTTCTTCCAATCGAAGAAGATCCGCAATCTCGTCAAGGATTGACGCAGGGGCTTCTGCCGACAGTTTCGGCGCAGCCCTTTTTCCGGTGCCCTTCGCGACGGCCTTTGCCCTTGCCTTTGCAGCTGGCGTCGGCTGGCTTGCCGCCTTCACCTCACCGGACGTTTCCTTGCGTTTCCGGCCCCTCTTGGCGATCGGAGCAACAGTTGCCTCTGCCGTGGTTCCATCCGGAGCTACTTTCTTTGCCCGCGGCCCGCGCTTCTTGGGCGCAGCCACGTCTGCCAGCGTGGTCGCTTCGACGACGGCGTCTATCTCGACCGGTTTGTTTTCGTCTGCCATGAGTTGTCATCCCTCTCCAGCTTTAAAGGACTTTTCCGACGAGAGAAGCGCAGTGTCAATGATCACAGTGACAACGCGGTCTGGACTCCCTGTATATCGGTAGTACATTGCGTGACGGCGTCAGGCGATCCTCACAAGCCTCGTCTCGGAGGGTCAGCATAGATGGGGTAATCGGCTTCGTGCCCCATCTTCGCCGATCGGAGGAAGGTGCTGCGCTCCGAGCTGATGATAAAACGTGGTCTGTAAGAAACAGCCACAAACATCAGAAAGAGGAAGCGCAGCCATGAAACATTACGCCGGCCTCGATGTCTCTGTCAAAGAAACCAGCGTTTGTATTGTCGATGCAAGCGGAAAGACCTGCCGGGAGAAAAAGGTAGTGTCTCACCCGGAAGATTTGGTCGCCATCCTGAGCGATCCCGCATTCAGCTTGGAACGGGTAGGCCTCGAGGCCGGGCCAATGTCTCAATGGCTGTTCGAAGGACTAGCAAAGGCCGGCCTTCCGGTATTCTGCATCGAGACGCGCCACACGAAGGCCTTCCTAAAGGCTTCGCAAACGAACAAGAGCGACCGCAACGATGCGCGCGGCATTGCGCAAATGATGCGGGTCGGTCTTTTCAAGAACGTGCACGTGAAGACGCTCACGAGCCAGAAGCGCCACGCTCTGTTGACGGCTCGCTCGCTATTACAGGAAAAAGCGATCGCTCTCGAGAACGATATGCGTGGGCTGCTGCGCAATTTCGGGCTGAAGGTCGGCGTGGTCTCGGGGGGTACGTTCGAGGAGAAGATACGCGAACTCATTGAGGCGGAACCCCGATCTGGCGGAAATCATAGAGCCTTTGCTCGCTGGACGGCGCAAGCTGCGCGAAGAATTCGCCAAACTGGACAAGAAGGTTGTCCACGAGGCGAAGTGTGATGAAGTCTGCAAGCGGCTGATGACGGTGCCCGGGGTCGGACCGCTTGTCTCGCTCGCCTATGCCTCGACGATCGACATTCCCAGCCGGTTCCGCCATTCGCGGGCGGTGGGAGCCGTACTGGGCTCACGCCGGTGCTCAACCAATCCGGCGAAAGCAAACGGATCGGTCATGTCTCCCTATGCGAGGATGCCATGATGCGAGCGCTTCTGTATGAGGCGGCGCAGACGATGCTGACGCGTGTGGTGAAATGGTGCTGGCTCAAAGCATGGGCAATGAGCATCGCCAGGCGGCATGGCAGAAAAAAAGCCAACGTTGCATTGGCGCGCAGGCTTGCTGTGGTAATGCATCGGATGTGGCTGGACGGCTCAGAATTCCGCTGGACGTGGGAGGAGACGGCCGGCGCCAGGGAACGATCGGATGTGAAATCCTGCAGGACCTGGACGATGTAGATACGGTCATTGTTCGTAGGCGGCGGAGGCCTAATCTCGGGAATCGCTACCGCCATAAAAGAAACGAAACCATCGGTGCGCGTTATGGGGCAGAGCCTGCCTTGACACCGAAGTATTTTCACAGCCGGATAAAAAAGGAGCGCACATCGCTTCCCCTGAAGAACACAATTGCGGATGGCTTGAGGATAAGCGTTCCGGGTCAAAACCCGTATCCGATTATCGAAAAGTATGTGGACGAGATTGTTCTTGTTGAAGACGAGCACATCATCGCCGGGATGCGTGCTCTTGCCAAGGATGCGAAATTGATCGCTGAACCAGCCGCCTCGATTGGCGTCGGAGCACTGTTGGCGGGCAGCATAGACGTCAAGCCCGATGAAAAAGTCTGCGCGGTGTTGTCTGGCGGGAATTGGGATCTACGCGACCTTGCCGAGATATACAATCTAGCGGGGTAATCAGTTCCAGCTTCGGTCAGTTCACCACCGGCCGCAGTTAACCTTCTGCGATCCTCATCGCCAGGAATCTGCCCGTCCGGAATGCGGCCCGAAACACGTCATTCGGGGATCCGCTTGGCGAGGACCGCTCTCTACCCGCTACCGCCGTCGAGAGCAGCGAAGCTAAAGGTCGTCTTCGGGCCAAAAGTTAAGGCTCGCCCAAGACGCGGGAACGACTGCTTTGGTAGGTCGGCTCCCAGAACCCGCCAATCCGCAACCGGCCCCAATTGAGACGCTCGGGCCACACTGGCCAAGTATCCGCTCCTGACGCTCCTCGGGCGTTCAGATCATAGGTAGTAACGCGAACTCTCCATTCGACGACCGGAGGCCGGCTGTAAGGATGTCTCCTACCCCTCGCCTTGAAGGGAACCGAACCGCAGTTGGTTCAGTAGGTGGATCAAATTGGAACCTACACGAGGTGCGACCCGAACGCTGGCTAGTACGATGCCGCTAATCCCCACACGCTTTGAGCACTGCGACTTTCCCTCCAGGAGCGAGCGCAAAATGGCAAACAACTGTCGTACCTGACGAAAAAGTCGCGGTACCCTCAAGCTCAACGCGTGCTCCATCTCGGGAAAATTCGATCTCGGGGGCGCCAACGCTGTAGAATCCGCCTTTGACGAGTTCCAGGGAATGAACAATCTGGGCTCGTTCTTTTTCGTTCGACCCTAGCTTCCATTCCGCCACGACGCGCGACGAAACGTGTTCGAAACCCTGGTTTACAACGATGATTCGATAGCTGCCTTCGCCAATGCCGTCTTCTCTCCAGTACCCGCCTTCCACGACCGCCGTAACGTCGGGATCCACCAGCGCCTCGGCGAGGGCCTCGTGGGCAGTGAAAAGAACAAGGCATCCGAACAACTGGCGAAGAATGCGGCTCCTTCCTGCAATGCTCATTGATCGTTCCCCCCTTGAGGTTGATGGGCTGATCTCGCGGTTCCTATCGTATGTTTACTCCTGGTTGATCCGGAGCGCCATCAATTCAGGTTCTGGTCTGCCGCCAACAGTGCGGCCTTGAAGGGGATGCCCACCCAACGCTTGCTTTGAGATCGATGCGTGCGTTCGGCGAAGGAGCGACTGGCGTTGAAAACGCGGATTTCGACCTTTCCAACGACGAAGATCCGGCGCTGGCACAAAGCCCATGGCGCTGGCCGATGCCGATGTCCTCACCCGAACGCGCGATCCTCGAAATGCTCGACGAGGTCCCGAAGGGCGAAAGCTTCCACAAGGTGGACGTGGCGTTCGAGAGCCTTGCCAATCTGCGCCCGAGACTGCTGACGACGCTCCTCACCCTATGCCGAAGTGTCAAAACGAAACGCCTCTTCTTCGTGTTTGCCGACAAGCATAATCACGCCTGGCGCCGGCACATCGACATCTCCTCCGTCGATCTCGGCAAGGGTGACCGGGCGCTGACGCCGGGCGGCCGGCTGCACCCTATCTACCGCATCACAGTCCCGGCCGACTTGATGCCAAAGGAGACCCCGAATGGCCCGTGAACAATACATGCGCCAGGTCGACCTCCTGGTGCGGACCCTTCCTTTCATCGCCCGCCACGAGGACTTCGCGCTGAAGGGCGGGACTGCGATCAACCTCTTCTATCGCGACATGCCGCGGCTCTCTGTCGATATCGATCTGACCTATCTGCCGATCGAGGACCGCGAAACGACGCTGAAAAACATCGACACGACACTGGAGCACATCCGTGAAGAGTTGACCCGCAATCTGCGCGGTGTGAGCGTCCAGAGGATCGCCGGCGGCGGGAACAACGACACGCGCGTTCTCGCCCGGCAGGAAATGCCGAAATCAAGATCGAGACGTCACCAGTTGCGCGAGGAACGGTCCATCCGCCCCAACGCCGCCGTGTAAGCGCGGCCGTCGAGGACGCATTCGGGTTCGCCGAAATGCAGGTCGTCTCATTCGAGGACCTGTTCGGCGGAAAGCTGCACGCGGCGGTGGACCGGCAGCATCCGCGAGACCTATTCGATGTGAAGCTGCTCTATGAAAACGAGGGGCTGACCGACGCCCTGTTCCGGACTTTCCTGATCTATGTCGCCAGCTCCGGGCGCCCGCCGCACGAGCTGGTCAGGCCTTCGCTCGCAGACCTCGACGAAGCCTTCGTGAAGGAGTTCGAGGGGATGACCATCGAGCCCGTCGGCCTCGACGATCTGAAAGCAGCGAGGACCCGGATGACGGCGGATATCCTCTCAAAGCTCGACGACAAGGCGATGCGCTTTCGGAAAAGCACCCAAGGTCGCCCTAACAGCCGTCATGCGAGAGCTGATCATCCTTGCAAATGCCCTCCTGCGCCACAATCGAAAATGGACCCCAAAAACCGCTTGATCAAAACGGATACTTTAGGTGGCAAATGCGCGACGCTTGCAGACCTCATCGCTTCGTCTGTCTGGCATCGGCCGTTCGCCAGAAAGGACGTTTGATTTCGATGAGTTGACGTCGGGAGTCGCCAGCTTTCGCCCTATCGCGAATTAGTGCGACCAAGTCCGCCTTAATAATCGCGTCGGACAAGAAGTAGCTATGACCAATGAAGCCGCCCTGATCGGAAAACTCAATGAAATCGACCAACTCCCCCATGTGCGATCCGGCCCATTTGGACGCACTTTCAATCTTGTCCTTCGGAATTCTGCCTATATCGAGCTGGCCCAGCCGCAATGCGCTGCCTGACATCAGCGTTGATGCCTTCAACGCTTCATCCCGGGGAGATGAGTAAACTGTGAGGTGGGTGGCACCCTGGGACAGCAACTTGCTTGGAGCTGATTTGCTGCCGAAGGCAAGGTCCGGGTCCGATATCCATGCAAACAACTTGGACGAAGCCACATCCAGATCGATATCAGGCGCGAAGAACACCGCATTCGCGATCTTGAAACGCTGCCATAGAGAGGATCGGCTTACATAGGCTTCGATAGCGAGTTGCTGGATCACGCTCGCAAGCACATCGGTTCCACGGCTATGCGCCAGAAGGTGAAGCCGCTCGACACCTGTCGTTCTTGCGATGATCCGAATGGCCTTCTTGAAGTCAGCGACGGCGAACTCGCCCGACTCGCGGTCGATGTTGTAGCCAAAGAAAGAACCGCCCGAGCCAGCGGCAGGCCATGTCATGACAACGCAGACAAACTCGTCCTGCAGCGATCTGCAGATTTCGGCAGTGGCGAGCGCGGCGTCGTCGAAGCTGTTGTTGTATCCGTGAATGAAGACGACGACTTCCTTGCGTTTGGCTGTTGCGAGACGACCAGCCACTTCGGCCTGGAGCAATGCGACAGCTTCTTCATGCGCGGCGACTGCCTGCGGCGTTCGGCGTAGCCCGTTCGCCGTTGCCACGACGCCATAGGGCGTTGCCGGAAACCGTCCGGTCTCAAATGCGGCGCTGACACGCCGTTTGCTCTTACTGGTGGAAGAGTTGTCTCCCGAAGCGATCGACACGGTACCGAAGCTCAAAAATATCGCTCGCTCGGAACCGTACGACAGCGAATTGCCTGAAACGATTACGGGTGCTCGATCCGTGATGTAAAGGAAGCTGGAGGCTCCTGAATTGTGTTGCGACCGGACGGTCTGTGCGCTCTGCTTTACCGATGATGCGGTCGCGGGCATGGTTGCAACCTGCAGATCCTGCGTGGCGCACCCGGCAAGGCAGACAAGCAAGAATGCTTTCAATGCCCGACAGGAACTCATCTGGAGACAAGCCTTGTCCAGCCCGAACGACTTGGCGGCGGAACCTGGATGGTGCGCGCCGCCACACTCATGCTGTGCCAGGTGTTGATCGCCATGATCAGTCCAAGAAGGGCGGCGCATTCATGGGGCGAGAACATTGTCTCGCCCTGGATGATCGCTTCTTTGGCATGCATATCTATGCGAAACGCAGATCCGATCATCTGAGATGCGCGCATGTGGACAAGGATCAGTATTGTCTCTTCGATCGATCCCTTCTTGATCTCGTTGCCAAGCGCCATCACGGCTTTGACCAGGTTGGGCGAAAGCTGGAAGTAATTGAACCGTTGGGTCATGGCGCTTCACCCTTCAGCGCGAGGATATGGACGGACACCTTCGCATTCGCGGCGGTCGCTTGTTATCGTGGCCGAAGTGCACTCAATCCGTCAGATATACATTCGTATGTTCTACGTCCGGCTAAGGGGCGGCCCAGACAGGGCGTCGGATTGAAAACGAAGCCCTTCGAGCTATAATGCAGCCATTCATTCATAAAGGCTGTCGTCGGACAGTATCGGGGTGATGTCCTGCTTGTTAACCGTCGTCGTCTTCAGCGGAGCGACAGATGTCCAACGACAATGGACTGACGAAAGACGCCTCTTTTCGCGAAATCGCACCGGATTGCGCCGAACTCGCGCTCGATCTTCTCGAAAACATTCCTGGTCACGTGTGGTCGATGGATTCGGCTGGGCGGTTCATCTATCGCAACAGGAGCATGGACGCCTATTTTGGCGGTGGCCTGTTTGACCACGGCGCATGGCTTGAATGCGTTCACAGCGATGATCGACGCTATGTCGCTAACAGCTGGCAGCAAAGCATGGAGACCGGCGAACCATTCGACAACGCCCACCGTCTCCGTGGCTTCGACGGCGAGTTTCGATGGTTTCGGGCTTCGGGCCGTCCCTCAAGGGATGCACGCGCACGCGTCACGGCCTGGCACGGACAGACCATCGACATCGAGCACCAAAAGAAGGCCGAGGAGAACTTGCGCGCGCGTTCGGTCGAACTATCGCTGCTGGTCGACATGGTTCCGAGCAATCTTTGGCGCCTGACACCTGACGGCACCACGACGCTCGTCAACAGACGCATGGCGGACTATCTGGGCCTTGACCTGCCGAATGTGAGCGACATTGCATCCGTCATGGACACGATCTTCCATCCGGATGACGCTGATGCCGTCTATGCCGAGCTAACCCGCTGCCTTGCCACCGGAGAAAGATTTTCGATGAGGTATCGGCTGCTTCGGGCGGACGGAGTTTATCGCTGGATGTCTGGCCGCGCGGAACCACTTCGGGATCAGGACGGTACCATCGTCCAGTGGTTCGGCCTGTGCCACGACATCGAAGACCAGGTGCAGACAACAGCCGCCTTGCGCCGTTCCGCCGAGAAGCTCGCTCGCGCAACCCAGGCCGCCAATCTGTCGCAGCTTTCCGCCTCGATCGCCCACGAAGTCAACCAGCCGCTGGCAGCCATCGCCACGGATACCGACGCATGCCTGCGCTGGCTTTCGGCCGATCCTCCAAACGTCGAGCGGGGAAAGCTGGCGGCGCGACGCATCACCCAGGATGTCGTGGCGGCAACGGAGGTCATCAGTCGCATTCGCGCACTTTTCCAGCACGAGCCTCAGGCGAGGACCGTCGAAGATGTAAACCGCCTCATTCATGAGGTGCTCGACCTAATGTCGGACGAGATCGTGGCGACGACGACGCGCATCGACATGGACCTCGACGTCCATCTTCCGCCGGTTTCGCTCGATCGGGTGCAGGTGCAGCAGGTTCTGGTGAACCTCATCCGCAACGGCATCCAGGCGATGGACGCGACAAATCCCCTGCGTTCGCTCAAGATCATGTCGAGCAGCGAGCGCCCTGGCACCATCCGGATTTCCGTGGAGGACGCCGGAAACGGTTTCAAGGACCCCGAGCGCGTGTTCGAACCGTTCTTCACGACCAAGAGCAACGGCATGGGGATGGGGCTTCCGATCTGCCGGTCAATCGTCGAAGCCCATGGCGGTCGTCTCTGGGTCGCAAACAACGGAACTATCGGCGCGACGGTCGCTTTCACTCTGCCCGTCGCCTAAGCCGTACCCGGTCCAGCCGGTCGACCAAACCTCCTGCCGCGAAGGCTCGAGCGACCACGTACACGGAAAGGGCCCAGGCCACTACCGTCATCGCGATGCACACGGTTGCGAGGGTTGCGTAGCCCGAGGCGTCAATCACTGCCCCGGCAAAAAACGGCCCTGCGGCAAATCCGAGCAGGTAGGCAGACCCAGCCGCGGCCGCCCAACGTCCGCTCCGGTCCAGCGCCGCTGCCATACCGAACAGATAAGGGAGGGAAAAGTAGTACAGGACGGCGGAGGCAATGACCGCGACGCTGTAGGCCACTGGGTCTTTCCAAAGGCAAAGGATGAGGGCGACGATCCCGTAGCCGAGGCAGAACGCGGAGATCGGGATCGCTCGTCCCCAGCGGACATTGAGTGCGGTGGCCGCGCCCGCGCCGGCAAGGCTGACGATGGTGGACACCGTGAGGATGTAGCCGACCGTGGCCGTGTTCAGACCGATGCGCTCGCCCATGGGCCCGCTGAACGCGAAGAGACCGGCTGTGACTGCCACGTAGAGAACGATTGCGGCAAAGAGCAGGCCTCCGAGAAGCGGGACGGACGGCACCGCAAGGGTCTCTGCATGCCTCAAGGCGCGAAGATCAGGTATGAGAAGCAGAAGCGGTGAAAATGCCAGCGTCAGGCCCGCGATGAGAGCGAATACGCCCCTATGGGCATAGGCCGCCGTCAATTCGCCGCCCATGCTGAAAAGCGCCACGCTGCCGACTACCCAGACCAGTTGGAACCAGCCGAAGACCCTTTACGGGTTGCGGCAACGCGAAGCGACGATGCAGAGCGACATGGCATAGAGCGCACCCTCGCCAATGCCGGCCAGGCTCCGAAGAAGGATAAGCGCGGCCCAACCGTCGGCGGCAACCGAAGCTGTCTGGGCCACCAAGGTGAATACCAGCGCAAATATTGCGGCGCGCCGGGAGAAGACCCGCGGTAGCACCGGCGCAATCAAGATCGCGGTGGTGGCCAGCGCCAGAAGTTCGGCAGAGGCGACCATACCAGCGTCGCGCTCGGTCAATGCGAGACCGTCGATCAGTCCTGCGACGACAAAGGGCGACATCTGAGGGACAAGACCGCCGATCACTTGGCAGGCCGTTGCGCCAACCACGAGCGAAGTCGGATCGCGAGGCGTGAAGGAATTGATTGCAAGATTGGCCATGGCTCGGTCTCCCGGCCGGTTCCGCGATCGCCAGCTTCCAAACCTACCATGCTTGAGGAGGATGTGGACATCCCCTCCCCTAAACAGTCAATCGCCTGCAAATGCCGCAAGCCCTGTGTCGAGATGTCCGAAGATCTCGCATGCACTCCCGATTGGACAGATGCGGCGTCCCCATCGGATGGCGTCCCTCCGGAGGGTCGTCGGTTCCCTCAATCCGTAGCGAAGCCGTGCAGAAGGGCTGCAAGCGATCAACGGTGTTTTCTGGCGGCAACCGCCGCAACGCGTGGGTTTTCAAGCATCTGGCTTTTGTGCCGCTGTCACTGCGGTCTTTGCCTCTCGGTGTGGCCGCGCGGCGGCACCGGAGGCAATGGCGGGTGCCGATGCGCAATCTATCCGCGCACCGGCAGGACGTCGGGCCTCAGGCAGCGGCCTGTGCCTGCTGCGCATTCCAGGTCCTGAGGTCAAGTTTGCCGAGCTTGGCCGGCCCGAGAGGAACCAACGACTGATCATCGACACGCGAGCCGAAATACTTGGCGTCGGGGTCGGGAACAACATTGCGACCATCGCCGATAGCGACCAGGTACTCGGCAATGAAGTCGTTCATCGGCTTCTTTTCGGGACCGGCGATTTCGATTGTCCGGTTGTCCGGCTTGCCGATCGCCGCTTCCGCAACAAAGCCGGCGACGTCGTCTGCCGCGATGGGCTGGAACGCGCCCGACGAGACACGAACCGTCCTGTCCACCGTCGCTTCGTCGGCAATGCCGCCGAGGAACTCCATGAACTGGGTCGAACGCACGATGGTATAGGGAACGCCGCCCTTCTTGATCAGGTTCTCCTGCGCGACTTTCGCGGGGAAATAGCCGTTGTCGGGCGACCGCTCGATACCGACGATAGAAAGCGCAACGTGGTGGGCGACACCGGCCGCCAGTTCGGCCTTCAGCAGGTTTGAGGTCGACCGTTCGAAGAACGAAAGGACGGCGCTCGGCTCGAAGGAGGGTGAATTGCTGACGTCGATCACCACCTGGGCGTCGGCCAGAACATCGGCCAGTCCTTCACCCGTGAGCGTATCGACGCCCGTCGATGGCGCTGACTGTACGACATCGTGGCCTTTGCTTCTGAGGCGCTCTGCAACCTTTGATCCGATGCGGCCGGTGCCGCCGATAATGACGATTTTCATGGTTATGCTCCTTGCAAGCTCGGCGATGGTTCATCGCGACTGGTTTTGACGAAGGATGCTATTCCGCGGGCAACACCATCTCCGTTTCGGTAGTGTCGAGAACGAATACCGCCAGGATCTTCGCCGGTTCGCTGTCGCTCGCGTTGGCGCTTACGCGGTGTTGGTCACCCGGAACCTCGGTCCAGTTCTCGCCGGTCCTGTAGACCTTGACCGGACCATCGTTGATCTGGCTCTTGATGCTGCCTTCGATCACCGTGGCGTAGATGAAAGCGCTCTTCGGGTGCGTGTGTGACGGGTTGTGCCCGCCCGGGCCGTATTCGACCAGAACGCCGCGCATGCTCTTGCCGGGTACGTTCGGAAGCACCTGGTCGAACACCACCGTGACCTTGGCGTTATGGGGCTCGTCGGAAGCGGCGACAGGCCCTGGGATCAGCGTCGTTAACAGCAAGACACTCGCTAATCTTCGCATCGATTTCTCCTCCCTTCGCATCGTTGGTAACGCGTGGGATGGTATGACCGGCATCAGGCACGCGACAGATATACGTAGGTTTGCCGTCCGGAGAGGGGCAGCCTTGACCGAGAATGCCCGCGTGAAAAGGGCGTCAGCCCTTCGCGCTCTCCTGGGGGCCTCGAAAGATGGAACGGATTGCATGAAGCAGATCCAGTCTGCGCCGCTCACTCTGGTTCGCAGGCAATTGCGGGCTTTCTCCAGCCGCCTCACGCTGCGCCAGGTGGGCCGCCAGATCCTCCGCAATTTCCGGACGCTTCGACAACAGCGGCGCAAACGCGTCAGGACCGATCTCGTAGACAGCGAGACGGGTAACCGCATGGAGGCCATGCTCCTCTTTAATTCCGGCAAGCAAGCCATCTTCACCAAAGAAATCGCCGGGAGCCAAGCGCACGATCTCCGCCTCGCCGCTCTTCATCGCTACCACGCCATTCTTGATGATCATCAGGCTGGCAAGCGGCCGGCCCTCTCCGACAATTTCGGTTCCCGCGGGAAAGCTGCGTAGCGCCGCCGCGGTGGCAAGTGCGTCGCGTTCTTCCTGGCTCAGGTTCGAGAAGATCGGGATCGCGTCGATCAGGTCCCGTGCCGGCGCGCCTGAGCGACGCGGATCGGAGCTGGTGAAATCCAGCGCCAGCGGGCTGTTGGCGGGCATGGCCAATTGCACCCCGTTTGCGCGCCAACCCGCGTTGGGCCCGGCTCGTCACCCGGAACTGGAGCTCCACCGTGATGGCGCTCGCATCGATCCCCACCACTGCGACAATCGGGGGCGGCTGTTTCACGATAGCACTGCAACTGTCGAGGACCGCATGCATCACGTCGACGATCACCCTTTGCATCCGGGTCGGGGCCACGCGTATCGAGACGCGACCTTCAGTTCCGTCACTCAGATCCAGTCGCCAAGGACGTAGGGGCGACCGAGGGTCAGCGCTATTCCCGAGAAGACATCGCTCAACGTGCTCTGCAAGGCGAGCCCGAGGATGATCGCGATGATGCCCGAAGTCGCCAGCAAGCCGCCAATCGGCACGCCGAAGACGAACGCCAGGATGGAAAGCAGATAGACGACGGCACCACGAGATCCTGGATCAATCGCGCTTCTCGCGGTCGACCGTCGAGGACCAGGTAAAGCCTGACGAACCCGATCACGGCCCAGGAAAGATGGACCCACCACAGCGTCTTGGCCGCCATGAACAGCGTTTGTGTCTTGCCGAGATTTGCCGGATCGAAGCGAAACGGATTGATGCCGCTGTAAGCGAGCGCCGCGGTCATTGCCGCAAAGAAGGCAATCTGCACCACCAGCCGCGCCGTCGGACGCAGCCTGCCCTGAAGATGCCAGACAACGATTCCAGCGACGCCAAGAATACAGACGAGCATGAGAAGAAGTTGCGTTTGTTGGTCCATATTCAGTCTCCGGCGAAACCGTGCGTGCTCCGTCGTTCAAGCCAGGGTGGCGCGCATTGGACGCGAGAGCCCCGATCTTCGGATCTGGCCCCAAGCAGGTTCGCGACCGGATCAAATCCCCTGGCGGCAAAAACGCTCGTCGACCGGGATCGCGCTACAGCCGTCGGATGGAACTGATCAGCCTGTTGCTGTTCAACGGCTTGCTCAGAAACTCCAATGCCCCGCCCTTCAACGCTGCCGTCTCGGCTTCGGCATCCGCGTAGGATGTCATGATCAATACGGGCTGTTGGTGCCCTTGCGCCCTGAGGACTTTAAGCAGCTCCAGCCCGGACATGCCCGGCATACGCAGATCGCTCAGAACGCAGTCGGCCGTTCTATAGCCTTCCCGAGAGATGAAATCTTCAGCGGACTCGTAGACTTCGCCGACGATACCTTCCGTTTCCAAAAGATCCTGCACCGCCAACCGCAGATTGCGATCGTCATCGATTATCGCGACAGTCTTCGCTCGAGATCCGGACATCCGTGGCAATCTCTTCTGAAACGGGGCCGTGTCGGGGGTCGTCTCGCACGTTCAAGCCGGCACAAGCACAATGAGCGGCGTCTTCTCAGCTTACCTTCGCCAGCGTATCACGATTGTATTCGTCCAAAAGATATACCAACGTTTGCATCGCCTTTAATGCGTTGGAAGAGACGAGGGCGTGGCCGCCCTCGGCGCCATATGTATGGTCCGGCGCCTTGAACCGGCACTCCGGTATTTGCGGACGCTCGGCGCGCGAAGGACAAGACGAAGCGATGGCCTCCATGACGCCATCGCTCGGCAGAACCAGCGGTCAGTAATCCCAGAAGATCGGCACCCACCGGAAGCGGTCGCCTTCGACCGCCACATGCCCTACGGACGGGAATGGCAGGTGGGTGGCCACCAGTGACGATCCTGTCGCCGCCAGTTCGGTCAAAAGACGGACCCGAACGCGCGCTGCCTCCTCCGGGTCGTGTTCGAAGCCGTTGTACCAGTCGGGGTGGTCGAAGGCGACCGCGAACAAGGCGTCGCCGGCAAACATCAGCCGGTCGCCGCCCGAGGCCACCCGGACCACGCAGTGTCCCGGCGTATGACCGCCGGTGCGCTGGGCAACCACACCCGGCGCCACCTGACACTCATCGTCGAACGGTTGCAGGTGATTGCGGTACTCGTTCGCGAACCGCTTGGCCGTGGCCCGCAGCGCATCCGGGAACCCTTGCGGCATGACGGCGTGGGTGAAATCCGGCGCTTCCCAGAATTTGATCTCGGCGGCTGCCACGTGGATCCGCAAGTCCGGGCGCAGTTGCTCCTTCACGCCGTCGACGAGCAGTCCGCCGATATGGTCCATGTGCATGTGGGTCAGGACCACATCGGTCACGGCGCCAAGATCGACGCCCGCGGCCTCCAGCCGCCGGATCAGCTGACCCGCGCGCGGCAGGTTCAAATCCGGGTCCAGGCCGAGCCCCGCGTCGATGAGGATGGTTTGGGCGCCGCTGCGCACCACGACCACGTTCAAAGCCCAGTCGAGCGTATCCGGCGGCAGGAACATGTCGTCGAGCCAGGAGGCCCGATCGGCCGCTTCCACATTGTGTCCCAACATCGTGGTCGGCAACGGCAGCACGCCGTCGCTGATCACCAGCACCTCGATGTCGCCGACCCGTACCGCATAACGCGACGGAACCAGTTCGTCGCGCGCCGCCCGGCCGCGGCGGGTGGGGTCAAAGGTCGTGTCTTTATCCTGCTCACCTATCGCATGGGATCTTGCTTCGGCCTGCGCCATGATACCCTCCTGTTTGCCTGATCGAGACGTGTCGCCACGGTTACGCGGTGGACTCTAAGGTCGCGGAGCGTCGAGGGTCGAGCTATACCTGGGTTTAGGACGGTCGCTTGCGGCCAACGATCGTCACCCCGCTCAGACGTCATGCATTCGTGCGCGGATGCATCTGGCGCGCCTTCGCGCGGCGCGCAAACCCGACCTTGATTGCCACCAGCAGGGGTGCGGCGACGACAAACAGAAGGGCCACAGCGTTGAATGCGGTGTCGAACGCTATCACGACGGACTGACCGGTCACGGAGCGGCCCAGAAGTGCGATCGCGGCGCGGCTGGCGGGAACGGCATCCATGCCCCTCGCCGCCAGCATGGCCGTGGTGCTCGTCAGACGTTCGATGACGGCCTGGCCTCCCGCATTGATGCTGGAACCGAGGACCGCAACATTGCCGGCCACGTTGTGGTCGATGAGCGTCTGCAGGCCGGCAACGCCGATCAGACCGCCAAGCTGGCGCCCGGTGTTGAAAAGCCCGATGCCGGACGCGAGGTTTCGGCCGCTGAGATTGCTGAAGGCGATCAGCGTGATCGACAGAAACAGGAAACCAAGGCCAAGGCCACGCAGGAGGATCGCAGCCATCATGTCGTCCGCGCCGCTTTCACTGGTCGACCCCGACAGCATCCACATCGCGACCATGATCAGGAGGATACCGAAGGGCACGGTTGCGAACGGAGCGATACCACGCACCTGCATGAGAAAGGCGGCAAAGAGCAGCGCCCCGACAAAGAGCGCGCCGCTCGGCAGGAGCAACAGGCCCGCTTCCGTCGGCGTGAACGCCAGAACGGATACGGCAAAGGACGGGATCAGGAATGCGCTCCCGAACAGGGCCGCCCCGGCGACGAAACTGACGATGAAGGCGAAGGCGAAGTCTTCCGACCTGAACAGGGTGAGATCGAGGAGGCCATTGCCCTTGCGCAGCGCCTGCTGCCCCAGAAACATGAGCAACGAGGCCACGCCCGTAACCGAGAGCCAGAAGATGCGTGGTTCTTCGAACCAGTCCCAGCGGCTTCCCTGGCTGAGGACATAGGCGCAGCAGAAAAGTGCGACCGAGATCAGTAGCAGGCCGATCCCATCAAAGGGACGAGGCCGCGCCGTGTGCGGCGCCGGATCGTCGACCATCAACAGAAGTCCACCGGCGGCGAGCGACAGGATGACATTGCAGTAGAAGATCCAGGTCCACGACTGGCTGTCCAGCAGCCACCCCTGAAGCGCCGGGGCAAGCGTTGCGGGAGCGACCACGGCACCCATTGCAAACAGCGCCTGGAGAATGGGCTGATGCGCTCTGGGAAAGGCAAAGAAAATGGTGGCCTGGCCTGCAACAAGCAGGATGCCGCCAGCGAGGCCTTGCACGACCCTGAGGGCAATCAACAGATCGAGCGATGTGTTCACGGAGGCGATCCCGGACGCAAGTCCCATGATCAGCGTCGAGGCGATGATGAGACCGAGCGGTCGCACACGGCCCAGTATCGAAGCGGCAACCATGAAGCCGATGAGCTTGAACGCCGTGTAACCGACGTCGAGCCAGGCAAACTCGTCCGGGGTGGCATAGATATCGCCGATGATATCGCCGCGTCCGAGCGAAAGAACGGTGCTGGCGATCGCCTCGGTCAATGCCGCCAGCACGATACCGACCACAAGCAGCGTGCCCGACGCAGACGCCTCGCGGGTGCTCGCCGTGGTGACGGACGTGGTCATGGCCGGCTCCCGAGGTCCACGTCGACCCGTGCGGACAGACCCGGCACGAGGCGCCCGGTCAATGGATTGCTGGCAAATCGGATTTTGACCGGCACCCGCTGGACGACACGAACGAAATTGCCGGTCGCATTGTCCGAGGGCAGCAGGCTGAAGGCCGAGCCGCTGCCCGGCGCAAAACTGTCGACCGTGCCCACGAGGACCTGGTCCGGATAGCCGTCGATCTTGATGCGGACGCGCTGTCCTGGCTGGATCTGCTCCAGTTGCGTTTCCTTGAAATTGGCAACAACCCACACGTCGCCGACCGGAACGATATCGAGCAGGGCGGTTCCCGGAGCAACGAAGCGACCGACGCGAACCTGACGGTTGCCTATAACCCCACCGACCGGGGCGCGAACGACCGTGCTCTCCAGATCGATCTGAGAAAGGTCGCGCGCTGCTTCCGCCTGTGCCACGGCGGCGACGGCGGCTTGCCGTTGTGCTGCGAGAACGGCGATGCGCTGCTTCTGCGCCTCGACCGTCGCAGAGGCCGCCGACACGCTTGCCTCGGTTCTCGATCGCGCCGCATCGCTTTCGTCGACATGCGCCTGGCTGATGGTGTTGCTGCGGATCAGTTCGCGCCGCCGTTCATAGGCCTTGGCGGCCAGGTTCATCTCGGCAACGGCCGATCGTTTCTGGGCTTCGGCCTGACGAATGAGGGCGTGCTGAAGCTCGGTCTCCGCATCGACATTGACAAGTCGCGCCCTGGCGGCCTCGACATTGGCCACCGCCTGCGCAAGGCGGGCCCGATGGTCCCTGTTATCGATCCGGAAAAGCACGTCGCCCGCCCGAACACTCTGGTTGTCCCGCACTTCGACGGCCACGACGTACCCGGCAACCTTCGGTGCAAGCGAGGTTACATCGCCGCGGACGTAGGCGTTGTCTGTCGACGCCTCATCGCCCGGACGGGCCCAGGCCCAGCCGCCGGCGACGGCCACGACAGCACCGAGGCACAGCAGCGCGCCAAGTTTTTTCCTCTTGCTGGATCGCTTCGGGGCGACGCCGGCTGCGGCAGTTCCTGTAGCGGTGGCAATCTTGTCCTCAAGCGTATCCATTGTCCCAGTCCCTGTTAGATGTCGGCGGCTGCAAAGCGACCTCACGGCAAGGAGGATCCCAGCGCCGCCTGTCGAAGCGCGATCGCGGCCCGCGTTCCGGTGTCTGCCACTTCAGTGCCCGACCTGTTGGCCGACCCAATCATCGAACCGAATGGCGCCGAGCCGGGGGCTCTTGCCAGGGGTCAGAGATTGATCGTCGAGCAGCGCGCCGAAATAGCGTGCGTGAACGTCCGGCACGACCTTCCGGTCGTCCTTTGTCGCCCGCAGGAAATGCCTGACCACCTCGTCAAGCGGTATGGCCTCCGGTCCGGCGACTTCGATCGTTGCGTTGTGCGGCGGCGCCAGCGCGACATCGGCAAGAGCCACTGCCACGTCGTCGGAAGCGATGGGCTGGAACAGCGCCGGCGACAGGCGAATCTCTCCGTCCACCGTTGCCGATTGCGCAATGCCGCCGACGAACTCGAAAAACTGCGTGGCCCGCAGGATGGTATAGGGGATGCCGGATGCCTTGATGAGGTTTTCCTGCGCGACCTTCGCCCGGAAGTAGCCGTTATCGGGCAACCGTTCGCTGCCGACGATTGACAGCGCGATGTGGTGGCGCACGCCGGCGGCAGCCTCCGCCGCCAGAAGGTTGCGCCCCGACGTCTCGAAGAATTCGAGAACAGCGTTGTCTTCCCAGACCGGGGCGTTGGCGACATCGACGACGACGTCGGTCCGATCCATCGCTGCGGCAAGGCCTTCGCGCGTAATCGTGTTGACGCCGGTATTCGGCGCGGCGGCGAGCACATCGTGGCCGCGCTCGCGCAGGCTCTTTACAAGTTTCGATCCGATAAGGCCGGTGCCTCCGATGACGACGATCTTCATGGGTTCACTCTGCTTTTTCTCGACCGCACTATTGCCGCCGATCCGCACCGAGAGTGCCCCCATGCTGCAGGGAAGTCCTTGGGTCTGTCTTGAATTACCCTTGAGGATAGCTTGATTGTCTGTCCAAGCGATTGTGTGATCGTGGCAGGATGCTCCAACGACGCGATGGCGTGGTAGGTATTCGCGGATGGGTATCGTCGGCCGGGGGAAAGCCGGCCAGGAGGGCTTACGGTGCAATTCAAGTTCGCAGACTATCTGCTCGATCCGGAACGCCGGGAATTGACCCTCAGCGGGCGGGTTGTCGCCGTCGGTCCGCAGGTCTTCGACCTGTTGGTCCATCTCATCGAGAATCGCGACCGGGTCGTCGGCAAGGATGATCTGCTGCTCGCCATTTGGGGCGGCCGGATCGTTTCGGAATCGACGATCACCAGCCACATCAACGCCGTTCGCAAGGCCATCGGCGATAGCGGAGAAGAACAGCGCATGGTGCGCACGGTTGCTCGTAAGGGCTTCCGCTTCGTCGGCGAGGTCTGTCTTGTCGATGTTGGAAACAGCACCCTTTCGCAAGGTCCGGGACTTGCCGTCGGCAGTTCCGACGAGGCAAGCTTGGCGCCGACCGCGCTCCCCCTGCCCGACAAGCCCTCCATAACCGTCTTGCCCTTCCAGAATCTCAGCGGCGATCCGGAGCAGGAGTATTTTACCGACGGCGTGGTGGAGGACATCATCACCGCGCTGTCACGGTTCCGCTGGCTCTTCGTCATCGCGCGCAATTCCAGCTTCACCTACAAGGATCGTGCCGTGGAAGCGAGCGAGGTGGGCCGCGAGCTTGGCGTGCGCTATGTCCTGGAAGGAAGCGTGCGCAAATCCGGGAAGAAAGTGCGCATCACCGGCCAGCTCGTCGACGCCACGACCGGAGCGCATCTCTGGGCGGAGCGTTTCGAAGGAGCGTTCTACAACCTATTCGAGCTGCAGGACAGCATCGCTGAAAGCGTCGTCGGCGCGATCTCGCCGCAACTCGAACGGATCGAGATCGAGCGCGCCAAGCGCAAGCCGACCGAAAGCCTCGATGCCTACGACTACTATCTTCGCGGCATGGCGAATCTGCACAGCGGGACCCGCGAGGCGCTCGAGGCAGCGCTGCCGCTGTTCTACAAGGCCATTGCGCTCGATCAGGAGTTTGCCTCCGCCTATGCAGGCGCTGCCTGGTGCTACTTCTGGCGAAAGCTCAACGGATGGATGGTCGACCGCACGGCCGAGATCGCCGAAGGCGCGCGACTGGCGCGGCTTGCTGTGGAGCTTGGCCGGGACGACGCCGTAGCCCTGACGCGAGGCGGCCATGCACTCGGCCATCTCGCCGACGACCTCGATGGCGGCATTGCTTTGATCGACAGGGCGCGACTCCTCAATCCCAACTTCGCGCTTGCGTGGTTTCTGGGCGGCGTGTTGCGGGTCTTCCGCGGCGAGGCGGACAACGCGATCAAGGACCTCACCCATGCCGTCCGCCTGAGCCCGCTCGATCCGGAGATGTTCCGAATGCAGATCGGAACAGCCATCGCCCATTTCTTTTCCGGGCATTACGACGACGCGCAGGTCTGGGCCGAAAAGGCACTGGCAAATCTTCCCAGCCTACTGCCGGCGGTCGCAGTGGCTGCGGCGAGCCACGCGCTTGCGGGCCGCTCCGAAGAGGCAGGCCGCTACATGCAGCGACTGCGGTCGCTGGATCCGGCGTTGCGCGTTTCAAATCTCAGGGATTGGCTGCCGATCCATCGGCCGGACGACTTGGCGCGGTTTGCGGAAGGATTACGTCTGGCAGGGTTGCCGGAGTGACGGCGGTCCCGAGCAATCGGCATGGCTAGAGCGAACCTGGGTCCGCGCCAGCGATACGTGGCCAGAGCGGTCCATGACATCGCCCGGCACATCGAGCGCAATCGTGCCGGACCTGTCGGTCCGTCGATCGCAGCAGGGTTTGGCGGCGCGTCCTTTCGGCTTTTGGCTAGCGCGCACGCGATCGACGCCCGACGACGTTCATTTGAAGCTCGTGGCAGGAGGCATGCCGCCCAAGGAGCAAAAGCAGCCTTCGCTCTTCCACTTCGCAGATGCCCGTTCGTCTGCAGTATTCGGACACGTCGAACAACGGTCGCGCTTCCGGAGCAATCAAGCTTATCTCAGTGGATGTCATGGAGTGCAATCCGCCTGCCGTCGTCCCGAGCGCGATGTGATGGATAGATCCACATCGCCGCCGATGCATGTTTGCAGGCAGGCTAGGCGATTGAACCAGTCGCCGGAACTATACGGTCGTTTGGTCCGTGCTGCGTCGGGCACGGCGCCATGGCGCAAACACCGACAGACGCAGCGCCGATCGAACCGCGCAGAGCAAACGTTGGTTCTATAGCCAGGCTCTCTTCATCCTGTAGAATCGGAGCGCCAATGGATTGGCAGGTCGACCTGGAGGAAGAGACGATGTCGGAGTATCACACAACCGATATGCGAGACCCCACCGACGCGCTGGTCTGCATCATCGACGACGATGAGCAATTGCGGGCGTCACTGGTCGATTTCTTCCAGTCGGTCGGCATCGAATCGGACGCCTTCGAGGATACGAACGACTTCAATCGCCGTGCTGACCCGGAAAGGACCGGATGCCTTCTTCTGGATGTGCAACTGCCCGGTGTCAGCGGCATTGAGTTCCAAAGAAAGCTGTCAGCGGCGGGCACTGAGGTCCCGATCGTGTTCATGACCGGTCATGGCGATGTTTCGAC
The DNA here is from genome assembly GCF_050434565.1 of Ensifer sp. 4252. NCBI lineage: Bacteria > Pseudomonadati > Pseudomonadota > Alphaproteobacteria > Hyphomicrobiales > Rhizobiaceae > Ensifer > Ensifer sp. 4252. Next base: position 92,972 of record NZ_JBNDIU010000024.1, read on the forward strand.
GAGTGTTTCGGCCATGAAAGCCGGGGCGGTCGATTTCCTGTTGAAGCCATTCTGCACCGACGATCTGCTCGTTGCCGTCAACGCCGCCATCACGCGGGGGCGAGAGCAACGCCAGCTGGCGTCCAGGCGCAGATCTGTCGCGGAATGCGCGGCAAGTCTCACGCCCCGGGAGCGCCAGGTGATGGCGTTCGTCACGGACGGCCTGATGAACAAACAGATCGCCTACGAGCTCGGGATCAGCGAAATCATGGTCAAGCTCCATCGTGGCAGTGCCATGAGGAAGATGCAGGCGCGCTCGCTCGCGGACCTGGTCAAGAAAGCCGAACTCCTCCAGTAACTGCCTGCCGGCGGCCAAGAGCGCGCCAAAAAATTCCCGCTCTCCGGCCGCTCGACGCGCCTTCAGCGTCGTGCGTGCTCGACTGTGCGGACCAGCTCCGCCAACGATCTGACCTGCATCTTGCGCATGAGGCTCATGCGGTGCAGCTTGACCGTCATCTCGCTGATCCCCAGCTCGAAGGCGATCTGCTTGTTCATCAGCCCACGGACGACAGCCTGCAGTACTTCGGTTTCGCGCGGCGTGAGCGACGCCATCAGTCCGTCTATGCGGTCTTTTTCCACGGCTTCGTTGCGTTGCTTGCGGTTGAGCTCGATGGCGTTGTCGATCGCCTCAAGAAGGAGCCCGCTGTCGAATGGCTTTGTTATGAAATCGGCGGCACCGGCTTTCATTGCACGCACGCTGGTCGGCACGTCGGCGAAGGCCGTCAGGAAAATCACCGGAAGATGGCTGCCCATGGTCGCCAACTGATCCTGAAGGTCCAGTCCGTTCAGCCCCGGCATTCTGAAGTCGACGAGAATGCATCCCGCCGCATCGGTATCAGCCCTTTCCAGGAACGCCTTGCCGCTGGCAAAGGCGGCCGCTCGCCTGTTGGTCGCGGCAAAGAGGTCCAGCAACGCGTCACGAAGCGCCGGGTCGTCATCGACGACATAGATGACCGGATCGAGGTCGACCGCGATGTCAGGTTGCTTCCGCATTGCGCTTCCTGATTCTTCCGATTTCACACGGCGGGCGGGACGCACGGCCAACCGCTTTTCCCTCAGCCCGGTGTGACGGCCTTGCCTTCGACACCGAGCCGACGGCCATCAGGGCTCGGCCGACAAAGCTCAGCAAACCGTCACGCAAACCTATACCATGGTAAAGTTCACCCCGCGCCCTCTTCGGACACGGCGTCTGGCGAAAACGAGGGCCAGATCGCCTGCGGACCCACAGGTTCTGCCCGTGGCTGGAAACGCAACGCGGCAAGCCCTCGATCTCGTTGACCGACCCCTTCACTCCAGCCTTTCGGACGCGCGACGCCGGCTCAAACGGCAGGGCGAAAACGAATATGCTTCCATGCGGGTCGTTCTGTCTGGCGAAAAGATGTCCCCCGTGAGCCTCCACGATCGTGCGGCAGATGACCAGTCCCATCCCCATGCCCTAACTTCGTCGTGCATATCGGGATCGTCGGGGCTGATCTGGACGCCCTCCTGGCGGGAAATATCCACCATGGTAACCTCCTCGATGAGCGAACTCGCTTCTTGCCATGGCCGGGTCGCGACCGGCACATCCAGATGTGTCAGGCATTTGAGAGCGACACCCTCGCGGACGCCGCTAAGACAAAGCTGCATCAGGGTTTTGCGATTGCTTCAGCCGCGCCACACTGCCGTGTCAATCCACCCTCGCGCAAGATATCTTTGAAGATCCGTTCGACCCGGTTCAAATTCGTGGAGAAGAAGCGTCCTTGGACGTATCGCGAGATACATCGCGACCTCCTGCACTGGGGCGAAAGCGCGGATGATCGTCCACCCGCTGAAGCAGTTGTTACTTTCCAGCGATGTAGACAGTATGGGCCGATCTGGCGACAAGGCAACCCACCCGACACATGTGCGCAGGCACTTCCGCATGTGGGCGCCGTAATAGCCGGCAGCCCACAGGGTTCAATGCAGCGAGGCGCTTGCGGCCCGCCGCTCTTCCTTGTCGTAAAGGGCGAAGCGGTCGACCATGTCGGCGCTGGCTTCGTTGAAGCCGAGCACTTCGACCTCGACGCCGAGACGGCGGAACTTGATCACCACCTTGTCGAGCGCGCCAACGGCGGTGATGTCCCACAGGTGTGCCACGTTCAGATCGATCACCACTTTCTTGGCCGCGTGCGAGTAGTCAAACGCCTGCACGAAGCTTTCGGCAGAGGCGAAAAAGATCTGGCCCTTTACGACGTAGGTCGTGGCTCCGGCGGTCTCCTCCCGTTTCGTCACGCTGAAGAGCTTTGCGACCTTGCCGGCGAAAAAGATGCCGGAGAGAAGCACGCCGGTCACGACGCCCTTGGCGAGATCATGCGTCGCGACGACGGTTGCGACGGTTGCCAGCATGACGACGGACGAGGGCAACGGATTGCGCCTAAGGTCGAGGATCGAACGCCAAGAGAAAGTGCCGATCGAAACCATGATCATCACCGCGACCAGTGCCGCCATGGGAATGATGCGGACGAGATCGTTGAGAACGACAATCAGGAACAAAAGGAAAGCTCCTGCAACGAACGTCGATAGCCGACCGTGGCCGCCTGACGTGACATTGATGACGGACTGGCCGATCATGGCGCAGCCGCCATACCGCCGATGAAAGCAGAGGCGATATTGCCCGCGCCTTGGCCGATACATTCCTGGCTCTTGTTGCTCGGCGTATCCGTCATGTCGTCGACGATCTGCGCAGTCAGCAGGGATTCGAGAAGGCCCACGGCTGCAAGCGTCACCGAATAGGGCAGGATGATCTGAAGGGTTTCGAAGGTGAGCGGCACGAGCGGCAGCGTGAAGACGGGCAGCGACGAGGGAAGTTCACCAAGGTCGCCAACAGTGCGCAGGTCCATGCCCGTCCACCGGACGATGAGCGTGAGCACGATGATCGAAATGAGCGGCGAGGGCACCGCCCTCGTGACGAAGGGGAAGAGATAGATGATCGCCAGTCCGGCGGCGATCATGAAGTAGGTCTCTACGGGCACGCCGATGAGCTCCGGCAGCTGGGCCATGAAGATGAGGATCGCCAGTGCGTTGACGAAGCCGGTGATGACCGAACGGGACACGAAGCGCATCACCCGGCCGAGCTTCAGAATGCCGGCTGCAATCTGGATGATGCCCATCAGGATCGTGGCGGCAAAGAGATATTGAAGCCCATGTTCCTTGACGAGGGTGACCATCACCACGGCCGTTGCAGCCGTTGCCGCCGAAATCATGCCGGGACGGCCGCCGGTGATGGCAGCGACGCAGGCGATGGCAAAGGAAGCGTAGAGGCCGACCTTGGGGTCCACGCCGGCGATTACCGAGAAGCCGATGGCTTCCGGAATGAGGGCGAGGGCGACGACGATGCCAGAAAGGATGTCGCCACGGATGTTGGAGAACCACTCCTGGCGGTAGTTTGAAAAAGCTCGCATGGGAAAATTTCACAGTTGAATGCAACGGGCCGAGGGGACACGGTCCTGTGGGTACAGAGGTTGCGTTGCTGTGTTGTCTGGCGGATCGGCGGCCAGAAGAGCCACCCGGAGTTTCACCGGGTCCATGTGGATGTGTTCTGCTAACCCAAACATTGGCGCGACGCAACTTGGCATCGCAGTGACGCCGTCGTTTCCGCAATGCGTAGTCGGCTCAAGACGCGGCATCGGCGTCCACCTGGACGTCATCGGCCGAACCTAACAGCGGGTCAACCACCATGATCTCGCAACTGAGCAGCCCCGCGTCCTCCAGCCGTTCGAGATCGGGCAAGTCGCGCAGCATCTCGGCGAAAAGCCCCGCCCCTCTTCCCTGTCATCTTCATTCATCTTAATCCAGCTTGTTTGCGTGGAAGCCAGTACCTTTGTCAGCTTCTGAACGTCAAAGTTGAGCAATACGGTAATGTTCTGACGCTAATACGCAAAGAACGGTGTGAAAACGCATTGAGTACGAAGCAAGGCTTCTTACCCCTCTGAATTAGGGGGGTCGGCAAAGCCTCACCTGCACAATCCCTGGTCACGCCGCGCGCTCGCTCGGAGCGGTCCGGTTTTGCGCACGACCGCTTCTGCGTTTGCCTTATAGGTCCGTTACCGGAGTTGAGTATGTTCTTGCGCTACCCAGGAAGTAGTCGCTAGATCTTTTTCCGGATTTTGAGGGCCCTTATGGCCGTGCAACGGCCTCGGCCGAATCCAATTCGAGGATCAAAAGCAATCCGATGACCAGAACTTTCTCTCTTTCACGCGATCGCATTTCCGTACTTCTGCTGGAAGGCATCAGTCAGAGCGCTGTGGATTACTTTTTATCTTCAGGTTACGTCAATCTGACCCATCTGGCGAAAGCGCTGAATGACAAGGATCTCAAAAGTCTGATAGCCGAGGCGCATATAGTCGGCATTCGTTCGCGTACCCACCTGACAGATGAGATTTTCAGTTCCGCCAATAAGCTTATGGCCGTTCGATGTTTTTCTGTCGGGACAAATCAGGTCGACCTGGATGCAGCCCGCAGACGTGGGATCCCCGTATTCAACGCACCCTACTCCAATACACGCTCGGTCGCCGAGCTTGTGATCGGTGAGATCATCATGCTGACAATGAGAATCCTTCCGCGTTCGGCTTCTGCCCATGAAGGAGGATGGGAAAAATCCGCTGACGGCAGCCGTGAAGTGCGTGGGAAAACGCTCGGAATCGTAGGCTACGGCAATATCGGCTCGCAGCTTAGCGTACTTGCGGAAAGCATGGGGACGTTCGCTATTTTGATCCTTCAGACAAGCTTCGCCACGGCAATTCAGAATCCATGGCGTCACTCGGTGAACTGCTTGAAATTTCAGATTTCGTAACGATGCATGTTCCTGAAACAAGTTCGACTCAAAACATGATAACCGAGGCCGAACTGCGCAGGATGAAGAGGGGAGCCTTTTTCATCAACAATTCCCGCGGCACGGTGGCGGATCTTGAAGCGCTTGCGAAGTATCTCGAATCTCGGCCGGCTTCTCGCTAGCTGGCGCCGCTCGGAGCGGTCGCTCAAGGACAGCCCGATCAGCCCGGGGAGAAGGGTCGATGCTAGAAACAGGGCTCCGAGGCGTCACGCACTACCGGGCGGAAGGCCAAACCAACCTCAACGCGCTCGGCGTTGATCGGCTGGTGCCGCTCCAGCCATTGCGCGGCACTAGTCACGCTCCGGTCGTCAAGGATATCGACAACCGAACGGCGCTCCAGGTCGACGATCGCCGTGCCGTAGCGCCAGTATCGCCGCCAATTCCAGTCATCTATGCCAACGATCCGGATCGTGGCGTCGCAACGCGCGAGCGCGGCATCCCGCTTCAGCTGCCGCAGGATCGTGTCGTCGCTGACAGCCATGCCGAGCCGTCGCATCAAGTACTGGCCAGGAAAAATGCCGAACCTTGGTCCGGTAGCGGAAACACCCACCTGTCATCAGCGGTCGAGCCGGACACCCAGGACTTTTTGCCCCTGGGCCGGCGACCATTTCGTTTTCCTTTGCGTGCCCGGCCATAGCGGCATCATGTCTAACGCTGAGTAAACCACACAAAATGAGGAAGACCCCGTTTAAATGCACAGCAGTTGAGGGCCGGCTCCACCGTTTCGCGAATAGCAATCCCGGAAGCACATTTTTTTGATTGCCGACGCAGATTTATTTGTTTTATTGGAGTATATAATGCAAAAATCCGATCTGGTGGGACAGAATCTGTCCCTTCGAAATAGCGGACGTCAATGTTAGATGCTTGATACCAGTAATCTCAGTTCCTTACAGGTCGAAGTCGCTCGCAAGCTCATGCCGATCATTCATGCCGGGCGATGGTCGGTCGGTGAGAAGATCTCCGACGCGGCCCTTGCGCGCGAGTTCGGAATCTCGCGCACACCTGTCCGTCAGGTGATGCAGTTTTTCGCCGAAAAGGGCATCATCGCACAAACGGAAAACCGGGGTTTCACGCTGATCCGTCGGCCCGCACCGGAAGAAAACATCGATGAACTCGTGCCGCCGTCAGAGGTAGACTCGCTGTACAAGCGCATCATGCACGCCCGCGCAAACGGCCAGATCGGAAGCGAGGCGTCGGAGAGCGAGCTTCTGGAGCATTTCAACACCTCCCGCGGTGTCATACGCCGCACGTTGGCGCGGCTGTCTGCGGAAGGCCTTGCCGAACGGCGCGACGGGCACGGATGGCGCTTTGCCGAATGCCTCGACAACCGGCAGGCCGTGAACGAAAGTTATGCCTTCCGAACAATCATCGAATGCGGCGCAGTCACGGAAGACACGTTCCGCGCCGATCTCGAGGAGCTTGCGGCCTTGGAGGAGGCACAGCGCGCACTTCTCAATGCGCCGCTCCCCTCGATCGAGGGCTCGGCGTGGTTCGAAGCCAATGCGCAGTTTCATGAAACGGTCGTCTCATGGTCGCACAACCGGTTTCTCGTCCAAGCGATCCGGCGGCAAAACAGCCTGCGTCGGATGACCGAATATGCGGAATTTGCCGAATTAAGCGAGGCGGGCGTGCGCAAGGCGGCACGCGATCACCTAGCCATTCTCGACGCGATCAAGGCCGACGACCGAAAGCTCGCCTCGGCAATCCTGTTCCGTCATCTCAGCCGTTCCTGGGCCGGATCCGAGAGCCACGCCGAAAAACGCGGAGACTGAGGGGAAGGAGTATGGAACCACGCACCTTCTGCCGCAATCTCTGCATCGACCGAGTCGAACCGTTGGCCGGCATGGGCGCCGCCCCGAAGCGTTATGTCCTCCTGCACTGGCCAAGGAAGCACTGGCGCGTTCCCAGAACACAATCGCACCTGATGCCGGACGACCTCGGCAACGCCATTCTGACCGCGAATGCGGCCGGCATTCACGTCGCCCTTGTCGACGGTGACGAAATCGCCTTTTCTCATGATGGCCTTATCCGTAGGCAGGTTACTCCGCATGAGGCGAGCGATCTGCTGTCGCAGCTGGCCGATGGCGGCTCGCTCGATGGGGAGCCGGACCCGCGCATCGTCGTGGTCTGCTGCACGGACGGCAAGCAGGATCCGTGCTGCGCGCGATATGGCTTTGCCATGTGGAAGGAATTGCGCACCCGGGCCGATCCCGCGCAGTTCCGTATCTTGCAGTCCACGCATCTTGGCGGCTGCCGCTTCGCCGCATCGGTCGTCGTTCTGCCGCAACGCGCGCGCTACGGCAGGCTTGAGCCCACGCAGATAACCGATTTTCTCACCTGCCTTCGCGATGGAGTGCCTTTCTTGCCCGCCTATCGGGGTAATCCGGCCCACGACGCCCCTCGTCAGGTTGTCGAGCACGCGGTACTTCTCTGGGCCGCGCGGCACGGATTTTCAGGTGATGTTGTGCTCGAGGATGAGACCCCGAACATACCAGAAGCCATCGTGTTCGACTGCGGTGCGACCATCGCGGGACACCATATGCGCGTACGCGCGGAAAACGTGGTGTTCGAGGTGAACACGCGATGCGCAACACTCGACACGTATGGCAGCCCAGCGCGCATCAGACGCTGGGTTACCATGTCGGTGGATGCCTCCGCGGACGAAACAAGCCCGCGCCTTCTCCCTGATAACGCCGAATAGAGGTGCCTATTTCGAAATGCCGCCGTCGGGCACCGAGGCGAGAACCTCGGAGAAGAATGCCTTGACCGGCCCCTGTATGCCGGTTCCATCATGGCTCATGCCGGGTACAGTATCGAAACGCGCCTCGACGCCGATCGCCAACAGACCCTTTTCCAGGGTTCGCAGGCGTTCCACCCGTGTTGCCCCGCTATCGTTGATGCCTTCGAGCCAGAAGGGAGATTGCGGCCCCACCGTCACGTCCCAGGTTTCGATATCCTGGTCACCGATGACGAGCTGCACGGCCACACGGCGCATGCCTTCCACATCGAACGGCCGGTCAAAGAGCTCTTCCATTCCCTTGACGCCGACCCACCACGTCGTCCGATCATCCGGAAGCGTGACGGTACCCGGCGCGCCAACAGAGACGGCGCGAAGACGGTCGGGGTGGAGATAGAAAAAACGATGGGCAAATTGCGCCCCGCCTGAAAAACCGTGCATCAGCACCTTGTCTTTCGCCACCCGGTAGCGTGCCGCAAGCTCTTCGATCATGTCCAGCAGGATCAGGTCATAGCGGATGCCGTTGTAGATGATGTGCTTGTAATTGTGCAGGTCTTCCGAGTCGTTGATCGCAGCCGGAAAAAGAGGCGCCAGCAGCACGCACTGATGGTTCTCGGAAAAATCGATAAACTCGTCGCGCAGGATGTCGGCGTCGCGCAGGCTGCCATGGACGAGAACGGCCAGCGGATGGACTTGCTCGGCGCTCGGATCGTATCCCGAGGGAATGTAGCAACACCAGGAAAAGCGCTGGTCCATCCGCGATGCAAAGATCGGCGTGCGGCCCCGCCGGTAAAAGTTCAACTGTTCTGCCTTCTCATCTTTCGGCACGATCAATCCTCCGTCGTGTTCGTTCGTCACTGCGCGACCGCATAGTCGGCAAGTCTTCTGTTCATTCGCGCGAGAACCTGCTTCAGGCCGGCATAACCCTCCGTGCGTTCGCGCGTGGTCTCATCCATGTAAAGCCTGCGGTTGATCTCGAACTGAACGCTGTGGCGATTGTGCGCCGGGTTCGAGTAGGCGGTGACCAGTTCGGCGCCGCGGAACGGCCTGTTGAGCGCCACCTCGAGCCCCTCACCCGCCAGGGTTTCGGCGATCAGTGCGACGAACTCCCGAGAGGCTGCGGTTCCGTGCATGTCGCCAAGGCAGATATCGGCGCGCGCCGTGCCTGCCGGATCCGAGGATATCGCGTGGCCAGTCGCAGTCATCGAATGGCAGTTGATGTGATAGACCCGCCCGAAGCGGGCATAGACCCCGTTGAGCAGCGCTGCCAGTTGCTGGTGGTAGGGCTGCCAGTAGTGGCGAATGCGGTCTTCCGCTTCGCGCACGGAGATCGGCTCGGCATACATCGGCTCATCACCCCAGGCGAAACGCCACATCAGGCCCATGCCGCGTTTCGCGGTCGGGCTGGCGCGCACGGGGTGGGGCCATTTTCCGCTGACGATCTCGGTATCCATGTCGAGCAGCGAGCGGTTCACATCAAGGAAACTGCGCGGAAAATGAGCTTTGAGCAGCGGGGCCCCGATCATCGATGCGGACGCAAACAGATCGTCGACATGCGTGTCCGCAGCAACGCGCACGCGCTCCGCCGAAACGGCAGGCTTGAAATCGGCGGGCAAGTCCAACCCGCTATGGGGACTGTCGAACACCATCGGCACCAATGGCGTGCGCGGCGCGATCACCGACAGCACCCCTGCAAGCGTCAAATCCTGAAATTCATCGAGCATCGACATGATCCATTCTATTCGTTGCTGGCTGCGGGCCCCAGGCGCGCACTCACTTTTTCGACCGCGCGCGTGATGTCGCCGAGTTTCTCGCCGCGTGCGAGCCGCTCCATCGTGCGGGCGACGCGCGCCTCACGGGCGATGCAAACGGCCGCGATCTCAGCCGCCTCATCGGGCGGCAGGACGACGACGCCGGATGCATCCGCCAGCACGATGTCGCCCGGCAGCACCGGCACGCCACCGCAGGCCACCGGCCGGTTGAACGTTCCGCCGAGATCCAGCTGGCGGGTAGTCACCGCAGAAACGCCACGGCACCAGACGGGCAGGCCCTCGTTCAAGATTTCCGCCACATCCGTGCAGGGTCCGTCGATGACGACGCCGGCGATACCGGCTTGTTTTGCCGCCCGCGCCACTGCGCCGCCAAGGCAGGCGTGACGGGTGTCGCCCAGTCGATCTATCACCAGCATGTCGCCGGGGCGCAGGTGGCTGAGCGCGTAGTGAAGCAGGGTCGAGCACATGGCAGGCAAGGCGAGCGTCACCGCCGTGCCGACCCGCGCCCGCTGCCCTCGGTCGACCGGCAGGACCCCACCATCCATGAACCCGGTGTAGCGAAGATGACCAACGCTGGCGGTTTCGATTTTTTCCAGTTCTTCCAGCAGCCCCGATGATGCGGACGTGGGCATGGGTTCAACGCGGAATTCAGGCATTTTTTGCTCCTTCTCCGACTGCGGCAAGGGATGGGGTGACCGCGTTGCGCGGATCAAGAACCACGAGATGGCGCATCAGACGCGCCGTGTGACCGACGATATGATTGCTGATTGCCCTGCCCTTTTCCGCACTTGCCAGGGAGGCAAGACCGCCGAGCATGCCGTTCGCGTCGACTTCGTCGCAATCAAGCGGGATTTGCAATGGCAGATCCTCGAAACGGCTGCCGGAGACGCCACCGATCGGAAGGCCGAAGACCGTGCCGCGCGGCGTTGGCTCGCGCATCAATTCCGCCCGGACCAGTTGCGGGAAGAGATGCATATAGACCGATGTCATCGGTTCGCCGCCGTGGCCGCGCACCGACTTGGCATCAGCACCGTAGAGCTCCGTCCACAGGCTCTCCGGGATAATTTGCCAAACGTTCAGCGATGGAATGAGAACGCCGCGCTCGCGCCGGATCTTGCGGCACACCTGATCGATCAACGCTGCGTTGGTCGTGTGGCCATTGAAGATCAGGAGCCTTTCATGCGCGTGATCGAGGAATGAGGAAAGCACGTCTTCGAGCACCCGGCAGAAAGTGTCGGCGCGCAACTGAATTCCTCCCGCCATGGCGCGGAAGAAATCGGCATAGCCGAAGGGCAAGGTGGGGGCACAAAGGCCGTCGCCGGCCTTGGCGCTCAGCTCCGCCAGCCGTTCCGTCAGCATAAAATCGCCCATCGGCGCGTGAGGCCCCTGCACTTCCTGCGAGGCCAGCGGTATGAGAACGATGGCGGGCCGCTTCATCCGGTCAGCGAAAGCCGCATGGCTCATCCGGGCAATGGCGACCGGACCAACCTCTGGGTCATTGTGGTCATCCATGCTCTTTTTCCCTTGTTATTGCCGTCCGCGCGGCAAGGCGGCCGGCGAGATCAGACAAGGCCAGTTCCGAAGAATTGACATTCACCTGCCGCGTCAGACGCAGCTCGCCATCACGAAAATACAGCCGGACAGTGTCGCGGAAGGCCGTCTCTACGAAGATCCAGTCCATCTCCAGCACACGTTCGCCCGCCGTTGCCGAAAGCCAGCGCGCGCAGGCAAGGACACGTAAACCCGCCTCCGGCTGGTAGGAATGGTGCAGGCGCGCACCAGGCATGGTCGTCACCGTTTCAAGGAAGCAGCCGAAGCCGGCTATGACCTCATGAGTTCCGCCCGCATCGCACAGCACAAACCGCACCGCGCTTGTCTCCTGCGCGATTAAAACCCGCTCGACCGCTTGGTCGTTCGGCATCATCTCATAGAGTCCGCACAACGCGTCGGCTGCCGGGTCGCTGCGCGCGATACCAGGGCGGGTCTTGAGCCGAAGCCCCGCAAGGCGCGCCTTCAGCGTCTCAGCGGTCTGCCGCCCCGCGCCGGCTCCAAGCGCTGGACGCAGCCCCTCATAGATCAGCGCATGGACGCGACGGTCGCTGTCGTCAAGGCCGCCCGTGAAAGCAACGACGGCCTTCTCGTTCGGAAGCACGATGCAATACTGCCCGAACAGGCCGTTGGCGGAAAAACTCTCATGCGGACCGCGCCACCACTGATAGCCGTAGCCCTCCCGGCGGGTGGCGGGTGGGCCGTCGACCTCGTTTGGTCCCAGATAGTGATCGCCGGTAAAGACGCCGAGGACGACGTCGCGCATTTGCATGCCCGTTGCCTCCCGCACCCATTTGCGCGGCAGAAGCTGGCGTCCCTGCCAGGCGCCGTCCTGTAGATGCAGGATACCGAGCTTGAGCATGTCGGCGCTAGTGCAGCTCAGGCCGTTGCCTCCCGTGTTGACGCCGTCAGTGCCGACATCCCAGGTCATGGCTGCTGACATGCCCATCGGCCCGAAGATGCGTTCGCTTAAGTAGTCATGGATTTGCCGCCCGGTGACCTGTTGGACGATGGCGGAAAGCATGTAGCTGGCCGCGCTGTCATAGACGAATACATCGCCGGGCGTGAAAGGCGTGGGTTGATGCAGGAAATCCTCGATCCAGCTCGAACGCATCCGCCGCCAGGAGCCGCCAGAAATGCCGCGCGCGTGCCCGCTGGTCATGGTCAGGAGGTGGCGGACTTTCATGGCCCGCAGGTTGGTTTCCATTGGCCCCGAAAAGCCAGGAAAAAAACTGACGACGGCATCGTCCACCGAGAGCAGACCATCGGCCACCGCCAGCCCAACCGCCATGGAGGTAAAACTCTTGGTCACAGAATGCATCATATGCGGGCGGGCGGCGGCATAGGGCGCCCAATAGGCATCGGCGATCAGGGCGCCATCCTGCCAGATGAGCAGGCTGTGCATTTCGATGCCCTGTCGCTCGATGTCGTCCAGCAGGCCCAATAAGATGGCGGGGTCGGTTCCGCGCGACTGAGGGGTGGCGCGCGGCAGGTCCTGGGTCATATTTCCTGTCTTCATGGCAATGCTTCCGCCACAGCATTATCGGTGGGCGCAAATCGCCAGTTCAGCGAGACGCCGGTTGCCGTGCGGGTGAGCGTGGGAATGGCCGAGAGTAGTGCACGGGTGTAATCGGAACGCGGGGTATCGAAGATGGCATCGCGGCCGCCTTCTTCAACGATCGCACCATCGCGCATCACCACAACCCTGTCGGCAAGCTGTTCCACGACCCCGAGATCGTGGCTGATGAACAGGCAGGAGAAGCCGTAGCGGCGCTGAAGATCGGCCAGAAGCTCCAGCACCTTGGCGCGCACGGTCACGTCGAGCGCCGAAACCGCTTCGTCTGCGATCACGAACTGCGGACGCCCCACGACGGCACGGGCAATGGCCACGCGCTGGCGCTGGCCGCCGGAAAGCTCGTGCGGAAAACGCTCTAGGTAGCGGCCATCGAGCCCCACTTCATCCAGGACGGCACGCACGCGCGCTTGCTTGGTTGTCTTGTCCGTCACAAGATCGTGCCTCAGCGTTTCCGCAACGATGTCGCCGATCTTCATGCGCGGATCGAGCGAGCCGAAGGGGTCCTGAAAAATCATTTGGCAATTGAGCCGATAGTGACGCCAGTTGGGGCCCCCAGGCTTGACCTCCTCGCCGGCGAAAAGGATCTGGCCTGAGGAAGCCGGCGTCAGTCCCGCGATACAGCGACCAAGCGTCGTCTTGCCAGAGCCGGACGCCCCGACCAGCGCGACGATCTCGCCCGGGCGCACGAAAAGGTTCACGCCATTCAGCGCCTTCTTCGTAGCCTTGCGCGCCAGAAGACCCGTCTTCACGGGATACTCGACCTGGAGATCGCGCACTTCGACCATCGGCTGCGCGCCGGCGTCGATTTGGCGTGAAGGGCCGCGCGCCGGCATCGAGTGAAGCAGTTCCCTCGTATAGTGATGCTTGGGCCTTGAAATGATGGCGGCCACCGGCCCCTGCTCGACGATCTCGCCCTGACGCATCACGATGATGCGGTCGCAGTAGCGTGCTACCATCGGCAGATCGTGGCTGATCATCAGAAGCGCCGTGTTCTGGCCGCGTACCATTTCCAGCATCAGTTCCAGGACCTCGCGCTGAACGAGGGCATCGAGCGCGGTGGTCGGCTCGTCTGCGATCAGCAGGGCGGGCTTCAGGAGCATGGCCGAGGCCAGCATGATGCGCTGACGCATGCCGCCGGAAAACTGGTGCGGAAAGGCCGTCAACGCCGCTTCGGGATCGCGGATCTTCACCCGGTCGAGAATTTCGAGAATACGGGCACGCCTTGCTGCAGCGTCCAGTTGCGCATGCAGCTTCAGCGGTTCCTCCAACTGCTTGCCGATGCTCATGGACGGGTTGAGCGAGGTCATCGGCTCCTGAAACACCATGCCAAGGCGCCGGCCGCGCAAGGCGCGCAACTGACGGGGCGAAAGTCCAGGCACCGAAAGACCCTCGAAGCGGATATCACCGCCGGCGATGGCAATGGGCGGCGGCTGGAGGCCCATGAGGCTACGCGCCACCATGGTCTTGCCCGAGCCGGATTCGCCGACGATGCCAACGATTTCGCCGGCACCGACGCGCAAGGAGACGTTGCGGACAATCAGGTGACCGGCACTGCCGCTCATGCCCAGACTGAGGTCATCGACCTCAAGGAGAGGCTGGTTCATCAGATTACAATCCTCTCATGCGGGGGTCGAAACGGTCACGGATGGCATCGCCGAAAAGATTAATGCCGAGCAGGGTGAGCGAGATGCACAGGCCGGGGAAAATGCCAAGCCATATGGCTTCCGCTATGTGCGGGCGGGCGCTGGCCAGCATGTTGCCCCAGGTTGGCGCCGGTGGCGGCACACCGAGGCCGAGGAAGCTGAGCGCACTCTCCGTCAAAAGCACGGAGCCGAACATGGACGTGGCGAGCACGATGACCGGCGCAAGGCAATTGGGCAGGATGTGGCGGAACATCGTATACGCAGGCGAATTGCCCATGATCCGCGAGGCTTCGATGAACTCCCGCTCCCTGAGCGACAGCACCGAGCCGCGTACGACGCGCACCATCGAAGGCGTATAGGCCATGCCCAGCGCGAGAATGATGCCGTACATGTTGGCACCCGTGATCGACAGCAGCGCCAGCGCGAGCAGCATGCTTGGAAAAGCGAGCAAAGCATCGTTGAGCGCCATGATCACGCGGTCGGTCCAACCGCGGGCATAGCCGGCGATAACCCCGAGCGTGACGCCCGCAGCAACCGCCAGGAAAACCGTGGTGAGGCTGATGGAGACGCTGCTGCCTGCGGCCGCCATAAGGCGCGAAAGCACGTCGCGCCCGAACTCGTCGGTGCCCAGCCAATGTGTCGCGTCCGGCGCCTGCAATTTGGAGCGCAGTTCGATACGCAAGGGGTTGAAGGGCGTCCAGAAGCGTCCGACGAGCGCGGAGCCGAAGAAGCAGGCCAGAAGCATGCCGCCAAGAATGCGGTTTTGTTGATGCCGTCTCATTCTGCAGTCACTCTCGGATCGAAAAGGGGATAGAGGAGGTCGACCAGCAGGTTGACGAACAGGTAGGTGACCGCGACGAAGAGCAGGCAGCCCTGAACAACCGCGTAATCGCGGGCATAGATCGCATCGATGATCAGGCGTCCCAGCCCGGGGATGGTGAACACCGTTTCGACCACGGCGACGCCACCGAGCAGATTGCCGAGGATGAGCCCTATCAATGTCCAGGTCGGACCGAAGGCGTTGCGCGCCGCGTGCCGGAGCAGCACCGCAGTTTCGCTGAGCCCCTTGGCGCGCGCATGCGTGATGTAATCGAGCCGCAATACGTCGAGCGTCGAAGCACGGGCCATGCGCACGATGATGCCCGCCTCATGCAACACCAATGTCAGCACCGGCATGATGAGATAGAGCAGGCCCGCGACGGGATTGTCGGCGATGGAAACATAGCCCAGGACCGGCAGCCAACCGAGCTTCAGCCCGAGGGCCAGGAGGATCATCAGCCCCAGCCAGAAGGTGGGAATGGAAAGCAGCAGGGTCGACATCGCGACGATGGCGAGATCGAGGCTGCTGTTCTGTCGCCAGGCGGCGAGCATGCCCAGCGGCACGGCAACGAGCACCGAAAGGCCAACGGCGATGAGCACCATTTGGGCGCTGGTGGCGAACCGGTGCAGGACCAGATCCAGGACCGGTTGTCCGTTCAGGACGGATCGGCCGAGATCGCCCTGCACCACATTGCCGAGCCACAGGGCGAACTGGGCCGGAATGGGACGATCCAACCCCATGGCCTGCCGGGCCGCGGCAAGCGCGTCGGCATCGGCCAGATCGCCAAGCATTAGGCTGGCCGGATCGCCGGGGATGAGCCGGATGAGACCGAACACCGCCACAGAGACGATAAACAGCGTGGGGATTGCTGACAGCAATCGGGACAGGGCGAACTTCAGCATGTCTTTATCCAGCAGCCGGTCTTATTCGCTGCGCTCGACGCCCCAGAAGCGGGCGAAGCCCTGCCAGGTGCGATAGCCCTTGACCTTGGGACCGGAGACGCCCACGTCCAGACCGTTGGCCAACATCACCAACGGTACCTGGTCGAGAAAGCGGGCGTGAAGATCATCGAAGATCGCCTGGCGTTTGGCCGGGTCGGCCTCCTGCAGCGATTTGTCGACCAGTTCGCTGACCTGCGGATCGTCCCATACCGCATTGACCTTCTTGGCTTTCGAGCCAACCACCGTCTGATAGGCCAGCCCCGGATCCGTACGGTTGGAGTAATTGAACGCCATGATTTGATATTTGCCGCTGTTGAAGCGATCGAGCTGGCTTGCCCATTCCAGAACTTCGATTTCCGCATTGATGCCGACGGACTGAAGCATCGCCTGCGCGATGACGGCGGTATCGTAATTGATCGCCGAGCGGCGGTTGGTGAGAATGTTGATCTTTTCGCCGTTGTAGCCCGCCTCCTTCAGCAGGGCCGGAACCGCGG
Source organism: Ensifer sp. 4252 (assembly GCF_050434565.1). NCBI lineage: Bacteria > Pseudomonadati > Pseudomonadota > Alphaproteobacteria > Hyphomicrobiales > Rhizobiaceae > Ensifer > Ensifer sp. 4252. Next base: position 109,391 of record NZ_JBNDIU010000024.1, read on the forward strand.
AAGGATCGTAGGCATAGCCTTTGTCCTGTGCGGCCGTATGGTAGAAGGAACTTGTCGCGACCAGCGAGTTGTTCGGCACACCAAGGCCGTAGGTAACGGATTCGACGATCTGCGGCGTATCGAGCGCAGCAATGACGGCCCGGCGCATCGCAACCTTCGACATCAGCGGATCGGCGGTCTGGAACAACATGGTCACCAGACCTCCATGCGGCGCGGCAACCACGGTGAAGTCATTTTCGTCCTTCAGCTTCGCCGCCTCGCTCGGCGGCAGATACGGCAGAACATCCAGCGCGCCGCTGCGCAGCCCCGCCACTGCCGTTGCCGTATCCGGCACCACCACATATTTCACTTCATCGATCAGGACTTCCTTGCGGCCACCGTAGCCGTCCGGCTTGTCACCGGTGATCGAGTAATCGGCGAACTTCTTTAGTGTCAGGCCCTCGCCTCGCTTCCACTCGCCGAACACGAATGGTCCGGTGGCCACCGGTGCCCTCCAGGTGCCGTCTTCGTTGAAAGAGGCGCGATGCACGATCCCGGCCGAGCCGCATTGGGCCTGCGCCATGTAGTTCAAAAGCATGACATTGGGGCGGTCGAGTCGGATGACGATCGTATTGGCGTCCGGTGCATCTATTCCTTCCACCTTGGCGTCACGGCTACCGTCGAAAAAAGTCTTGCAGTTGTATTCTGGATCAGTCAGCAGTTTTTCCAGGCTTCCTTGGACATCCGCGGCCGTCATCGTCGCGCCATTGTGGAATTTTACGCCCTGGCGCAGCTTGAACGTATAAGCCTTGCCGTTCTCGGAGACCGTCCAGCTCTCGGCAAGCATGGGGCGGATCTCACCCTTTTCGTTTGCGGCAACCAGACCCTCCACCACATTGAGCATGACGGAATCGGTCCCCGCGTCACGATTGATCCCGGGCTGTGAACTGCGAATATCGGCGGTGATCTGAACAGTCAGCGTCTTGGCGGCGGCCAGGCCGGGGACGACGAGAACGATAGAGGACATGAGTGCGCAAAGGAGTGGACTATACGGTGTCATAAGCTCGCCCTTTTGTTTTATTTTGCTGAAAAAAACATTTCATACCCATAAAACATAGTCAAGCATGTTTCCGTATGGTTTATGAAAACATGTCCACTATAGAGGGTGCGGGGTTCGCGCCGCCCATGGAGAAGCACGTGAAGCTCGATTCCATCGATCTGCGCATCATCGAGGCGATGAGGAGCAATGGCCGTTTGACAAAACAGGCTCTTGCCGAAGCGGTAGGCCTCTCGGCAACACCGGCATGGACGCGCCTCAAACGACTTGAGGCCAGTGGCGTCATCACCGGCTATCATGCGCGTGTCGCCCGGAAGGCGGCCAATCCTTCCGTTCGGGTATTGATGGAAGTGACCCTCGCCAGTCATCGCCATGCCGATTTCAAGCGGTTCGAAGCAGTGGTAGACCAAGTGTCGGAAATCGTTTCCTGCTGGTCGGTCGGCGGCGGCGTCGACTATTTTCTCACCGTCGAAACGGCGGACATCGACAGCTACCAGCGACTGGTCGACCGGTTGCTTGGCATGGAAATCGGCATACAGCGCTATTTCACCTATATCGTCACCAAAACCGTCAAGGATCGGGTGGACTGAAAACGACCTAAAACAAAGCCCGGACGGACTGCGATCTGGTCATCTTCAGTCCAACCTCACGGCGCCTTATCTGCGATGTTCGTGGTCGTTTCAAAAGACAGCCGAGGACAGATGCAATGAGGAAGGCCCGACTGAGCCCCCGCGAGAGGCGGCATGCCGCGGTCGACACCTTAAGGGACCACAGCCTTCTGCGAGAGTTGGCCTATGTCGCCGGGCGCTGGATGGCCGGGTTGATGGATTTCCCGGTGAACGATCCTGCCACCGGTCAGCAGGTGGCGCGCGTCACCAGCATCGATGCCGATGGCACACGCGAAGCGATTTCGGCCGCCGCGGCAGCCTTTCCCTCTTGGCAGGCCCTGCTGCCGCAGGAGCGCGCCGCCGGTCTGCGGCGCTGGGCAGCGCTCATGTGCGAAAACCGCGACGATCTCGCCCACATCATGGTGCTGGAGCAGGGCAAGCCGATCGCCGAGGCACGCGGAGAGATCGACTACGCTGCGTCCTTCCTCGACTGGTACGCCGAAGAAGGCAAACGGCTGAATGCCGAAAGCGTCACCAGCCACCTTGCCGGCGCTGAGATGATCGTGCGCCGAGAGGCGCTCGGCGTCGTCGGAATCGTGACGCCCTGGAACTTCCCCTCGGCCATGGTGACGCGTAAAACCGCCGCAGCGCTTGCCGCCGGGTGCACGGTGGTGGCCCACCCGTCCAGCGAAACGCCGCTCTCGGCGCTGGCGCTGGCCGAACTCGCGGAACGAGCCGGCATTCCCGCCGGCGTGTTCAACGTCGTCACCGGCGATGCCGCGACGATCGTTGGGCAGATGAGCGCGGACAAGCGCTTGCGCGCCATGAGCTTTACCGGGTCCACCGAGAT
>NZ_JBNDIU010000025.1:0-90861 GCF_050434565.1 Ensifer sp. 4252
CATCGCATCGGCATCGACGCGTTCCGCGACGGCTTCGAGGCCATGCGCGCAGGCAATTCCGGCAAGGTCGTCATGGACTGGTAATCGAGACGACGATTCGCAGGCATTATCGACGTGAACAGGCCGATCGGCTGGGGTGAGAGATGTTTAAGCAAACAGGTGCAGTCGCGCGGGTCTTTCCGCCAAGGTCGAATGCGCGATGAACATTTCGCCACCTGCGGAGCTGCAGGAAAACTGGAACCGCCGCATGGTCATGCTGGCGCTTCCGATCATCCTGGCCAATCTGGCGCAGCCGGTGCTGTCGCTGGTCGACACGATGGTGGCGGGGCATCTTCCCGGCCCTTGGTATCTCGGCGGCGTCGCGCTCAGCGGTGTTCTGTTCAATTTCCTGTTCTGGAGCTTCAGCTTCCTGCGGATGGCGACCACCGGCCTTGTCGCCCAGGCGTCAGGCGCAGACGATGACGTGCTGATGCGCAAGCATCTTCTGCGGGCGCTTCTGATAGCCGCCGCCGCCGGCGCGATCATCATCGTGCTGCAGACGCCGATCATCGAAATCGGGCTGGCACTCCTTGGCGGCAGCCAGGCGGTCTACGAGAGTGCCGTGGCCTATGCCTCGGCCCGCATCTGGTCAGCGCCGGCAGCCCTCGGGAACTTCGTTCTGCTGGGCTATCTGCTCGGCCGGCAGCGGGTGATGATTTCGCTCGCGCTGCAGATCGCGCTGAATGTGATCAACCTTGCGGCGACAGTGACACTGGTCTTCGTGTTTGACTGGGGTGTGGCCGGCATCGGTGCGGGCACGGCCATGGCCGAATGGGCCGCCTTCGTCGCCGGTTTGTTGATCGTCCGACCCTTCAGTGCAGGGCCACCGTTGGCGTTGCGCGAGCTTTTGGATGGCGCCGCCTTTCGAAGCTTGATTGCCGTCAACCGAGACATATTTCTGCGCAGTCTCTTCCTACTGGTATGCTTCGGCTGGTTTGCGCGAAGCGGGGCGGCGGAAGGCGACGCGATCCTGGCGGCCAACGCCGTGCTCTTGAACCTGCACGGCATCACCTCCTATGGCCTCGATGGCTTTGCCCATGCCACCGAGACCCTTGTCGGATCCGTCATCGGCGCACGCCGCAAGCAAGCCCTTCGGCGTGTGATCAAGGCGGCTTTCCTGTGGTCCGGACTGGTGGCACTCCTGTTTTCGCTCTGCTACGCGCTGGCTGGTCCCTCGATCATTTCCCTATTGACCAACCAGGAGGATGTTCGCACGGCGGCCGTCCACTTTCTTCCCTACGTCGTCGTGTTGCCGCTGATCTCGGTGACGAGTTACATGCTCGATGGTGTGTTCATTGGCGCAATGCGCACCCGTGAACTGCGCAACAGCATGTTGATCTCCACGACGGTCTTCCTCGTGGCGGCATACATTCTCCAGCAACTCTGGGGCAATCACGGGCTCTGGCTCGGGATGATGGTCTTGATGCTGGCTCGCGCGGCGACATTGGGCCTCAAACTGAAGCGTATATTCGCGGAGCTCTGATCTTGACCGTTGGATGCGGGCAGTGACGTCGTCGATTCAAGCAGGTGGGTTCATTCGGGTAATCCTGCCAGCCGCAGGCCCTCGGCAAACCGCGCAAAATCTTCCGGGCGGTGGATCGGAAGCCAGTCCTTGAGATTGGCGATACGCAAGGACGGATCAAGCGTGCGCAGGCGCTGCATCGCCTGTCGCGCTTCCTCCAACCGCCCCGCGAGCGCGTGGCTCGACGCCAGAAGGGCGACGGCGACCAGGAGGCTGGGCAGGTTCCCCAGCGCCTTTTCCGCCCAGGCAGAGGCAGAATCGAAGCGCCCGTCGAAAAAATGCGCGAGCGAAGTGGTGGCCTCCATTCGAAACATTTCCGGATCCAACGGGCTCAAACGAACAGCATGCGCGAGATCCTCGATTGCGCTGCCGGTTTCACCACGGAAAACGCGCAGGGCCGCACCGAGGAACCAGGCGGGGGCGAAGTTGGGATTGAGCAACCGTGCTCTGTCGATGAGTGCGATGCCGCCGTCGAGGTCGCCGGCGAGATGCCCGAGCGCGTGGCCAGCTCTCGTCAACGCCACCGCATCATCACGACCCAGTTCCACGGCCAGCCGCGCCAGCCGCACGCCTTCGGCGATCTCCTGGCTCCGGTCGACCATCCAGCCGTTCAGCTTGCGCCAGAAATAGCACCAGGCCGCCCCGCCATAGGCGGATGCAAAGTCGGGATCGAGCTCGATTGCCTTATAAAACAAGGCCAGCGCCGTCTCGATCGCTTCGTGGGTTCCGATGTGCAGCTTCGCCATGCCGCGCAGGTAATAGTCGTAGGCGTCGAGGCTTTCCGTCGGCTTGCGCTTGGCGCGCTCGATTTCCACGCGCTCGAGTTGCGGTGAGATCGCGCCGACGACACTGGCCGAAATCTGATCCTGAAGTTCGAAAATGTTGTCGAGCGCGCCCTCGAAGCGCTCTGCCCAAAGATGCGCCCCGGTCGTGGCGTCGATCAGCTGACCGGTGATGCGCACCTGGTTGCCCGCCTTGCGCAAGCTGCCCTCCAGGACGTAGCGCACGCCCAGTTCCCGGCCGACTTCTTTCACATCCACCGCCCGGCCCTTGTAGGTAAAGCTCGAATTGCGCGCGATGACGAACAGCCAGCGGATGCGCGACAACGCCGTGATGATGTCCTCGACCACGCCATCGGCGAAATATTCCTGCTCCGGATCGCCGCTCAGGTGCTGGAACGGCAGGACGGTAATGGAGGGCTTTTCGGGAAGAACGAGCGCGGACGGCTGCTGCTGAAATTTTCCTAAGGTCTGCTCAGTGGCACCAGGCCCGCTCGGCTGTTTTGTCTGTCCGGTCTCATCGACCGAGATTTCGCCGACGAAGCGGAAGCCCTTGCGCGCGATCGTGCGGACCAGGCGCTGCTCCTCGCCGCTGTCTCCGATGGCCTTGCGAACCGCATTGATGTGGCTGGTGATCGTCGATTCCGAGACCACCCGGCCGCTCCACACCGCCTCCAGAAGGTCGTCCTTGCTGACGACGCGGTTGCGGTTCGCCACCAGGTGCAGCAGAAGATCGAAGACCTGCGGTCCGACGGCCACGACTTGCCCGAGCAAGGTCAGTTCCCTGCGCTGCTGATCAAGCACGTAGTCTCCAAAAATGAACTGCAAGGCCGGCATCCCTGACCGCACGCCACCGGCGCGCGGCCGAGGCAACTGACGAATGATATCTGACATCGATAGCGAACGCCTGACCCGTCACACGCCCGCAATGGCGTCGGTCCGGCAAGCGTCCTGGACATATATTCAAGCGTCCTTCAAGGACAATTCAAGCCCGCCTCAAGGACTTCCTACATACCCGCAGGTACTCTCCATTTGCACAGACGGCAATGGTTGCGGTCGGAAAAGCGGAGAAAACCCATGAAGATCGTCGTTATCGGAGGCACCGGCCTCATCGGATCGAAACTCGTGAAGAACCTGCGCGAGCGTGGTCATGACGTGCTCCCAGCCTCTCCCAACACGGGCGTGAACACCATTACCCGCGAGGGCCTCGCGGCAGCGATGGATGGAGCCGAGATCGTCGTCGACGTGGCGAATGCGCCGGTCTGGGAAGACAAGGCAGTCCTCGAGTTTTTCGAGACCTCGGGTCGTAACCTGTTGGCAGCCGAAGCTGCGGCGGGCGTTCGCCACCACATTGCCCTGTCGATCGTCGGCAGCGAGCGGCTTCCGGACAACGGCTACTTCCGGGCAAAGATCGCACAGGAAAACCTCATCAAGGCGTCCGGCATTCCTTACACCATCCTGCGCGCTACGCAGTTCTTCGAGTTTGTCGACGGCATTGCGCAATCGGCCACCGTCGACGGCGAGATCCGTCTGTCGCCGGCACTGTTCCAGCCGATCGCGTCCGACGACGTGGCAGCTGCGCTCACCGATGTCGCTCTTGCCCCGCCCGTCAACGGCACGGTGGAAGTGGCCGGCCCCGAGGCTGTTCCGCTCGATGAACTGGTGCGGCGCTTCCTGAGGGCGAAGCGCGACACGCGCAAGGTCGTGCCCGACGTTCACGCACGCTACTTCGGCGCCGTGCTTAACGATCAGTCGCTGACACCAGGCGAGAAACCGCGCCTCGGCAGGATCCACTTCGAGGACTGGCTCAGCCAGCAAGCCGCACACTGAGACTTGCGCAGGCTGCACCAAGCACTCGTGCGGGACACGGCGCTGTGTCCGACGAAACACTCAAAGGAGAACGACAATGCTGACGCGGTTTCTCCAGGCCTTTGCGAACGCTCTCGATCACCGCGGTCTCAGCCGCCGACCGGCCCGGGGGCAAGGTCACGATCGTCTTCGACCACGCCCTTCCGAATGTGCCCGGCAAGAGCATGAAGGGCGTGCTTGTCGAATACGGGCCGGGCGGCGCATCGCCCGGCCATACACACCCGGACTCCGCCTTCATCTACGCAACAGTGCTTGAAGGCTCGATCCGCAGCAGCGTCAACGGGTTGCCGGAGAGGGTCTACGAGGCCGGCGAGAACTTCTACGAGGACCCCGGCGCTCGTCACGGAGTAAGCGCAAACGCCAGCGACACGAAGCCGGCGCGATTGCTCGCGGTTTTCGTCGTCGACACCGGTGAAAAGGAACTGACCACGCCCATCGGCGAATAGACGCATCGAACGCGTTTCCGCGCAGGCAGCCTTTGGCAACTGCCATCGAAAGGCTGCCTCGCGGCCACCTAACCCAACAGGAACTGAGAAAATGGATTCGCTCGAGGACAAAGCCGCCATCGTCGCAGACTGCCTCGGCGCCGTGATAGCCGTTGCTGGCGGATGGGCCTGGGCTCGACCGAGCGGCGAGGCGTCGACCGACAATGGCTATGTGCGCGGCGATGTGACCTCGCTTGCCGCAAAAGTCGGGGGCTACGTTACGGCGGTGGAGGTTGATGACAACGAAACCGTAACCGCAGGGCAGGTGCTGTTCCGGATCGATGATCGGGACTACAGGGCGCGGCTTGCCCAGGCGGTCGCCAATGTGGACGATGCCGAGGCTCGCCTTACCAATGTCGACGCGGAGACCGAGCTTCAGCACGCCCTCATTCGACAGGCCGAGGCCCAGAGACGTTCGGCCGTCGCCGAAATGGATCTGGCGAGCAAGGCCTACGATCGCCGGCGCGAACTCATTCGAAGCAACACAGTCAGCCAGGCTCATGTCGATGAAAGCGATACCGCGCGATCAAGAGCGGAAGCGGGGGTTGCGGCTGCATCCGCCACCGTCGAGGCTCAGCAGCACCGCCTAACGGTCTTTGCCGCTCAGCGCGAGGCGGCCGTCGCCGCCGTAGCGCAGGCAGAGGCCGCGCACGATCTCGCCCAGATCGATCTCGATGACACCGTGGTGCGTGCGCCTGTCGCCGGCGTAATCGGTAACCGTCAGGTCCGCGTCGGAAGGCTCGTTGCGCCGGGAAATGCCTTGCTCGATATCGTTCCCGTCGCCGGGGTGTGGATCGTGGCGAACTTCAAGGAGACCCAGCTCGAAGATATCCACCCTGGCCAGCGCGTCCGCATCACCATCGACGGTTACCGCAACGAAAAGCTTGAAGGTGTCGTCGACAGCTTCGCTCCGGGCAGCGGCTCGGCCTTCAGCTTGCTTCCCACAGACAATGCGACAGGCAACTTCGTTCGTGTCGTCCAGCGTGTTCCGGTGAAGATCCGCCTTGTCGGCAATCCGCTGCTCGGTCGTCTGGTTCCCGGCCTTTCCGCGCGTGTCGCGATCGATCTGGGGAGCGGGTCATGACAATGGCCGTCAGTGCGAGCCTGAGCCATGAGAGATCGACGGCTGGAGTGCTTCTTGTCACGGGCATCGTGCTTGCCGCACTGACTGAAGCAGTCGCCAGCAGCGTTCTATCGCTCGGGCGTGGTGACATCATCGGCGACACCTATGCAACACCAGACGAGTTCGCCTGGCTGGATGTCGGATACACCAGTTTCAAGCTGATCGGTTTCATGACAGCACCCTGGCTGCTCAGCCGTATCCATCCCCTGCGCCTGATCATTGCCTCGACACTTGCCATGGGCATGGCCTGCGGCATTGCCGCCATGACGGCTCGCTTGGACTTGCTGGTCATCCTTCGAATAATTCAGGGCTTCTCCGGCGGCACGCTTTTGGTTGGTGGCCAGGCAATTATTTTCCTCGCCTATCCCAGTAGTCGCCAACCAATCCTGCAAGCGTTGTTTGCCATGGGGGCTGTTGTCGCAGCAGCGACAATCGCCCCGGCGCTTCAGGGGTGGCTGCTCGACAGTCAATCCTGGACATGGATATTCTTCAGCGTCGTTCCGGTGTCGCTTGGCGCCGCCGGGCTTCTGCTGATCGCAGACGAGCCAATGCCCATGAAAACGGCGCGTCGTCCGTTTGACTGGATCGGTTTTACACTGATGTCCGTCGCGCTCTTCTGCTTCACGTATGTCCTTAGTCAGGGAAGCCGGTGGGATTGGTTCGAGGAGCCGCGCATCCTGTGGCTAACGGTGATTGGCATGGCCACACTGCTGGCGTTTCTTTGCCAACAGGTGCTGGCAAAAGGTCAGGGCCTGCTCGATTTTACGCTGTTCAGCTCGGAGGATTTCAGCTTCGCCTTCATCGTAAGCTTTGTTGCCGGTGCTGCGCTGTTCGGGAGCGCCTTTCTCATCCCGTCATTTGCCGTGTCCGTCCTCGCGTTCACGCCCACCGACGCCGGACAGCTCCTGTTGCCGAGCGCCGCACTCTTCATCGGCGCGCTCCTGCTGGCGGCCTTTCTCATACAGGTTCGCCACCTTCCTCCTTTCGCCACTGTGCCCTTTGGCATTCTGATGATCATGGTGGCGATGTGGATGCTGTCGGGTTCGACCAGCGAGAGTGGCGCGGACGACATGATGGCAGCGGTCCTGTTGCGGGGTCTGGGTCTGGGCTTCCTGTTTCTATCGATCACCCTGATTGCGTTCAGCAACCTCAACAGCCGAAATCTCGCGTCCGGGATCGGCCTCTTCAATACCGGTCGCCAGCTTGGTGGACTGATCGGGGTCGCGGGCCTCCAGACATTGATCGACCATAACTTCGCCGACAATGTCGCCGTGCTTGCCGCCGACGTGACCGCAGGGGAGACCGCGGTGCTCGAACGGCTGAACACCACGACAGCCACGCTGATGGCGAAAGGGATGGAAGCAGGCGCCGCAAGCCGGACAGCGATGAGCCTTTTGGGCCGGGCCGTGACAGGCCAGTCGACGGTGATTGCCTTCGACACCGCCTTCAACGCCGTCGCACTGCTTTTTCTGGTTGCCGCCCCGGTGCTGGTCGCCATCAAGATCGGATTGTCCCGATATGCAAAGGCACGCGTTAGACAGCTTCGTGAGTAGCCCCGCAGCGGGTCAGGCCCTGACCCGCTGCAGCGCCGGCGGATCCTTAGGGGATCCGGGCAATGACCTTGATCTCGAAATCGAAGCCGGCGAGCCAATTCACACCGACTGCGGTCCAGTTCGGGTAAGGTGGCTTGCTGAAAATCTGTTGCTTGACGGCCATGATCGTTGCGAACTGGTTCTCGGGATCCGTGTGGAAAGTCGTCACATCGACAAGATCGTCGAATGTGCAGCCGGCCGCATGCAGTGTCGCCTTGAGGTTTTCGAAGGCCAGTTGGACTTGACGTTCAAAATCAGGTTCCGGCGTTCCGTCGCTACGGCTACCAACCTGGCCGGAGACGAACAATAGGTCTCCGGATCGAATGGCGGCCGAATAACCGTGTTCCTCATAAAGAGCGTGTCGGTTTGCGGGAAAGATTACTTCGCGCTTTGTCATCTTTGATCTCGCCTTGCTGTCATTTGGCCGCATCCAGTGAGCGGATGGCTACGCTTCAACCGCTTTCCATGCTCACTCATTTCATGTACGGTGCGTATGTGAAATAGTCCAAATACGCCTCGTATGTCAAGTTCATATACGGAGCGTATATGAACTTGAGGGCAAGATGGCGAAACGACGTGTTGAGACGATGGAGGAAAACCGCGTCAAGCTGATCGCGGCGGCGCGAAAAGCCTTTGCCGAAAAGGGATATTCCGCTGCTTCAATGGACGAATTGACAGCTGAAGTCGGGCTCACGCGAGGGGCGCTTTACCATAATTTTGGCGACAAGCGCGGCCTGCTTGCGGCGGTCGTCAACCAGATCGACTCCGACATGGCCGCGCGCGCGCAGGAGGTCGGTGCCCGTGCAGCGGACACTTGGCAGGGTTTGCTGGCCGAAGGGGCCGCCTATATCGAGATGGCACTTGACCCGGAAGTCCAACGCATCGTTCTGCTCGACGGACCGGCGGTATTGGGCGATCCATCGCAATGGCCGAGCCAATGCAGCTGTCTTCAGGCGACCAAGCGCACAGTTGAGCGGCTCATCGCACAGGGAATACTCAAGCCGGTGGACGCGGAAGCAGCCGCCCGGCTTCTCAGCGGCGCTGCGCTCAATGCCGCCCTCTGGATTGCAGCCAGTGACGATCCGCAGGATGTACTGCCGAAGGCTGTCGACGCTTTCCACGCGCTGGCCACGGGCTTTCTCAAAAAAAGCCGCGTAAGTTCCCAGGCCAATTCAATTGCGCGAGATTGTTGATCTTGGCGCCACGAAACTTCGCGTGGCACCACATCGCTCCCTTGCGTCATCACATACCGGCAACGCTGCCGGCCTCATGTGGCCCCGCTTGGTTTCTCATACCGCTATCCTTTGGACCCTGAGCCCAAAGCCGCCTGCAGGGGCGGGGCTCTTCAGGATTGGGATAAGGATCCCTGTCGCGAGGGTGGCCACAAGGCAATCTGTGACCGGAAAGGCAAACCAAATCGCCGTGCTGTCGCCGAAGACCCCGAAGCAGACAATCAGCAGCGGGCTAAGCGCAAACGGTTTGACGAGCGTCAGCACCGCCGCCCTGCCAGGCTGGCCCACGGCCTGGAAATAGAGCGCGAACACCAGGATGGGCCCGGTAAAGAGATAAAGAGAAACCATCGGCCGTAAGATAGCTCCGACTTCGGTCACCACGGACCGCTCCCGCGCAAAGTCCGCGCCGATCATGCTGCTTGTGCTCAGCAAGACGAGTTCGACCGCCAGGCAGTAGGCAAACGCAACGCTTGTAGCGAGGCGCAACATCTTGTCCGAACGCTGATAAAAACCGGCTCCTACATTGTTGCCGACGATGCTTTGCGTGGCGAGCGCGATCGCCATGAGCGGCAGGAAGGCAAAGCTGAAAATGCGCATGACGATGCCGTAGGCAGCAGCAGTGTCGGCGTAGCTGGCGCCGGCGGTCAGCCGCAATGTTGCGATCACCGTTGCCGCAACCAGTGCGATGCCGATGAAGCTCAGGCTCAGTGGTACGCCGAGCATCACAATGGACCGCCAGCCTCCGGCCCAACTATGCGCCCCGAGCGAAGAGAGCGGTATCACCCAAACGCCGTGTAGCCGCATCCCGACCAGGAGTGCCAATCCAAGGGCCTGGGCCAGCGCTGTGCCCAACGCCGATCCTGCAATGCCAAGATCGAGCTCGACGATCAACACGTAGTTGAGCGCGATATTGGCGAAGGTTACACCGACCGACATCAATGCCATCAGGCCCACGCGGCCTTCGTTGCGGCAAGCATCCGCGTGCAACCCCAGCAGAAACTGCGCAGGCGTCGCGCAGATCATGATCAGGAGGTAGCGATACGACATTTCGGCGATGTTGCCTTCGGCGCCTGCCATGTGGCCGGTGGCGGTGCGCCCGCCCACAAGGAAGGCAAAGATCAGCACCAGCGCGATCACGAGCGCTAGACCGTGGGCCCGCGCAAATTCTGCCGCCGCCATGTCTCGCGCGCCTGCGCCTAAATGCCGGGCAAGCAGGCTGGACATGCCGCCGCTGACAAGCGCCGACAATGCGATGGTGACCATCACCGCTGGAAAGACGATGCTGACTGCAGCCAGGGCATCGGCACCAATGAAATGCCCGAGGATGGCGGCATCAACCACGGTCAATAGTCCGCTCATCATCATGACAAGCATCATCGGCAAAGCATTAGTAATAAAGAGCCGCCCGATCGGAGCGGTCAGGAACGGGTTTTGTTGTGCGTCTCCGGACGACATCGCTCACTCCTCAAATGAGGCATTTCGCATTTGACAGGGAGCCTGCTTTACCTACCGACGAAATGCTTCGAGGGTGAGAAGATGAGTATCGTCGGGCTTCACCGTGACTTGCGTCCGCAGGCGGCAGGTGCCCGATACCTTAGCCGAGCTTTATCCGCCTGCCGGTCCGGATGTCAAATTCTTAGATCTATCAAGGCGGCGGGTCCGGCGCTTTTCAGCCAGCGCTGCTTTGAGCTTGTTCGGTACGGTCGTTTTCGCGCGAATGCATGCTAGCAGCTCTGCCCCGTTCCTGATGGATCATCATGTCGGGTGGACGCATCAAACCCGCTCATTTCGCTGATTGCGACGTGATACTGCGTTATTGATCGGGACAAACGGGTGAAGCTTTTCGACTTTGAGTTCGTCGTTGCGCCCTGATACTGTAAGTTGACTTCGGCGTGACTTTCCGCCTACTTCAACTTAGGGTCGTGTGGAAATCTGACAGAGGTGGAGCGATTGGATTCAGGCGGCGAACCACAGTCGGCGATCTTCCGCCTGCGGACATTTGGCGGTCTGGAGTTGCTCGATGAGCATGGGCACGCCATCCCGTTCCCCGCAAAGGCGCTTGTGATCCTCGCCTACCTTTTTTCCACAGGCCGTCGAACCGTCACGAGAATGGAGGTTGCGGAGCTGCTTTGGGGCAGGGGAACACCATCCACCGCTTTTACCAATCTTCGCAGGTTGATCTCGCGGATCAAAGGTCGTCAATCCGAGCTCAATGTGCATTTTCTTGTTTTTTCGAACCATGGGATCGAGCTCAAGTCATCCTCGATCATCTGCGATGTTTCGTTGTTTGGGATAGCCGAGCCTGAAGGCTCGTTCGATGAACTCAAGGTGCTTGTTGATCGGCTTCGATCGGCTTTTCTGGATAAAATCGACCTTCAAAATTCTTTGTTTGATCACTGGCTAGCGCAGCAGCGAGAGCGTCAGCTTGTAGCTCTCGATCATGCCATGCGACTGATGGCATCCCTGGCCGAGACAGCTGACCAGCGTGCCGTCGTCCAACAGGCAGCGCTTCTCGTCCTTCTCTCGGGCTCAAACGACCAGATCGCACCCCAATTTCTGCTGCAGGCCTACGATGTGCAGGGAGAGGTTGAGCATCTCAGGCGCACGTTTGAACGGCGAAACGAGATGCTCGCATCCTGGACGAGGGAAAAACAATCGTTCCCGCCAGCCAAGATCGCGGCGCGGGCGACAAATGTCGAGATAATCAATCCCGCTGAACTGACGGAACATCCAAGGCCTAGCCCGCCGCGCCTGGCGTTGCTCCCGCCCAGCAACTACAGCCGCGAACCCGCCGCAGCGATGATCGTAGCCTCGCTTCTCGAAGACATCACCATTGGCTTCTGTGTGCTGAATAGCGTTCAGGTGCTCGCACCTTACTCCGCCCTGCAGATAAGCCGCAAAACTGAAGACCAGCTCGCGATGCTTGAGCATCATGGCCTGACCTATGTGCTCGAGACGCGGTTGAGCGGTGTGGACGAGGCGCTTTCCTTGTTCACACAGCTCGTGTTTCTTCCCACGAGCGAGATTGTCTGGGCGGAGCGGCTCAGCCTTGATGGCGCGCGCTTCGCGCAAAACAGGCGTGACATATCCGGGCGCCTGGCACTTTCGGTCGCGAGCGAAATCGAGCGCCACAGGATCACGCGCTCCAATTTCGATCGGAACCCGGCCGCGTATCACCGCTATCTGCTTGGACGGCGGTTTTTCGACCGCTTGACGCTGCCAAACCTGCGTCGTGCCCGAAAGGAGATGAAAGCGGTTTTGCAGGAAAGCGCCAACTTCGCGCCGGCGCTCAGCTCGCTTGCACGAACCTATTCGGAGGAGTGGCTTCTGACGGCGCGAGGCGAGGCGGATTTGCTGAAGTCGGCGGAGACCTATGCCTTGCAGGCCATTGAGACAAGCAGCGACATGGCGGATGGTTACCGCGAGCTTGGGGTTGCAAAGCTGCTGCAGGGTGCTCTCGACGAAAGTGTCGAGACTTTGCAACTGGCCGAGACGCTAAGCCCGCATTACGCGGATATCATCGCCGACCACGCCGACGCCTTGGCCCACTGTTCGCGTCTGGATACCGCGTGTCGGACCATCGAGCGCGCCATCGAACTCAATCCCATAAGCCCGGATTCCTACCTGTGGACGGCGGCGGGCGCCTGCTACGGTCTCGGCCGTTTCGAGGCGGCGATTGGCTACATCGATAGAATGGCAGATGGCAGCCTCGCCGACCGGTTGGCGGCCGCGAGCTGGGCCATGCTCGGCCACCGCGACAAAGCACATGTGTTCGTTACCAGAGCCCGGGAAACCCATCCCGACTTTGATGTCGAAAACTGGTTGTCGATCGTGCCGATTAAGGAAAAATGGCACAAAGACATCTATCGTGAGGGCCTCAAGAAGGCAGGCTTCTAGAAATTAAACCGAGCGGGGGAATGTGCATGGCAAAACTTGCGATCTTAGGTTTCGCTGGCGAAGAGGGACTTTACATTGTTGACCTGGAGGCAGGGACCGTCGCGCCGATGACGGTGCCGGTCAAAGGCGCCCTTCAGACCGTCGTTGATCTCCAAAGGGCCGGAGGCGCGGTTATCAAGGGTGTCAGCGTCGCGGTTTCCGTGACGTCGGCCGAGGACATCTCGAACGGCCGGTTCGACGGGTAAGGCGGTCCGGACGTCTTCACTGCGTTCGACGATGGTGCGCAGCGGCGGTGGCGCTTAAACGCGTGCGGCTGAGAAGCCCCGTGGCATCGGGTTCTGCTGTTGCCTGGACGCAGAGCCTAAGCGAGTTCAAGTGGCCCCGCCGGAAGGCGGGGCCAAGAGTTGCGGCGTTACTTGTTGAGTGCGTCCTTCAGAGCCTTTGCCGGTACGAAGGATACCTTCCTGGCTGCCGCGACCTTGATGGTCGCTCCGGTTGCCGGATTGCGGGCTTCGCGTTCAGGTGTGTCCTTGACCTTGAACTTGCCGAAGCCGGGCAGGGAGGTCTCGTTGCCGGAGACCGAGGCGGCGGAGATCGCTGCAAGCACGGATTCAACGACGGCTTTGCTTTGAGCCTTCGTCAGGCCATGCTCACCGGCGATCTTTTCTGCGATTTCGGTTGTGGTGGTCAAAAGTTGTTCCTCCTCGTTTTTGACGAAAGGATACTTTGCCCGAATGGCGCCGATGTCATCGGCCTTGCGCAACAACACCCGCCTCCTCAGGCGATTTTCCACAGATTGCCTTGGCAACATAGCCTTTCGCCCTCTTTCTGCGGGCGATTTGCAGAAGGAGAGCAATAGCGTCAGCCTCGGATGCGAAGTGATGGCTCATCTCCTGGCCGAGCGTACCAATGCGCCCCCAGGCGCGGATAAGAGAGGTTTCGCCAAAGAGCGTGGGCTGTATCGAAAGCGCATAATAGCGCGCCATGTTTCGGCTGGGGTCTATCCGTTGAAAATAGAGGTTGGAGCACTGCTGGGTCATGAACGCAGCATCGCGCGTCGGAGAATCCGCGTCCAATGAGAGTTTTGAATCGGTCGTGGCGAACCGATTCACGTCGTTGATGTGAAGGTCGGCGTAGCCGAACCCCACACTCAAGAGGAGATCTCGTCCTCTGCGATCGGGAATGAACATTCGATAGCCGCGCCAATGAAGGCCTTGCGCGAGAGCCCAAGGCTCTCGCCGCGCTCCAGCGCGGCGTGGCAGCGGTTTCTGGCTCGTTCGTAGAACCATCCGCCCTGCGGCCATTCACTTAGATACTGCAGCGCATCCTGTGGCCCGTTGATACACCGCTCACCTTTTGCACCGACCCTCACGGGGTGATCCCAATTGATACCTTGCATCTGCGTTGCCTCCGCTTCGCCGCAGAACGCCTATCTTGTAAGTTTGTTCCTTCCTCCGGCCAGGCAAGAGCCCCTAGCAATCGGGCATGCTTTCCATTGTCAGGCGGCCGCCCAATCTTCGAGACGCAAGCCAGGCACTCTTTCGAGTTCTCGTCCTTTGTTGGTGGCCAGGATCAGTCCTTGTGAGGGCATGGCCAGCAATCAATTGGTCTAGGGTCCGATTGGCTTGCCGGCCCTGGCCAGTTCGGCCCTGAGTTGGCGGTGTCTGCCGCTGACAAGCGGTCCAGATTCAGGACATCGAGCCTTGTCGCAAACCCTTCAACTCCGTCATCAGCAGTACCACCAGTACACAGCACAGCAGGCCAAGGGACAATGGCAACCCCTGATGCCCGAACAGTTGCATGGCCAGTCCCGTGGTGGGCGAGCCCACGATGCCGCCGGTACCCCATAGGATCGCGAAGGCGGCGTTGCCTGCAATTAAGGCTTGACCGGCGAAACGCTCGCCGAGCTGGATCAGCGACATGGTGTAGATCCCGAACGAAACCCCGCCCCAGACGAAAACGAGCGGCCAGATGAGCCACGAGCTGAAGAACGACGGCAGCAGCAGACAGCCGGCTAGCGAGGCGAGCGCACAGAATAACATGGTCCGCCTCGAGCCAAATTGTTCGGCCATGCGCCCGAGCAAGATTTGCAGCACGGCATTGCCCGCGATGAAACAGGTGATGAGCGAAGCGATGCGCTCTTCGGTGCTGCCGAGCGCGGCGCCATAGACCGCGAACAGGGAAAGCAGGATTTGCTCGAAGGCGGCAGCAGCGAAAACCGCGAACAACAGGAGCGGTGCCAGTGCGAAGAAGCCACCGACCGACGTTGCCTCACCTTCATTCGGCATGTCAGGCAGGCGCGGCACGACCGCAAGAACGATCAGGCCGCAGAGAAGGAAGGCGACGATGCCGATCATGAAGGGCGGCCAACCCTGCGTGCCAACCAAGCCGAGTGACAGCGGACCGATGGCAAAGCCACCGGAAACGATCGACGAGTAGAGGCCCATGATGCGGCCACGGCGTGGCGCGGGCGTGATCGAGAGCAGCCAGGTTTCGCTGATCACGTAAAGCGGATTGGCGAAAAAGCCGAGCAGCAAGCGCAGTGGCATCCAGGCCCATACTTCCTGTGCCCAGCCAATCGCGATCAGGGTGAGCGCGGCCAGCATCGAACACAGGATCGCAAGCCGTGGCGCGCCCATCCGCCGCGTCAACGCCGGAATGAAAGGCGCGGATACAATGAAACCCAGCGGCGTCATCGCCGCCGACAGCCCGATCAGGGCGGGTGTCATCCCCTGCCGCTCAAGGATGAAGCTTAGCAGCGGATAGGTCAGCCCCTGTGCCACGGCGAAGACCGTGACGGTCGCGATGATGCCAGCCATCGCGGCCCATGGGATCCGATCCTCGCGCGCTGATGTCGTGCTTTCGGCAGTCATGAAACGTCGCCTTATAAAGGATTTGATACTTGCCAG
Source organism: Ensifer sp. 4252 (assembly GCF_050434565.1). Classification (NCBI taxonomy): domain Bacteria; kingdom Pseudomonadati; phylum Pseudomonadota; class Alphaproteobacteria; order Hyphomicrobiales; family Rhizobiaceae; genus Ensifer; species Ensifer sp. 4252. The sequence goes on from NZ_JBNDIU010000025.1 coordinate 15,448, forward strand.
AAGGACTTGGCGATCTCTGTCTCGAGCTGCCGTCTCGCCAGACCGATGTCATCGATCAAATGCGGATCGTCTTTCAACTTTTGCTCAAGTTCCCAGCGAAAGCGTATCCGCTCGCCCCTGGCCGCGATAATGCTTCGCAGAGTCGCCGGGCTGTAGTGCCGACGCGACACTTGCGCCGGCCCCGCGGGCGTTGCCTGATGCGGGGCCGACGCAAGGGTGGGAGTATCGTTCATGGCAGCCTCCATATGGTTTGAGCGGCCAGCGGCCCTCGACCCGAAAGAGGATGGAGTTTGCCGGATACGAACGGCGTCGTAATTAAGCCCTCCCAAATAGTTCTCAAAAACTTCCAAACGGACTATAGATGCGCCGCATGCAGGGATCGCGCTTTGCCTTTGGTCCGTTCGTGCTTGATCCGGATGCGGGAACGCTCCTTCGGAACGATGATCCCGTTGCCGTTGGCCACCGCGGGCTAAAGCTGCTTGCCGCACTCGTCGGACGGCCCGGCGAAATCCTGGGCAAGGCCGAGTTGATGGATGCGGCGTGGCCGGGCACGGCCGTCGAGGAAGGCAACCTCACCGTCCAGATCGCGCAGCTGCGCAAGCTGCTGGGTCCGGCTGCCGACGGCGGTGAATGGATCTCGACGGTTCCGCGCGTCGGGTACCGCTTCACCAGGGCCATCGAGCAGCTAAATGGCGCAAAGCGAAAACCTCTGCCTCTGCCCAGCAAACCATCGATAGCCGTGCTGCCCTTCGTGAATATCAGCAACGATCCTGAGCAGGAATCCTTTGCGGATGGGTTAACCGAAGACCTGATCACCGACCTGTCCAGGGTCTCCGGCCTGTTCGTCATCGCGCGCAACTCGGCCTTTGCCTACAAAGGAAAGGCGATGGACGTGCGCGGGATCGCTGAGGATCTTGGCGTGCGCTACCTGCTGGAGGGCAGCGCAAGACGCGCCGCCGGGCATGTCCGCATCAACGCCCAGCTGGTCGACGCGGTGAGTGGCGAACACCTATGGGCCGAACGCTTCGATCGCAGCCTGGAGGATATCTTTGCCGTTCAGGACGAGGTCACCGGCAAGATCGTGGAGGCCTTGCTCGGCCGGTTGCGCGCACCGCCGTCGCGCAACCGACCCAATAATCTCGAGGCTTACGATCTCTGCGTGCGGGCGCGCAAGCTGATGGATGATTCACCGCAGACGGCGCAGGAAGCGCATCTGATGCTCACACGCGCGGTTTCGCTCGATCCTGGCTACGCCGAGCCTTATCGCTGGCTTGCCATGAACCACTGGATGGGATGGGTGCATTCTGGCGGACCAACCGAAGCTAACCGTAGCGTTGCGTTGGAACTGGCGCGCAAAGCCGTAGCGCTCGATCCCAACGATGCCGGCAGTCGCTGGGTCCTCGCGTACCTGCTTGCCTATGAACACAGCTTCGACGAAGCGGATCGGGAATTCGCCAAGGCGATCGAGCTCGACCCGAACGAGGCCGACACCTGGGCAGCGCTTTCCGACGTCGCCGTCCTGGCAGGGCGCGTGGAGGAAGGTCTTGAGCACATTCACAAGGCGTTCCGGCTGAACCCGTTTCCGCCGAGTTGGTACTATCTGACGCTCGGCCAGGCCCAGTACGCGGCCGGCGAGTACGATGCCGCTGTCGCGACGCTGCGCAGGGAAGAGACGTACCGTAGAAGTTCACGCCGTTTCCTGGCGGCAAGCCTTGCTCAACTGGGCCGGCTCGATGAAGCTCGCGCAGAGGTTGAATTATTCCTCGTCGGCAACCCGAAGTTCACAATCCGCCACTGGGCCGAGACGGAGCCATTCCGCGATGCTGCGACGCTTGAGCATTTCGTTGATGGCTACCGCAAGGCGGGGCTCCCGGAGTGACACGCGGGCGTGATCTCCCAAACGGCCATTCACCCTGAGCGTAGCAAAAAACCCGACGAGAACCTCGCCGGGTTTTTTGCGCATGAACTTGCTTGTGGCCGTGCACGGTCGCGTGCCAGACCGGGTCGGTGAGGGGGCCGGGTGCTGCGAGGTTGACTGACACGACCCCTCGATCAAGCGGAGCGGCTGCCGGGGCTAATCTTCCCGGTCCCTGTCCGTTGCGGTCCTGAATCTGCTGAGGCGAACCGGCCAAGCCGCGCTAACGAGACTCTGGCAGCATTGCTGCCGACGCCTGGTGTGCTCGTTTATTGCCTCGGTGGTCAGTGGGATTCCGGCGCGAAGCCCTCCAAGGCGGCATGGATCGCCTCGCGTAGTTCCTCTCCGGTGATGGGCTTGTGCAGAATGCGCGCGCGACTTGCGCTAACCTCCTTGAGTCGCGATGGCGAGGTGTCGCCCGTAACGATGATTGCCGGAACGTGGCGGCCGATGTGGTCGCAGAGGGTCTGGATCGCATCCAAACCTGTGGCGCCATGCTCAAGGCGGTAATCGGCAACGATAAGATCGACCGGCGCGCTGCCGGCCCTCAAGACTTCCGAATGGAGTCTGAGCACCTCCTCTGCGGAGCGGCCGGCATAGATGCGGTGCCCCTCCAGGGTGAGGAGCCGCACCATGGCGTCGGATACGTCCTTCTCGTCCTCAACCAGTATGATGCCGGCCGTGATGCCCGCCGCGGGAGAAGGCCGGCCGGGTTGCAGAGGAGATCCTGCCGAGCGGGCCTTCGGAACCGTGATCGAGAACATCGAGCCGCGTCCGGGCACCGAAACCAATCTTAGGGGATGTTGCAGCAGCTCGGCCGTACGGCGAACGATGGCAAGACCCAGGCCAAGACCTTGCGTGCGGTCCCTTGCGGGGTTCTGCAACTGCATGAATTCTTCGAAGACCACCGCTTGCTGATCGGCGGGGATGCCGGGGCCGGTATCCAGGACCTGGATTTCGACCGAATTGCCGTGCCTGCGGCAGCCAAGGAGGACGCCGCCCGCTTTTGTATAGCGGAACGCGTTCGACAACAGGTTGTTGAGGATCCGTCGGAGCATCATCGGGTCGCTGTCAATCAGCAAGTCGCTGTCGACGATCCGCCAGTCAAGGCCGCGCTGGTGTGCCTCTGAGGCGAACTCGTCACGAAGATCGCGAAAAAGGTCGCGCAACGATACTGTCTCGTTTGCGATCGTGACGATGCCGGCGTCAAGCCGGGAAATGTCGAGCAGCGCATTCAGCAGTCCGCTGAGATTGCTGACGGCGGATTTCGCCCTCGTTGCCAGCTCGCGAGCATCGCCGGAGGGGACGTTTCCACGCTGCCCCAATATTGCAAGCGTGGAAACAAGCAGGCTTAACGCATGGATCGGTTGCCGCAGATCGTGGCTGGCGGCTGCCAGAAATCGTGTCTTGGCGCGGTCTGCTGCCTGTGCCCGATCGCGTTCCTCTTGCAGGTGGCCGACGAGACTCTCGTTTTCCAGTCGCAGGCTGACGGTTTCACGCAACATCCGGTAGGTGATGCGGCAGTAGTAGAAGTTGATCGCCACAAGGGAGGAGAGCAGGAACAGGAAAGCGCCGGAAATATCGCTGTCCGTCAGAATGCATCGCACGGCGATCGGCAGGACCGTTACAAGGATTGAGCCGATGAGCGCGGGCGGAAAGGCCGAAAGAGACGGCACCGTGCCGCAGACAAGACCGGTCAGCACGATAACCGTGAACGAAAGGACAATGGGCGCATCCGGAAGGAAGCCGACCCAGCCGAGCGCGCCCCACAGCAGGCCGGACGCCCAGGTAAATGCGGCTGCGAGCCAGGCCCACCGCATGATGGACCGGGAATCCCTTGGGCGGCTGAAAAAACGGCGGGAGGCAACGACACGCAGGACGATGAGCAGATAGAGCGCGCCAACCCATCCGGCCAGCCAACTCGCGGATACGGCATTTCGAAGGACATACACGGCCGCGCCAGAAATGACGACGTTGGAGATGACCACGCCATAGGAGCTGCGATACAGAAGCTCGATCAGAGCCTGGCGGATCTTGTCTTCGTGCATTAGCCCTCTCCAGATGCCGGAGGGACATCGTCCGGCGGCCCGTCCCCGGACGATTGATTTATCGGAAACTTGTTTCCCATAGGTTGGCGGCCAAAGAATTTGCGCCGAACCTTTCATGGAGGGTGGCGAGATGAAACACCCGCTCGCCGCCATTCTTGCCGACGATCATGTGATCGTCTCCGGGCAGATCAGAACAGGCCGACACCATCTCCACATCACCGGCCCCGCCGGTATGGAGTGCATTTTAAATTGGACGGGATATCACTTTAAATTGGACGCGAATAGAATTAACATTGGACGCATGACTGAATCAAATCGCCCGAACACGCTCATTACACGCAAGGCCCGCTCTATGGTCGAGACGGCGCTGTCCGATACGCGTGTCGTGCTAGTCGCAGGACCAAGGCAAGCCGGCAAGACCACGCTTGCGCGACAGTTCTCAGGCCCCGAGCGACCATATTATACCCTCGACGATGCCGGCACACTCAGCGCCGCCAAATCTGACCCAGTAGGCTTCGTCCGCGGTCTCGGCCGCGCGGTTATCGATGAAGTCCAACGCGCGCCCGAATTGATGCTGGCAATAAAGGAAAGCGTCGATCGCAGCGATGAACCCGGCCGCTTCCTGCTTACAGGCTCAGCGAACCTCGCCACCGTGCCAGCGGTGGCAGATTCTCTTACCGGGCGCATGGCCCTGATATCATTGCTACCGTTTGCACAAGCAGAAATCCGATCTACCCCAGGCCGCTTTCTCGATCGCATTTTTGCGGGGGAGGTGCCCGTGATCGCGGACGAACTTGTCCTCGGCGATGACCTTCTGGAGACAGTTGTACGTGGAGGGTACCCTGAGGTCGTGCGCAGAACACAGCCCGCCCGGCGCACCGCATGGCTTGAAGATTACGTCGCGCTTATCCTTGACAGAGACGTGCGCGACATTGCCAACATCGATCAGTTGGGCAGGTTGCCGCGCCTCCTTAAAGTCCTGGCAGAGCATGCGGGACAGTTAGTCAATCACAGTGGGTTCGGCTCGGCCCTCGGACTATCGAGTGTCACCGCGCAGAAGTATGTCGCAATCCTCGAGCGGCTCTTCCTTGTCCGAACGCTCGCGCCATGGTCCAACAACCGGCTGAGCCGCTTGGTAAAAACACCGAAGCTGCATTTTCTCGACACTGGACTGCTTGCTGCCCTCCGAGAAGACGATGCCAACACCATCCGTGAAAACAGAACCCGTTTCGGTCCATTGCTCGAGAGCTTCGTGGTATCCGAGCTCATGAAGCTTGCGTCATGGTCCGAACGTCGACTTTCGTTCTCCCACTATCGGACGAAAGATCAGACCGAGGTCGACGTTATTGTTGAGGATCGGCGCGGCCGTGTCGTCGGCATCGAAGTCAAGGCATCTTCGACGGTCAAGAGTGAGGACTTCAAAGGGTTGCGTCAGCTGCAGGAGGCGGTGGGTGACCGCTTCTTGCACGGGATCGTCCTGCACGATCACGACCGGGTGACGCCATTCGGCGAAAAATTGCACGCCGCACCACTTTCGGTCCTGTGGACGATGTAAAATCGCGTAAGACTTGTTATGGAACTTACAAACATGGTCCCGAGACAGGTGCGCGTGACCCAGTCGACGCGGGCCGTGGCGCAACTTCGAAGCTGTTGAATGCGCCCGACTTCGAATGGCTAGGCTGGTTTAACGATCGTCAACATACCGCCAGCCGAAGCGGATCAGTACTACTCCAGGCGGCACCCGCCAGCCATGACCGCGAAGGACGGCGTTTATCTGCATTGGATGTTATCGTTTTTCATGAAATTGTCTCTTAGGAATCATTGTTCATGAGCATGAATCGGATTTCATGGAGTTTGGGCAGCAGGAGCCTTTTTCACGAGACGTAATTGTTTTTCATGGCCGCTGGCTGCCAATACCCATTGGCTATGCCGAGCTGATCAACGCCTATGATCTGAACGTGCCGATGCCGATCACGCTCACGGAGATCGGCGATCGCCACAAAGTCTATCAGGCGGATGGGTGGAATCTTGATACTCCGCGTCATCAGCCGGATACCGACCCAGAGGCGCATCTTGTCGTCGCCCTGCGTTATGAGGGGCTTGCATCATCCCGTTCGACATCCTTACGCCGGAGAGCATATTGACGTCGTCAACGAATGCCATTCACAAGCGTGAACAGCCCGCGCCGGCGTGCCTCGCGATACTCGCGCCACGCCTCAAACAGAGGCAATATGATCGCTGCAAGGTCGTCATTCCCAGCTAATAGCTCCCTCACTTTGCCATCAAACACCCTACCCCTTCCGTTGGGAACAATGAGGCCGAATGTTTTCATCAGGCCGCGGATCTGGTTGCTCAGCTGGATTGAGATACTCAGGAGCTGGTTGCGGGCCCCGACCAGCGTGCGCGTCAGCATACTGTCAAATGACTTTACCCGGACCGCCTTGTAAAAGCCGGCTTCGGTCAGTTGGGCCAAGCCATCCGCATCATTGGCATCGGTCTTGTTGAGCGTCTCGTTCAATATGTTTTGCGCGTGACGTGCTTCGATGCAGATGGCGGGCACTCCCTCCGCCGTGAGTGCGTGATAGAACCACGTCGACAGCGGTCCCGTCTCGAATACGACGCGCTTGGCATTCGGGGCATGCTTGCGGATCACCTGTGCCAGAGCCTTTGGATCCGAAGCACCCTTCCCCCGCCATATCCGCTTCCCGATCCTCTCGGATCGAGATCGCCGTATCTTTCAACGAAACATCAACCCCGAATCCAGCTTAGGTTCTATTCCGACGTAGGCAACTTGCCGCGGACGCGGTCCTCTTGCCCAATCCGAGTCTCAAATTCGCTTTTGAGTTCGTCGAACTCGATATCAAGAAACCATTCCGGAATGGCGATCGTGGAGCAGTAAACCATCTGTTTCAGCCATGCGAACGCGACATGGGCAGCAGAAAGCAGTTGGCTGAAGGATCAACGTAAAACCGGGTGCTGAGGGAAGCGTTCAAACGGAGGGCGTCCCTGCCGCCTGCCTTGAGTCTTGGGAGCAAGAAACGTATATTCGACGTTGCTAACATCGCAACAATGCATGTCTACTTCTGCGCGAACACGGGGGCTTTCATGGCTAATCTGCGCATCGCGAGGGGCGGAGACGGGTCGGTTCTTTTCGGTATCGACGCTCTTCCTTGGGCATTTTCGATCCTGGCCGCGCTCCTGTTCATTGCCAACACGCGACATGGAATTGGCATCTTGCCGGACACTACGCGCTATATGCAGATCGTCAGCACCCCCTACGATGCGCCTCTCTACCCGTGGATACTCAGCACTGGCCATCTGGTCGGAATAAAGTTGGAGTACGTAGCATTGGCCGTCGGCTTTGTGTTGTGCATAGCAAATACGCTACTCGTATTTCACCTGTTCCGATATGCGCTTCCAGACCGACCGCTTCTTGCTACAATCGGGACGCTCTTGATTGTCATCAATCCGACATTTCTCTGGATCAACACGATTGCAATGTCCGAGCCGCTGTTCCTTGCGCTCATGCTTTTCTCCGTGACTTACTTTCTCACCTATATGCGCAAGCGGGATCGAGGTTCTCTTGCTCTGGCGTCCTTGTCGCTCGGTCTTGCCATGCTCGCTCGCTTCGTAGCCCCACCGATCGGTGCATCTTTTGCTGTCATCATGCTCTTCTACAATCGCCAGCGGACGCTGGCCGAAAGGATCTTCGACGCGACCACATTATTCGTGGTGAGCGCAGGAATTTTCCTGCTCTGGGCTGTCGGCAGCAAGCTGATTGTCGGCCGCGCTGTGGGGCGTGAGCTATGGTTCTATGGCAACGCGGACAGCGAGCGCTGGCTCAACGGATTATCTATCCTTTCAAGCTTTCTGTTACCCACCCAAATCCCGCAGATAGCCCGCCTGGCATTACTCCTGATCGCGATCGGCGCCGCGATTTTCGCCCTTGCCCGTGCCGCATCGCGTAGCTGGGGGCAGCCCCAGCCGTCGCGACAAGACATCGTGATACTCTTTTTTGGCTTCTTCAACGTCTTCTACGCTGCACTCATTGTTCTTTCGGTCTTGATCGAGGCAAACCTTCAGCTCAACAGCCGCTACGCCCTGCCCTTCTATATCGGGTTGGTGTTCGTGCTTGTCGTCGCGGCAGCCAGGTTCAGCGATCATTCGAACCACGCCAAAATACGCCGCGGTGTTGTCGTGACGGGCCTCGCGCTCTTCCTTGCCATCAATGTGCTTCGCAGCATGGTGCAAACCGCCGAAGCTTTTGATCAAGGCGTCGGCTTTCAAAGTCATTCCTGGAGGACTTCACCTACCATTGAAGCCGTCCGTGCCTTGCCTGCCGATGCGATGATTTTTTCCAATGGCTGCGACGCGTTGAATTTTCTCACGAAACGAGCGGCACAATGGACACCATCACACAGCGCCAGGCGCACCGGGATGGAAAGCGATGAAGGTTCATTTGAGGAACAGCTTCAACGGTTCCGGCAATCCCTACTGGAAAGAAATGCATATGTGGTATTCTTCGATGCAATCGACTGGCGTTTCTATCGCGCAAGCGAGCCGGAGCTTGTCGAGCGGGCCAATCTAAGGCTGATCCGCACTGAAGCGGATGGTCGAATCTACCAAGCGGATGCAACAGCCCTTGGCAAACAGCAGCGTTCCAACTGAACAAGGGTTCCAGATCGGAGGTTTCCATGCCTACGAAACAGGAAAGCATACCAGTCACCGACGCATTGCCAGCTCCACCAGGGAAGCTCGCGGACTATCTTTCGCTCGCCAGGTTTGATCACATGACCAAGCATGTGTTCATTCTGCCTGGCCTTGTCCTGGCTTTGGCCCTGCAGCCCCCGATTTTCGCCAATCTAGTCTTTAAAGTACCGCTCGGCCTTCTAAGCGCCATTTGCATTGCTTCGGCGAACTACGTCATCAACGAGTGGCTCGACCGAGAACATGACGCCGCCCACCCGACCAAATCGAAGCGGCGCGCCGTTGTGGTGGCCTTGGAGCCAGGCCTCGTCTACGGCGAATATCTTTTCCTCGCAATTACCGGGCTTTTCCTTGCCTATATCGTGGGGACGTTGTTCTTCCTCACTTCCATTGCCTTCCTTGCATCCGGAGTGCTCTACAACGTGCGTCCGATGCGGTTGAAGGACAAACCTTACCTCGACGTGCTGATGGAGTGCCTAAACAACCCGATCCGCTTTCTGCTGGGGTGGGCAATCGTTGATGGCTTGACGCTACCGCCTGTCAGCGTCCTTGCTGCCTACTGGATGGCCGGGGCATTTCTGATGGCGGCCAAGCGGCTCGGGGAGTACCGGGACATTGCCCAAACCGCGGGGATCGAGGTGCTGAGCAAGTATCGGCGTTCTTTTCACTACTACACGGAAGAAAGCCTGCTGGTTTCCTGCTTCGTATACGCGATGATGACCGCATTCCTGACCGGAATATTCCTGGTCAAGTACCGAGTGGAATACATTCTGGTGTTTCCCTTCATGAGCGGTCTTTTCGCCGTCTACATCTGGCTTGCTGCCCGGCCTGGCTCGGTCGTCCAGCGTCCCGAGCGTCTCTTCCATTCACGCCGCCTCGACGTCATGTTGGCCGCCTGCCTTGCCGTTTTCATCTTCGCAACATTCGTTGACATGCCCTTTCTCGATTTCATCGCCACGCCCTCGTTCCTGTCCCTTCCTGTGCTGAGATGAGGCCATCCGACGACCCGCCCGTGCAATGGGATACCATCCGTCTCGTCGTGTTCGACTTGGACGGGACGCTGTATGAACAGCGCTGTCTCCGGCTGAAAATGTTGTTACGGCTCGCCGCAGATGCGGCCTCTTCCCGAAGCTTGGAAGTGATCCGGGTTTTGAAAGAGTTCCGGCGTTGCCGCGAAGAACTCGGCGAGACCCAGGCGCCAGGCTTTGAAACCCGCCAATACCAAACCGTCGCCGAGCGAACAGGGCATCTGCCTGAATATGTAAGATCGCTCGTTGAAGAATGGATCGAGCGCCGCCCGCTCGAGATTTTGCATAAATGCCGTTCTTCTGGTGTGGAGCGACTGTTCTGCGGTCTTAGCGCTAAAGGCAAAACGATTGCTGTGCTTTCCGACTATCCGGCACGCGATAAACTTCGGGCTCTGCATTTGGCCGCCGACGTCATCGTCTATGCAGGCGATCCGGATGTCGGGTTTTTGAAACCTCACCCGGCAGGGCTCAGGCACATCCTGAACGAGGCCAAGGTTCCGCCGAGCGCCGCAATCATGATCGGAGACCGCGTCGATCGGGATTGGGAGGTGGCGAGGCGGAGCGGTGTGCGCGCCCTGATCAAGAGCCGTCGCCCGCTTGCCGATATCGATACCTTCCGTGACTTCGAGGATGATGTTTTCAGTGTTGTCGCAGCGACCAAAAATTGATCAAGAGACCATTTTCAACAGCCACAAGGCTCCTTGCCGTAACGGTGACCTGTGCGGGCTGCCGGCGGCGCCGAGCTTTTCGGACGCCAGGCTCTCACAATACCAGTCATAGCTTTCTCTGAGCATGTCCTGGTTGGAATACATTGGACGCCATCCCAGTTGAAGCAGCGGCTCGACGTCGAAATAGCATTCCTTGTGATAGGTCAGATAGTGCCAAGGGACGAGGGGTGATACGCGCATCCAGTGCAGTGCTCGCAACGTGTTCACGGTAAGCGCAGTCGGCAGGCTTTTCACACTCGAGCGGCTGCCCGCGTAGGCAATCAAGGACTCCAGATCACCTCGCAAAGTGCCAAAACGATCCGTTCCGACATTGTACGTCGCGCTCCTGCCTGCATTCAATGCGAGCATGTAGAAGTCCATAAGATCGTGTGCATGGACGAACTGGAATTTGATATCTCCGCTGCCAATCACATAGACCGAACGGTTCTCCCTGATCCACTCAAAGAGGATCTGGAAGATACCGAGCCGCCCCCCACCGAGCGTGGCACGAGGGCGGATCGTGATCAATGTGATGCCGTTCGCCCGGCAGATCTCGTCAGCCAATTCCTCGCCAGCGCGCTTCGAGCGACCATAGGGCTCAACCGGCCTGAGCGGCGTCTGCTGCGTAATCGGCCCAGAGGGCGGGATGCCATAGGCGGCTGTTGAGCTCACATGGATCAACGACTTCACGCCGGCCCTCGCAGCCTCCTCGGTGACGATGCGCGTTCCTTCGACATTGACCGTCCAATAGTCGCGACCTGCATCGGTTTGCGCCACCAGCGCGGCGTTGTGGTGGACGATATCGACCTCGCGCATGGCGGCGCGCACGCCGTCGCGGTCGAGAACCGAGCATTTGACAAACTCGATGTCACCGGGCCGAGATCGATCCTCCCATAGATCGAGCACTCGCACGTCGTCACCGCGGTCGCGAAGCCGGCGTGCGGCAAGATTGCCGATGAAGCCCGATCCCCCAGTGATAAGGTGCCGCATATTGTCCTCCCACCGTTTGCAAGCCGATTATCTGATCGCACCGGAATTGACTGCGTGCATGGCGTTCCGGTGCGCAACCGCCATGACAGTGCCTTGGGGATTGACAACGGTCGGGCTACAAAGCAGCGACGCATCTGCAATATAGAGCCCGTCCACGCCATGCACGCGCCCATAGGAATCCGTTGCGCATCTATGTTTATCTTCGCCCATCGGGCAGGACGAAAACAGGTGCAGCGCCGTCGCATTGGCCTGCTTCGGCGAGATAGTCTCTGGTAATTTGCCGATATCGGCCAAGGAGCGAAGAACCCGATAGCCGGGGATGCTCGGATAGACGGCTTCGGCTCCCGCAGCGAACAACACTTCCGCCAAGCGCGCGAGGCCATCGGCCAGTTCCTTCAGATCACTGCGTTGGAGCTCGACGCGCACAAGCGGGTCCCTGAAACCGGGTAGCGCCCTGATCCGCCCTATCCCTCCGGTACTTTGCACATAGTATATCGCCATGCGGCGCCAATCGCGATCGACCGCCTCCATCATTTCGGGGTATGCCGCCATGGCAAGCGCCAGCGCTGGACGCTTGCTCATCGAACAGCCCATACTGAAGCGTGGATCGAACTCCTTGATCTGGTGAACCGGTTCGAGCTCGCCGGGTGTGTTTATTTCGTCGGGAAAAAGCGCGACGGCCTTCAGCATGGGATGAAAGCGAAGACTATTGCCGATGTTTTCCTTGATCCCGGAACGGCGCAAGAGCCATGGCGTCTGCACAGCGCCCGCGGCGACAAAAACGGTCTTCGCGTTCAACTCGATGTGCCGCACGTTATGCTTGTTCGTGGACCGTGCGTTGACAGCCCAGCCTCCGGAGACGCGCTTCAGCCCCGTGACGCAAGTGCCGGACATGACAACGCCCCCCGCCTCGATAAATCGCGGCACGAACGTTTCTGACATGGATTGCTTGCGGCCGGGGGCACCTGACGTCATATCGCTCGAGTAGGCGTAAAGCCGGGGAACTTCCAAGCACGCCCAGCCGAGGTTGCGCGCGCCTTCTTCCAGCCGCGTGGAGAGCTGAGGTGCCGGACCCGGTAGGTACTGGACTTTGGCAATCTCTTCGCATGCTGCAAAATGCGGATCGAGATCAGATGCACTCAGATGATCGACGCGAAAATCGCGCTTCCAGCCTTCGAGAACCTCCGAAGATATCCGATGATAAAGACCTCGGTTGATCTCACTCCCGCCGCCGACACAACAGCCTTCGACATAGGCAATCTTCGCGGCGCCAAAGCCGATGTTGACGCCTGCATTGCGGTACTTCTGCAAAATTTCCTCACGGGAAAAATGCGGCGCGGACTCCAGGGGGAGGTCTTCACCTTCCTCCACCATCACGACATGCTTGCCGGCTTGCGCGCACATGGATGCGGTCACCGCGCCACCGGGTCCGGACCCGATCACGATAATGTCCGCGTCGATCCTATTGAGACTGCGTCCGTCTCCCCGTGGCAGGCTGACCATACCGATAGTCCTTCCCGTAAAGATCTGAATACAGGCCAAACACACCGAGCGAGCCGTAGAACTCGACGAAACGGCGCCGGAATTCGATCCGGGATCGGCGCCAATTGTCGAGTTCCAGCAGGCGTTGCTCGAGCGGCAATCGATGAAAAAAAGTTCCCCGCCGCAGCAGCGGTGACACGTCAAAAAAGAGAACAAGCAGATAAAAAAGCGGTCTGAGAAAGTCTGGCATGCGTGCGTGTACGGAGAGCAGGAACTCGGAGACGTTTTTCGCCAGGACGCCTGGAGTGACAGCGTCGGGTTGCCTCTCCGACACGATGGCCTCCCCCAACGCCAGGATCGTGCGTGCGAAATGCCCCGACATGACATCCCCTCTAAAGCCGACTATGCTATTTTCTATCTGCCTTTATTAGAAAAAGATACTGAAACATTGGCGCCATCTCGAGCGGGAGCCCGGCGGTTATCATGGGCGGCTTTTCTCAATCCAAGATACTGAGATATTTCCTTTTCGGCTCGCTCGCTGCAAGTCTGCAGGTTGTCTTGCTCATTGGGCTTGTGGAGACACTCGGACTGAACAAGGCCGTCGCCTCGACCGTGGCGTTTTATGGCGCCGTCGTCGTAAATTACTTCCTCCAAAGCCACTTCACGTTTCGCTCCACGGAAAGGCATTGGATAGCAATGCCCAAATTCCTGGGCGTCTCCACATTCGGTGCGTTGATCAACATCCTTGCTTTCACTCTATTGCTAAGGGTCGTCCACTACGTATCTGCACAGTGCCTGTCGCTGCTTCTCGTGTTCCTATTCAACTACAGCTTAAGTAAAACGCTTGTTTTCAAAAGCCGTCGACACGAGGCAACCCGACCAGAATAACTCCCACTAAAGCGTGTCGCGTTTTTTGAGATTCAGGATTGAACGAAGCCGCTTGCGCGGCATTTGGAGCGCGGGATTTGCATGATGCGCTTCTGATCTGAAAGATTGGGCTGTTTTAGCCCAACCTTTGAACAGGAGATGGCGATGACAGAGATAATCCCGCTACGCCGGCGCATGATCGATGACATGACGATCCGCAATCTTTCGCCAGCGACGCAACGATCGTATTTGCATGCGGTGACGAAGTTCTCGCGCTATTTCGGGCGATCGCCAGACCGTCTTGGACTGGAAGACGTGCGCGCGTTTCAGGTGCATCTGCTATCATCGGGCCTATCATGGCCGGCCTTGAACCAGACAGTTTGTGCCCTGCGGTTCTTCTTTGGCGTCACGCTTGGTCATGCCGAGATACCGGAGCGCATTGCCTATGCCCGGACACCCTCCAAGCTGCCGACGATCCTAAACGGCCACGAGATCGTGCGGTTGCTGGAAGCGGTTCCGAGCCTGAGGACCCGCACGGCACTGACGACAGCTTATGCGGCGGGGCTGCGCGCCTCGGAAGCTGTCCATCTCAAGGTCCGCGACATTGATGCCGAACGCGGCATCATCCGCGTCGAGCATGGCAAGGGCGGAAAGGATCGCAACGTCATACCGTCAGCGCAGTTGCTCGCGATCCTGCGGGTCTATTGGCGCTTGCGAGACCCGAGGTCTGGCTGCTTCCGGGCCGGGACGAGACCCAGCCCATCGACGTCCAGATTCTGTATTCTGCCTGCCGTTCGGCGTGCTCCGCGGCCGGCATCGACAAAAGGGTGACGGTGCATACGCTGCGCCACAGCTTTGCCACCCATCTTCTGGAAAGCGGAACCGACATCCGCATCATCCAAGTTTTGCCCGGCCACAAACAATCTGTCCACCACGGCACGCTACACGAAGGTTTCCAATACCCTGATCCGCAGCACGACCAGCCCGCTCTGCCGGCTGACGCTGGAGGTGGTGCCGCCATGCTGAGCAAGCTCCGCCATGGCGGCGATCAGCGTCGGCATGCCGAGGAGCCGCGGGGCGAGTGCTTTGGCCAATCGTGCCTGAGCGACGCAAAGCGCAACACCACCAAGGGTTCGGTCGATGCAAACCAGCCGACAGGGGCGTCAAAGACACCGCAAATACCGGCAAGAATCGTCTTCCAGACCTGGCCACGTGCTCCGGCAAGGCTCGACCCTGCAAAACGCCATCCACCGCTTCGGCTAAATCCCCATAGCGCCTAACAGCTGGTTTTTATCGATGAGACCTCGACCAATACGAAACTGACCAAGCGCTCTGGTTGGCCGCAAAGGGGGCGACGCTATTGCACCACGCCCCCTTCGGCTCCCGCAAATCCATCGCCGGACTCAGATCGCATGGGATGGTTGTACCCTGGATCGTCAATGCGCTCATGAACAGTTGCATCTTCGAGACCTGGGTCGACACGCAACTCGCCCCCACCCTGGCACCGGGCGATGTCGTCATTCACGACAATGTCGGCTTTCATAAAAGCGAACGAGCCGCAGAACTCGTCAAAGCGCCGGGCGCTTGGCTCTTGTTCCTGCCGGCCTATTCACCCGACATCAACCCAATCGAGATGGCCTTCTCCAAACTCAAGGCGCTCCTGCGGCTATTCTTTTGAAGAGAACCTGCCGTGGCTGAACTTTGATCGGGTTTGGCGACCTTTAGACCGCCGCACGTGCCGCGGCCGCCACCGCGTCCCACTCCGCCAACACCCGTTCCTGGGTGAACCGCCGCGCGCTTTGTTCCGCGCTGCGTCCAAGATGGTATCTGAGCAGCGGATCCCGCAGCATCCTTCCAAGGGCCGCGGCCAGGGCGTCGGTGTTTTCCCTCTCGACCAGGATCCCATCTTCGCCATCGCTGATCATTTCCTCGGGGCCCCATTGGCACCGAAACGACACGGTGGGAATTCCGGCGGCCATCGCTTCCAGCAGCACGATCCCCCATCCTTCGTAACGCGACGACAGCACGAATACATCGGCCGTCTCCACCCATTCTCCTGGCCGCTTCGTGACGCCGGGCATGCTTACCCGGTCGGCAAGGCCAAGGCGGTCCCTTTGCGCCTCAAGAGTTGCCCGGTCCTCCCCCTCTCCCCAGATGCGCAAGTGCCACTCCGGTAAATCCGGCGCGATCCTGGCGAAAGCCTCGAGCAGCAGGTCGAAGCCTTTTTGGTGGGTCAGGCGTCCGACGGCAGTCAAAGTGTTGTCCTGTCGCCTGTTGTTCCATCCTGGCGGCAGATCGAATGCGTTGGGAACGACCCAGCCGCGCTTGCGCATGGCGGGCGGAAAGGTTTCGAGCGCCCCGCGTGTCATGGTCACCAAGCCGAAGGCGCGCGGATAGAGCCATTGCTGCAACCGCTTCCAGCCACGTCCAAAGGGCTGCAGCTCCGGATTGTTGCGCTCGGAAACGATGATAGGCACACCAAGCCGCCTGCCCGCCAGTAGCGTGAGGACGTTTGTTCGCGTGAGGAAACTGAGGATGAAGCTCGGGCGCGATGCCCGAAGGGCGGCAGTAAGCTTTCGCATCCTGCGTATCGCCATCAGAGCGGAATGAAGCTTTGATCGCGGCCGCCCTGCACCGCCGAGCCGCCAGATATCGATCTGTGGATCGATCGGATAATAGGCCTCGCATGTCGGCGCCTCGAAGGTGATGATCGTCACCTCATGGCCCTGTCGTGACCAGTGATTCGCCACCAGACTGACGACATGCTCAGTGCCGCCCGCCCCTAGAGCCGGTACGACGATCGTGGTTCTGGTCGTTTTCTTGTCTGGATGGTCATGCGCGCCAGAATACGGGCTCGTTTCCATTCCTAGATGTTCCCCGTCGCGTTCCACACGTCCTCGGTCAAATCGATAATGGTTGCTACATTCCGGATCGCTGTTGCAGTATATTCTGTTTTAAACGCTGCGGCGACCGGCTTCAGCGCGCGATCAGGGGGATGTCGATGAGCAGCATTCTGCAGCGCGTCACCAGGCGCATACGCAAGCGCGTTCGGCTGACCTCTCACGCCGCCTCGGCGGACGCGTTCCTGGTTTCCTATCCGAAATCGGGCAGAACCTGGTTTCGGTTCATCCTGTCCCATTATTTCGCGACGGTGGCGGGCGGGTGCGAACCGGTCGATCTGCACAACATGTTTTCGATCGTGCCGAACTACGACCTCGATACGGTCAGAGGCATTCCGGCATTTCGTTTCGCGAACGGCCAGATTCCGAAGATCCTTGTCAGCCATCTCGATTACAGCGCGAGCCGCTTCCTCATGCGTCCGGTGATCATGATGGTCAGGGATCCGCGCGACGTGCTGGTGTCGGCCTATTTTCATGCGACGCGGCACAAGCACCGCTTCGAGGGCGATATCGCCGCCTTTATCGAGGATCCCACCCAGGGCGCATCTTGCCTGATCCACTATCTCAATGGTTGGGCGGGCGGCTTGAAACGCCGCAGGCACTGTATTCTCAGCTACGAGGATCTTTCTGCCGATCCAGCCCTGCACACCCGCCACGTCCTCGAGTTCCTCGACTGCACCGTCGATGACGCCAACCTCGAAAAGGCGGTGCGTGCTGCGCAGTTCGATGCGATGCAAAGCCGCGAGCGTGTGGAGGGAATTCCGGCGCACGACTACGATCGTGGCGACGACGAAAGCCTGCGGATGCGCCGGGGCAAGGCGGGTGGGTTTCTGGATTATCTCAGCGAGCAGCAGGCGGACCGCATCCTCGAATTGTGCCGGTCGCGCCTTTCGGCGGGGGCGAAGGATCTGCTGGTCCATACGGGTCTCGATCTGCGCACCAGCTAAGCGCTCGGTCACTTCGTCGCGCTCGCGACGACGTTTCTGACGACTTCGGCAATGGATCTCATTGCTTGCTCATCGAAACTGGGATCCACCAGGAAGGCAAGGCTTGTTTCTCCGAGTGATCGCGCGACCGGCAGCCGGTGCGCCGGCACCATGCCGATATCTGTGAATGCCCGTTCCCGGTAGATTTCCGAGCAACTGCCGCTGAAGCAGGGCACGCCGAGGCCATTCATCTCAGCCACAAGCCGATCTCGGTCCCATCCGTCGCGCAGCATTTCTGGCCGGACAAAACTGTAGAAACGATACCACGCATGGACGAACTCCGGCGGCGGCATCGGGGTGCGAAGCGCCGACAGGTCCCCGATGGCATCGTAGAGGATAGCCGCGTTAGCCGCCCGGATATCGTGGGTATTGGCAAGCGTGGCGAGTTGTGCCGTCCCGAGCACCGCCTGTATCGACGTCATGCGCCAGTTCGTGCCGATCGTACCGTGCAGCCAGCGGAACCCGGGCTGATGATCCGTTTTGAACACGGCATCGTAACTCTTGCCATGGTCCTTGCGGCTCCACGCCCGTTTCCACATGGCCTCGTCGTTCAAGGCGATAAGGCCGCCCTCGCCGCCCGTCGTAATGATCTTGTCCTGGCAAAACGAAAATGCGGCGATCTCGCCGAACGTTCCGACGGGGTGGCCCGCTATGCAGGCTCCGTGCGCCTGGGCGCAGTCCTCGATTACCCAGAGATCGTTGTCGGCCGCTAGCGCCCTGATTGCCGGCATGTCGCAGGGCCAGCCGGCAAGATGCACGGCGATGATGCCTCTGGTCCTTTTCGACAGGCAGCGGCCGATCGTCTCTGCGGTGATGTTCTGGCTTTCCTCGTCGACATCGGCGAACACCGCCCTGCCCCCGGCCATGACCACGCAGGATGCGGAAGCGATGAAGCTCCTGGGCGTAACGACGACCTCGTCTCCGGGCTGCAGGTCGAGCGCATGAAGTGCCAGGTCCAGTGCGACCGTTCCGTTTGCAAGCGCGATCGCATGCCGCATGCCCAGATAATGCTCATAGGCCGCTTCGAAGGCGCGAACGTGGGGTCCGGTCCAGGCGTTGACCTCGCCGGTTCGCAGCACGTTGCAGACGTTCGCGATCTGCTGTTCATCGTAAATCGGCCATCGATGCATCTGTGTCCCCCCAAATCCGCCGCGTCATCAGCGCGTCTGTGGCAGTATCCAACGAACAAGGACGAACGCTTCGGCCGCTTCGCTCATCACCGTCGCACCGCGTAATTGCGCCAGTGCCGACAGCGTCCTTGTCGAGCGCTCGTGTGGCGGCGAACGGATCTGGGACGCGAAACACTGCATCGCTTCGAGCTTTCTTTCGATATAGCTCGAAATGTCGACGAAAACGTTCGGCGTGAAGCCTGGGGTCAGATAGGGCGCGTTCCAGTTGGTCTCGGACAGTGTTTCGTAGGCCAGGATGCGATGCGGGAAGCTTTCCTGGTGCGGTCGACTTGCGACCAGCGCCGACAGAAACGCCAGTTGATGGTCCTTATGGATGTCGCCCGGAAACGGCAGCAGGACGGTCTCGGGAGACAGGACGCGAACGAGATCCGAGAGCGCGCTGTTGACGGCAGAATGTCCGGCCAGATCGAGACCGGCTGCTTCGAAACCGAGCCAGAATGTCTCCTCCACGCCTAGCAATGCATGGGCCTGATTGGCCTCCGATCGGACAAGGGCGACGCTTTCCGTCGTGAAGGCGGGAGGCCGCCCCTCGGTGACGATCGCCACGAACACCCGCTCGCCTTCCGCGGTCAGTCGCGCGATCGTTCCGCCCGCCCCCAACACCTCGTCATCCGGGTGCGGGGCGATCACCAGGGTTCGGCCAAACGAGAGCGGAACAGGCAGCGCGGGACCCTTCTTTGCCTTGGCGCGCTTGCTCATCGATGGCTTTCTCCCAGTGGTGCAAAAGGCGCGGCGGCGCCGTATCGTTCGGTGACATGACGCCGTGCCTCTGCCAGGTGCCTGTCGTTCCGCTTCTCGCCGGCGACCAGGGTCAGTACGGTCATGACGAGGATGCGCGTGTCGAGCCATCGATCAGCATGATCGACATACCAGATGTCGAGCGCCAGCTTCTCCTCGTTCGACAGGCGTGTGTTGCCGTTGACTTGCGCCCAGCCGGTGATGCCGGGCAGTACCCGGCAACGGACCCGGCCGAGCTCACCGAATTCCGCGATGGTTGTGGGACCAAGCGGGCGCGGTCCGACGAAGGCCATCTCACCCCGCGCGACGGAGAGGAACTGCGGCAATTCGTCGAGGCGCGTGCGTCGCAGAAACCATGTCAGCCTCGTCGCGCGCAGATGGTCGGGCAGCAATTGGCCGGTAGCATCGCGGTCTTCGCGCATGGTACGAAACTTGACGATGGAAAATGGCTTGGCTCCGAGACCGGCACGCAATTGTCGAAAGATCAGTGGCCGACCGAGGGTGGCGAGCACAATCGCGGCCGCCAACAACATCAGCGGAAGGCAGAGGACAAGCAACACGCCGGCGATGAGAACGCTGTCGATCCGGCCATTTTCAGCTGGTACAGCTATCGGGCCCATCTCGAGTGCATGTCGGTCATTCCGTCTCAATCCGCTCTCCGTCAGGTGGTCTCTTCGGCGGACGGCCCCGCCGTGCCCGTGTTTGCCTACATTCCCGTTATTGCCACCACCAAGACATCGCCCGGCAACATTTCGGTCAATGTGGAAGCCTCGATGCTTGCCGGCTTGCCGCCGACGGGGTTGCGTCGAATCTCGTAGGAGTAATTGATCTTGGACTTGCTCGCGTCATCGGCGCTTGCTGCCGCCATCAGCAAGATTTGCTCCTGAGCGGATTGCCTGCTCGCGATCAGTTTCTTGATCTCCACGTCGCGCTCCTGCAGCTGCATCAGAATTTCCTTCTCGCGATCCGCCCCGAGCTTGGCGAACTGCAGCTTCATTTCGCTCAGTTCCCGCCGCGAACGGGCGAGCGTCGCAAAGGTCTCGAGCAATTGGGACTTTTCGTTTGATGCGTTGCTCCTGGCGCGCGACAGGTCGCTTTCGGTGTTGAGTTCACGCTTGCGTAACGAGCTCACCCGCGCCAGATCTTTCTCGTTGATGTCGACCACTTCCTTTTGTTGCGCCACCAGCTGATCGAGGATGTTGATCGCGCCCTCCCCTTGGGTAATGCCCTCCGACAGGATGGCGGTCTGCGACTTGTTGGCGGCGAGATCAGCGCTCAGGATCTTTTCCTCCACCTCGATAACCCCTGTAAGGGGCAGGTCGGCGACGAATTCCTTCGCAACCTCCGGTACGTCCTTCAGGTCGACCTTCGTGCTGTTCTTCAGTTGCGCAACCAGCCGGGCAGCATAGATTGCCTCATAGACGATCTGCGCATCGGCTCCCTCGATCTCGCCGCGCAGCCTTGCACGCGCCACGATCCGGTCGGACGGATTGACGGACGCGATCTGGGTGCCGCCTGCCAGCCCGACGGCCTGTTCCACCGTCAGGCCGTTGTAGAAGGGAAAAGAACCGGGGGTTCGTACTTCGCCGAGAACGAAGATCGGACGAAACGTGGAGATGTTGAGCGAAAGCTTCGGATCGATCAAGATCTCGCGGGAACGGTATTCGGAGCGCAATTTTTCCAGGGCCGCCGTCACCGTCAATCCATCGATCTTGACCGATCCGATCAAGGGAAATTGGGCGTCGCCGTCGCTCGAAATCGTCACCGTGACGGGAAGCTCGGCGTCGTCGAGGAAGTCGAAGGTCAGGATATCGCCCGTGGACAGCCGATAGTCCGCTGAAAACCCTCCCCCCGCCGTCAGGCTGAGTAGGAAGCAAAAGATCACCGCGAGAAGATATTTGGATATCTTTCTCGCCAGGCTCCTGTTGTCGAATGAACTCATGATTCCGGTCATGCGATTGCGCCTCTCGAAAGAAAAGACAACGCGCGGAGATCGTATTGAAGGCAGACTATATTCTGGCGTTCGTCGACCCGTCAAAGGAATTTGATTGAAAATCAGCAAACGCGGTAACATTATAATACATATCCCGCATGGGAGAGTATTTTCGCAATTTGTTACCCTGATGGGCTACTCCTGAAGAGTTAGTCGAATTGCCTTTGTTGCTCGCCGGCGTGCCCGGCATGGCCCTTCTGGAAGGCGTGCGTGACGATCCGCAAGAAACTACGACGCGCCATGCAGGCGTTCGGCGAAATCGCGAGGCGGGAAAAGAGCCTGAAGGAGAGGCTGCAGGCGGTCGCTCATCTGATGGCCGGCAATTTCCTCGGCTCGATCATCGGGCTCGCCGGTTTCGCCTTGACCGCTCGCGCCCTCGGTCCGGCCGATTATGGCACCCTTGCGCTGTGTTTCGCCTTCACCAGGGCTGTCGAGCGGCTTGTCAGCTTCCAGTCCTGGCAACCGCTCATCAAGTTCGGCGCCGAGGCGAAAGAGGCCGAGCGCGACGACGATCTGCGCGTGATCCTGAAATTCGGGCTCCTGCTCGATGTGGCGGCCGCGATCGCCGGCTGCCTGATCGCGATCCTGCTGGTTCTTCTTGCAGCACCGCTCATCGGCATCTCGGAGCAGATGAGGAGCCTAGTTCTCCTTTACTGCTTCGTGCTGCCTTTTCAGCTATCCGGCATGCCGACCGCGGTCCTCAGGCTTTTCGGCAGATTTACGTCTCTTGCCTATGGCCAGGTGATTTCGAGCCTCTTGCGCGTCCTCCTCTGCTTTCTCGGCTACATCACCGGTGCGGGGCTGTTCGAGTTTGCTTTGATCTGGATGGCGGCGCAAATCCTGAGCTCCATCTCGCTCGTGACTTTTTCCTTGGTTGCCCTCAAGCGTGAAGGCGTGCTTCCCGGGTTGGTGTCGGCCTCCATGACTAACCTTCGAACACGCTTCCCGGGCCTTTGGAAATTCGCGATCTCAGCGAATGTCTCGCTGACCATTCGCGCAAGCGCCAATGAGCTCGACACGCTGCTGGTCGGCTACCTTGCCGGCCCGGCGTCAGCCGGGCTGTTTCACATCGCCAAGCGCGTCGGTCGCCTGGCGCAGCAGGCAGGCGTACAGGTTCAGGCGGTGCTTTATCCCGAGCTCGCTCGCGTCTGGGTCTCAGGTGCCAGCGCCGAATTCCGTCGTGCCGTTTCCCAGACGCAGTGGTTGCTTCTGGCATTCGGCGTGGCGATGATCGGCGCTTTCTATGTGTCGATCGGGCCGTTGTTGAAATGGACAGCCGGACCGCAGTTCGTTGCAGCCGCGCCGCTCGTGATCGTCCAGTCGGTTGCGGTGACAATGACCCTGGTCGGTGCCGTCTTCCGCTCGGCGCTGCTGGCGATGGGTGAGGAACGCAGGATCCTCTCGAGTGTTCTCATTTCGGTCGTGGGGTTTTATGTGACGGCGTTGATCTTCATCCCGCAGATCGGCGCTATGGGCGCCAACGTCGCCCATATCGTTATGTCGGCGCTGTGGCTGGCGACGATGTACGTCGCCTATCGGCGGCGCGCCTACTGCAGGTTTCCTTAAATCGTGTTCGATTCAAGGATAAAAACATGCAGCAATTCAAAGGGCTACAGCGACCTTTGCGCGTCTAAATAAGACGCCCGTCAGTCGGTTGGATAGCGTCCGGCGATGCGCTCTTCAGAGAGCCACTGCATGAAGTCGTCGAAGTTCGACCAACCGTTGCCGTCGCCATCGAGCCAGGGATCGTTATGCGCCGCCGCGGCACCAAACTGTGGCTCGACCGCGTCGGCCATACCGTCGCTGTCGGAATCGAGATAAGGCTCGCCAATAGCAATTTGTGGTAAGGCGCCCGGCGCCCTGACCATCTTGCCGCCGCCCTTCTGCCCGATCGGCCCGATTTCAGCAATCACCCTTGTGTCGACGCCGTCGCGCGGGAAGGCGCCGGCGGTCGCCGTGACGACGGCATAGATCGTTTCAGCCGGCTCGGGATTGGCAATCGCCAATGGACAGGGTGGCTTGTCGACGACGAAGCCGAGCGTGTCTGGGGCGATCGCGACAATCGATTTTTTTCCAAAACTCCAGGTGACGTTACCGCTCTGGTAGAGCTTCGGGTTGTCGACGCTGGCAATGTCGTTCCAGTTCATCGCATAGGTGACTTCGTTGGTGCTCGGGCCGGCCTTGAAGTAGTTGCCGACATAGGAGATCGGCGTCCCTCCGGGAAACTGCGAGAATATCTCGCCCCATTCGGAGCCCGCGTTGAAGAAGATATTGTTGACGATCTCGATGCAGGAGCCGCCATAGTGGTTATCGTCCGGGTTTCTGTCACGATTGGAAACGCATGCGTTTCTCCAGAAGCTGATGTTTTGCGGTCCGCGTGGATCCGAACCAAGAAGCGCGCATTTGCTATGCTTGTTCAGGCCTTCGGCAAAGATCGAATTGGCGACAGTCAGATCCGTCGTGGTGGCATAAGCGTTGAAGTTCTCGTCCGTCGCCCAGGACGTCGATACGTGATCGACATAAACCAGCCGACTGTTCTCGATCGTCACGCCATCGACATTCGGTATCGAATTGGCAAACTGCGGCCGCATCCGGAGATGACGGATGATGACGTTGACCGATCCCTTGACGACGAACGGCGTGTGCAGCCCCTCGCTGTTTGTCTGGTCGATGGTCAGCAGGATGCCGCCACCCGGCGCCGTCTGGCCGAGAATGGATAGGTTGGCGTTCTGGTCCCGCACCACCAATGTGCTTTTCAGCTTGATCGTTCCGCCGATGCGGAAAACGCAATTGCGCGGGCCGCTAAGATCGATGCAGGCGCGCAGGCTGCCGGGGCCGGCGTTGTTGAGGTTGGTGACCGGAATAATCGCCCCGCCCCTTCCTCCCGATGCCATCTTTCCGTAGCCCTCAGCGCCCGGGAAAGCTGGCTGGTCCTGCGCCAGGGACAGTCCCGCCGACGACGTCAGCGCCAGGCAAGCGACTGCAACCGCCCTCCCCCATCGAGCGGGAGGCTGGCGAAAGAACAAACAATTCAAACTCGAAATCGCCTTCGCTGTGTCTGTCATGTGAAATCTCCTGCTAGGGCTCCACATCGGTTCGCCGGGAATAGAAGGCTGGACGAACGACAATGGTTTTAACTCAAGTCATCGAAACGCACCAGCCGCCGCTCGATAGTCGGCGGCCGGATTCCATTGGATCATCAGAAGAAGCTGCGTTACATTAGCGAAAATGCAGAAAAGGACCGTGGCCCCAGGGAGGCGCGATCCGAGGGAGAGGAATTCTGAGCGACGTTGACCGCCTCGTGGTGGCCTATCCATTCGTTGGAGATGAAGTCGGCGGCAGCCACATCTCTGCCGTGGGTTTGATCCGTGCGCTCGATCGGTCGAAGTATGTGCCACTCGTCATTTTGCATCGGCCTGGCAAGGCGCTTGAAGGCTATCTCAGCGAGCGCGGCCTGCCTTTCGTGACATCGCCTGAGGTTGCGGTCATGTCGCCCCGCCTTTTGCATGGCATAGGCAGCAAGCTCTCAGGCGCTTTTGGATATGTACGGACCACCGCGCGTTTGAGCTCCTTCCTTCGCGAGAAACACGTTGATATCGTCCACACCAACGACGGCCAGATGCACGCCACCTGGGCACTGGCCGCTCGCCTTTCCGGCGCGCGGCTGCTTTGGCATCACCGTGGCGACCCCGGTGCCTTCGGCGTCAACTTCATCGCACCCATCCTGGCAAATCACATCGTGACGGTCTCGCGCTATGTGCAGCCGACGCGGCCTATCCTGCCCGTCTCCCATAAGCTGAGCGTGCTGCACAGCCCCTTCGATCATCCAACCCGGTTGCCCGATCGGGAGGCCTGCAGGTGCGAATTCGTCAGGGAACTCGGCCTGCCCGAGGAAACACGTTTCGTCGGCTATGTCGGGGGATTGATCGACAGGAAGCGCCCGGTCAGGTTCGTCGAGGCCGTGCACGCTTTTCTCCAGCGCTTTCCGGACTTCCCGCTCGTTGGCCTCGTCTTCGGCGTGCCTTCGCCGAACCTTCCAAACCCGGAGCCGGCGGTGCGCACGCGCGCGCTGGAACTCGGTGTGGAGAGCCGTATCAAGATGATGGGCTTTCGCGCGCCGGTCGAGCCCTGCATAAGCGCCTTGGACGCATTGCTGGTGCCCGCCGTCAACGAACCATTCGGGCGGACGCTGATCGAGGCCATGCTGCTGGAGACACCGGTGATCGCCACCCGCCATGGCGGCAACGTCGAGGCGATCGTCGACGATGTGACGGGTTTTCTTGTGGAGCCTGAAAAGCCGGAGGCTTTCGTGGATCCGCTGGCGAAACTGTTGATGAAAGTCGGGGAACATCGCCGCATCCGTTCGGCGGCGCGTGCGAGCGCGCTGACGAAATACGGTACTGCGGCGCATGTCGAAGGCATCAGCCTGCTCTATGAGCGTATCGTTGGACGCAATGACCGGAACATTGGAGCACGAACGACAGCACCCTGAGTTTGGCCGAAGGAGCAGACGATGGAAATGCGCGATATTAACTTCCTGATCATTGGCGCCACGAAGAGCGCCACCACCTGGTTGCAACAATCGCTGCAACTGGATCCGTGCGTTTACATGCCGGATCCAGAGATCCATTATTTCAGCCGGTACCACGACCGCGGCGATCGTTGGTATCTGGAAAATTTCACCCCGGCCGGCGAAGGACTTGTCATCGGCGAAAAGTCGAACTCCTACCTTGATACCCCCGCCGCCGCGGTGCGCATTCACCAAACCCTGCCGGACGTCCTGCTCGTGACACAGCTGAGAAATCCGGTCGAGCGGGCCTATTCCGACTACTGCATGCTCCATCGTCGAGGCGATGTGACCGCCGATATCGACCGCTACCTCGATCCGCGTCAGGGTGCCGGGGGCAGGTTTCTGCAGGGCGGGCTTTATTTCCAGCAGTTGTGCCGGTTTCTCGATCTCTTCCCGCGCGAAAGAATGCTCATCCTCTTTTACGAAGACCTCAAGACCGACGCCGCCGGGCAGGTTCATGACCTGCGCCGCTTCCTCGCCCTTGAGAAGAAACCCGCATTCGAGCCGGTGGCTCAGAAAATAAAGGACAAGACCAAGCCGCTGGTCGACGCCAGATTAAGGCGCCTGCTCAAGCCACTGAAACCGATCGTAAAGCCTCTTCGCGAAACGAAAGGCTTTGAGGCTTTGCGATCGATGATCTCCGACGAGTTCAAGTACGTGCCCCTCACCAGCGACTTGGCCGCGCGGATGGTCGGCTACTATGAGGCGGATACCGATCAGTTGGGGAGCCTGCTTGGGCTTGACTTGAGCCACTGGTTGAAAAGCCCCTTTTCCGAGACGAAGCGGCAATCCGTGTGAACGTGAAATACCAGAACAGGGGGCGTTGGATGTTGTTCACGCCGGGCGAGCGCGGCCGTCGTCAGCGTGTCGGCTCGCAGACCCATTCGGCATGGTCACGATCCCCGATAACATAGCCGTTCGTTTCCAGGATAGCGCTGACGGCGGCCGCGTTTTCGGTCACTTCGATAATGATCAAGGGCCTGATATCACGCAGACAATCTGTGGCACCTTCAAGAACGAGCTTCTCCGCTCCCTCCACATCGATCTTCAGCAACGACGGTTTGAGGTCGTGTTGGGAGAGATAGCTGTCGAGCGTCGTCATCTGGACTTCGACTTCGCGCATCTCCTCGGCGCTATAGGCACTTGAACGGTTCTGGGCAAAGTTTTCGTATTGCTTGTTTAAGGAATTATTTTGCCCCGACAGGCCTTCGATCCAGAAACTGACGACGGCTTCGCGATCTCCGCACGCCATCTCCACAAGGTCGATGTTCGGGTACGGCGCAATATTGGCCCGCAGGTAAGGGAGATTGTTGATTCCGGGCTCGAAGACGACGACCCGTCCCGTCTCTCCCACCAGCCTTCTCAGATGCAGCGTGACGTAACCGATATGCCCGCCGGCCTCGACCACGGTGTCGCCTGGGCACACGAACCGTTCGAAAAGCCTCATGACCCTGCGTTCGCGCCGCCGACCCTTGAACCAGTAGCCACGGTGGCGATAGGTGTGCAGCCGTATCTTCGCCTCGGGCCACCAATGGTGACGGATCGTCGTGTCTCTGCCAACCAGCCGCAGCAGCGGCAGCCCAATGCGGCGCAATGTTGCGTTGCGTGAAAGCCGATGTGGCAACGTCCGCTCCTCACGCCTTTATCGGCGCTGGCATGAACTTTGGTCAGGAACGGCGGACCTGCAGGCCGAAATTGCCTGTCCTCCAGGCGCCAAATTTGTTCCTGAGCCATTCAAGGGCCGTCTTCGAGATCGGCGTTGGCCGATAGACCCCGGCGAAATTGAGGATGCTTCCGATGATCCTCGCGCGGCTGGTCGTCAGTCGCTCGACGAGGTCCAGAAGGTCCTTTTCGTTCGTCCGATCCGCTGCCGCGACGATGAACACCGCATCGACGTGGCTCGCGAGCCAGATCGCGTCATCGTCATGATCGGCTGCAGGCGTGTCGACGACGATAAGATCGAAATGCCTGCGCAGTTCTCCAAAAATGTGCTCCTGATCCTGGAGCGTCAGACGCGAGGTGAGAACATGAACAAAAGGAAAGTCAGGCGCTTGCGCGCTAATTGAGGTGAGATCGGTGGCGCCATCGGCCACAAGATCGAGATTGAATGGCCTTTGCGGCGCGCCGATCATTGTGGTCGCCCCCGTAGGGCCGGGGTCCATGTCTAGGATAACGGAACGCAAACCGTTCAGAGCGGCAACGGTCGCCATGCCCACGGCACAAGTTGTCTTGCCTTCGTTGGCTGACGGAGAGCAGAACATGACGACTTTGGATGCGTCCTGGCTCTTCCAGCCCAGACATAGAGAGCGCATTGAGCGTGCGAATGGCGAGCGCGGGTCGGCGAGAATGGAGCGGTAAAGCGTCTGGTCCGGTTTCAACGTCGCCGAGAGGTCGGGGATCGAGAGATAGTTCGGTTGGTTGACGATCGCTTCGACCGCGCGCGCGGTACGCACGCGTCCGTCCGCCACCTCGACGGCAATCGCCCCCACCAGACCAAGCAGCAGTGAAGCCAGGCCGCCGATCGGGATAAGCAGGCTGGGTCTTGGAAATGAGGGATCGATCGGAATCTCGGCGAACGATGCTATGCGAGCCGTGGCCTTGATCTCATCCTTCTCCGGATCGAGCGTGCCGAGCCTCAGGACCACGGCATCATAGCGCTTCTGTTCCGTCAGCAGGTCGCGATCCAACTCGCGGCGGCGGATTTCATCCAGGTTTCGGTCCTGCATCTGCTTCTGTAGCCGACCTACCTCCTCCTGGAATTTCTGGACCCTGACCGTTGCAACTTTTGCATCGTTTTCCAGTTCCTGGAGGATGCGGTTGATTTCACCCTCGATCACTTGGCGGTTGGACCCGAGTTCAGCATCGACCTCGATCACCTGTGGGTGGTTCTTGCCAAATTTCGAAGCCAGTTGGGCGCGGCTGCGTTCCAACCGCCCCTGTTCAGTTCGTAGTGAGCCGAGCAGTTCGGATGTCATCACGCGACCGGCGGAGTCGATGCCAGTCATCGAAAGTACATTCTTGGCTTCATTGTACTTCGCCCATGCCCCTGCTTCGTCGACCCTTGCCAGTGTGAACTGCTGGTTGAGCTGCTCTGTCCGGGCGCGCAGAACATCGTCGCGAGGGTCGAAGGTGAGGTCGCTGCGGGTGGTGAACTCAGCGATATCGCGTTCCTTCTTGGTGATCGACAGCACCAGGTCCTGAGCCTGCGTGCGAAGGGCATCGACGGTCGCGTGCGCTGCGAGTTCTTTCATCCGGGTCGACCAAATGACATAGTTCGCCGCGACCCCATTGGCGATCTCGGCTGCATAGAGCGCCCGCGGATGCTGAACGTAGATGGTCATGGCGAGGCTGTCGCCCTTGCGGTCGGCGGAGATCGCCGCCGACAACCGCGTGATCACACGGTCGCGGTTGACGGGGTCGGCCGAAGGCGGCCGTTGGGCGGCCTGGGCATTCGTGGGGCGACGCGGTCCCGCCTGCGCCCGTCGCGGCGACCATCGCCAGCTCCAGAAGGAAGATTCATCCTGGGTGATCTCCGGCGGCAGCTTCGTGTTGAAATACGGGTCGTCCATGAGATTGAGATCATCGACCACGAAACCCAGGAATTCACGCGACATGATGAGATCCATTTCGGTCTCCATCGCGGACTTGTCGCGTTCCTGTTTCTGCAACTCCACTACGGCCTCGTAGGGCCGGATATCGTTGCGATCGAAAACGAGCGTCGAGGACGCGGTATAGATCTTCGTGAGCGAGAAGGTGACGATGGTGGCAATCAGGGTCCCCACCAGGACCGCGATCAAGATGAGCCTGACGTGGCGCCGGAAAAAGTCGAACAGAGCCGCCAGTTCGTAGGACGAGGCATCACGTGATGAGACCGGCGGCGTCGGGCCAAGGCGGCGACTGCTCCTCTCATCGGCTTCGAATTCTCGGTCATATGTCAGCATGATGGCCTATCTCGAGTCCTCCGCTGGCGCCATTTGCGTCCACGTCGGTAGGTCAACAAGTGATGTCAGGCTTCACATTCGCGTATTTACTTGGGAGCAGATTGAGATCAATGTCAAAGGGAATTTTAGAAGAGTCATTGCAAGCATGTACTCAAGTACATGACGCGTAGATTAACTAATCACTTTCCCAATGGTTGTGATCAATGTCGATGGCAGGCATGACACGAACGACCGGTGTACAGCCGATCCCGCCTCACCAGCAGACTTTTTGGCAGAGAGCCGAGTTAGCCTGCGTGGCGTGTGCTGTCTTTCTCTCGGCAGGCAACTTCCTGCGCATGAACCTGTTCTATTTCACGCTGAGCGACCTCCTTTTTTGCATCAGCCTATTTCTGCGCGCCTTTTCGGGTGGTCTGCCATTGCGGCTCTGGGGACGGGCGTCATCCGTCGTGTGGTTCTGCGGGCTGATGTTGCTGTGCTCAGGCCTGATGGTCAGCAGCCTGCTATCCGCCGCGCCCCTACGCGGAATTGTCACCGTCGGACAATATATGTTTGCCTACTTTGCCATCGCCCTAGCCCTTTGCGGGCGCGATCTGCGCGTCATGGTGCTGCTGGCGCGGGCCTACGTGCTCTCCATTTTCCTCATGTGCCTGCACGGCGTCTATCTGATCGATTTCGATGGACAGAGGAATACCGCGTTCGTCAGCGGCAACGGCCGCTTCACCGGCTTCGTGGAACGAGAGAACGAATGTGCCGCGCTGATTGCACTGGCAATGCCGATCCTGCTGTTGCTGGCTTCCACGGGGCGGGTCGGAAAAGTCTATGCCATCGTCGTCGCGGCGACGATGGCCTATGGCATTTTGCTGACCGGCTCGAATACCGGCCTGGCCAGCTTCGCCTTCGCCATCCTAGGGTTCACGGTTCTGAGCGGGAACTGGAAGCGTGTCGTGGTCGGTATTGTCTGTTTGGCACCCTTTGCGCTTTGGATCGTTCACTCCGGTCGAGATTACCTGCCGGTCGTTTTTCAAAAGCGCGTGCTTGGCGCGTTGGAGACCGGAGATCTGAGCCGGGCCGGGAGCTTTGATCATCGCCTGGAATTGATCCACGAGGCGCTTGGTCGCTTGGAGGACAATATGTGGATCGGGCTCGGCGCCGACCAGTATCAAGTCACAAGCGCCATCCATCAGCCGGTGCATAATCTCTATCTGCTCTTGTTCACGGAAGGCGGTATCATCGCGGCGATAGGTTTCGTGGTTATGATCGCCGCTACGTTTCAACCGATCGCGCGAGCATTTCGCGCGCCTGGCGGGTCCGCCTATGCGGCCTGTGCCTTTGTGAGCGTGTCGATGTTTGCTTTGATGGCGAATGCGTTTCCCCATCTTTATGGGCGGTTCTGGACTGTCCCCGTAATCCTCACGCTGGGACTGGCGCAGAGCTATTGTATTGCCATACGAAACGACAATCTCGGCCGTGGATCATTGCCAATTCTTCGCGCATTGCGGACCGGGCGTGCGCCCAGGTCGCGGTTAAGCCCTATTCGCTAGTTCGCATAAGATTTCCGAATGCTAACTGTCGGACCTCGTCTCAGTTGCTGGGCGGGAGGATGAGCGATGTAGGTCGAAGTGGAAGAATGCATTGAAGGGGCGCATGGGCGGCACGCATGACCAGACCAACCCATTTAGGCTAACCCGTTCTCGCTAATTGCCACCGGGGCTGCACGGACCTTAAATTCGAACATCCATTACGAAACCTGTTTCGGGATGCCGCTTTGCCGCTTCCCTCGATGACGATTGATTTACGCCGATCGATTTCGCAACGCGACACAAAGGGGTTGTCGCATGGCTCTTTCGCATCTTGCCCGCCTTGAGGCCGAAGCCATCCACACCATGAGGGAGGTCGCGGCAACATCCGCCAACCCAGTGCTGCTTTATTCCGTCGGCAAGGATTCAAGCGTGCTGCTTCGTCTGGCGATGAAGGCTTTCTATCCTGCAAAGCCACCGTTTCCGTTGCTTCACGTCGACACGACCTGGAAGTTCAAGGAGATGATCGCGTTCAGGGACGAAGTCGCGAGAAACAACGGTCTGAGGCT
The DNA here is from genome assembly GCF_050434565.1 of Ensifer sp. 4252. Lineage (NCBI taxonomy): Bacteria > Pseudomonadati > Pseudomonadota > Alphaproteobacteria > Hyphomicrobiales > Rhizobiaceae > Ensifer > Ensifer sp. 4252. The sequence continues at coordinate 47,596 of NZ_JBNDIU010000025.1, forward strand.
GATCGTTCACATCAACGAAGACGGCGTCGCGCAAGGGATCAACCCGTTCGAGCACGGCTCCAATGTCCACACCCACCTCATGAAGACGGTGGCATTGCGTCAGGCGCTCGAAAAGCATCGCTTCGACGTGGCGATTGCGGGTGCACGGCGCGATGAGGAAAAATCGAGGGCGAAGGAACGGATCTTTTCCCTGCGCACCGCCGGACAGGCCTGGGATCCCAAGCGACAGAGACCGGAGATGTGGAAGACCTTCAATACCAGGCTGACGCCCGGAGAAACCATGCGGGTCTTCCCACTTTCGAACTGGACCGAACTGGATGTCTGGCAATATGTCCTGCAGGAAAGCATCGCGGTGGTCCCGCTTTATTTCGCCGCCGAACGCCCTGTTGTCGAACGGGACGGCATGCTGATCATGGTCGACGATGACCGCATGCCGCTGCAGCCGGAAGAGATCGTCCGTCGGCGCGAAGTGCGTTTCCGCACCCTGGGGTGCTACCCGCTCACCGGTGCCATCCTGTCCACGGCGACGACCGTTCCCGAGATCATCGAGGAGATGGTCTTCAGCCGCTCCTCCGAGCGGCGCAACCGGCTTGTCGATCGCGACGAAGCGTCCGGCATGGAAAGGAAGAAGCGGGAAGGATACTTCTGATGCACGGTCAACCTTCGGTGTTTTCACCTGAAGCGGCGGGGCTCCTTGATGTCGAAGGCAGCAAGTCGCTCCTTCGCTTCATCACCTGCGGATCGGTCGACGACGGAAAATCCACCTTGATCGGCAGGCTGCTCTATGACGGCGGCCTGATCTTCGACGACCAGGTCGCCGACCTGGGGCGGGAGAGCGCGGGGCAGGGAAAGGTCGATCATCTCGATTACTCGCTGCTGCTGGACGGGCTTGAGGCGGAACGCGAGCAGGGCATCACGATAGATGTCGCCTATCGTTACTTCTCGACCGCCAAGCGCAAGTTCGTCGTTGCCGACACTCCCGGCCACGAGGAATATACCCGCAACATGGTGACCGGCGCATCGACGGCCGACCTGGCGATCATTCTGGTCGACAGCCAGCACGGCATGCTGCCGCAGACGTGCCGCCACACCTACCTCGCCTCGCTTCTTGGCATTCGCCACGTGGTCGTCGCCGTGAACAAGATCGATCTGGTCGGCTATCGTTCCAGTGTTTTCGAAGCGCTGCAGACCCATTACCGAAAATTCGTGCTGACACTCGGTTTTGAAACCGTGCAGGCCATTCCCGTATCGGCGCGTTATGGCGACAACGTCACCTCCCGGTCAATGCACACGCCATGGTACCAAGGGCCGAGCCTGCTCGAATATCTCGAAACCGTCGATGTCGGCAAAGAGGTCGCCGAGCGCCCGTTCCGCTTTCCAATACAATGGGTCAATCGGCCCAATGCCGGGTTTCGCGGCTATGCCGGCGAGATTGCGTCCGGCCGGATAGCCGTCGGTGATCCGGTTACGGTCGCCAAGTCTGGACAGAAGACGGCGATCAAGTCCATCGTGACCTATGACGGAGAAGTCGCAAGCGCCGAGGCCGGCCAGGCCGTTACCCTGGTTCTTAGAGATGAGGTCGATGCCTCCCGCGGCAATATGCTGACGTCGCCATCAGCTCGGCCTTTCGTCGCCGACCAGTTGCAAGCTCACGTTATCTGGTTCGACGCCAACCCTTTGCTTCCGGGCCGCAGCTATATCCTGAGGACCGAAACCGACAGCGTCAACGCGACGATCACCAAGCTCAAGCACCGCGTGAACGTCAACAGCTTTGCCCGGGAGGCAGCCAAGTCGCTGACGATGAACGAGATCGGCGTCTGCAATATTTCGACGCAGGCTCCGATCGCCTTCGACGCCTACAAGGACAACAAAACCACCGGCAATTTCGTCATCGTCGACCGCCTGACCAACGACACCGTTGGCGCCGGCATGATCGATTTCCCACTGAGGCGCGCGGCCAACGTCCACTGGCACGCCATGGACGTCAACAAGCAGGCGCGAAGTGCGCAGAAACAGCAGACACCTGCCGTTCTGTGGTTCACGGGGCTTTCCGGCTCTGGCAAATCGACGATCGCCAACGCGCTCGAACGGATCCTCAATGCCCATGGCAGGCATACCTATCTTCTCGACGGCGACAATGTCAGGCACGGCCTGAACAGGGATTTGGGCTTTACCGACGAGGATCGGGTGGAAAACATCCGGCGCGTGGCCGAGGTGGCAAAATTGATGGCGGATGCCGGCCTGATCGTTCTGGTTTCCTTCATCTCGCCGTTCCGCGACGAGCGGCGCATGGCACGCGAACTGATGGCCGAAGGTGAATTCATCGAGATTTTCGTGGATACGCCGATCCTGGAATGTGCTCGCCGCGATCCCAAGGGGCTTTATGAAAAGGCCCGCGCCGGCAAGATCGCCAATTTCACCGGCATCTCGTCACCCTATGAAGAACCGGAGCATCCGGAGCTGCGCCTTTCGACCATCGACAGCGAACCAACGGACCTCGCTCTCCAGATCGAAGATTTTCTCACACGGCGACAGTTGCAATGAGCGCGTTGTCTGAGCTTTTCGAGGAAACGGCGCTTGCTGCGGGCATCGCCGTTCTCGATGTCTACCACGCGGGCGCAAGCGCCGTTGTGAAGGTGGATGGCTCGCCCGTCACCGAAGCCGACCTGAGGGCGGAGGCGGTGATCTTCGAACGTCTCGCCAAGGTTTCGCCCGGTACCCCCATCGTCGGGGAGGAGGCGGCGGCTGCGGGCTGTGCTCCGGCCGTTGAGGACGGCTCCTTCTACCTGGTCGACCCGCTCGATGGCACCAAGGAGTTCATTGCTCGCCGTGATGATTTCACGGTGAATATTGCCCTTATCGAGGACGGCAAGCCGATTGCGGGGATCGTGTATGCCCCCGCCTTGCGACGAGCCTATGTCGCCGCCGGCGGCATCGCGCAGCGCCTGGAGATCGATCGCTTCGGCCGCGTATGCGATCGACGCGAGATTCGCGCGCGCGCTCGTGAAACCACTATCATCGCGGTGGCCAGCCGTAGCCATTCCTGCGCGGAAACCGAGAGGTTCCTCGCCCGGCATCGTGTCCAGCAGTGCACCTCGGTCGGTTCATCCCTAAAATTCTGTCTGCTGGCCGAGGGACAGGCGGATGTCTATCCGCGTTTTGGCCGGACGATGGAGTGGGATACTGCCGCCGGCGATGCCGTATTGTCTGCCGCCGGCGGAACGGTGCGGCGCCTGGACGGCTCGGTCCTGAGATATGGCAAATGCCGGCAGGCGAGCGATTGCGATTTCGCCAACCCTCACTTCGTCGCCTGGGCCGCTGCGCCGCCCGAAGGTTGGTGCTGAGCGGTATCGACGCATGCGGTCGTCGCTTTGCCGTCGATCTGCATTCGCGCAAGAAGCTGGCGGTTTACCAGCCTGACGTCGAACCGTTCTTCCGCGATCCGGCGCGAAGCGCGCCCCATGGCGGTAATCGTCGAACGCTTCTCGATGAAGCCTTCCATCGCTTCGGCAAGCGACGAGACGCTGCGAGGCTCGATCAAAAGCCCGTTGACACCAGGGTCCACCGTTTGCCTGCATCCGGGGAGATCCGTCGTGATGACGGCGCGTCCGGTCGCCATGGCCTCCAGAATGCTTCTGGGAATGCCTTCGCGGTAGTAAGACGGCAGCACGAACACGCTGCAGGCCGCGAGGTACGGACGCACATCGCGGGTGGTTCCAAGATACTGCACCACGCCTTCCTGCACCCATCCAGCGACTTCTCGTTCGCTGATCGCCGTCGGATTGGGGTCATAGTGCCCCAGCAGTTGGAAGATAGCGTCGGGATGGCGCGCGCGGATTGTCCGCGCCGCAGCGACATATTCCGGGATACCCTTGTCGCGCAGGAGCCGGGCGATCAGGAGAAAAACGGTTGGCTTCAGCTGTGGCGTCGATGCGCGGTAGTGATCAAGGTCGACGCCCGATCCCGGGACCGTCGAGACGATCGAAAGGTCGTCAACCAGCCGACACTCCCTGATGTCGGCAAGATCCGCTTCGTTATATACGAAGACGGCCCGTGCCTTCTTCATCGCGCATCGGTAGAGCCCGACGCACATCGAGCGCAGCGATCGGCGAAAGACGCTTTCGTCAGGTTCGACGGCGAACATGTGGCCGAGCCCAGTGACGAGAAAGAATCTGTGGGGCACCGCGCAGAGCCGTGCGGCAATACCGCCGTAGATGATCGGTTTCATCGTATAGGGCAGGATAGCCGTCGGGCGCACCTTCAGGAAGTTCCGGACCAGTGCGGCGAGCGTCATCAGGTCGGCAAAGGGGTTCAGCCCGGCCCTCGACATGGGTATCCGGATGAAACGCACACCAAGTGCGTCCAATTCTTCTTCCACGACCGGATCGTGGTCGGGGGCCATGGCCACGACATCAAATCCTGCCTTCAGGAGGTCCTTGATCAACTCGCGGCGAAAGTTCGTGAGCGACGAGGTCAAGCTCGCTATCAGGACTATCCTGGCGCAGGGCGCTTCTGCTTTGCCGGAAAAGGTTTTGGATGCTTCCATGGCCACTACCGCATACGGCGGGCTGTACTGACCGGGGCCTGCCACCCCATTTGCCGTGCCGCCCTGGTGGCTTGCTGGTCGAGGATCTCGTCGTAGAGCGCGAGGTGGCTGTCGACATAGGATCTCAGCGAGAACCGGTCGACGACGCGCCTTCGCGCTCGCTCGCCCAGTTGTCGCCGGGCGTCTTGCGACAGGCAGAGGATCGATGCGGCAAGTTTTGCAAGGGTGTCTGCGTTTTCCGGTCCGACGACCATCTGCCGGTCCCCCAGCAGCCATGCGCAATCTCCGACATCGGTGGCGATCGCCGGCACGCCGCTGGCCATTGCTTCAGCGACGACCAGTGGAAATGCTTCCCCCCATGCCGACGACAGCATGAACAGATCCAGCCCGGGCATCAACCGGTCAATGTCCGCACGCGCATTTGAAACGGTGATCATCGGCGTTATGTCGAGTTCGGCCGCCAGGCGATGGACGACCCCGCGTTCGTGGCCGTCGCCGATAAGGATCCCATGGGCATCGAGCCCCATGCTGCGAAGCCTTGCGATCGCACGCACGAAGCTGCCATGGTCCTTCATCGGATGCGCGCGCGCGACGTTGCCCACCAAAATTCGTTCAGTGGGCACGGAGAGCGCGTCGCAGAGGTACCGTCGGGCGTCGGAGCGTGGGCGAAACTGATCGCAATCGACACCGTTTGGAATAATGCGCCGTTTATCTGGATCAAATCCCAGCGCTTCGTGCTGGTCGGCCGACACCCGTGAACAGTAGGAAATGGCGCTTGTCCCATGGGAAAGGGATGCGCTGAGGCGGATCACGGCGCGTGTCAGCAGTTTCTCCGAGGCGAGGTTGGCGATGGAGTGGTGAATGCTCCAGATGATGGGCTGTCGCTCGCCGAGCAGCGATCCGATCGAGGCGGCGACATTGCCGTGATACATCCATCCGTGAAGCAGGCGGGGTTGAGATGATCTCATGATCGCACGCAATCTGGCCAAGGCACGCGGGCCGGGTCGCGACTGGTGCATTTGTAGTGTCGCGACATTGATGTTGGCGGCTCGCAAATCACGCGCGATCGGGCCGGGTGTCATCAGCGACAGCACGGAAGGGTCGTAGTGCGTTTGAGCGAGCTTTGCGCCAAAGCGCGCGAGCATGTATTCCGCACCGCCGACATTCAGCCCCGTGATGCAATGAAGTACGGGGATCCCTGCCATGCTCGGCTCCTTCCTTGCGCGTACGCCAATACCTACTGCCGCGGCCTGCTGGTGGTTTGCGGCCGCACCGCCGTCTGTTTGCCGAACGCGATAACGCCAGGACTGCGTCCGGTCGACCGGCGAGCCGCTCTGGCCGCCGAAATCATGTCTTGAGGGATTTCCGCATTCGGTAGCAATTGCGCGATCGCTGCCAGGACCGAGCCCTCGTCACATCGTTCGGCATCGCGCTGCATACGGTTGAATGCACTCTTCAGCACTGAAGAGGGCACGGCTTCAGGCACCGCTCCAAGCACGCCGGGGATGGCCGACGGGATGCGCTTGTCGGTTGGATCGAAGAGTTCCTCGAACAGCTTTTCGCCCGGCCTGGATCCGACGATCTCGATCATGATATCCTTGTCCGGCACGAAGCCGGCCAGGCGGATCATGCGTCGAGCGATGTCTATGATCTTCACAGGCTCGCCCATGTCGAGCACGAAGATTTCGCCCTGGCCAATCTGCTTCTGGAAACCGTAAGCCGATGCCTGAAGCGTCAGCTCGACGGCCTCTCGGATCGTCATGAAGAAGCGTGTCATCCTCGGGTCGGTTACCGTCAGCGGACCGCCCTTGGCTAGCTGATGCTTGAAGAGCGGGATAAGAGACCCGCTTGATCCAAGCACGTTGCCGAAGCGAACGGTCATGAAGCGGGGTCCCTGCCCGCTTGTGACGCCGTCGAGATCGAGCGCCTGACAATACAGCTCGGCAAGCCGTTTCGTCATGCCCATTATGCTGGAGGAGTTCACCACCTTATCGGTGGAGACCTGTACCATGGCGAGCGCACCGAACCGCTTGGCTGCGTTTGCGACGTTCATGGTGCCGATGACATTGGTCAGAACGCCTTCGCAGGGATTGATCTGCACCATGGGCACATGTTTCAGCGCGGCAGCGTGGAAGACCAGTTCCGGCAAGTGAGCTTCGAAGATTTCATTGACCCGTTGGCTGCGCCGAACGCTGCAAAGGCAGTTCGAATGACGGACTTCCGGAAACTCTTCCTTCAGGCAGAGGTCGATCGAATAGAGATTGAATTCCGTATTGTCGACCAGGACGATTTCGGCCGGCCCGCAGGCGGCGATCTGGCGGGTGAGCTCGCTGCCGATTGACCCTCCGGCACCGGTGACGAGAACCCGCCGGCCGGCGATCAAGCGCTTGATGGCGTCCTTGTCGAGCGCGGCCTGCGGCCGTTCGAGCAGATCGGTCATTTCGATCGATCGGAGTTCGTATGGGTTCTCGGTGCTGGTCTGCTTGAACTCCGTGGCGCTCTGCAGCCGCGAGACTGCGATGCCAAGGCGTTCGGCCGCCTGCAGCACTTCGCCCGAAGCCGCCTCGTCGAAGGAGGACAGGGGTTCGGTGAAAACGATATGGCAGGGCTGCTTGCCCACAGCCCTGAGATCGGCGACGACCTGTTCCAGATCCTGGAGCCTGCCGGCGATCGGCACCCCATGCAGCATCAGGCCAACCTGAGATTCACTCGTGTCGAGGCAGGCGACCGGAACATAGGGCGCCGCCGGGTCGCGAAACAAGGCGCGTAGATAGAGATCCGCGGCGTTGCTGGCTCCAACCAGAAGCAACGGAACGCGATGGCGATGGCCATCGGGGTCGGCCTTTTCCGATCGCTTGTTCTTGGCGGGCAGGAATTCGTCTGCGCGGAAGCTCAACCGGGAGGTCGCAAGGAAGGAAATCAAGAGCAGCGATTGCAGCGGCACGACCGTTCGCGGCATGTCGGTGAGACGTGTGGAGAAGAACAAAAGGGCGATGAGCACGAGCGAGGTCAGGACCACCGCGCGGATGATAATCACAAGGTCGCTGATTGACCCGTATTTCCAGTTTCGGCTGTAGAGACCCGAGAGCGGGAACATGACCGCGCAGACCGCCAAATACTGAGCAGAGGACCAGGCCAGTATCTGCATCGTATCGGGGCGATCGCTCAGGCCCCCAGGCCCGTACCGCAGAAACAGGGCGACGAGAAGCGCGACCGCTGCCGATGCTAGATCCACCGCATAGAGAACAGCGTTCTTTCGTGCGCCACGGGCCGCCGACTTGAGTTTCCTGACGCCGATCTGCGCAAGTGTGATCGCGGCGTCCTGGACCGTTGCCGGAAACGTTTGACGATCTGCGATGGTTCGATGATTCATTACACGAAATGCCCACGTACCGTAAAACGCCTTAACGGCGGTCGGAATGCGAAACATAACGCCCCTCCTTCGACATGATTCCGCTCACCGGATGCCACCATGGGGCCGGGCGAATAATGCAACCGAAAGTATATGCGTTACTGCTAGTGGATTTCCGCCAATATCAGTGCATAAAAAAGCTATACGCTCTCGACTGTTCCAACGTCGGAGCGTGTTTTACTTTTTCCTATTTGCAGTGAGCTCTAGAGACCACTTTGAAATTCGAATGTAAACTAACATTGAAGGATTAATCCTTTGGGGCGGTAAAGATAATACACAACATCGATCGATTTTGATTGCGACCGGAGATCGTGATCAAGATCAAGTATTTAGGCCTGCAAGCTTGCGCCTGCGCCGAGTGGGGGGATTACGGAAAGCGGCTGAGCGCCAGCTCAAGTTCATCAAATGTAACGATTCGTGATTGTGCTTGGTGCATCGGCGTCGGCGCATCGCATCGGTGGATGCGATTGTCGCGCAGGATTTGAACGGTTTGCCAGCCCCTCGTTCGGGGCGTGACAAAATCCTTGATGGCATTGTCGGCGACATAGGTGAGTCGCGATGCCGTCAGATGCGAAGAGGTCTCGACGGCTTCGAATGCTCTTGGATGCGGCTTGCGATAGGAGATGCCCCAGGCGTCCGTGCACAGGACGAGGTCAGCTTTATGCTCGAGGCCAAGTGCCTTGATCTTCGAGCGCTGGGTCGAGACTGGTCCGTCCGTGATGATGCCGATGAAGTCGTCGTCCCGACGGTTGGACAAGAAACGCAGTGCATCGGGGGCGAGCGAGATTGAGGGCTGATGCTCCCGGTAGATCGTCACCAGTTGCTCTACCAGAGACGGGTCGGCCTCGCCCTCCGTTTCCGAAAGCGCAAGATCGAAAACTCGGCCCCTGACGCCCGCCGCGAAAAGGCGGGCACAGCGTGCGGCAAAGTCGATCTGTCCGGTTCTTTGCTGCCACCATGCTCCGACAGCCGTAAAGCCGCTGAAGACGAAGTCGCGCTCGAGATAGAGGGTGTCATCGAGATCAAAGATGATCCCACGAGCAAAGGAGCGCATTTTGGTCACCCGTCAAAAAGAGCCGCGTCGTAGCGCAACATGAGTACGCCATCTCGCCAGTCGTCGTTGGCGCTGCGGGGGAGGCCGGCGACCTCCTCCAGCAGCCACTGCGCGAAACGGGCCCCGGCGCGATCGGCCAGCGGATAACCGCCTCCGAACCGCGCGTTGAGTTCGATTGTCTGCAAGCCGCGGGTTGCATCGGCTATTGCCTGGAAGCAGAGGGCGCCCCGCGCGCCGGGCAGTGCCTCAGTCATCCCCCGAGCGAGCGCGGGAAGCTCCGGCAGGCGCACGGTTCGCCCCTTCTCGACTTCGCCCGCCCGCACCGAAAGCCGTTCGTGCGCGATGCATGAGCGGGCCACGCCATCACAATCGACGAACATGTTGATCGTGTATTCGGGGCCGGAGAGGTATTCCTGGACGATCATCGGTTCGGCGCAGTCATTAGGAAGAACGCTTGGGTCGTGAATCACACTGATGGAGCGACTGGCGCTGCCGGAGCGCGGTTTGACGAAGACCGGCCATCTCCAGTCGGGGATCGCCTTGCGGGCATTCTCCAGCGTATCCGTGCGAGGGACGGCGAGGCCCGCCCCATGGAACGTTTGCATCGTGCGCAGCTTGTCCCTGGCGATTTCGATCACCAATGGAGGGCTCACATGGATCCGTGTCCCTGCCTTAGCGAAGCGCTCGACGTTAAGGGAAAACGGCAACAATTCGGGGTCGATTGTCGGCACCACGAGATCGACGTTTTCGGCGCGGCAGATGTCGGCGACGGCATCGATGAAAGCTTCGTCGTCGCAACCGGGCACGGCGAATGCCCGATCGGCCGTATAACAGGCGGCACTGAGGTCGGGCCGCCGGTCACACGCAATCACCCGGAGCGTCACATCAAGCCGCTCGGCCGCGGCGCGAAAGCATTCGATGAGTTCAACCCGCCGGCCGGCGGAAGAAAAGAGAACGCACAACTCCCGTCTGCTCATCGCCAAAGCCCTCCGTTGGCGCCTGTCGTCCCTTCTTCAACCCTCTTGGCTCAAGGCCGAGGGCGGCCGTCCACCAGCTTGCCATGCACTGCAGGCCTATCCCCTTGCCGGTCGATGACCTCTAGGCAATTGCCGTCTCCACACAAAACGAGGAAACCGGCCTTCGTGTGGACCTGTACCTGGCCCGTCAGGCCGATATATCTGCCCGTGTTCGGTTGCACGGTCGCGCGGGTGACAACGATCTTACGATCGCCGAAAAATGTGAATGCCCCGGGATAGGGGTCCCCGACGGCGCGAATGAGGCGCTCGATCTCCACGGCAGGGCTGCGCCAATCGATCAACCCATCCTCGGGTCTTCGGCGCGCGCAATAGCTGGCGTCGCGCTCGTCTTGCTCGATGCCTTTCGCCGACCCTTTCTCCAGGATGTCGGCCGCCTCGACGACCATCTCCGACAGGTTGCGCGTATGTTTGTCGTAGAGGGACCGCGCGGTCTCGTCCGCGGCGACATCGAACAATCGCTGCAGCAGGATGGCCCCCGAATCCACGCCATCGTCGAGCCAGAAGAGGGTCGATCCCGTGACCTTTTCGTTGCAGAGTATCGTCCACGGGATCACGCCCCGCCCCCGCAGCCTTGGCAAGGCCGCCGGGTGGAAACCCAGGCAGCCGCGTGCAGCGACGCTTCGAAACCGAGCGCCGCAGATCTGCGACCATCCGATGACCAGAACGAGATCGGGTGCGAACTGTCGCAGGCTTGTGAGCGTGGCCTCGTCGTTTACGTCAGTGGTTTCGACAACCTGGATCCCTGCCCTTCGCGCAAGCGGCAAAAGGTCGGCATGATCCGAATGTCGACCTGCTTTTGCAACCGGAAGGGTGAGCAGCAGGCCGGGCGCGCGCCCCGCTGACACGAGCGCTTCAAGAGCGATCCTCGAACCCTCGACTGTCCCGACGAATGCGACGCGCATCGATCATAACTCCGTACCGCGGGAGAAAGGTAAGCTTGGGATGCAGCCTGTGGATGGCCGGATTAAAATTACATCATACTAAAATTGAGGCCAGCGGATTTGTTGGGCACGATACATTCGCGTTCCCCCTTTTCGTGGCCATCGCGTTCTCTGTTCTTTTCATGTCGCGGCACGCCGGGGTCAAGCAAGAATAGCCAAGCCGGCGGTGTCGCCGCTGGGTGTTTTCGCGCGGTTGAGCGCGTCGGGCGGCCCGTCTATACAGCCCCCTGTGGCGCTTCCGCCATTTTGGCTATTGGTGCCTGCTGAGATTGCGCAGTAAAAATTTACTAAAGGTGATTTCGAAATGCCGTTGCATATGGCACATTCGCCAATGACAACGATCGCCCAATAACAAACAATGGAAATGACGGCATGGTCACTATTAAGGAAATCGCCAAGAGCGTTGGCGTGTCGTCGGCGACGGTGTCGAGGGTGCTCAACTACGACCCCGCCTTGTCGATCTCGCCCGCAAAACGGCAGGCGATCATCGAGACGGCCGAGGCTCTGAACTACGAGACCCCCCGCAATCGCAACAAGGCGAATGGACAGACTGCCCCCAGCCTTTTGATCAAGCTCGTCATCGTGCACTTTCTTGAGCCCTCGGACGAGATTGCCGATCCCTATTATGTCGGCGTGCGGCTTGGGATCGAGAGCCGCTGCCGCGACTTGAGGACCGAAATCGTCAAGGTCTTCCATTCCGATGCCCTGCCCGCGGCATCCTTGCTTGAAGGCGCATCGGGCGTCATCGTCATAGGCAAGCACTCCGACAACGAGATCGCGTGGCTGCACGAGTATGCCAGACACGTCGTTTTTGCCGATTTCGATCCCAGGAGCGACCGGATCGACAGCGTGTTTTCCGACGTCGGGCTCGCCACTTGCAAGATCCTTGATGCCTTGAAAACCAGCGGCTACAAGCGCATCGGCTTTATCGGCAGCCACGAAAATCTCAATGGTGCTGTCCAGCATTTCGCCGAGCGCCGATGTGCGGCCTATATCGACTGGCAGAAAAAGAACGGCACCTTCGCGCCTGAGCTTTTGGCGCTCTCCGATTGCTCGTCGGGTCAAAGCCTCCGGCTCGAAACCGGCTATCGTCTCGCGCGCGAGTTGCTGTCGCTCACCGACCGGCCGGATGTGATCGTGACATCCAACGACAACATGGCGATCGGCACCTATCGGGCAATCCAGGAGTTCGGTCTTTCGATCCCCGCCGACATTGGTGTCATCTCCTTCAACGACATCCCCGTCGCCCAGTTCCTGACCCCGTCGCTCAGTACGGTCCGTATCCATGGCGAACATATAGGCGAGACCGCCGTCGATCTGCTGCTCGAGCGGCTTTCCGGCCGCAGCTACGGCAAGCAGGTGCGCATCGCCACGGAACTCGTCTGGCGCGACAGTTGCCGCAAACCCCTGGGAACCCAGTCGTTGTGAAGCTGCCCGAGGTGCGGAGTAAATATTTACTAAATCGTCCTTGCGTGTTGCCTGAATTTCGGTAAATCTTGCGCGGACGGCAGGAGAGGAGAGCCTGCCCTCAGCAAGTTTCTAGGGAGGAAACGATGTACCGCAAATCGAACCTGTCGCGTGTTGCGGCTGGCGCGCTCACTGCCGCAAGCCTGCTTGCGTCCACCGCCGCCTTTGCCGGTGAAGTCACCGTCTGGTGTTGGGATCCCAACTTCAACGTTGCGATCATGAAGGAAGCCGCGGCGCGCTATAGCGCGAAGCATCCCGAAACGACCTTCAATATCGTCGACTTCGCCAAGGCCGATGTCGAGCAGAAGCTGCAGACGGCACTGTCGTCGGGCACCACCGACGCCCTGCCGGATATCGTGCTGATCGAAGACTATGGTGCGCAGAAGTACCTTCAGTCCTTTCCCGGAGCCTTCGCCGAGCTTTCCAGCAAGATCGATTTTTCCGGCTTCGCGCCCTACAAGGTTCAACTGATGACGATGGACGGCGCCGTCTACGGCATGCCGTTCGATTCCGGCGTCACCGGTCTCTACTACCGCAAGGACTATCTGGAGCAGGCAGGCTTCAAGCCGGACGACATGCAGGACCTGACCTGGGACCGTTTCATCGAGATCGGCAAGCAGGTCGAAGCCAAGACCGGCAAGAAGATGCTCGGCCTCGACGTCAATGACGCGGGCTTCATACGCATCCTGATGCAGTCTGCCGGCGGCTGGTATTTCGATAAAGACGGCAACTTGTCGATCGAGAACAACGCCGCCCTGAAGGCGGCACTCGAAACCGAGCAGAAGATCCTGCAGGCCAATATCCACAAGCCGGCTGCGGGCTGGACGGAGTGGGTCGCGACCTTTACCTCCGGTGATGTCGCCACCGTGACGACGGGCGTGTGGATCACCGGTACGGTCAAGGCCCAGGCCGATCAGTCAGGCAAGTGGGGCGTGGCACCCATTCCGAAGCTTGGCGTCGAGGGCGCCTCGCATGCGTCCAACCTTGGCGGTTCCAGCTGGTACGTTACCGCAGGCTCGGCCGAGAAAGACGAAGCCATCGATTTTCTCAACGAAGTCTACGCCAAGGACGTAGATTTCTATCAGAAGATCCTGACGGAGCGCGGCGCCGTCGGCTCGCTGCTCGCGGCACGCAACGGGCCGGCCTATTCTGAAGCCGACGCCTTCTTTGGCGGTGAGAAGGTCTGGCAGAACTTCTCCGACTGGCTGGCGAAGGTTCCGGCGGTCAACTACGGCGTCTTCACCAACGAGGTGGACACGGCGGTGACGGCACATCTGCCGTCGCTTGGCGAGGGTGCCCCCATCGATGAAGTGCTGAAGGCGGTCAACAGCCAGGCACAGGGTCAGATCCAGTAGTGGTCCAAAGGCAGGCGGCGTCCGCCTGCCCTTTTCGCTGGAGCGGCATGCGGCGATCACGTCGCGTGCCTTCCGCACTGTCATCCCTTTTCCTTGAGGGCGTCCCATGGCTGCCGGCAAAACAGGCGGATTGAAGCGCTATTACGATCTGAACGGCTGGCTGTTCGTCGCCCCGTCGTTGCTCCTCATCGCGATCTTCCTTGTCTACCCGATCTTGCGCTCGCTCTACCTGTCCTTCTTCTCGGGCAAGGGTATGATGATGAAGTTTGCCGGCTTCGGAAACGTTGTGCGGCTATGGAACGACCCGGTCTTCCTTCAGGCGTTGAAGAATACGGTCACTTTCTTCATCATCCAGGTGCCGATCATGATCACGCTGGCGCTTCTGCTGGCGGCGGTTTTGAACAACGACAGGCTGAAGTTCATCGGCTTTTTCCGCACCGCCATTTTCCTACCCTGCGTCGCCTCGCTCGTTGCTTACTCCGTGCTTTTCAAAAGCATGTTTTCCGTCGATGGCGTGGTGAACACCGCCCTTCTGGCGGTCGGTCTGATCGCCACGCCGATCGGCTGGCTGACGGAACCCTTCTGGGCCAAAGTGCTCGTCATTCTCGCCATCACCTGGCGCTGGACCGGCTACAACATGATCTTCTACCTTGCGGCTTTGCAGAACATCGACAAGTCGATCTACGAGGCTGCGAGGATAGATGGCGTGCCCGCCTGGGCCCGCTTCGTCTACATCACCGTACCCATGCTGAAGCCGGTGATCCTGTTTACGACGATCATCTCGACCATCGGTACGATCCAGTTGTTCGACGAAGTCTACAACCTGACCGAGGGCCGCGGCGGCCCGGCGAACGCGACGCTCACCCTCTCGCTCTACATCTATAATCTCACCTTCCGCTTCATGCCGAGTTTCGGCTACGCCGCGACCATTTCCTACGTCATCGTAATCATGGTGGCGCTTCTGTCCTTCCTCCAGTTCTATGCGGCGAGGGACCGCTCATGAACGCCTCGCGCCTGGTCACAACCGCGCTGCAATACGTCTTCCTTGCGACGGCAGCCTTTTTGTCGATTTTCCCGTTCATCTGGATGGTGATCAGTTCGACGAACACGTCGATCGACATCATCAGCGGCCGAACGGGCATCGGCGAAGCTTTCGCCACCAATGTCGCCAACTTCTTCACACAGGTCGATGTGCCATTGGTTTTCTGGAACTCCGCGAAGGTGGCGGTACTTGCGACGCTGCTGACGATCGTCGTGTCGTCACTTGCCGGCTACGGCTTTGAGATGTTCAGGTCCAAGGCGCGCGACCGCATCTACGCGCTCGTGCTTCTGACACTCATGGTGCCATTTGCAGCGCTGATGATCCCGCTGTTCATGATGATGGCGAAGAGCGGCCTCATCAATACGCATATCGCGATCATGCTGCCGACGATCGCGTCCGCCTTCATCATTTTCTACTTTCGCCAGTCGACGAAGGCGTTTCAGACGGAGCTTCGCGATGCGGCCAAGGTCGACGGTCTCAAGGAGTGGCAAATCTTTCTCTACATCTACGTTCCGGTGATGCGCTCCACCTACGCGGCCGCTTTCGTCATCGTCTTCATGACCAACTGGAACAACTACCTCTGGCCACTCATCGTCCTCCAGTCGAACGAGACCAAGACGATCACCCTCGTCGTCTCCTCGCTCGCCTCCGCCTACTACCCCGATTACGGCGTGGTCATGATCGGCACGATCCTCGCCACCGTCCCCACCCTTCTCGTCTTCTTCGTCATGCAGCGCCAGTTCGTGCAGGGCATGCTCGGTTCAGTAAAATAGGAACGTCGTCAATGCGCATTACTGAAAACTTCAATGCCAACTGGGTCTTCCGCCACGACTTCGAGTCAGCGCATGTTCACGCCCTTCAGGCGGGCGAAACCGTGCGGCTGCCGCACAGCGCCGTCGAACTGCCCTACAACTACTTCGACGAGACCGATTACCAGAAGCCGTTCACCTATCAGAAGCGTTTCGACTGGCGCGCTGAATTCGAGGGTCGCGAAGTCTCGCTGGTCTTCGATGCGGCCATGGCCGATAGCGTCGTCTATCTGAACGGCAAGGAAATCATCTCGCACAAGGACGGCTATACGCCGTTCGAGGCGCGACTGACGCCGCATCTGGCGCGTGGCGAAAACCTGATCACGGTCAAGATCGACGGCTCTGAGAACCCCGAGATCCCACCCTTTGGTGGCCAGATCGACTACCTCTGCTATGCCGGCATCTACCGCGACGTCTGGCTGAAAGTGACAAGCCCCGTCTCGATCGCCAATGTGAAGATCGAGACGCCGGACGCGCTCTCTGAAAAGAAGTCCGTGATTGCTCGTGTCTTTCTGGCCAATCCGCAAGGGCTCACCTTCTCCGGCGCGCTTGCTGCAAAGATCCGCCGCAAGGGTGGTGGCGATGTTGCGGCTGCCTCGATCACGGTCGATGGCAACGAGGTGGCGTTCACCTTTCCCGATCTCATCGATATCGAACTCTGGGATATCGACAATCCGGCGCTCTACGCCCTGTCACTCAAACTCGAGACCGAACACGGGGACGACGCGCTGACGCAGCGCTTCGGCTTCCGCACCGCACTCTTCACGCCGGAAGGGTTTCTGCTGAATGGCAGGCCAGTGAAACTGCGCGGATTGAACCGCCACCAGGCCTTTCCGCATACCGGCTATGCCATGGGTCGGCGCGCGCAGGAAAAGGACGCGCACATCCTTAAGTACGAGCTCGCCTGCAACGTGGTGCGCACATCGCACTATCCGCAGTCGAAATGGTTCATAGAGCGCTGCGATGAGATCGGCCTGCTCGTTTTCGAGGAAATCCCAGGTTGGCAGCATATCGGCGGTGAGGCCTGGCAGAAGGAATCGATCGAGAATGTGCGCCGCATGATCGAGCGGGACTGGAACCATCCCTCGATCATTATCTGGGGCGTTCGCATCAACGAAAGCCAGGACAACCACGCCTTCTACGCTGAAACGAACCGTCTTGCCCGCGAACTTGATTCGACCCGTCAGACCGGCGGCGTGCGCTTCATCACCAATTCGGAACTGCTGGAAGACGTTTACACGATGAACGACTTCATCCTTGGAAACGAGGAGCTACCGGGCAACAACCGTGGACGCGTGGTGCTGCGCGATCGGGTGGAGACGACGGGCATCAGCCGGCCGATCCCCTATATGATCACCGAATACAATGGCCACATGTATCCGACCAAGCGTTTCGACCAGGAACAGCGCCAGGCCGAGCATGTGACGCGGCATCTCCTGATCCTCAACGCTGTTGCCGGCGACCAGGACATTTCCGGCTCCACCGGCTGGTGCATGTTCGACTACAACACGCACAAGGACTTCGGTGCCGGCGACCGCATCTGCTATCATGGCGTGCTCGATATGTACCGGATACCGAAACTGGCCGCCTATGCCTACGCCTCGCAAGGGGACCCCAAGGAAAACGTTGTGCTTCAGCCGGTGACTTTCTGGGCACGCGGCGAGCGCAATATCGGCGGCGTGCTGCCATTGATCGTGTTGACCAACTGCGACTATGTCGAAGTGAAGTTCGGCGAATGGCCGGAGAAACGGATCTACCCGGACAGGGAAAACTACCCGCATCTGCCGCATCCCCCCGTCGTTCTCGACCTGCGCAGCGTAACACCGGAAGAATTCGGCACCTGGGGGAGGGTCTGGCGCGAGGGCACCTTCACCGGCTACGTCGACGGCAAGCCGGTTAAGACGCTGACCCTTCCGGCCGACCCGGTCCCGGCGACGCTGGAGGTTACCGCCGACGACACGGAGCTGCGCGCTTGCGAAAAGGATGCCGTGCGGGTGGTCGTGCGCGCGCTCGACCAATGCGGCAATCTGCTGCCCTATTTCGAGGAGCCCGTCATTCTTTCGCTCACCGGTCCCGGCCGGATCATTGGCCCGGCCGATCATACGCTGAAGGGTGGAGCGACCGGTTTCTGGATCGAGGCCGGCGAAGCCAAGGGCAAACTTGAGCTGACTGTGAAGAGCCGCCGCTTCGATACCCAGTCCCTCACCTTTACCGTTAGCTGAGTAATCGCCATGGCCGAAGTCCGTCTCACCGACATTCGCAAGCGCTTCGGGGCGCTCGAAATCATCAAGGGCGTCGATCTGTCGATCGAGGCCGGAGAGTTTGTCGTCTTCGTTGGCCCATCGGGCTGCGGAAAGTCGACACTGCTGCGCATGATCGCCGGGCTAGAGGACATCTCCTCCGGCGAGCTCACCATCGGCGGCCAGGTGATGAACGATGTCGATCCTTCCAAGCGCGGCATTGCGATGGTGTTTCAGTCCTATGCGCTTTATCCACACATGACGGTGCGCGAGAATATGGGCTTTGCGCTCAAATTCGCCGGCATGGCGAGAGAGGAGATCGATAGCCGGGTCAACGACGCGGCACGAATTCTCGAGCTTGAGCCACTGCTGGATCGCAAGCCGAAGGCGCTGTCGGGCGGTCAGCGGCAACGCGTGGCGATCGGTCGCGCCATCGTACGCAATCCCCTTGTCTTCCTGTTCGACGAGCCGCTATCGAACCTGGACGCCGAGTTGCGTGTGCATATGCGCGTCGAAATCGCCAAGCTGCACAAGGAACTGAAGTCGACCGTCATCTACGTGACGCATGACCAGGTGGAAGCAATGACACTAGCCGACAAGATCGTCGTCCTGCGGTCGGGTATTGTCGAACAGGTGGGCGCACCACTCGATCTCTACGACGACCCGGCAAACACCTTTGTTGCAGGCTTTATCGGCTCACCGCGCATGAATTTTCTGAAAGGCCATGTCGCAAGCGTCGCAGACGGCCGCGTGACCGTGGCGCTGACGAGCCAGCCCGGTGTCGCGTTGTCTCTACCCCTTAGATCGACATCCGTTGCCACCGGCGACCTCGTCACCCTCGGAATTCGTCCCGAGCATTTTCTCGCTCAAGGGAAGGGTGACGCGGATCTCACAGTGAAGGTCGATGTCGCGGAGCACCTCGGCAATACCAGTTACGTCTACGCTCATGTCTCCGACAGCGAACGGATCATCATCGAACACGGTGAGGTCCGCAATATCGCAAGCCGCGAGACCTTGAGCATCGGCATTGCCGCATCGCGGTCATTCCTGTTCGGTGATGATGGTAATCGCATCAGGTAGGCCCCCGAACATCTGTGGACACCCCCGTGGGCGCAAGTTGTTTTTCCAGGCACGGTAAGCGCGTAGTCGGGTGACGCTTGCGTTGGCGGGAGATCGGTTCCACCTCGCAGGCAAGGTTGCAGAAGGGTAACAACCAGCCTTCAAATTTTCGATGCAGCGAGTTCATCATCTGCAGGGGGCTCAAACATCCGCGCCCATTTCAAGATCATCTCCTCAGGGATGCGGAATGCGGTGGCAGGAAGCGACGCATTCCGGGCCGCCAAGCGGGTTAAGATCTCTTCTATCCCCGTCGGCACATAATGAATGATAGTGTTGGCTCTCAATTGCACAGCACGGCTGCGAAACTCGTCGCGCTCAGCCCGAGACCAGAAGCCAAAGTCCAAAATAACATCAACACCTTGTATCAGTATGCGCCCGGCTGTCTCCCAGAGCAGTGCTTCTATAGCGCTGTGCCTCGTGTCGTGCTCGGGATCGTTCAGATCCTGACCGAAGAGGCGAAGATGCCACTCGTCCGGCGTCAGCCGAACTGCCGGCAAGACCCTTTCGAGTTCCTTCGCCCGCGTTGTTTTGCCGGAGCCTGGTGGTCCAACCATCAGATGCAGCGTCGCCGATGAGTATCCTTTTGCCCAAACCGTCTCGGGTTGACTTCGTTCAAAGGTCGCAACTGGTCGAGAGCTGCTGGAGACGGCGCTGAGTTGTTTGCTTCGGATGCTTCAGGTTTCGCGCTTGCGACGGTTGAGCAGCTTGTCACCATCGGCGCCCTTCGCGCGAGCCGGCAATCGCCGGTCTAGCCGAAGCAACGCCTGCGCGCAATATGGCGCGTTGCGCGCAGGTGGTCGTCAAGACAAGCAATGGACGAAATCCATCGTGTCAGTTCAATCGCGCGCCCTGCGCCGAGAAGAGGTGGATCTTCGCTAGATCAGGGGCGATCGCCACCGACTGCCCGGGTCGAACATCCACACGATCGCGGATCACCAATGTCGTATCCAAAGCGCCGAGCTTGACGACCAGATGCGTCTCGGCGCCAGTCGGCTCCACCACGCCGACCGTCGCTGGAATGCCGCTTTCGGCAATAGCCAGATGCTCGGGCCGGATGCCATAGGTGCGCGCAGCACCCCCGGAGTAGCCCGGCGGCAGCGGAAGCGCTTTACCGTCATCGGTGACGAACTGCCCATCGAGGATTGAGCCATGGAAAAGGTTCATGGCGGGCGAACCGATGAACGTGGCGACAAAGGTGTTTATTGGCCGATCATAAAGGTCGAGCGGCCGGCCGACCTGCTCGACGACGCCGCCACGCATGACGACGATCCGGTCTGCCATTGTCATTGCCTCGATCTGATCATGCGTGACGTAGACCGTCGTTGTCTTCAGCCGCTGGTGCAGATCCTTGATTTCGGCGCGCATGGTTACGCGCAGCTTGGCATCGAGGTTTGACAGCGGTTCGTCGAAAAGAAACACCTGCGGATGACGGACAATTGCACGGCCCATCGCCACACGTTGGCGCTGGCCTCCGGACAGCTGCCTGGGCAAGCGGTCGAGCAACGGTCCGAGTGCCAGGATATCGGCCGCCTCCGTTACCCGGCTTTGGATCGCCGCCTTGTCCTGTCCCTTCAGCTTCAGCGCGAACCCCATATTCTCCGCCACGGTCATATGCGGATAGAGCGCGTAGCTTTGAAAGACCATGGCGATATCGCGCTCTTTGGGCGCAATATCGTTGACGACGCGGCCGCCGATGCGTATCTGGCCGCCGCTGATGTCTTCGAGACCGGCAAGCATGCGCAGCAATGTCGACTTGCCGCATCCCGAGGGCCCGACGAGTGTGACGAACTCGCCATCCTCAATGTCGATGGAAACATCGTGAATAACAGGAACGGCGCCATATTGCTTTCTGACCTGTTCGATCGTGACGGATGCCATGGTTATTCCTCCCCTTGCGCAATCAGAGTTCGAGGTGCCAGATCGTGGCGGCGGCAATGTTGCCCGCGGACGCTAATAGGCGTGCGGTGCTGACGGCGGCAAAGCCTGGCAGCCGTTTCGTCCCCGTCCAGCGACCGTTGTCGGCAAAGACTTCAATTGAGCCGACATCGAGAAAGATGCGCAGCGTCGACGGTTTGGCACCGACGGCGATGTAGCGCGGTGTCTCCTTGCCGTTCGGCGGGGCGTAGTGGATGATCAGGCCCTCCGGGCCGAGCTGCACGCCGAGGCCGACCTCCGGGTGATCAAGCTCGAGATGGAACGTCGCACCCGGCGCCGCGAGCTCGATGACGATCTCGACGGCCCCGTTGCCGAGGCCGACCGGCTCCTGCCCCTTGAGTTTGCTCTCGTCGATCAGGCCCCGGCGCAGCGTCGCGACTGTTTCGACCGGGGGCGTCAGCAGTGCGTCCTGTTGCAGCAGCAACTGGCGAGGCAGCGTCATTGCCGTTGGAAAGTCGATCTTCTTTGAGACCTCGGTCCAGTTTGCAAGCCATGCGATGCCGATCGGCCCGGATCGATCCACGAATGCCTGGAAAGCATAGGCGTCGGTTGCGAAATCCAGCTCCTGCTCGAACTCCTTGACGAAGGTGCGGCCATCGAAGCGGCCGACAGTTGCAGCCGTGATGTTCCGGCGTCCCGTTTGCGGATCGCGGCTCGTCAGCAGTCCGAAGATGAGAGCCCAGCGTGTTGTCGGATCGTCGGCGGGCCCGTCGAGCGGCACGATGCAAGGGCACTCTGCCGCCGTCATCCCGAACCGGTCTTCCCGGTGGAGAATGCCGATGAAAGTCCAGTCGGAAGCGCCGTCCGGGTCGCCGCTTTCGTAGAGCAAAACGACGCCGCCGGCGCGGTCGCGGCTGCCGACCAACATCTTCCAACGACCGTCAGGGCCCCTGAAGACATAGGGATCGCGGAAGTCGAGCGTCAGGTCGAGACCAGCTGGCCGCTGAGGAAGAATGATCTCTTCGGCGCCGGCTGTAATCTGGTCCCGCGACACGGCCGTCAATTGGATCTGCTCTTCCGGCTGTCGGTCCTTGACCTGCTCGGTGAAGAAGACCCGAATACCGGGTTCACTTGACGATAGCGGAATTGCCGAGCCGGAAAATGCCCCGCCGCGACCATCGGCGCGGGCCGAAAGGTCCGCTGAGGGAAACAGGAAGATCGGCAAGTGTCGCCAATGAACGTAGTCTTCCGATACCGCATGGCCCCAATGCATGGTGTTCCAGCGCAAGCTGTGCGGATAGTGCTGGTAGAAGAGATGGACATGATCGCCGAAGCGGCCAAATCCGTTGGGATCGTTCATCCATCCGAAGGGTGGGCGAAAATGGTAACCGTTGGCGACCGTCGGTGCCGCATTTTCGTGGCTGCTGTGCAGAATCTGGATGCCCTTGCTGAGGACATCCTGCTGGAAGGCATAGGCAACGGAGACGAGCGTGGTGGTCGGGTCATAGGCAAGGACGGTTCGACCGCCCTTTTCCAGTTCCAGGCTGTGCTGCTCGAACTCGTCAGCGTTGGAAACCACCAGACGGCCGATTTCGCGACCGGCCACGGACGCTGAGATCTCGGCCGATGCTCCTGTGGGTGTGGCCTTGAGCCAGATGTGGATCGTGGTCGCATCCGCAAGGACTGCGCTGATGGTCTCGACGTTTCCGGCGTGAGCGGGAGCGGTATTTGCATGCGTTGTCATTGATCAACCTTTCACGGCCGAGCCAACGAAGGAACTGACGAACCAGCGTTGGAAGGCAAGATATAGGGCGAGGATGGGCAGCATCATCAATACGGACGCAGCCATGGCGCGATCCCAATAAATGCTGTCCTGACCGAAGAACGTGGCGATCGCGACGGCGATCGGCCGTGCGTAATCGGTCTGAGTGACGAGTATCGGCCAAAGATACTGGTTCCAGCTCTCGATCCCCATCAGGATCGAAACGGTGGCGAGTGCCGGCAGACTGAGCGGCAGGAAAATCGACCGGTAGATGCGGAAAATCGATGCGCCGTCGATCTGCGCCGCCTCGAAGAGTTCCTTCGGAAGCTGCGCGAAGAACTGGTAGAAGAGGAAGATATAGAGCGGGCTGGCGATCCAGGGCACGATCTGCACCGCGAACGTATCTGTCATGCCTGCGCGTGACACCATGATCACGAGCGGCATGATGATGCTTTCCTGCGGGATGACGTAGAGGGCTATGACCAGCGAAAGGATCACTGCGCGGCCACGCACGGAACCCCAGGCAAGCACAAAACCTGCCATGGAATTGACGATCAGGCCCGAACCGACCGTCAGCGCGAGGATGATCAGCGAATTCAGCAGATAGCGCCCAAAGGCAAGCTCGCCTGAGAAATTGCCGACCTCCGCGAAGTTGGCGAGTGTCGGATCGGAGACCCAGAACGCCCTGAAACTCCCCATATCGGTCAGGATCTGGAAGCGATCATCCTTCAGGCTGGCAATCAGCAGCATGAACAAGGGTGAGACGATGACGAGCGCGATGACAAGGATGCAGGCCGTCTGGACGATGCGCAGCGAACCGACAGCCGAGCGGGCCGGCGTTACCTGCGCGTGTGGTGTGGAGATTGCGATATCAGACATCGAAACGCCTCAGAAGTTGACGCTGAAGCAGCGCGATAACGAGAACGATGAGAAAGAGAATGACCGATACGGCCGAAGCATAACCGAGCTTCTGCTCCTCGAAGCCGGAACGGACCATGTAGTGGACCACCGTCTCGGTGCTGCTCTTGGGTCCGCCCTGAGTCAGGATGGCAACCTGGGTATAGAGCTTGAACGCCTGGATCGTCGTAATCACCAGCACGAAGACATGGGTCGGCCGCAAGCCCGGCATTGTTACGTGCCAGAAGCGCTGCAGCGCGTTTGCGCCGTCGATCCTTGCTGCGTCATAGAGTTCGTCCGGTATGGATTGGAGACCGGCGAGATAGACGATCATCTGGAAGCCGTAGGCCTGCCAGGCCGATAGCAGCACGATCGAGAACATCGCCCAGTTCGGGTCTCCGAGCCAGTCGATCGGTTCGATGGTTCCGCCCGACAGGAAACCGATCACCTGGTTGAAGGGTCCGGTTGGGTACTGAAACAGCGTTCCCCAGATGACGCAGACGACGACCATCGACGTGATCGCAGGCAGAAAGAACAGGCCGCGAAAGAGATTTTGAAAAGGCATCTTCTGGTGCAGCAGCAGCGCAGTGGCAAACGCCAGGCCGCATTGCACCGGCAGGATCCAGAAGGTGAAGCGCGAGACGTTCCAGAGCGATGTCCAGAACAGATCATCTTTAAGGATGCGCAGGAAATTGCCGAAGCCGACAAAGCGGACCGGCGTTGGTCGCGGCACCAGCGGCTGGTTGGTCATCGCCGTCCAGAAGGACAGGAGGAACGGGACGATCAGGAAAATCGTCAGCAGCGCGACGGCAGGCGCAAGCATACCGATCTCCTGAAACAGTCGGCCCCTGTCCCGGCGCCAGGCGGGACGAGCCGCAACCGCGGGCTCGGCTGATTGTTGCAATGTCATATTCTCCTCCTCCTCACATCAATAGGCGGGGCCGGTGACGGGCCCGACGGCGGCAGATCCTTCGCGGCCCCGTCATCGTGGCCCGTCTTCGATTTTTTACTGCTGCTCGTCGAAGGGCGGGTAGCCGTCGTTTTCCTCGATGTCCTCGTCGATCTTGGCTGCCGCCGCAGACAACGCTGCCTTGGCGTCGCCGCCATTGAAGATCTCATCCACCGCCTGCATGAAGACCGACGTGATGACGGGATAGGCAGGGTGCGGGGGACGCGCGACCGCGGTCTTGGATGCCTGTTCGAACGCGACGGCCAGCGGACCGCCGGTGTTGTACAAGGGCGATGCCGCCGCGAAGGTCTTCAGGCCGGGATAGCCGGAATCGGCCGTCGTATATTCGCGATAAAGCTTGTCCTTCAGCATGAAGCTGACGAACTTGCCGGCAATGTCCGGATGTTCGGAGGCCGTTGTGATGCCCCAGATCCAGGTGCCGTTGGGGCTTGCGCCCTTCGGTCCGAACTTCGGCAGCGGCATGACGACGATGTCGTCCTTCATCGAGGCGGCTGCTTCTGCGTAGAACCAGTGGCCGCCGAGCGCGAGCGCGGCCGGATGGCCTTCGGCGAAGAACTGGTTGGTGCCGGAAGATTGTGGCACGACCCAGCCGTTCTTGACCCATGTCTGCATCATCGTCAGGGCTTTAACGCAGGCGTCGCTGTCGAGGGTGCCGGTCGATTTCCAGGTCGTGCGATCGATCAGATCACAGCCTGCCGATTGCAGGATCGGGCCGTAGGCATAGGTGATCCATTCGGTCTTGATGCCGTAACCGCGAAAGGTGTCGATCGGCCACTTGACGCCATCGACCTTGGCGAGCTTTTCGAGGTAGCCTTCAAATTCCTCCTGCGTCCAGGCATCGTCCACCGACTTCGGGATGCGGGCGCCGATCGCTTCCAAATACTTCCTGTTGCCGTAGAGCACGACCGAGGAATCGGTCAGGCCGATCGCATAGAGATCCTTGTCGATCGGATAGGTGCCCTGAGCGACGTTCGATGCCGTCATGTCATCGAGCACATCCTGGTCGATCAGAGATTTGATCGGCTGCAGATAGCCGGACCAGACATAGTTGGCGAGAAATGGCGCATCGAGCTCCATGACGTCAGGCAGTTGCTTCGACATGACCGCGGCGCTGAATTTCTCATTGTAGGCATCGTGGGGCGCGTAGATCAGCTCGACATCCACATCCGGATTGGCAGCCTCGAAGCGTTTGGCGACCTCGCCGTAGGTCGAAACCCAACCCGGATCACCTTGGTGCATGACATGAAGGACGGTTTTCGCTTCGGCAGTCACGCCCGCGGCCGCAAGGGCCGCCGACGCCATCAGTAGTGAAAGTAAACGTTTACCCATCACAGTAACTCCTCCTCATCAGGGTTTGGTCTTTCAGTTTGATCAGACGGATGAGCGCTCCACCAACTGGAACGCGAGTTTGCGCACCTCGCCGGGGGCGGCATTTTCGGTAAGCAGAATGTCTGCCGCCAGGCGGCCCATGGCGCGGTGCGGCAGAGCCATGGTCGTCAACGGGGGATCAAGCCTGGAAGCAATGTCCACCTGGTTGTCGAAGCTTGCGACGGCAACGTCATCCGGAATCTGGGCGCCAACCCGTCGCAGCGCGGCGTAGACTTCCATCGCGACACGGTCGTTACCGCAAAGGATCGCATCCGGGCGCTCCGGGCCATCCATCAGCGCGGTTACATGTGAAAGGACAAGGCTATGGGCCCGGTCGCTGTAGATCGCGCGGCGGACCGCCGGCAGCACGCGGGCTCGACCTGCGTCAAGCCCGGCTTCGCCGAGTGCGCGCCGGAAGCCGGCTTCACGCAACTCTCCCGCCAGAAGCCCCGGCAGGTTGATGAAGGCAATGTTCCGGCGGCCAGCTTCGATCAGATAGCTGGTGATCTCGTGGGCCGCGCCGATCTCGTCCGGCACCAGAGACGTCACTTTGTCATTGGCCTCGCGGCAATTGATCATGACGCCGACCGTCTCTGCGAACTCCGCCGGCAGCGATACCGTCTTGTGATACATCGCTGCGTAGGCAATCGCGCGTGGACGGAAGCGGCGCACCTCTTCGAGCACGGAGGCCACATCGCGACCGCCGCCGAGTGTCATTGCAAAAACCGCCATGTCCGAGGCGCGTGCGGCACCGTCCAGTCCACGGATGATTTCGGTGGCGAACGGCGAGGTGATCAGGTCATCGGCGACGACTCCGATCAGCGGCATCCAGCCCTGTCGCATGCCCCGCGCGGCCAGGTTGGTGACGTAACCCAGTTCCTCGGCGATCTCCTTGATGCGCAGCCGCGTTTGTTCCGACATCCGCGCGGAGCCGCCGTGCAACGCACCTGAAACGGTCTTGATGGAAACGCCGGCGCGTTCCGCAATGTCGCTCAATGACGTTGTCACGGGCAGTCCTTGGGTTAACGGTTACCCATCTCTACCCGATCGGTATCCTTGAGTCAATCTTTCGGCATTGAATGGCCTGCAAGAGGGTTTGCGAAAAGGCAACCATCACCCCTGCCCCGCCGAGACATATCCGCGCATTTCTTTTCGGCACGTCAGGCAAATGAAAAAAGGAAAACCCCGAAACTGGGAGGTTCCGGGGCTTCCTCGCCGCGCGACCGGGAGAAAAAGCTACGCGGCGTGAACCTTCCTTGCGCTTCGCGCCCATTCCGGGATCCAGTTGCCATGAGCGGCAAGCAGGTCGTCGGTGAGCGACCAGATCTGGTCGAGATCGAGCTCGGCCGCCGTATGCGGATCCATCATGGCCGCATGATAGAGATGCTCGCGGTTCTCGGTCATCATCGCGGCGACCGTCAGTTCCTGCACGTTGATGTTGGTGCGGATCAGTGCGGTCAGTTGTGGCGGCAGATCCCCGATAAGGGTCGGCTGTATGCCGTTCTCGTCGACGAGGCACGGCACTTCTGCCGCGCAGTTGGCGGGCAGCGAGGTGATGCAGCCATTGTTGCGCAGGTTGCCGTAGATCACCGAGGGCTCGCCCGTCCAGACGGAATTCATGATCGACGAGGCATATTCCTTCGACGGCTTGACCTCGATCTTGTCGGCGGAGCGATAGGCGGCCGCCTGCCCTTTCCAGCGCTCGACCTGCTCGATGCAGCGCTTGGGATATTCGTCGAGCGGGATGCCAAACTTTTCGATCAGATCGTCGCGGCCTTCCTTGATGAAATATGGCGTGTATTCGGCGAAGTGCTCCGAGCTTTCGGTGACGAAATATCCAAGCCTGGTCATCATCTCATAGCGAACCTTGTTCGGGCAGCGCGGGTTCCAGCCCGGCTTTGGCGCGCGACCCTCACAGTAGGCGCGCAGCAGATCGGGATAAAGATTGCGATAGGACCCGTCCGGCTGGCGGTGCTCGAACTTGAGGAAGAACGCCATGTGGTTGATGCCGGCCGAGCGGTAGCGGATCTCCTCGTAAGGAATGTTCAGATCCTCAGCGAGTTCCATCGCCGTGCCCTGGACGGAGTGGCAGAGACCGACCTGCTTGATTTGAGGGTATTTCTCGGCGATCGCCCAGGTGTTGATCGCCATCGGGTTAACGTATTGCAGCAGGATTGCCTCGGGGCAGACCTCTGTCATGTCAGCGCAGATGCTCCACAGATGCGGCACCGTACGCAGGCCACGCATGATACCACCAACGCCGAGCGTGTCGGCGATGGTCTGACGCAGGCCATATTTCTTCGGCACCTCGAAATCCGTGACCGTGCAGGGCTCAAAGCCGCCGATCTGGAACGCGACGACGACGAAATCGGCACCTTCGAGCGCCTTGCGCTGGTTGGCATGCAACTCGATGGTGGCTTTGGCGCCGAGCGTTGAAATCAGTTTGCGAACGACGACTTCGCTTTCCTCGAGCCGTTGTGGATTGATGTCCATCAGCGCGATTCTTGCGCCCGACAAGGCCGGCCGCTGCAGCACGTCGCCGATGATATTCTTCATGAAAACGGTCGAGCCGGCGCCGATGAAGGTGATCTTGGGTTGTCTCGTCATGAAATGCCTCTTTTCTGCTAGGCGGCCACTTCGAAGGCGGCTCTGACGAGCCGTTCCGTGTAGGCGGTCTTGGGATTTGTAAGAACGTCCTCGACCGGCCCCTCTTCAACGATCTTGCCGTGCTGCATCACCACCACCCGGTGGCAAAGCGCGCGAACGACCTTCAGATCATGGGAGATGAAGAGGTAGCTCAGTCCCTTCTCGTCCTGCAGCTTGCGCAGCAGTTCGATGATCTGTGCCTGAACCGATAGATCAAGCGCCGATGTCGGTTCGTCGAGCAAGATGAACTCGGGCTCCAGCGCGATCGCCCGGGCGATTGCTATGCGCTGCCGCTGACCGCCTGAAAACTCGTGCGGGAAACGCGACAGAATGTTGGTGGGAAGGCCGGCGCTGTCCAACGCGTCGCGCACCCGCTCCAGGCGCTCGCTGCGGGTGGCGCCAAGCCTGTTGACGATCAGCCCTTCCTCGATGATCTGGCCGACCGACATGCGCGGATTGAGCGAGGAGAACGGATCCTGAAAGACGATCTGCATGCGCGAGCGCAACGGTCGCATCTCGTCGCGCGACTTGTTTTGGATCGGTTCTCCATTGAACAGGATTTCCCCGCCCTCGGCTCTCAGCAGCTTGACCAGGGCTTGGCCGAAGGTCGTTTTGCCCGAGCCGGATTCGCCAACGAGCCCCAATGTCTCGTGACGATGAAGCTTCAGGCTCAGGCTGTCGACCGCGACCAACTCCTTGAGCTGCGGCTTGAAGAAACCGCCCGCCCGAAGCATGAAGGAAACACGCACCGAGCGACCTTCCAGAATGGCGGCGGAATCCGGCGGCATCGGGTTGGCGATGCCCTTCGGCTCGGAGTTGAGCAGATGGCGGGTATAGGGGTGCTGCGGGTTTTCAAACAGCGTGGCCGTGGTGTTGTGTTCTTTTACCTCGCCGTTCTGCATGACGTAGACATAGTCGGAGAACTGCCTGACGACGGTGAGGTCATGCGTGATTAGGATCACCGCCATACCAAGCGTCTTCTGCAGATCGCGGATGAGGTTGAGGATCTGCGCCTGGACGGTGACATCGAGTGCGGTCGTCGGCTCGTCGGCAATCAGCACATCGGGATTGTTGGCAAGCGCCATGGCAATCATGATGCGCTGCCGCTGGCCGCCCGACAGCTGGTGCGGATATTGGTTAAGGCGTGCTTCCGGATCGGGGATCTGGACCTGGCGCAAAAGATCGAGCGTGCGCTCGGTTGCTTGCTTCCGGCTCAGCTTCTGGTGAACCCGGATCGCCTCGATGATCTGGGCGCCGATGGTGTAGACCGGATTGAGCGAACTCATCGGCTCCTGGAAGATCATCGAGATGCGGTTGCCGCGCAGCGCCCGGCGCTGGCGATCGGAGAGCTTCAGCACGTTCTTGCCGTCATAATCGATGCTCGAACGCTCCGACACGCTGGCGCGCTTTGTCAGCAGCCCCATAACCGTGCGCGCGGTGACCGATTTTCCTGAGCCGGATTCGCCGACGACGGCGATCGTCTCACCGCGATAGAGCTGGAAGGAGACATCTTTCACCGCATCGACCAGTCCACCTTCGACCTTGAACTTCACCGCCACATGGCGTGCGTCGATGATCGGGGAGCCGATGGCGGCGGCGTGATCATGCCGCTGTTCGGGGGCAAGCTGGTTGAAGTCCACGAGGGCCATGGGTTTCTCCTCAATAGGGGTCGACGGCGTCGCGCAGACCATCGCCCAGTGCGTTGAACGCAAAGACGGTGATCAGCACGAAAGCGACGGGCGACAGGATCCAGGGATAAGACCCGATGACGGAATAAGTGGCGGTGTCCTGGAGCATCAATCCCCAGGACATCAGCGGCGGCTTG
Source organism: Ensifer sp. 4252 (assembly GCF_050434565.1). Classification (NCBI taxonomy): domain Bacteria; kingdom Pseudomonadati; phylum Pseudomonadota; class Alphaproteobacteria; order Hyphomicrobiales; family Rhizobiaceae; genus Ensifer; species Ensifer sp. 4252. Next base: position 77,961 of record NZ_JBNDIU010000025.1, read on the forward strand.
ACCGCGAAACCGAGGAAGCCGAGGAACGATTCCAGCAGGACCACGTTTGGGATCGCCAGCGTCACCGCGACGATGACGTGGCTCATGACGTTGGGAAAGATGTGCTGGAAGATGATGCGGCGATCGGTGGCGCCGATCGCCATGGCTGCCCGCACGTAGTCTATTCTGGCCAGCGCCAGCGTCTTGCCACGCACCTCGCGCGACATCTGCGCCCAGCCGAGCGCCGACATGACGAAGATGACGAAGGCAAGGAAGACGTTGGTCGGTGCCGTCACGGGGATCAGCGACGTCAGCGCCAGGTAGAGCGGTAGTTGCGGGAATGCCAGCACCAGTTCGACAAAGCGCTGCATCCAGGCATCGAAACGTCCGCCGAAATAACCCGACACCATGCCGATCGTGGTTCCGACGACGGTCACGATGAACACCACCGTCAACGCGATCATCAGGGATACGCGTGAGCCGTGGAAAATGCGCGACAGCACATCGCGGCCAAACTTGTCCGTGCCGAGGAAATTCACCGGTGTTCCGTCGACGGCGCCGAAGAAATGTCGGTCGGTTGGCACGAGGCCAAGGAGCCGGTAGCTGAACCCCTTGACGAAAAAACCGAGGTTTTTCGGATTGGCATAGTCCGGACCGACGATCGGCTGGAAGGTGATCGGGTCGAGCTCGGTGCCCTCGCCTATCTGGTAGGTGCGTGGCCAGACGAGTTTGCCATCTTGGTCGGTGATGCTGATCATCTGTGGTGGTGCGAAGGCGACGCCGGTGAGCTTCGGATCGACGGGGGAGAAAAACTCCGCGAAGATCGTCATAAGCATCAGGAGGCAGACGAGGATGAGGCCAGCCATGCCGGTCCAGGAGCGCTTGAGGCGGCGCCAGACGAGCGCCAGATAGGTTTCGTTGCCGTGATGAGGCGCCGGCACCGGAACGGCGATGATGTCTTGAACGTCGGCCTTCATGCGTGTGCACCTCCGCCAAGGCGCACCCGCGGGTCGAGCATTGCCAGGAGTAAATCGGCTATGATGTTGCCAATGATGAGCGTCGCCGACAACACGAGCATGAAGGTGGCGGTGACATAGACGTCGCCGACCCACATGGACCCGACGATGGCGGGTCCGACGGTCGGCAGGGCGAAGATGATCGCCGTCTCGATCTCGCCAGTCAGCATGTAGGGCAGAACGACACCCTGATACATGACCAGCGGATGCAGCGCATTCGGCACCGCATGGCGCATGATGACGGCACCCTCCGACAGACCCTTGGCACGGGCAGTCTCGACATATTGGGCGTTGAGCGTATCGAGCAGATTGCCCCGCATCACGCGCATGTTGTAGGCGAGACCGCCGAAGGTGGCGATGGCGATCACCGGCCAGACATGCTTCAGGAGATCGACAAACTTGTCCCAGGACCAGGGCGCGCCGCCGTAGCGGGCGGAATGGAAGCTGTTGATCTCGGTGACGTTGAAATGGAAGACCAGAATATAGACGATGATCAGCGCCATCAGGAAACGCGGCACCGTCATGCCCAGGAAGGAAATGCCCGATAGCAGGCTGTCGACCCATGAATATTGCCGCGTGGCAGCCAGGATGCCGAAGGTGATGCCGATGACCGATGCGAGGATGTGACATACCAGCGCCAGCGCCAGCGTGCGCGGCAGCCGTTCGCCGACCACGTCTGCCACCGGCTTGTTGTAAAACAGGCTGTGGCCGAAGTCGCCACGCGTCAGGATGCCCGTGAGCCAATCGACGTATTGCACCGCCATCGGCTTATCGAGGCCGTTGGCGATCTTGTAGGCCTGGGCCTGGGCGTCGGCTTCCTCGAAGGAGGCGCCGCCCTGGTTGATGAGCTGCGAGCGGATATAGTCGCTGTAGTCGCCCGGCGGTGCCTGAATGATCGCGAAAGTGACGACGCTCAGCACGAAGAGCACGGGTATGGCGGATGCGATGCGCACAAGCAGAAATCGGAACATGGCTGTTAGGTTCTCTTGTGTGTTTGAGGGATCGTTCCGGCCACGATCGGCTGCGGCCGGAACGAACTCTGTGCTGGATCAGTTGATGGGGCCGCCTTCACCCGGCTTGCCCGGCAGCTGCTCGGGGAACAATTCGTAATCCCCCTGCTTGTCGGCAGTGACAAAGACCCTTTCCCGGATGATCGTGTCTTCGGCCCAGTTGAACATGAAGATCGGGGCACCGCTTGGAATGTTGGAGAAGCGCTTGTTGATGACCAGCGCCCCCGGATATTCCGTCAGGCCGACCGTATCGACATTGCTCGTCGATACCTTCTGATACTGCTTCATCAGATCGGCGCGCTCGTCATTGTCATTGCTGGCGATGAACTTGTTGACGATATCAACGAGCTCTTTTTCGAACGGCATCAGATCAAGCTCGCCGCTCTCCGGCACGCGGTGATGCCAGCTGGTGCGAGGGCCTGTGGCTGCAAGTTGGGGCGTGTTCTGCACGACGGAGGACAATTCGGCTCCGTTTCGATGAACCATCCAGTCGAAGCGGCCGGCATAGTTAGTGGCGTCCCGTTGCTTGCCGTCCAGCGAGTTGAGGACGATGCGGAGCCCAAGCTTTTCCATTTGGCCGACCACGCCTTCGGCGAGGTTCTTGTCCGTATTGTACTCGGAGCTGACGAGAAGCACGATCTCGACATCCTTGCCGCCCTGTTTGTCGGCGGGGTAGTTGACGAAGCCGTTGCCGTCCGTGTCCTTCAAGCCGGCCTTCTCGAGCAGGGCCTTGGCGCCTTCGAGATCAAAGGGATAGTAGACCGTCGACTGGCGATCATAAAAGCTGGTGCCGGAAGACAGCCCGCCGGGATAGATCGCGGTGAAAGGCCCCTTGACGAGCGACTCCCCGAGCTTCTTGCGGTCGATCGCCATTGTCACGGCCTTGCGGAAATCCGCGTTGCGATTGAGTTCGCGCACGGCCTTCGCGCGCTCATCCGGATCGCCCCAGCCGTTGCCCGAAAAGTTCATGTGGAGATTGTAGCCGATCAGGCGAGCGCCGAAGGCAAGGCGTGCGGGTGCCGTCTCCGATGCCGCGCGCTTCAGGGATTCAACGAAGTTCTCCGGCTGCTCGAGGTTGGAGAAGTCGCCTGACCCGGCGATCGCCTGCACGTCGCGGTCGGCCCAGGTCGACAGCTTGTAGTGCATCTCATTCAGATAGGGCAGCTGGTTGCCCGCCTCGTCGACCTTCCAGTAGTAGGGGTTTCGACGCAGCACGATGATGTCGTCCGAGCGGTACTCGACCGGCACCCAGGCACCCATGACAGGTATGTTCATGTACTCCGGCGGAAAGCCGTTCTTGTACTGGTCGTAGGTCACTTCCTTGTTGTATTTCGGGTGCTTGGTTTTCAGGATGTGCGCCGGGCCCGGGCAGAAGGTGCCATAGGCCATGGAATAGAGATGCTGGCGCGGGAATGCCTCCTTGAAGGTCCATTCGACGGTGTTGGCGTCGATGGCCTTCAGCGTCGTACCTTCGCCGAAGGTTTCCGGCGTCGCTCCGTTGAGCGGCGAGACGTTCGGATCGACGACGTTGTCCTCCCAGTAGAACATGACGTCATCAGACGAAAACGGAACGCCGTCCGACCATTTCGCACCCTCGATCAGATGCATGGTCAGCTTGTGACCGTCAGCCGACCACTCCCAGCTTTTCGCAAGATTCGGCAATGGCTCCATGTCCTTTGCCTCGACTTGGTAAAGCGGTGCCGTACGGGTAAGGCATTCGAACATTTCGATATCGATGCCGCCCCAACCTTGCGTCTGGCCGGCCGAATAGTTCCAGCCTTCCGGGCGCCCGCCGACCACGTGGCGCATCGTGTCGCCGTAGACGCCGATACCGTCGGGCATGTTGCCCGTCTTGAAGACCAGGGGTTCCTTTGGCAGGCGCTCGGCCACCGGCGGCAGCTTGCCGGTTTTCACGAACTTCTCGGTGACCCACTCGGGCTCGCGATATTCCGGCAGAGCCTTGTATTCGAGGATGGAATCGCGCGGCACGTAGGTGATCTTGGCCTGTGCGGGGAATGGCGGTTGTTCGGGCACGACAGTCGGCTCGGAAGCCCAGCCTTGCACGGCAAAGGTCGATACGCCGACCATCAGGGCGGCTCGCAGTCTAAAATGGCGCATTGCGTTCATCGTTTCTCTCTCCCTCATGCTTCACGCCGGGCCGAGACGGCACGGCTTGCTCCTCAAGCATTTTCCTACAGTCGTGGGATGCGTAGTGGCGGCTCTCCCATGCTGCCGCATCCCCCGCCCTCGCCTCGGCCCGTCAGCCGGCCGCGCGTAACTTCGTTGCTGCCTTCTCGGCGCGCAGTTCTTCGATCGATCGGATTTCGCGCCGGGCAGCGCCCTTCCACTCGCGGGTCCTGACTGTTGCCTTGCTCAGGCGCTCTCTGGCGGCGGGCACGGCATGGGTGTATTGGGGAAGCCATTCCGCCTGGGCGACGATCATCTCGTCGACCATTTGCCAGACCTCCTCGGGCGTACAGACGGCGCCGACCAGAGGGTCGTGCAGAACCGCCAGCTTCAGAAGGTCGATATCGCCCGCGATTGCCGCATGGACGGACATGCGCTGGACGTTGATCGATGAAATGCAGGTGGCAGCACATGCTTCGGGAAGAGTGATGCCCGCGACCATGTTGATGCCGAAGCGATCCACGAAGCCGGGCGATTCAATGATCGCGTCAGACGGCAAGTTGGTGATCACGCCGTTGTTTTTCACATTGAAGTGGCCGCGGTAGACACGCCCGGTCTCCAGTGCCTCAAGGATATGGCTGGCGTGCTCGTTGGAACGGCGCGCGGGATCGATCGGCCTGGCGGCCGCTTCGAGGAACTGCGGAAACTCGGTCTCAAACCAGTTGCGGGTCTCGGTCGAGTGGCGCAGATAGCCGCCGGTCTCACCGTGGATCCAGTCCGACATGTCGATCCAGCGCGTCACTTCCTCTGGCCGCTTGCGGTACCAGGGCAAATACTCCGACAGGTGGCCGTTGCTCTCGGTGGAATAGACGCCGAAGCGCTTGAGGACGTCGATGCGCAGCTTTTCCTGGCTGGAGAAAACCGGATGCGCCTCGAAGGCGGCGACCAGTTCGTCCTTGCCGATCTTGCGACCGCGCAGCCTGACGTCGACGAACCAGGTCTGGTGATTGATGCCGGAGCAGATGAAATCGAGTTCGCCGTCCTTGGCGCCGAGGATCTCGGCGATCTGTTCGCCGCCGTGCTGGACACCATGACAGAGCCCGATCGCGTCGACCTTGCCATACTCGATCGCCGCCCAGGTGTTCATTGCCATCGGGTTGGCATAGTTGAGGAACTTCGCACCCGGCTCGGCCAGTTCGCGGATATCCTTGCAGAAATCCAGGATGACCGGAATGTTGCGCTGGCCGTAGAGAATGCCGCCGGCGCAGATCGTATCGCCGACGCACTGGTCCACGCCGTATTTCAGCGGGATCTGGATATCATCCGCATAGGCGCTGAGCCCGCCGACCCGCACGCAGCTGATGATGTAGCGCGCACCGGCGATCGCCTCGCGACGGTCGGTCGTTGCCGTGACCTTGGTCGGCAAATTGTTCGCCTCGACTACTTTGTCGAGGATCGATTTGATCATGCCGAGGTTTTGCGCGCTCAAGTCCGTGAGCGCGAACTCGACATCGTGAAACTCCGGAACGCAAAGAATATCCGTAAAGAGCTTCTTGGTGAAACCGACGCTGCCGGCGCCAATGATGGCAATCTTGAAGTTGCTCATGCTGTCCTCGTCACTGTTTGTTCGGTCGAATACAGGGATGTTGGGTAAAATTGGTGCGCCTTAGAGGTTGCGCTGACGCGCCTTTACCCTCCCGGTCTCCCTCTCCAATGTTGTTCAAAACCAGCCGTATTGCTTTGTTGAGAGGCATTATGCGTATAATGCTTGGCGTCGCCAGAGAGGTATTGTGCTTTCATGGGTAATTCTATGCTGAAACGGTTGATCGAGAATGGCCCCGCCATGAAGACGGTGTCGCTACCGCGCGGGCGGCATAGCCTCCACACCATGCCGACCAGTACGGGCTATGAGATCCGCACGGATGCGAGTTACGATTGGGATGGTCGAAAGCGTGGCCAGACGCCGTTCACGGTGCTGCAGTACACGATCTCGGGCGCCGGGAACCTGCGCTACGAAGCACGTAACCACCGTGTGCGCGAGGGCGAGACGCTGCTGCTCCTGGTGCCGCACAACCATCGCTATTGGCTCGAGCAGAATGGTCGTTGGGAGTTCTTCTGGATCTCCATGAACGGCGAAGAGGCACTGCGCATCCACAAGGCCATTCTTTCGACGACCGGGCCAATCCTAAACCTCAAGCGAGAGACGATCGAGCATCTGGCAGACTGCAGTCTGCGGTTGATTTCAGGTGGCGAAGCGCCGGGCAGCGCATCGGCCATCGCCTACGAAGCGGCAATGGCACTCTATGACGACGTCTTCGGCGCCCATCCCGTATTCAGCCAGGAATACCGGACAATGCAGCATGTCATCCAGCACATCATGGCGAACCTCGAGCATCCCCTGCCCGTCGAGACGCTGGCTGAAGTTTCGGGGCTCAGCCGGGCACATTTCTCGCGCGTCTTTGCCGCCAGCGAGGGCATGCCGCCCGCGGAGTTCGTCTTGCGCAAGAGGTTGCAGCGGGCAACGAAGCTGCTGACAAAGGCGGCGCATCTCTCGGTCAAGGAAGTGTCGATCATGTCCGGCTTCGAAGACCCGAACTATTTCGCCAAGGTGTTCCGACGCTGTTTTGGCGCAAGCCCCACGGAGTTCCGCACGACGGGCATGTATTCGAGTGTCGCTGCCAAGAGCCAGGAAGCGGCAAACCTCTCTCGTGCGGAATATGAATAGCTGCGGTTGCGGCCAGCGTGTTTCACTTCACAGCCGCGTTTTATTGTCCCGTGACGAGCCTTATCGAATTGCCCGCGAAATTGTCGAGCTGGCAATCGCGCATGGTTACGCCACCCCGCCGGGTCAGTGATCCAATGCGCTGCGTAACCGCATGCGCCTGCGTGGTTGCCAGCGAAGGTGGTGCTTTGCACCAAGCGTTCGCTCCTCTGGAAAACGGAGAAGCAACGCAGCCTGCGCATAGCTGCATTGCACAATAAATGTTTTCCAAATGATCAAAAAACGATCATAACGCTCATAGCTGATGCACATGGCGGCTTCTCCTCCCAGTGCCGCCGCAGCAGCTGTTCCCCTCTGGAGGTTTTATGACCTTCACACTTCATGGGCCGCGGTTTTCCGCAGGCCCATTTTTTTTGCCAGAGTTTTCGGTCGAGCAATCGGACGGCGCGGCCGCTTCGCCCAGACGCCCTTGCTGTGCGCGCTCGACGATGGCCCATTCCATCGGCCACCGGCTTGAAGTCGCTTGGGACCAACCGGAAGGCCATTGATGCTGGCGAGCAACCCTAAAGATACTTGCCCCTAAGATACTATTATCGCGCCGGGAACGATTAGCTGCGTCGCAGAGGCTTGCTTATCCGGGAAATCAGTTACCAGCGCCGTCAGCGATCTGCTGAAGCGAAGCATGTGCAAATCCATGTCGGGCGAACGGTGTTGGCGCGCGATCTATGATTTCGGCGTCCGTTGGGCATCGTTGGTGTAGGCATTGAACCGGCATAGCTTCGAACCACGCCTTGTCCGGCGTGGCTGCCTACGCCCGCATTACCGATCGGGCTTGCAAACTTCAGCCCGCCTGCAAATCGGCAAGCACGCGTTGGATGGTTTAAGGCCGACCGGTCTCGACGACGGGCTCTTCTGCCGGAACGGGCTCTGCTTGGAATTCGGGTTCGACGCTCAGATCCAGCTTTCCCCAGATCGATGTCTTTTGGGTATCGGCCTTCACCTTGCGGGACGGCTTTATCTCAACGATGAACGGCTTTGTCTGCTGACGCATAAATCCTCCAAGCGACGAATCGCGTTCGAACGATACCGATTGATCGCGCGGACGCAACTGCCGGATCAGGTGAGTTCACTCCCGCCTCCTCAGCTTGCTCCGTTCGAATCAATTGATCCAGCAGCAAAAGTGGGGTCTCCGGAGGGATGATTCTCCGGTTTTGCCCCGTTGTCCGGCGTCGGCCATGCAAGAAACGGTTGACAACGGCACGTGAAGGACCTGCAAAAGCGAGTGGCCGCTGAGCGGAATATTAACGCCGATATGGCGCCAACGCTCTGAAAAATATACGAAAAGCTACAAATGGAAAGTCATGAGACGCCGATTTCGCTGCAACCGCTAAGGTCTTGTTATCCCTAAAGCGGCTTGTCGGCCGCCATCGAATCGTGTCTCTACTTCCAGACGGAAAGAATGCGTCAGACGCGAAGAAACCGTTTTGAAGAGACCACGATGTTGAAGCCCGCGAATCCCCAGTTTGAAAACGAGACGACGTCCGAGCGTATCACACGTCAGGCGACAGCGCTTTCGGACCGTTTGCGGGCTGTCGGCGAGATTGCGTTTCCGCCGAAGGCGATGAAATCCCTCAGGTCGTTTACCTCTGGAGAGGTCGCACAGATCGTTGGGGTATCGGACGGTTATCTCAGGCAATTGTCCTTGGACGGTCTGGGTCCCATGCCGGAACTGGGCACCGCTGGTCGCCGTTCCTATACACTGCGCCAAATCAACGAGCTTCGCGTCTATCTTGCCGAAGCGCGCCCGAAGGAGGCCTTGAAGTTCTGGCCCCGCCGCCGCGAAGGTGACAAGCTCCAGATCATCAGCGTTGCCAACTTCAAGGGCGGATCGGCCAAGACGACATCGTCGCTATACCTCGCACAGGGGTTGGCGCTGCAGGGTTACCGCGTTCTGGCGATCGACCTCGATCCGCAGGCCTCCCTGTCAGCCATGTTCGGCTACCAGCCTGAATTCGACATTGCCGAAAATACAACCCTCTACGGCGCGATCCGCTACGATGAGGAGCGGGTCGGCATGCGTTCGGTGATCCGTTCGACCTATTTCGAGGGCATCGACCTCGTTCCAGGCAATCTTGAGCTCATGGAGTTCGAGCACGAAACCCCGCGCGCCATGGGCAAGCGTTCCGGACCCGAGGATCTGTTTTTCCGCCGCGTCGCTGCCGCGATCAATGAAGTCGAGGCGGACTATGACGTCGTTGTCATCGACTGCCCGCCGCAACTCGGCTTCCTGACCATGGGCGCTCTCAATGCGGCAACCGGCATGCTGGTGACGATCCACCCGCAGATGGTCGATGTCGCATCGATGAGCCAGTTCCTGTTGATGACGGCCGATCTCATTGCGGTCATCGAGGACGCAGGCGCGCATCTGAACTACGATTTCATGAAGTTCGTCGTGACAAGGCACGATCCGCGCGACGTGCCTGAACAGGAGATCGTCGGACTGTTGCGCGACCTATTCGGCAGCGATGTCCTCAGGGCGACGGCCTGGAAGTCGACGGCGATTGCCAATGCTGGCCTCACCAAGCAGTCGTTGTTCGAATTGTCGAAGGGTGCCGTCGGGCGGTCCGTTTATGACCGCGCCATGGAATCCGTCAACGCGGTCAACACTGAGGTGATCGACCTGATTTCGCAGGTATGGCAGCGATGAGTGATTGCCCCTTTTCCGTGCCGGTACTCTTTCCCCTTGGGCGGGGAATGTTGTCTACAGACAACGCTTCGCCTCTAACGAGGAGGTCCTTCCGTTGAGCAAGCGCACCCAGTCCATTCGCTCGATGTTTTCCGGGCAGAGCGAGCACTCCGTTGATAGTGACACCAAACGGCCGTCGCTGCCACGTGTGAGCTCGGGCGCAGTCCGCTCGCTCAAGGACACCTTCTCAGACGTCGAGAAGGAGTATGAAGTTCTTCGCGCGAAGCTCGCGTCGGGCCAGCTCGCCATCGAGATCGACCCCACCCTGATCGATCCCTCGCCTTTGGCTGATCGCTTCAGCGAGCAGGACCCAGCCAGTTTCGAGGCGCTGATAACTTCTATCCGCGAAAGAGGCCAGGAAATTCCGGTGCTCCTTCGTGAGCACCCTTCTTTATCCGGTCGCTACCAGAGCGCCTACGGGCATCGGCGCATTCGCGCCGCTCGTGCGCTCGGCATTCCCGTCAAGGCCTATGTGCGCGCACTGACGGATGAAGATCTGGTCATCGCGCAAGGTGTGGAGAACTCCGCCCGCGAAGATCTGAGCTTCATCGAGCGCGCGGTATTTGCTGGTCGTTTGGAAGATGCGGGCTTTGCCCGAGCGCTTATCCAGTCGGCCCTTTCCGTCGACCGGGCTGAAGTTTCCAAGCTTGTCGCCGTCGCACGCGCGTTGCCAGGTGAACTTGTGGATGCGATCGGACGCGCACCGAAGATTGGTCGCGGCCGCTGGCAGTCGCTGGTCGATGCGATCGGCAACGAGGCGGCGTTGAAGCGTGCCCTGGCGGTCGCAACGAAACCCGGCTTTGCGACACGGGAAACGGACGATCGCTTTATCGTAGCCTTTGCGGCGGCAACCAAATCCGAGGCGAAGCCGGCCGCTCAGCTTGCGCCTGAGGTCGTTACCAGCGGATCAGGCGCGGAGATCGGAAAGGTGGCCACGACCGACAAGCAATGGCGCCTATCGATCCGGCGCGATCGCAATGACGGTTTTGCAGATTATCTGACGGCGAAACTGCCCGAGCTGTTTGAAGCTTACGAGGCAGCGCTGACGGAAAAACAGAGCAGCGCCGAATAGGGCGCTGTACTGAAGACTGAAAAATTAGAGGAGCAGCATCGGCAAAAGAAAAAAGGCCCCCGAAACACCGTCTCTGAAGGCCCTTTCTCGTCATTTGGCGATTTCGAGATTTGCACTTCCGGGATTCACAGTCAAGACTCTCTCAAGAGATTTGGCGCCGTTTCGGTGACTGGCATTCCTTTGCCTGAACGAAGGTAAGGCTGAAATGGACAGGTTATCCGTAACGACGCCATTCGGGCGGCGGCCGATGTCGCTTGCCCTGGTGAAGGGGCAGATCAGATCGTCCGGCATCAAAGCCGGAAAAACCGTCGACAAATGGAAGGTGCTTCGCGACGTATGCGAGGCACGGACTCTTCTTGGCGTCCAGGACCGTGCTCTGGCCGTGCTGAACGCACTTCTGTCGTTCTATCCTCAGTGCGAACTGGCTGAAGGTAAGGATCTCATCGTGTTCCCGTCGAACGCGCAGTTGACCCATCGTGCCAACGGTATAGGCGGCAGCACGCTTCGCCGCAGCCTTGTCGCGTTGGTCGAGGCTGGCCTGGTTTCGCGTAAGGACAGCCCCAACGGCAAGAGATATGCGCGCAAGGACGGCGAAGGTGGCATCGAGGAGGCCTATGGCTTTGATCTTGCTCCGCTGCTGGCCCGCTCGGAAGAACTGGCAGGCATGGCGCAAGAAGTTGCGGCTGAACGCCGGCGGTTTCTGATCGCCAAGGAGCGTGTCTCGTTGTGCCGGCGGGACATTCGCAAGCTGATTACCGCTGCGATCGAAGAGGGGGCAGCCGGCGATTGGGGTTATGTCGAAGATATGTATGTCGCACTCGTCGCACGAATTCCACGTCGACCGAGCCTCAAAGAACTGCTTGCGATTGCCGACGAGATGACGCTTCTGCACGAAGAAGTCGTCAACATGCTGGATGATAACGCAATTTCCGAAAATATGACTGGCAATGCTGGTCTATCTGAGCAGCACATACAGAATTCAAAACCCGAATCCTTCCGTGAACTTGAACCTAGCTCTGAAAAAGAGCAGGGCGAGAAGCCGAGCGCAGAAACCGGAGCAAAGCCGAAGGGCATACAGCCTTTCCCGTTGGAGATGGTTTTGCGCGCCTGCCCCGAGATCAAACCGTTCGGGCCGGACGGCGAGGTTTCGAGTTGGCGGGACCTGATGATGGCCGCCGTGACGGTGCGCTCGATGCTTGCCGTCAGCCCGTCCGCCTATGAGGAGGCGTGCGAGGTGATGGGGCCGGCAACAGCAGCATCGGTAGTGGCCTGCATCTACGAGCGGTCCGGACATATCAATTCGGCCGGCGGTTATCTCAGAGATCTGACAAACCGGGCGCGGCGCGGAGAGTTCTCGCTTGGCCCGATGCTGATGGCACTACTTCGCGGGGCGCCGACATCCAATCTGGCTTCTGCGTCGTGAGACGACCGGCGAATGGGCGAACGCGTTCCCGGCTCGACCCTCACCACATCGTGAACCGCCCTTTGCGAGTGCCTGAAACAGCGAGTGCCGCCGGCGCCGCAGGGGACCACACCAGGGGCCGGCGGTTACTTCGACCGGAAGGTTTGGCAGGCAAGTCGCTGTTTTCGGCGATCGGGGTCTCGACTGCCGGCGTCACTACAGCGCCTGATCTCCCCTCCTCCGTTTCGGTCTCGGTAGGGCAATGCCGTTAGCGCGATTGCTGCGATACCGCCGGAAGATAGACTGTCGGGTTCGAGGGCTTATTGCCAACAAGCGAGCTGCCGACAAGGAGATAGGCCGCAAGTGCGAAGACCGAGATGAGTAGGATGCCAAGGGGCAGGCCGGCGGAGGCGTGACGTTTTGGCTTCAGGTAGTCTCTTTCATCCAACATAGCGAACTCCATTTGCACGACCGGAACGGGGAAAGAGTGCAGGTGGTTCCCGGGAAACGGGCGGAGCCGAGCGGCAAATCCTTGGAGTTTGCAGCCGGTGGCATTCTAGCACCATGGCCGGTATCTCGCCTGAGACCGGAGGTAGCATGTGGTCTGGATGTCAGGGTTGTTCGCGCCCTGTTCGTAGCTAATCCGGGCGCCTTCGAACAGGCGAGGTTAGATAAAACTCTGCACCCCTGACCGTTAAAAGCGGGTGCGAAAATCCACGCCCTGCTCTGTGGTGCGGATTCCAGGAATTAACCGGACGGGGTTCCGATTAATATCCGGACAGCGTTCCGATCTGAAGCCGGACAGCATTCCAATCAATTACCGGACG